>JAEWYQ010000074.1 GCA_023395555.1 Bacillota bacterium
TTATATCACATGACGAGGCAAAAAGCAATCATTATTTTGCGGAAAATGCAGTAAATGCATTATTTTCAATGGTTTCAGCGATTTCTGATACAGATAAATCGTTACGTGTTGCCGGGAATCCAGGATATAATCGTTGTTACCATCCTTATCAAATCCGAAGCACAGCCCAAGGTTGCAAGGATTTCTGCTGATTTCCTGCAGCCGTTTTGCCACTCCCTCTGCCTTTACGATGCCCCATGTGCCGCCGCTCTGCGGCGTTATCCTGCGAATACCAAGGACATTGAACGCTCTTTTTTCAAAAACCATGTAATGCATTTCATTTACCCCGTGATCATAAGCGTAAAAGTTAGATCCTGTCAATCCACTGCATTGCCACGTCCTCCTTTCCAACTCCAGAATAACAAAATATTACTTGACACATCCGAGTTTTAGCGTACAGATAATCACGGCTTTTTTATTTATAGGGTATGATAATATAATTCTTTTTGTCAATAGGATTCTAAATGATTTATAATACAAAAAAGCCCGGCGTATAGTCGGGCTTTTCCACCTTTCGGTCCTGATTGATCCTGTTATAGGTTTTATTACTGACCGGTGAGCTGGGATTTCGTCTGCTGCACTTCGTCGTCCTTTGCCATGACAGCGGGCTTGTAATATCCTTTTGCCTGTGCCATCTGGAACAGCTTATACTGTGATACTTCATCACTATTACGAATTTGCTGAATGGTAGAACGCAGCGCGGGGTTCGCACATTCGGAAATCGTGTTAGCGTAAAATGTCAGACTGCTCTTTACAGAGGAAAGAACATCATTGACCATTATTTTTTCCTGTATCATTACTTCTTTCCTCCTTTAATTCAAAAATCCTAATAACTGTTGTTTGGTTTTCATCGCTTCCTGGGCGCTATTCTGAAAAAATTGCTTGATTTCAGGATCCGTCGCTTGCTCGGCATAAGCCTGCAATTTCTGATGAGCGGTATCATGAGAGCCAATTAAGTGACGTAGATTCTGCAGTTCAATTTGATTTAATTGGGACATACGAAAACTCCTTTCAAAATATTCTCGTATTTAGTATCTCAGAATACAAAAAGAATATGCATCATCCAGGAACTTTTAATATCTTGTGCAATATGCTAAATTTTCGTCAGTTATTGACTTGGACTATACAAATGAATTTATAATAAATGTATGACCAAACAAAAATTCAAATTAACAGCAAGGGAGCAACGTTACAGCATATGGAAAAGGAGTGCGGGATTATGCAAAATATTTTTTATATAGGCAGTTATACACAGGATAAAAATGAAGCCGGTATTCACCATTGCCTGCTTAATGAACATACGGCAAGGCTGGAGATTGTCGGGCAGACAGGCGGCTGCATCAGTCCGTCCTATCTTGCTGAAAAGGGCGGTAAGGTTTATGCCGCCAACGAATATGACAGCGGAGCAAGCCTCTCTGTCTTTCAGACAGATCATAACGGGGCGCTCACAAAGTTTTACGATTTTGAGACTCCAGGCAGAGCCATGTGCCATCTCATGCTGCCGCCCAACGCTCCCTTGCTGTTTGCTTCTAATTATACCAGCGGGGATATGGCCTGTATTAAGCTGGGGGAAAACGGCGAACCGCTCCTTGTCAGTGATTTTATCAGCCACAAGACAGACAGCGGGGAGCAGCCCCATGTTCACTCTGTTACCCTCACACCCGACGGGCGGCATGTCATCATTGCAGATCTGGGGAAAGGCACATTAACAGTGTACCGGCCTGATTTTACGGCCGGAACGCTGGGAAAAGAACTTCAGTGTGTCCAAATGCCGCAGGGCAGCGGACCGCGCCTCCTCGCCTTTCACCCCACCCAAAGCTGGATGCTGGCGCTTTGTGAGCTTTCCAGCACCCTCTATGCCCTATCATGGGACGAAAAGAACGGCAGTCTTGAAATAAGCGGCAGCTACCCGACCCTTGCGCCGGACTTTACAGGTGAAAGCTACGCCGGGCATATCGCCTTTTCTCCCTCCGGAGAATACGTCTATGTAAGCAACCGGGGCGAAGAAACGATTGCCATATTCGAGGTCCTGCAAAATAGAGAGCTGCTTCCCTTGGGAGGCTTTGGGTGCGGCGGCAGCTGGCCAAGACATTTTACCTTCAGCCAATGCGGAAACTGGCTGTTTGTAGCAAATCAGAGAAGCTGCGGTGTGGCAGTCTTCCGCCGATGCAGCGATACCCGGTGGAAACACACCCATACCCTGGAGGTACAAAACCCTTCCTTTATACTTGAAGTGAGGATATAAGCTATTTTTCGAAAAATACCGTTATACCCCTTCCGGTTCAGGGGTGCTTGCAATGATTTCCAGAAAAAGCTGTGCCGCCCGGGGATCGAACTGTTTGCCTGTATTCCTTCTGATTTCCAAAACTGCTTCATCAACGGTCATAGCCTTCCGGTATACCCGGTCATTGGTCATAGCGTCAAAGGCATCGGCGTTTCTTCTGTCCAAACGCTCCCGAATGCTTTCTCCGATGCCAGATCAACGGAGCATCCTCTCCGCTGTCTGCATGGCATGCTTCGCATCCGTAATCATTCGGCTGATCTTTGCCGCATTGCGCTGGGTATGAACATTCAGGCTGCCGGTAACGATACCCTCAAATTCCTCATCCAGCTTTTGTTTTTCCCGTGTAAAAAGAGCATAAATAAACGCAATAAACACAAGGCTAATTAAAATGAGTGCCAAAGCTTGACTTCTTCCGAATAGCTGTTTATCCTTTTCCTTCGTATTTCCCACAAAATTATCTCCTTCCCGTGGTACATGCTGCTCTTCGTGCAGCATGGCGGCTCGGTCTCTTATGGTTATTTATTCTATCACAAAACAGGAAAAGCTTCAATTGCCAGTGTCCCATAAATCGACACAATTCAACAATTTAAAAAAGCCAATTGCGTTTTGCAATCAGCCCTCAGTATAATAAAACACTGTTATAAAATCATTTCATAATTTTACAACAGTGCTTTATTAATTTCTATAACGGAGAAAGAGGGATTTGAACCCTCGCGCCGGTTGCCCGACCTACACCCTTAGCAGGGGCGCCTCTTCGGCCTCTTGAGTATTTCTCCAGCTCCGAACTTAATTCGTTCTATTTATTATTTTGCCGCCGTAATTTCTCACAGAAGCAAAACCTAGTATATCAAAGGACTTAGCTTTTGTCAACAATTTTGCATTACTATTTCGTATAAATTATTTCCTTTGCAATCAATTACGACGATTACCGGAAAATTCTCCACGTATAATTCCCGGATTGCTTCCGTGCCCAGATCCTCATAGGCTATGACCTTGCTGGCTTTAATTCTCTTAGACAGCAGCGCGCCGGCTCCTCCTACCGCTGCAAAATAAACGGCTTTATTCTTTACCATGGATTCTATCACTTCCTTATTGCGGATTCCTTTACCGATCATCCCTTTCAGGCCATGACCCAGCAACAGCGGGGTGTACTTATCCATACGGCTGCTGGTAGTGGGACCGGCTGAGCCAATCACCTGGCCCTCCCTCTCCGGAGTCGGTCCCAGGTAGTAGATAATCTGATCCTTCACCTCCAGAGGAATTGCCTTTCCCTGAAGGGCGGCATCATACATCCGCTGATGAGCGGCGTCCCTGGCGGTATATATAGTACCTGTAATATATACATAATCTCCGGCCTGGAGTTCTTCAACCTTCTGTATTGTCAGCGGTGTATTAATATACTTATCCATGTCTTTCCTCTTTATCCTTCCGCCTAACCTTCGCAAATTATCTCATATCGCTCCCCATAATTTTTACTGCAATTTTCTCTTTACATGCCGGTTCACATGACAGCAGATATTAATTGCTACCGGCAGCCCGGCAATATGGGTCGGATAGGTCTCAATATTTACTCCCAGGGCTGTTATTCTTCCCCCAAGACCTCCCGGCCCGATTCCCAACCGGTTGATCTCTTCTAACAGCTCTTCTTCCATTCTGCGGATATGCTCCAAAGGAGATGGCTCATCCATGCTTCTTGTTAAGGCTTTCTTAGCTAATATCCCGCATTTTTCAAAGCTTCCGCCAATGCCTACCCCTACCACAACGGGAGGGCAGGCATTGGGGCCCGCAAGCTTTACGGCATCAATCACCGCATTCTTAACTCCTGTTATTCCATCCGAGGGCTTAAGCATATAGGTCCGGCTCATATTCTCACTGCCAAAGCCCTTGGGTGCGACAATCAGCTCCAGCCCATCCCCGGGCACTATCTCATAATGGATGATTCCAGGGGTATTATCACCTGTATTTTTTCGGAGCAGAGGATCCCCTACTACGGATTTTCGCAGATAGCCTTCCTCATAGCCCTGGCGAATCCCTTCGTTAATTGCGTCTTCCAGATATTCACCTTCCACCTGAAGCCCCTGGCCCAAAGCGACAAATACGATTGCCATTCCGGTATCCTGGCAAATAGGAATATGATCTGCGGCGGCAATGTCAATATTCTCCCCCAATTGTTCCAGAATCTGCCGGCCCAGCAGGCTTTCTTCCTCTTCGTAAGCGCCGCGCACCCTTGATTCTACATCAGAAGCCAACTGATAGTTGGCTTCGATGCACATCTCTTTTATATTTTGAATAATTACATCCGTATGAATTCTTCTCATGCTGGTTCTATCCTCTTATACGGTATCCGGTGTCCAACTCCTATAAGGAATCTGTGTCTTCCGGGTCTTCTTCCGGGCTGTCCTCAGAATCCTCATTCAACACATCATCCATAATCTCACTTGAATTCACATCCTCCTCCGCTTCATAAAAATCTTCATTTTCAAATTCACTGGTATCAACTACCTGATCCTCTTCTTCCAGTTCTTTTTCCAGATTCTTAATCAACTCATCCTCCGTGGTTACATCCGTACCTTCCTTCACCTTGGTCAGATTAGCCACCTTGATCTTCTTCGCGGTGTCAATATCCATCAGCTTCACACCGGAAGTAATTCTTCCCAGCACTGATATATCACTCACTGCGATCCGGATGATGATTCCTTCATTGGTGATGAGCATTACTTCATTTTCTTCATTTACCGCCTTTACACCGATCACATCACCGGTTCTGTCCATGATCTTATAGCATTTTACACCCTTGCCGCCTCTGCGCTGTACGGTGAATTCATCCATAGACGTCCGCTTGCCCAGGCCGTATTCCGATACAAAGAGCAAATACTCTCCCTGAGTGTGAAGCTGCATTCCGATGATTTCATCATCTCCCGTCATGGTCATACCGATTACGCCCATAGATGTCCTGCCGGTAGGACGCACATCCCGTTCATTAAAACGGATACACATGCCGTTCTTGGTCACTAGAATAATATCCTTCAGATGATTGGTTGACTTTACCTCAATTAATTCATCATCTTCCCGCAGATTGATGGCCTGCAGTCCTGATTTTCTGATATTCTCATAATCCCGGATGGGAGTCTTCTTCACAATTCCCTTCTTTGTTGCCATAAACAGATAACGGTCATTCTTATATTCCTTCAGAGGAATAATTGCCGTGATTCTTTCATCCGGAAGCAATTGCAGAAGGTTGACGATCGCCGTTCCTCTTGCCGTCCGGCTGGCTTCCGGAATCTCATAGGCCTTCAGCCGGTATACCCTGCCCTTATTGGTAAAGAACATGATATAATGATGGTTCGTGGTCATCAGAAGATCTTCGATAAAATCCTCCTCAATGGTCTGCATTCCCTTAATTCCCTTGCCGCCCCGATGCTGGCTCTTGAAATTATCAATAGTCATACGTTTGATATAACCCAGCTTCGTCATGGCAATTACAGTATTTTCATTAGGAATCAGATCCTCCATGGAGATATCAAATTCATCAAAGCCTATTTTTGTCCTTCTTTCATCTCCGTATTTGTCACGGATAAGAGTAATCTCCTCCTTGATTACGCCAAGGAGCAGCTTTTCATCCGCAAGAATTGCCTTATATTCCGCTATCTTATTCATAAGCTCGGCAAATTCGGCCTCCAGCCTCTCTCTTTCCAGACCGGTCAGCGCACGGAGTCTCATATCGATAATGGCTTGGGCCTGGACATCCGTCAGAGCAAAGCGCTCGATTAACTTCTCCTTTGCAGCATTGCCATTGGCGGAGCCCCGGATAATGCGGATTACTTCATCAATATTATCAAGGGCAATGAGCAGACCCTGTAAGATATGGGCACGTTCCTCTGCCTTATTCAGATCATAGATGGTCCTTCTTGTAACAACTTCCTTCTGATGATTCAGATAATAAGTCAGCATCTGATGCAGGTTGAGGATTCTGGGCTCATTGTTCACCAGCGCCAGCATAATAACACCAAAGGTATCCTGGAGCTGGGTATGTTTATACAGCTGATTCAAGAGCACATTGGCATTCACATCCCGGCGCAGCTCAATTACAATCCTCATACCGGTACGGTCTGATTCATCCCGGAGCTCTGTGATACCGTCAATCTTCTTCTCCTTCACCAGCTCGGCAATCTTCTCGATTAAGCGGGCTTTATTCACCATGTAAGGAAGCTCAGTTACAAGAATCCGATTCTTGCCATTTTGCATGGCTTCAATCTCAGTCACCGCACGGACCCTTACCTTACCTCTTCCGGTCCGGTAAGCCTCCTGAATTCCCGCTGTGCCAAGAATCTCCGCTCCCGTGGGGAAATCGGGTCCCTTAATAATCTGCAGCAATTCCTCTATTTCAGTTTCCCGATCCTCTTCAATCTGGTTATCAATAATTTTCAGAACACCATTGATTACTTCCCGGAGGTTATGAGGCGGAATATTAGTCGCCATACCTACCGCAATACCGGAAGTTCCATTGACCAAAAGATTTGGATATCTGGAGGGAAGCACCAGGGGCTCCTTCTCCGTCTCATCAAAGTTAGGAGAAAAGTCCACCGTATCCTTGTTGATGTCAGACAGCATCTCCATGGAAATCTTACTTAGACGGGCCTCGGTATAACGCATTGCCGCCGCACCGTCACCGTCCACGGACCCGAAATTGCCATGACCGTCAACCAGGGGATATCTGGTTGAGAAATCCTGTGCCAATTTTACCATTGCCTCATAAATTGAACTGTCTCCATGAGGGTGGTATTTACCCATGGTATCACCGACAATACGAGCGCATTTTCGGTGAGGCTTGTCGGGGCCATTATTCAATTCAATCATTGCATATAAAATTCTTCTCTGTACCGGCTTTAAACCATCCCTTACATCGGGCAGGGCGCGCGCTGCAATTACTGACATGGCGTACTCAATATAAGAGTTCTCCATCGTCTTCTTCAGATCCACATCATGCACCTTGTCGAAGATATTCTCATCCATTGTTATTCCTCCATTAATTGCTTGGCAGTTTATATATCAAGATTCTTTGCATACTTTGCATTCGCCTCGATAAATTCCCTTCTGGGCTCTACCTTATCTCCCATGAGAGTTGTAAAGGTGATATCGATTTCTGATGAATTCTCCTCATCCATCATAACACGAAGCAGGATTCTTCTCTCAGGGTCCATGGTGGTCTCCCATAGCTGCTCTGCATCCATCTCTCCAAGACCTTTATAACGTTGAATCTTATTATTGGAATCCCTTCCCACTTCCATAAGTATCTGATTCAGCTCTTCATCACTGTAGGCATAGCGCACCATCTTATTCTTCTCCACCTTATAAAGGGGCGGCTGCGCCAGATATACATAACCCTGCCTGATCAGCTCCGGCATAAAACGATAGAGGAAGGTCAGCAATAGGGTACTGATATGGGCACCGTCCACATCTGCATCCGTCATAATAATAATCTTATGATAACGAAGCCTGCTGATATCAAAATCATCGGAAATGCCTGTGCCAAAAGCTGTAATCATTGCTTTGATTTCATTGTTCATCAGAATCTTGTCAAGCCTTGATTTCTCCACATTGAGAATCTTTCCCCTCAAAGGTAAAATCGCCTGAGTCGCTCTGGTACGTGCTGTCTTCGCCGATCCGCCTGCGGAATCACCCTCTACGATATAGATCTCACATTTGGAAGGATCCTTTTCCGAACAATCTGCCAGCTTACCGGGAAGGCTCATTCCCTCCAGCGCCGTCTTTCTTCTGGTGAGATCCCTGGCTTTTCTTGCAGCATCCCTGGCCCTCTGGGCAAGAACGGCCTTCTCAACAATCGTCTTTGCCACCTGCGGATTCTGCTCCAGGAAATAGGTCAGCTGCTCGCTGACTATACTGTCCACAGCTCCCCTGGCTTCTGAATTACCCAGCTTCTGCTTGGTCTGTCCTTCAAACTGGGGATCTGAAATCTTAATACTGATAATCGCTGTCAGACCTTCCCTGATATCCTCTCCCGTAAGATTCTGCTCACTGTCCTTAAGAAATTTCATGGATCTGGCGTAATCGTTAAAGGTCTTTGTAATGGCATTCTTAAAGCCTGCCAGATGCGTGCCTCCCTCGGGAGTTGTAATATTATTAACAAAGCTGTAGCAGCCCTCTGTAAAGCTGCTGTTATGCTGAAGGGCAACCTCCACATAGACATTATCCTTCGTGCCTTCGCAATAAATAATCTCCGGGTAGAGAGGATCCTTATGACGGTTCAGATATTCCACATATTCCTTAATACCGCCGGCATAGTGGAATTCTCTTTCCTTTTCCTCCCCTTCCCGCTTATCCCGAAGAATGATCTTGATATCTTTGGTCAGAAATGCCATTTCCCTCAGCCGCTGCTTTAGAATCTCATAATCATAGACGGTTTCCTCAAATATCTCTCTATCCGGTAAGAAGGACACCGTAGTTCCTCTGCAATCTGTCTCTCCAACCTCTTCCAAGCGCCCGCAGGCCTTGCCTCTTTCATATCTCTGCTGATACTTCTTCCCGTCCACACAGATTTCCACTGTCAGCCACTCGGAAAGTGCGTTCACCACGGAAGCTCCTACTCCATGAAGACCGCCGGATACCTTGTATCCTCCTCCGCCGAATTTGCCTCCGGCATGAAGGATGGTAAATACAACCTCTACGGAGGAAATTCCCTTTTTATGATTGATTCCTACAGGAATACCTCTGCCGTTATCAATTACCGTTATGGAATTATCCTCATTGATGGATACGTCAATGGTATCACAGTATCCGGCAAGAGCCTCATCCACTGCATTATCTACAATTTCATAAACCAGGTGGTGCAAGCCCTTGGAGGAAGTGGAGCCGATATACATTCCCGGCCGCTTTCTTACTGCCTCAAGCCCTTCCAATATTTGAATCTGATCTGCGCCGTATTCATTACTCATGATTTTTCCTCCAGTTTGTTGGAGGACTTCACCTCCGTACTAATAATCTATATTGCATTAATTCTCACACGTAACCTCTGCATCTGCCACATGAAAAATCTTATTATACTGAAATTGGCGGTTGATAAATTCCTCCAATCCGGTACAGGTGATCATGGTCTGTATATCTCCGATGCTGTTTAACAGATGAGTCTGCCGCTGCCGGTCAAGCTCGGATAAGACATCATCCAGAAGTAAAATAGGATTTTCCCGGATTGCGGACTTCACCAGCTGGATTTCAGCCAGCTTGCAGGACAGCGCGGCGGTTCTTTGCTGCCCCTGGGAGCCATATCTTCGTATATCCACTGTTCCCAGCAAAAAGCACAGGTCATCCCTGTGAGGACCTACATGAGTCATCTTTAAATATAAATCCTTTTCCCTGTAGGTCTTCAATTTATCTTCAAAATCGGCTGCCCGGACATTGGGCTCGTAGGCCAGAACCAGTTCTTCTTTTCCTCCGGTAAGTCTCCTATGTATATCCCCCACCAATTGATTTAGCCGGAGAATAAAATCTTCTCTTGTCTCAATTATCTTCCGGCCGTATTCTATTAATTTCTGATCCCATAAATATAGTGTATCCAATAAATTCCTGTTATTACTGATTTGTTTTAATAAATTATTCCTTTGCACCAGAACTTTATTATAATTCGTCAAATGACTGAGATAAATCTTATCCAACTGGCAAAGCTCCAAATCCAGAAATCTTCTTCTCTCCGCAGGACCGTTCTTAATGATATACAAATCCTCCGGCGAAAAAAACACAAGGTTCAGCATTCCGAATAATTCACCTTGTCTCTTAATGGGAAGCCCGTCAATGGCAACTCCCTTCGCCTTATTCCTCTTTAAATGTAAATCGATCCGGTGAGGGATCTGATTTTTCTCAAGGATAATCCGGACATGGGCTTCTTCCTGCTGGAATCTTATAATTTCCTTATCCTTGCTGCCGCGATGGGATTTTGTTGTTCCACACAGATAAATCGCCTCAAGAATATTTGTCTTTCCTTGGGCGTTTTCTCCGTATAAAATATTGGTACCGTTATGAAACTGCATGTTAAGATCACGATAATTCCGATAATCTTTGAGTTCCAGGGATTTAATAATCATAGATGCACCAGTATTTCCTTCTCACTCTATAATCTGTATCTGTTCTCTGTTATACTCTACCATATCTCCGCCGTGAAGCTTCTTTCCGCGCTGCAGCTCCACAACACCGTTCACCTTGACTTTACCGTCCAGAATCTCTTCCTTTGCCTCCACGCCGGAATCCACCAGGCCGGCTGCTTTCAGAGCCTGGCCCAGCTTAATAAATTCTTCTCTTAATTTAATCTGATGCATTATGACAACCATGCCTTTCTATACCGGTACATTAATATTAACGGGCAGAATTAAATAGATATATGACTGGTCTTTATCGCGGATAAAGCAGGGCGCCTTCGCATTAATTAAATAAAGGTCAACTGTCTCATCGTCAATAACACGCAGCGCATCCAGCAAGAACTTTGGATTAAAACCAATTACCACATCCTTACCTTCCAGTGTAATATCAATGTCTTCATTCATGGAACCAATGGCGGTATTGATCTTCAGCTCAAAATTATTGTCACGGATATCAAGGATAATAGGCTTCTTATCTGTCTCCCTGATCAAAAGGGAAGCTCTTTCTATACAGCTTTGAAATTCCTTCTTATTGATGGTAACCTTTGTCTCATAATCACTGGAAAGCATCTGGTCGATACGGTAATATTCCCCTTCAATCAGTCTGGTTAATACCAGAGTATCATCAAATTCAAACAGGGCATGCTTTTCCGTAAAAAATATATTGACCATGGAGGAGACTTCCCCGGATAAAATTTTACTGATCTCATTCAAGGTCTTGCCAGGTACAATAACCTTCCTGTTCTCATAGGAATCCTTCATAAATATCTTACGAATGGAGATTCTATGACCGTCCAGAGAGATGACCCGAAGTTCATTCTCCTTGATCTCGAACAATTCACCGGTCATTATCTTGTTACTTTCATTATCTGAAATAGAGAAAACTGTCTGACGGATAATTTCCTTTAATGTAAACTGGGACAATGTTACCGGATTCTCCTTTTCTATCTTAGGAAGTCCCGGGAACTCTTCTGCCGATCTTCCTGAGATGGAGAACTTTGCCTTCTCACAGATAATCTCCGTTATATAATTCTCATCGGTAGCGATGCTTATTTCATTTTCCGGAAGCCTGCGGACAATCTCTGAGAATATCTTAGCGTTTAGGGCCACTGTTCCTGTTTCTATGACCCTCCCTTTTACTAAAGTCTCAATACCGAGTTCCATATCATTCGCAATTAATTTGATGTAATCATTCCCTGCTTCTATAATCAGACATTCCAATATGGGCATGGTTGATTTGACAGGTACAGCCTTTAATACAATATTAACACCATTTAAAAGGTCCGCTTTCTGACATTGGATTTTCATCTGTGTATAATCTCCCTTCGCACGCGTTTATAGAAATATATAAAAGATTCTTAGTAGTCATATTATTAATAGCTGTGAAATTGTTAATATCTGCTTTCCGCCCTTAAGAATCAATGGGTTCCGGTCTTGATAAAGAGGCGGGATTCCAGGCCTTTCCTATGTGGACAAAGGTATGAATAGCGGGATAAAATAAATGTAAAAATTATGAATCACATGCCATCAACACGCTATCAACAAATTATTAACCTGATTTACACTGCTTTATTCCGGATTTATTTTCTTAATTAATACGTCGATGGTATTATGCAGGGAAGCATCCCTATCAATATCTGCCAATATCTTTTCAAAGCCATGGAGCACTGTGGAATGATCCCGGTTACCCAGATTCTTACCGATCTCTGTTACGGACAGCCCCGTAAGACGTCTGCATAGATACATAACAATCTGTCTCGGGTAGGATATATTCCTGCTCTTATCCTTGGAGTAGATTTCGGAAGGGGTCAGATTATAATGCTCTGCCACTACCTCGACGATAAAATCAACGGTAACGATCTTCTTTTCATTAGGGGAGATAATGTCCTTCAGCGCTTCCTCTGCAAAGAGAGGGGTCATTACCTTCTTCTTCAGCTTGGAGAAGGCAACAATCTTGGTCAATGCTCCCTCCAGCTCACGGATGTTGGATTTGATGTTGGTAGCAATATAGCTGAGAACATCTTCTTCTATGGTTAAGCCCTCCATCTCCTCCTTCTTGCGTAAAATAGCCATTCTGGTCTCATAGTCCGGAGGCTGGATGTCTGCCAGCAGACCATGTTCAAAACGGGAACGAAGCCTGTCCTCCAAAGTAAGAATTTCCTTGGGAGGGCGGTCACTGGAGATGATGATCTGTTTCTTAGCCTCATGAAGGGTATTAAAGGTATGGAAAAATTCCTCCTGGGTTCTCTCCTTACCTATAATAAACTGAATGTCGTCGATTAAAAGAGCATCTATGGAACGGTATTTGTCCCGGAATTGGTTGGTGGTATTATTACGAATTGCTTCAATCAGCTCGTTGGTGAACTTCTCACTGGTGACATAAAGTACCTTGGTACCAGGATTCTGATCCAGTATGAAATGGGCAATGGAATGCATCAGGTGAGTCTTGCCCAGTCCTACTCCGCCATAAATAAAAAGCGGGTTATATATTTCACCCGGATTCTCTGCTACGGCCAAGGCCGCGGCTCTTGCAAATTCGTTATTTCCGCCGACTACGAAGGTATCAAAGGTATATTTGGCATTCAGTAATACGGTATCACTGCTTTTCTTCTTCACCGGTGCAGGTTCCGGAGCCTTCTCTATGGAATCGATCTGGCTCTGGAGGACAAACTGCAGATCATAGGGTTCATTCAATACTTCTTCGATGGAGACCTTTAGCAGTAACTCATACTTATTACGAATGACATGAATGCTGGGAGGCCCAATCCGTTCATCATTAATCAGAATCGTAATAACATGATCCGTTACATCATATACCATAAGAGGTTTCAGCCAGGTATTATAGGAAACATCCGTAATACCGTACTCTGATCTTAAATACATTAAAATGTCGTCCCATTTGGACTGAATTAAATTCTTCATTACAGCCTCCATCAATACTCACATAAGTATATATTATAACAATTTAGTTAAATTTTCAATGGTTAATATGCCTTTCTTTATTTTTATGCATTCTATTTGTAATAGTCTATGTTTCATTAAATGTGGAAGGGTGGATAATTGATTTAACATTAGTAACAGGTTGAGAATGTGCATAGAATCAAGGAATCAGCAAAAAAAATTAAAAAATATATTTGTTTTATCCACGAATCTATTCAGATTATCCACAATTTTCATTAACTCATATATAAAATAAGAAGAAACAGATTGAAATAAGGGTTATAAAACAGGGGAAAGCAAAATATTTACTTGACGAAGCGATTGATTGCGCATATAATAGACGTGATATTCCAAAATGTCATAAGTGTCTCAAGGTAGAGCGATGGTACAGGTAAGAAGGAGGTGCAGCCAATGAAGATGACATTCCAACCGAAGAAGAGATCCCACGCAAGGGTTCACGGATTTAGAGCAAGAATGGCTACTGCTGGAGGCAGAAAGGTATTATCTGCCAGAAGAGCAAAGGGAAGAAAGCAGTTGTCTGCATAGGTCGCAATTTTGTGACCTTTTCTTCTATTTAGAGGGAATTTATATTTTGAAGGTAATCTAGGATGAAATTTTCGGATTCAATTAAAAGCAATGGAGATTTTAGAGAAATATACAGTACCGGGAAATCATATGCAAACAAATATCTGATTATGTATGTCAAAAGCAATGATACGGATTATAATCGAATTGGAATATCGGTGAGTAAAAAAGTTGGTAATAGTGTTGTTCGGCATAGAATAACAAGATTGATCAGAGAAAGCTATCGACTGTCGGAGGATAGCTTTTTGAGAGGATTGGACATTGTCGTTGTAGCCAGAGAGGGTGCGAGAGACAGAAGCTATAGTGAGATTGAAAGCGCATTGTTACATTTAAGGAAACTCCATAAAATTGGAAATCATTCGGTACTATCTGATCAAATATAGAGAAGTATGGCTGTAGGGGTATAGAAGTGAACAAAGGGATCAAATTTAAGAATTTATTTATTTTTGTAATTAAGCTTTATCGAAAATATATATCGCCTCTTAAGAGAACGCCCAGTTGTATCTATACACCTACCTGCTCTTTATATGCAATTGAAGCATTGGAAAAGTATGGAGTTTTCAAGGGAACATACCTGGCGGTAAGACGGGTATTGCGTTGTCATCCCTTTCATAGGGGAGGGTATGACCCGGTACCATAATCATTGCTGTCGGCAGGACAGCAGCTCTAAGGAGGAAAAATAATTGGTGGTTACATTATTGACGGCAAGCGGCGGACTGCTGGGTCCGATTTCGACGGTGCTGGGCTGGATCATGAATGCAATTTATGAATTTTTTCATTTATTCGGCATTCAGAATATTGCGTTATCCATTATATTTTTTACGTTTATTGTAAGAACTTTAATGCTTCCTTTAACAATTAAACAGCAGAAATTTACGAAGCTTTCATCCCGGATGAATCCTGAATTACAGAAAATACAGGCGAAGTATAAGGGAAAGAAGGATGAGGCTTCTTTAAGAAAACAGCAGGAGGAATCACAGGCCTTATACCAGAAGTACGGCGCTAACCCGGCTTCCGGATGTCTGCCTATGCTGATTACCCTGCCGGTGATGTTTGCTCTGTATTCGGTAATTAATAATATTCCGGCTTATGTATCCTCCGTAAAGGATTTATATGATACGGTTGCAGTGGGAATACAGGCTACAGCGGGTTATGCGGAGAAATTGAAGGAAATTATTACCGGTGCAACCAATATAAGAATGGCCGGCAATAATGATCTCTCTACAATTAATTATATTGTTGATGTTCTGGCCAAATTCCAGCAGGCCCAGTGGGATGCCCTGAAGGATGTATTTCCGTCCTTACAGGCTGAAATCGCAAGCTCCTATGAGAACATCAAGCATGTGAATAATTTCCTTGGATTAAATATTGCGGAAAAGCCGGGCTGGGCATTTCCGGGGATTATAGTGCCGATTCTTGCTATGGTACTGCAGTTTATACAGGGAAAACAGATTGAAGTCAAGAATAAACCGGGCAATACGGATCCCTCGGCTAATGCCATGAAGTCCATGAATGTAGTTATGCCGGTGATGTCCGGTATCTTCTGTGTCACCCTGCCTACCGGTATCGGTATCTACTGGATTGCTACAAGCGTATATGCAATTATACAGCAGTTCTTTGTAAATAAATATATGGACAAGGTCGATGTTGATGAGCTGATTGCAAAGAATGTGGCAAAGGCATCAAAGAGAAGAAAAATGATTACTACCGCTGCTTCTGCGCCGAATGCGCCGGAATCCATTCAGAGATTGGCCAGAATGCAGACAAAATCAATTGAAAGCTCCATACAGGACAATGAAAAACAGACAGAAACCTCTGAAACAGACAAAGGACAGGAGAAATCTTCCGGCAGTGCGGAACAGAATACGGCTTCCGCTCCTAAGAGCATCTCGGATATAGCAAACCTTCTTAAGAATAGGAATGAAAAGGGGGATAAATAGCAATGGATTGGATGGAAATCACCGGTAAAACAGTGGATGAAGCTTTAACAAATGCCATGCTTGCGCTTGAAACTACCATTGATCATATGGAGTATGAGGTAATTGAGAAGGAAACAAGCGGTTTTCTTGGAATGTTCGGAAAGCCGGCAAAAATCCGGGCAAGAGTTAAGGCCACGATCGAGGGAACTGCAAAGAAATTTTTGACGGATGTGTTCCGTACCATGGGTATGGAGACTTCCATTGAGGTTACTTATGACGAAGAGAATACTACGGTAGAGGCCAATATTGACGGCGATGATATGGGTGTGTTAATTGGTAAAAGAGGACAAACCCTGGATTCTCTTCAGTATCTGGTAAGCCTGGTAGTGAATAAGAACAGCGAAAATTATATTAAGGTTAAACTGGATACGGAGAATTACAGGGCCAGAAGAAAAGAAACCCTGGAGAATCTTGCAAAGAATATTGCATATAAGGTAAAGAGAACCAGAAAGCCGGTTTCTCTTGAGCCTATGAATCCCTATGAGAGAAGGATTATTCATTCTGCCTTGCAAAATGATAAATATGTGGAGACTTACTCCGAGGGGGAAGAACCTTATCGTAAAGTAGTCATTAATGTGAAGAAATCCTATCGTGAACAGAAGCCGGCAAAATCATCCGGAAATTATCGTAAGGATGATTATTACAAGGGAGTTACCAATAAGAGCTATAATAAGCCCTATAATACCAGCAAGAGCGGTTATAATAAGAATTACAGCACAGATTACAAGAAGGATTACGAGAAATACAAGGAAAGTAAAAAAGAGGCAGCGGCAAAGGAAGAAGGATAAGCTACTTTGTATGTTGAAAATGGGTGTCTTGAAGGGAAGCATACTTTAAGGCACCTTTTTATTCGTGGCAGGAGGGGAAGAGTCTATGAGAACGGATACGATTGCAGCTATTGCTACCGGTTTGAGCAATGCGGGCATTAGTATTGTAAGGGTTAGCGGAGATACGGCCTTTCATATTATAGATCGTATTTATAAACCGAAATCCGGACATAAGAAATTGTCCGAAGAAAAGAGTCATACGATTCATTACGGCTATATCTATGACGGGGAAGAGCCGGTGGACGAAGTGATGGTTGCAATCATGCGTGCTCCTGCCACCTATACCAGAGAGAATACGGTGGAGATCAATTGTCATGGCGGAATTGTGGTTACCCGTAGGATTCTTAAGACAGTATTAAAATACGGAGCCAGGATCGCGGAGCCGGGGGAATTCACAAAGCGGGCCTTCTTAAACGGAAGAATTGATTTATCCCAGGCGGAGGCAGTGTCTGATATTATCTCTGCCAGGAACGAGCTGGCCTTGAAGAATTCTTTCAATCAGTTAAGAGGGAAAGAGAAGCAGCTGATCATAGAATTAAGAGAGAGAATTCTAAGGGATATTGCCTTTATTGAGGCAGCATTGGATGATCCGGAGCATATCAGTCTGGAAGGCTTTGATCAGAATCTCATGAAGAATCTGGATTATGAGTGTAAAAAGATTGAGCTTCTGCTGAAGGAAGCAGGGAATGGCAAGCTGATTAAGGAAGGAATACGAACGGTTATTATCGGAAAACCCAATGCAGGAAAATCAAGCCTGTTAAATACCCTGGTGGGGGAAGAACGGGCCATAGTAACAGATATTGCCGGAACCACCAGGGATACCCTGGAGGAAATGATTTATTTTAATGGTATTATGTTAAATGTCATTGATACGGCAGGCATCCGGGAGACAAAGGATGTCATTGAGCGGATCGGAGTGGAGAAGGCTGTCAGGATGGCTTCCGAATCGGATCTTATCCTGTATGTTCTGGATTCCTCCACTGCCCTGGATGAAAATGATGAAGCTATTTTAAATCTGATTCAGGATAAGAAGGCCATTCTTCTGCTAAATAAATCAGATCTGGAGCAGAAGATTTCCATGGAGGAGATTCAAAACAGAACGACTCACCCGGTGGTTAGTATCTCCGTTAAGGAATCTACCGGATTAGAGGAGTTTGAAAAAACCATTAAGGATATGTTTTTTGGCGGCGAATTGTCCTTTAATGAGGATATTTATATTACCAATGAGAGGCACAGGGAAGCCTTTCTCCAGGCGCTGGAGAGTTTAGAACAGGTGGTTCAGAGTGTGGAGGCAGGGATGCCGGAGGATTTTTACTCCATTGATCTCATGGCGGCTTATGAGGTTTTAGGCAGAATTATAGGTGAAAATGTTGAGGAAGATCTGGTTAATATGATATTCAAGGAATTTTGTATGGGTAAATAATCGGATGCCGGTAAAAGGCGGCAGCTTGAATTTTAATTTTTATGTTTTACTAAGAAGGGAATGGAAGGAATATGTCATACGTATACGAAAGCTATGACGTAGCAGTAGTAGGCGCCGGCCATGCGGGCTGTGAGGCGGCATTGGCTGCGGCAAGATTATCTTTAAATACAATTTTATTTACAATCAGCACGGACAGCATTGCGTTAATGCCTTGTAATCCTAATATCGGGGGGACCTCGAAAGGGCATTTGGTGAGAGAAATTGATGCCCTGGGGGGTGAGATGGGCAAGAATATTGATAAAACCTATATTCAGTCTAAGATGCTCAATGTATCCAAGGGACCGGCGGTTCACTCCCTGCGTGCGCAGGCGGATAAGCAGGAATATTCGAATTCCATGCGCAGAGTGCTGGAAAACACACCACATCTGACTTTAAAACAGGCGGAGGTTGTGAAGATAATTACAGAGGATCATAAGGTTACCGGTGTTATGACTTATTCGGGAGCTGTGTATCCTTGTAAGGCAGTGATTCTGTGTACGGGAACCTATTTGAATGCCAGATGCATTTACGGTGAGACAGTGAATCATACCGGGCCGGGGGGATTACAGGCAGCAACCCATCTGACGGATTCCCTGAAGGAGCTGGGAATTGAGATGTTTCGTTTTAAGACCGGGACTCCTGCAAGAATTGACAAACGGTCCATCGATTTTAGTAAAATGCAGGAGCAGCTTGGAGATGAAAAGGTAATTCCCTTTTCCTTTACCACGAAGCGGGAGGATCTTCAGAAGGAGCAGATATCCTGCTGGCTTACCTATACCAATGAGAAGACCCATGAGATTATCCGCGCCAATATAGACCGGTCCCCTCTCTTTAGCGGAGATATCAAGGGAACCGGTGCCAGATACTGTCCGTCCATTGAGGATAAAGTGGTGAAATTCGCCGATAAGGATAGGCACCAGGTATTCATTGAGCCGGAGGGGCTGTATACCAATGAGATGTATATAGCGGGAATGTCCAGCTCCCTGCCGGAGGATGTACAATACAGGATGTACCGTTCGGTGCCGGGCTTGGAGAATGCCAGGATTGTGCGGAATGCATATGCTATAGAATATGATTGTATTAATCCCATGCAGCTGAAGCCGTCCCTGGAATTTAAGGCGGTGGAGGGTCTATTCAGCGGAGGGCAGTTCAACGGAAGCTCCGGATATGAGGAAGCGGCTGCCCAGGGACTGGTTGCCGGTATCAATGCGGCTTTAAAGGTATTAGGCCGGGAGCCATTGATTATCGACCGCTCGGAGGCCTATATCGGAGTGCTGATTGATGATCTTGTGACCAAGGAGACCAATGAACCCTATCGCATGATGACTTCCAGAGCGGAGTATCGCTTGCTGCTGCGCCAGGATAATGCGGATATTCGTCTGACAGAGAAGGGTTATCGAATTGGCTTGATTGATGAGGAGCGTTATCAGCATACCCTGGATAAGATAAATCAGATACAGGAAGAGATTAACCGTCTGGAGAATACAATGGTGGGAGCGAATAGGGAAGTTCAGGAATTATTGCAGCAGTGCGGCAGCACTCCTTTGGGAACGGCAGCCACCATGGCGGAATTAATTCGCAGGCCGGAATTATCCTATGAGCTCTTGCAGACTATTGACCGGGAAAGAAAAGCTTTGCCGGAGGAAGTGATTGAGCAGGTTAATATTAATATAAAATATGACGGGTACATCCGGCGCCAATTACATCAGATTGAGCAATTTAAAAAGCTGGAAAACCGGATTATTCCCGAAACCATCGACTATACGGCGGTACCCAGCCTGCGGATTGAAGCAAGGCAGAAGCTGATCAAATTCATGCCCAGATCCATAGGCCAGGCATCCAGAATCTCGGGCGTATCACCGGCGGATATCTCTGTGTTGCTGGTCTACCTTACTCAGTTAAACTATCGCAATAAGAAAGAACAAGGAACGGAAGAATAGATACCCAGGAGAAAAATGGGTCTTTATCATGAATATGGAGGGCGGATATGGAGTATGGGCTTTATCCCGGGATGGAGCGATTTGAGCAAGGTATAAAGGAGATAGGAATTGAGCTGGCAGATCATCAGAAGCAGCAATTTGTTGATTATTATGAAATGTTGATTGAGAAGAACAAGGTAATGAATCTCACTTCAATTACTGAATTTTCTGAAGTGATTACAAAGCATTTCCTGGATAGCCTGATGCTGGTAAAGGCAGTTGATCTGAAGAATCAAAAATTGCTGGATGTGGGAACCGGTGCAGGCTTTCCGGGGATTCCATTAAAAATCGCATTCCCCGATCTGGAAATTGTCCTGTTGGATTCTCTGAATAAGCGATTGAAGTTTTTATCGGAAGTGATAGAACAGTTAAAGCTGCAGAAAATAACGACCCTGCATGGACGTGCCGAGGATTACGGAAAGCATCCGGATTACAGGGAGCAGTTTGATCTGTGTGTGTCGAGGGCCGTCGCAAAGCTGTCGTCATTATCTGAATATTGTATTCCTTATGTGAAAAAAGGCGGATTTTTTATTTCATATAAGTCTGGTATAATTGATGAGGAGATTGTTGCATCTGAAAGAGCAATTCATATTTTAGGTTCCAGAATAGAGAAGATAGCAGGATTTGTTTTGCCGGATACGGATATTGAGAGGACTCTGGTGATGGTAAGAAAAGTAAGCCAGACACCAAGGATTTATCCGAGAAGTGCGGGAAAACCATCTAAGGAACCGCTGTAAAAATAAGGAGAATTTATGTTAATACAGGGAAAGTTGCTTTCTTATGGCGATGATTTATCAGAAGCATATTGGATCAGGAAAAAGGTGTTTCTGGAGGAGTATGGGGTGCCGGAGGAAAAGGTATTTGATGGCCTTGATGAAATGGCCATGCAGGTTATTGTTTATGAAGCGGATTCTGCAATGCCCGGAAGATCAGACTCTATGGAAAAGGGTACAAGCTCCGGTATGGAGTTCTGGCATTCAGAGAGAAAGAATCCGGTAGCAACGGGAAGGATCCAATTCGATGGTTCAAGGTGTGAGATAGGACAGGTGGCTGTTTTACAGGAATATCGCAGACTTGGATATGGAGATTTTACTGTAAGAATGCTAATAAATAAAGCTTTTACAGCAGGAATTTATAATGTAGAGTGCAGGGCGGGAGAAGAATCCCGGGGGTTTTTTGAAAAAATAGGGTTTTCTGTAATCCACCAAGAGCAGGAAGGAAATCATAGTTTCTATAGGATGGAAATTATCGAAAGCCGGGTAACAAGGGAATGCAGAAAAAAATCGGTTGAGTGATGCAAGAATTAGGGAAAAAGACCCAAAAAATCATAGAATATGCTAAAATATACTAAAAAATACTTTAAAAATTTACTACCATGTTATATGATATTAACATAGATATTTCATGGCCTAAGCATAGAAAGGGTGCATACATTATGTATGAAAGCAATGAAATGAAAGAAAATACAGAAGACAATGCAGCAAAGGAAAACTATGCTTCCAGCCTATTATTAAAAGAAATGATTATTGAAAATGAAGAGCGTTTGTATTCTATTAAATCCCAGATAAAGGTTCATCAGCATTTATTGAAGCAAAAGCAGGATGAATTATCAGAGAGGGAAAGAACGAAGCTTCATAACGTTGATTTGTTTTCTCCGCTTTATAATAAATTGCAGGAAGAAGACGAATTAAAGGGAACAATCCAGCAGACAGAATCAGAAGTTGAAAAATTGATTTGCGAGCAGGACAACCTAATAGATAAGAATAACAAATTAAAGAATGCGATAGCTATCATTGATGGGTATGAAGAGCTTATCAAGAGGGAGAAGGATGATACTGCGGAGCAGGCAGAACAGGATGTTTCACAGTTCAATGATAAGGGACTGAGTATCCTGGAAGCCCAGGAGGTGGAACGGCAGCGTATAGCCAGAGATTTGCATGATTCTACAGTTCAAAATCTCACAAGTCTGGTTCATAAGGCAGAGCTGTGTATAAAACTGATTGATATTGATCCGATACGGGCAAAGCTTGAATTGAAAGCAATGTCAAATACAATCAAATCGGTAATCAATGATATGAGAGGCATTATCTATAATCTGAAACCCATGTCTTTGGATGACATTGGATTGCTGGTTACCATTGAGCGGTTTGCCGGAAGACTGATGGATTTAAATAATATTAATATTATTGTCCATTCCAATGCGGAAACCATGGAAATACATCCTGTTATAAAGCTGACTCTTTTCAGAATTATACAGGAGGCATGCAATAATGTAATAAAGCATGCCCAAGCTACGGAGATTTGTATTAATATTAATTTTGAAGAACATAGGGTAACAGTTGCAATCATCGATAATGGAACAGGATTTTTGATGAAGGAAGATTCATCGGAAGAAAAAGGGCATTCCTCTAGTTTTGGCTTGTCCATTATGAAGGAACGGATTTCATTATTATCGGGGAAGGTTGAAATTAAGTCAGAGAAGGGACTGGGAACAACAGTAACTGTTTCTGCACCATTAACTATATACGAGGGGGATAAGGATGAACAAACCAGTTAACATTATGATTGCTGATGATCACTCCATGGTGAGAGAAGGGATAAAACAGCTGCTTGAATTGGACGGAGATATTGTAGTTGTCGCAGAGGCCAGTAATGGTAAGCAATGCATTGAGTTGTTAGATGCAAACAAAACCGATGTTCTTTTGCTAGATATTAATATGCCGCTGATGAATGGTCTGCAGGTATTGCAGTATATTAAAGAGAATAAGGCGAAGATAAAGGTAAAGGTACTGATTTTAACAATTCATAATGAAGTTGAATATCTGGTACGGGCTGTTGAACTTGGTGTAGACGGATATGTATTAAAAGATTCGGATTCAACTGTATTAAAGAAGGCAATCTTTTGTGTGAATCGGGGAGAGAACTTTATACAGCCGGAACTGGCCCCGGTGTTAAAGTTGAAGTTGGAGGAGAAAAGCAGTCAGGCAGATAACACAGATACTTTGACGAAAAGAGAAATTGAGGTATTAAAGTTATTAGCAGAAGGATTGTTTAATAAAGAGATTGCATATATGCTGTCCATTAGTGAAAAGACGGTAAAGAATCATGTTTCCAATATATTTAAAAAGATAGATGTATCAGATCGGACACAAGCCGCTGTTTATGCGATTAGAAATAATTTTGTTGAATTATATTAAATAGGCTTCATGGAAGCTCCATGGGAAAAAGATAAAATGGCAGATGAAAGGGAAGGCCTTTCATCTGCTTTATTTACTGTATGAATGTTTCACGTGAAACATTTTCTTTTTATCCTATAGGTAATCGGGATTAAATATGAAAATAGTATAGATATTCGTTTTTAAAAATGTTATAATAAGGGCTATTGGAGGCTATGGAAAAATAGAGATAAAAGTGAGGATTCATATATAGAAGGGCGGGAGTTTATGGCAAGAATAATTGCGATTGCAAATCAGAAGGGCGGGGTAGGAAAAACTACGACTGCAATTAATCTCTCTGCCTGTTTGGCGGAAAAGAGAAAAAAAATACTGGTGATTGATATAGATCCCCAAGGTAACACGTCCAGTGGTTTGGGAATCGAAAAAAACAAACTGAAAAATACGGTTTACCAGATGATTATAAGTGAAGCTTCTTTTGAGGAATGCAGAATTCATACTGGAATTACCAATCTTGATATTCTTCCTTCCAATGTTAATTTGGCCGGTGCAGAGATTGAATTAATCGGTATAAAGGATAGAGAGTTTCTTTTAAAAGCACATATTGATCGGATTCGTGATGAATATGATTTCATAATTATTGATTGTCCCCCTTCTTTGAATACGTTGACAGTAAATGCTATGACTACGGCGGATACCGTATTAGTTCCAATCCAATGCGAGTTTTACGCTTTGGAAGGATTGACGCAGTTAATACATACCATTAATCTGGTAAAGCAAAGGCTAAATCCAATGTTGGAATTAGAAGGTGTTGTCTTCACCATGTTTGATGCCAGAACAAATCTTTCTCTCCAGGTGGTAGAGAATGTGAAGGAAAATTTAAAACAGAATATTTATAAAACAATTATTCCGAGAAATGTTCGTTTGGCAGAAGCACCAAGTCATGGATTGCCAATCAATTTGTACGATCCGAAATCAGCAGGAGCAGATGGGTACAGACAACTGGCTTTGGAGGTCATTGAGAAGGAGGAAGCAGACGCCTTTGCTAAAAATGAAATAAATGAGATCAAGTTTAGGAATGGCAGGAAATAGTCCGGAAGAGAACGAGAGCGAAAGGTGTAGATTTATGAGAGAGGAAGGTTATTAAAATGGCGATGAAAAAGGGACTGGGAAAAGGCCTGGACATCATGATCCCTGAAAAGATTGAGAGAGTCGATGAAAAAATGGATCATGTTTCACGTGAAACATTGATACATATAAACGACATTGAACCAAATAAATTACAGCCCAGAAAGAAATTTGATGAAGATGCCCTTCAGGAATTAGCGGACTCCATTAAACAGTACGGAGTGATCCAGCCATTGATTCTTCAGAAAAAAGATAAGCTTTATGAAATTATTGCAGGAGAGCGAAGATGGAGAGCGGCAAGACTTGCCGGTCTTAAGGAAGTTCCTGCTATTATAAAGGATTATACCTCTCAGGAGATTGTTGAAATAGCATTAATTGAAAATATCCAGAGAGAGGACCTTAATCCGATTGAAGAAGCTCTGGCTTATCAAAGATTAATACAGGAATTTCAGCTGAAACAGGATGAGGTAGCGGAACGTGTCTCTAAAAGCCGTGCTGCGGTAACCAATTCCATGAGACTCCTTAAACTTGAGGAAAGAGTTCAGCAAATGGTTATCGATGATATGATATCCAGCGGTCATGCGCGGGCACTGATACCGATTGAAGATGGGGAGAAGCAATATTATACCGCATGCAGGGTATTTGATGAAAAATTAAGTGTGCGTGAAACAGAAAAGCTGGTAAAGAATATTTTAAGTGATAAACCCAATAAAGAAAGTGCCGCCACCAGAGAGGATGATTTTATTTATCGTGATTTGGAGGATAGAATCAGGAGCATTATTGGCACGAAAGTATCAATTCATAGAAAAAATAATAATAAAGGATCGATTGAAATAGACTACTACTCATCAGAGGAGCTGGAGAGGATAGTAGAGATGTTTCACAGTATGACGAATTAGGAAAGGATACAATACGGAGGATGATTTTATGAATGCAACAAGAGGAATTACAGAAATAATAGAGGGTAACCAGGGCCTAATAGTATTGAGTCTGGCGGGTATATCACTGATACTGCTGACCCTTCTTATTGTAGTATTGGCTATGCAGGGAAAGCTGAATAAAAAGTATAAAAAGTTTATGACAGGCTCCACCGGAGAAAATCTAGAAGCTCAGTTCTTGAGTCGTTTTGCAGATCTTGATAGATTAAAATCGGATGCGGAATCATTAAAAGCAGAGCTTGCCAAAGTAAAAGAGAATCTTTTGATTACCTATCAAAAGGTTGGCATAGTAAAATATGATGCTTTCAGAGAAATGGGAGGCAAGCTCAGTTTTGTTTTGGTTTTGTTGGATAGAAATAATAATGGAATTCTTATGAACTCCGTACACAGCAGCAGAGAGGGCTGTTATACCTATCTAAAAGAGATTATAAGAGGAGAATCTTTTCTGGAGCTGTCCGAGGATGAGAAGAAAGCATTGAATCAAGCACTCAACACGAATAATTATATGGAATGATTCGAAGGGATTTATGATAGAATTTGTATGCAAGGACTGCTTTACATAAAAACAATATAGATATAAGTAATTCATAGAGAGTGTGGAGGGAAACAGGGATGAGACATGCAGGAACTGTAAGAATTGAGACAGAGCGGCTGATACTTCGTAGATTTCAGTTATCGGATGCTCAGGCTATGTACCATAATTGGGCGAAGGATGACGAGGTGACCAAATATCTCACCTGGCCGAGCCACTCCGATATAGAGATAACTGAGAAAATAATAGAGAGCTGGATAAATAATTACGAGGATGAAAGCTATTACCAGTGGTGCATTGAATTAAAAGCCATCGGTGAGGCGATCGGAAGCATCAGTGTTGTGAACAGAGATGAAAAGGTAGATTCTGTGGAGATCGGATATTGTATCGGGAAAGCTTTCTGGAACCAGGGAATTACATCGGAAGCCCTGGGCACAGTGGTCAAATTCATGTTTGATGAGATAGGTGTTAAACGGGTTGAAGCAAGACATGATACGAATAACCCCAATTCGGGAAGGGTAATGCTGAAATGCGGTTTTACATATGAAGGAACTAAGAGGAAGGCAGATATCAATAATCAAGGTATTTGTGATGCGGCAATCTATGGAATCCTGAAGGAAGAGTATAATTCTGGGGAAAATTTATGATTAGGAAGAAGGATATCTTGTAAATGTGGAAAAGACCAACGGTGAACCGCTGGTCTTTTCTATTATCTGCAGTAACTTTTGATTTTCAGTAAGCTCTTATTTCTCTTTCTTAGAAGAATGATCTTTGCCATAATAAGCCTGGAGATAGATCTCTTCCAGTTCTGATACCAGAGGAAGTCTGGGATTGGCAGTAGTACACTGATCGCCGAAGGCAAGATCAGCAAGCATAGGGAGTTTGAGGAGGAATTCCTTCTCGTCAACTCCGTACTCCTGTAAGGTGGCAGGAATTCCAAGGTGCTGATTAAGCGCTTCCACTTCCTTTGCCAGCATCTCTACCGCATCCGCGTTATTCTTGGGGTTCTTGCCCAACTTCTTCATTAACTCAAAGATTTTATCTCCTACGATATAGCTTTCATATTTCGGGAAGGAGGCAACCTTAGTGGGGCATTCCACGCCATTATAGCGGATTACATGGGGCAATAAGATTGCATTTGCACAGCCGTGAGGAATATGATACTCACCGCCCAGCTTATGGGCCAGGGAGTGGTTAATTCCAAGGAAGGCGTTGGTAAATGCCATTCCTGCGATGGTGGAGGCATTATGCATCTTTTCTCTGGCAATGGGACTTTCAGCTCCCTTGTCATAGGATTCCCGGAGATACTTGAATACCAGGTCAATGGCATGGATTGCCAGAGCGTCGGTGTAATCGGAGGCCAGTATTGAGATATATGCTTCAATGGCATGAGTCAGTACATCCATACCGGTCCAGGCAGTTGATTTCTTCGGAACGCTCATTACAAAATCGGGATCAATAATTGCTACGTCCGGTGTTAATTCATAATCAGCCAGGGGGTACTTCTTGTTTTCATGCTTATCAGAAATAACCGCAAAGGAAGTAACCTCGGAGCCGGTTCCGGAGGTGGTAGGAATGGCTACAAATTGAGTTTTATTTCCAAGGGTAGGAAACTTGTAGGTACGCTTCCGGATGTCCAGGAACTTCAGGGACATGTTCTTGAAATCTGCGGTAGGATTCTCGTAGAACAGCCACATACCCTTTGCGGCATCAATTGCGGAGCCGCCGCCTAAAGCGATGATAACATCAGGCTTAAATTTATTCATTTCCTCTACACCTTTAAGGATGGTATCAAGGCTGGGATCGGGCTCAACCTGGTCAAAGATCTCAGAGTGTACATAATCGCTGCGTTTTCTTAACTGATACAGCACCTTGCTGACATAGCCTAACTGGGTCATGGAAGGATCGGTTACAATGAATGCTCTGCTGATATTGGGCATTTTCGATAAATACGAAGTTGAACCGGACTCAAAATAAATTTTGCCAGGCACCTTGAACCACTGCATATTATTCCTCCTCTTTGCAACACGCTTATAGTTAACCAGATCCACTGCAGATACATTGTGTGTGGTGGAGTTGCCGCCGTAGGAACCGCAGCCAAGGGTCAGAGATGGCATATTGGTATTATATAAATCACCGATTGCACCATGGGTGGAAGGTGAGTTCACAAGAATACGGCCGGTTCTCATTCTGGCGGAGAAGGTATTGATTACGGTATCATCATTGGAATGAATGACGGAGGAGTGGCCAAGGCCGCCCAGCTCAATCATTTTCTCGCAGAGCTGATAGCCCTTTTCCAAGGTCTGTGCCTTAATAACAGCAAGTACAGGAGAAAGCTTCTCTTTGGAAAGAGGATACTCCGGTCCGACGCCATCTAATTCGGTACACAGAATCTTTGTGGTAGCGGGAATGGTAATTCCGGCAAGGGCAGCAATTGCAGCCGGAGACTGACCAACAATGGCAGGGTTCACCGCACCGGTCGCAGCATTGATTACTACAGGCTCCAGAAGCTTAATCTCTTCCTTGGATGCAAAATAGCAGCCGTCCTTCTTCATCAGACTTACCACTTCGTTATATACGGGAGCTTCGATAATAGCAGCCTGCTCGGATGCACAGATCATACCGTTATCAAAGGATTTGGATAATACCAGGTCTGTTACGGCGCGCTTCAGGTTAGCGGTCTTCTCAATGAAGCAGGGCACATTGCCGGGGCCTACGCCCAAGGCCGGCTTACCGCAGGAGTAGGCCTGCTTTACCATACCTGAACCGCCGGTAGCTAAAATCATGGATACATGGGGATGATTCATTAATTCTCTGGTAGCGTCAATGGAAGGGTACTCAATCCACTGAATGCAGTTCTTGGGAGCGCCGGCTTTTACCGCTGCCTCATAGAGTGTTTTGGCGGCTTCTGTGGAGCACTGCTGCGCGCTGGGATGGAACCCGAAGATAATAGGATTTCTGGTTTTAATACAAGTCAGGCATTTGAACATGGTGGTAGAAGTGGGGTTGGTAACCGGAGTAACACCGGCCACGATTCCAACGGGCTCGGCCACGATCATATAATCCTCTTCCTCATTATCTTCAATGATTCCAACGGTCTTCTGATCCTTAATGGAATGCCATACATACTCCGTGGCAAAGATGTTTTTTGTAATTTTATCCTCGTAAATACCTCTTTTTGTTTCATCGATTGCCATTTTTGCAAGTACCTGCTGCTTGGCAAGACCGGCAAGGGCCATTTCGTGAACTATATTATCAATTGTATCCTGATCAAGGGATTGAAAATCATTTAATGCAGAAAGAGCGTTTTTTACTAATTGATCTACATGCTCTTTGGGACTGGGTTGTTGTAATTCCTTTGACATAAGTATCCTCCTTTTCAATTGTTAAAAAATTAACATTAGGTTATGAGATGAATATAACAGAAAAAAATGGGTTTGTAAACAGTATTGTTAAAAAAATAACAATCAAAGTTTTCATAAATTATCTTCTTAAATTATAAAATTTATACAATAAGCTTCAGTATGCCAAAAAGTTGCTGTAAAAATGCATAATTATCATTATGGATATAATTGAATTTTATGCTATAATTCTTAATGATTATTATTATGATGCAATTCCTAAACAGGTTGGAGTGAAATGCCGAAATATAAGAGTATACCGTATCCGCAAGCGTCCATGACATGGCACTTCGTGCCAGGATGCGCACTACGCTTCGCGGTATAGCAGATACAAGTTCCTGTAATCATGGTGAACAGTGCAAGAGCGGCACGAATGAATAAACTGCTTCAGGATGGCGGCGTGGAGGTTAGTTAAAATGAGAATTATCTCTTTAGAATCCGTAAAAGGAGACGAAGTGTTAGCAAGGGATTTACTGAGCTCCGGGGATTCTTTATTATTGCCTGCAGGAACAGTAATAAGGAAGGAATATGAAAAGAGGCTGAAGGAGCTGGAAATTGAATATATTTATATAGAAGATGAACTGTCCGCGGGTGTGGATCTGACGGGCAGTCTGGAATTTCAGATAAAGGAACAGTGCCAGGAAGCAATGAGGAATATTTTGGTTAAGTATTCCTGTCAGGATGAGAGAGAGCTTCAGGATATCAAGGTTGTGGCGGATGAGATTATTTATGATATTATGAAGGAGCCGGATGTGATCTATAACCTTGTCAGTATCCGGGGAAAGAGTGACCGGGCTTATTCTCATTCTCTCAATGTCTGTGCTCTTTCTGTAATTCTGGCTCTTAAGCTGAAGCTTACGAAGACGAAGATAAGAAATATTGCCATAGGATGCTTACTGCATGATATTGGTTTTACCTATATCAGCCCCGAATATTACGGAGTTAATCTGGATCATTGTTCCGAGAAGGAAATGAGAGAAATCAAAAAGCATGTTATCTATGGTTATTCTGCGGTTGAGAAGATGGATTGGCTGTCCAGGGCGGCGAAGGATATTATTATCAATCATCATGAAAGGCTGGACGGCAGCGGCTACCCCTTCCGCATAAAGGGTGAACGTATGAAGATCGGAAGTAAAATAGCCTCTCTTTGTGACGATTTTGACAGCAGGGTCTATGGGAATTATGTAACCAGGATGAAGGTGCATGATGCCATTGATTATATCGTAAGTAAGGCGGGGATTTTATTTGACTTTCAGGTGGTAAAAGCATTTGTTGATTCTGTGGCAGCGTATCCTACAGGCTTGTTAGTGAGAACGAATGAAGGAGAGACAGGAATTGTACTGCGGCAGAATCCGCAATGCCCGACGAGACCGGTAATCCGTATTGTGGAAGACCGGGAAGGGCGAAGGTCGACGCAATGGATTGAAAAAGATCTGACAAAGGAGCTGACCTTGTTCATTGAAGATACCGTGGTATAGGTAAGCTCCCTTTTATTTGAACCAATTGTGGATAAACCCGAGAAACGGTGGAATTCAGCCGGGATTTTGCGAAGGGGCGTGGATTACAGCTCTGCCTGCGGCATACAAATCCAATCACATTTCTTCCATACAGTGTATTATGGCAGTACCATGTTCTCCTTCCTGCCGCAGGCAGAGCTGTAATCCGCGGTAGTGGAAGAATCTTCGAATATATGCTACTTGCGAACTGCAGCAAAATATGTTATAAATAATTATTACATGTAATGCGGCAGGGCTACGTAGAATATAATACAGAACCAGACTGTGACACTGTGATTTGATATTTGCCTTAGCCCGTGTTTGTATCGATAGAATGGAAGGAAGATATGCATAGCTACTTAAAAGCAATTGGATTTAGTAATATTAATAATAGAATGGATTTAGATCAACTAGTTGATCACATTTTAAGAAATTCAGAGAAAAGACATACGGTAAAATTAAAACATACGAACCTTTCCGAAATCACCATGGAATTTGGAGATGGGATAGGAATTACTGTCCGCGGAGAGCTGGATGAGAATAATCAGTTTCATATGGAGCACTATTTCCCCAGTCTGAGCGGCCAGGTTGTCAGTACCCGGGAAGAGGTGGGAATCAATAAAAGAGTGGATTCCGAGGCTTATACGGGAATGTGTGATGATTTCCGGATCGGAGTATCACTGATTTTCTATCTGCAGAACGTTGCCGAATATCTGGAGAAGCGGAATCAGAAGATGCCCATGGGTACTCCCTTTCCGGTTACGCTGGCGGCACTGTCCCTGGAGGGAAGAATCCTCCTACCCATTGAGATGGATGAGGTTCAGGTACGCAACATCACAGCGGAGACAAAGCATCGCAACAATCTCATCGCCGAGGCAAAGAAGGGAAATCAGGATGCCATTGACAGCCTGACGATTGATGATATTGATACCTATGCCACGATTTCAAGAAGAGCAAAGAAGGAGGATATCTATACCATCGTTGATACATCCTTTATCCCCTTTGGCTCTGAGTCGGACAATTACAGTGTGATTGCCACCATTACCGAATGCAATGTACTGATGAATAACTATACCAGTGAGGAAGTCTACGATCTGCAGCTGCTGTGCAATGATATCTCCTTCCGCCTGTGTATTCATAAGCAGGATCTTCTTGGTGAGCCCATGGTTGGAAGAAGATTCAAGGGCAATATCTGGATGCAGGGCAGGGTTGGTTTTCTGGAACAGGGGAAGGATTGATCAAAAGAATTTCATTTTTCCTTATTGACTTAGGGCCCGGAAAATAGTAGAATAAACATGCTGCCTGAGCGAGTTATGATCAGTGCAGAGGATTTGCTCTCAATTTTATAGATGTTAAGCTTGTATATCAGCAAGCTTTTCATAATGTTCTCGTAGCTCAGTTGGATAGAGCGATCGCCTCCTAAGCGATAGGTCGGACGTTCAAGTCGTCTCGGGAACGCTGGCAAGCAATGCTGAAAGCCTTGATTTATCCGGGTTTTCAGCATTCTTTTTTGTTGTAGAAGACCAATCACTTTTTGCTAATACCAAACGAGGCCTGCTAATATACCATGACGATAATGGAAAAAGCGCATAACAAATAGCGTCGCTTTAATGACTCCGCAGCTATGCCGTCCCGCCAGTGAGGCATCAATCAGGATATCCGCAAACTTCCGTCAGCCTCTTACCACAGACGGGGGCATACCATATTTTTTCTTAAACATCTTGCTCAAATAAAATTCATCCAGGGAGGGGCACATCATGGAAGTCATCCCTATGTGGTGAATGAATTTGTAAACAGCATTATGGAGAACCGGAAACCGGAGATCGATGCGGTGACTGCAGCTTATTGGACGGCAGTGGGTATCTGCGCGCATCAGTCAGCCATGGAAGGCGGGAGAGTGATAGAGATTCCTGACTTCACCAGTATTTGAGTTAGACAGCCGAGTTTTTATTGACAGAGGGAAGACAAACAAGATACAATAGTACCCAAAGGAATTTTAAGGAGGCGTTTATTTATGAATTTTTGTTGGGTTACTCTGCATGTTGGAAACTTTGAGAAATCTATGCAGTTTTATCATGAAATATTGGGGCTGCCGGTCAACAGCCGGCACGGCGGTAACGGAGTTGAGATTGCAATGCTGGGAGAGGAAGGTCAGGCCAAGATAGAGCTTCTATACAGCCCGGAGAACTCAGAGAAACATCTGCAATCTGATATTTCCATCGGTATCGCGGTAAAGTCATTGGAGGAGACCATGGATTATTTGAGCAGTAAGCAGATTCCTGTTCTGCGCGGTCCGATTGCTCCCAATCCCCATACCAGATTCTTATTTATTCAAGACCCGGATGGTTATGAGGTTCAGCTGGTAGAGATGAAGTAGACGGAAGGGGATAATATGTATCTGGTAAAGGACAAGAGCAGGATTGCTCCTCTTTATGAAGGCTGGCAGGAGACCATGATATGGTCCTGTCTGCAGGACTGCATGGGATATGCCTATGCGGATGATTTGGAGAATCCGAAATCAGCCAATATTATCGTAAATGATTTCTGTTTTTTGGCAGGGGAGCCTTCCCGGGATGTTGTCCGGTATCGGCCGGAAGAATACCAGTCGGATTTTATTATTATGACACCGCAGAATGAGGCTTGGGCAGCGTTGATTGAGGAGGAACACAAAGAAAAAGCAGGCAGAAGAAACCGCTATGCAATTAAAAAAGAGCCGGATGTATTTAATCAAGAAGCTCTGCGGCAGATTGTGGCAGGACTGCCCCAAGGCTATTCCCTGAGGATGATTGACAGGGAGCTGTATCAAAGAATATTATCCATGAGCTGGGCGGAAGATTTATGCTCTCACTTCGACAATTACGAAGCATATGAAAAGCATGGCTTAGGAGTAGTAATATTAAAGGACGGCGGGATTGTCTCGGGAGCATCCTCCTATTCCTGGTATCATGGAGGGATTGAGATTGAAATTGATACAAGGAAAGATCAGCGGCGCAGGGGACTGGCCCTGGTCTGCGGAGCGAGGCTGATCCTGGAGTGCCTGGCACGGGGCCTCTATCCCAGCTGGGATGCGCATAATCCGGGCTCGGTGACATTGGCGGAAAAGCTGGGCTACCATTTTGAAAAAGAATATCCGGTATATGAGATACATCATTATTAATATGGAATAATAAAAGCGTTATGGTATATCGACACAGGTCGGCTGCCGTAACGCTTTTTTAATGCAATAAAGCAGAAAAGAATATTATTATGCCGGGTTTACATGAATTTTACAAAATCTATACAGAATCATGATATCAGAGAATTTGTAATCATGATAATTTTATATTGTAAAAAACAAAGAAAAAATCAAAGAGAAGAAAGAATGAGGAGTGAAGGATATGTTAAATTTCAGAAAAAAAGGGATACTATTTTTAGCAATACTCTTAGTAATAGGAACACTGGGTGCTTGCTCCAATAAGGACGAAAAAGCTGCTGATCCGGGTGTGGATAAGGACAAGACGACAGATATAAATTCAGATACAGGTAAGGATACCCCCGGCGGCTCTGCCGAGGAGAAGCTCAGCGGTACCATTACCATGGCCGGATCCACCTCCATGGAGAAGATGGCGAAGATTGCTTCCGAGGCTTTCATGGAAAAGTATCCCGATGTGATGGTGTCCGCAGAGTTCATCGGTTCCTCCGCAGGGATCGAGGCGGTGCTGGCAGGGACGGTTAACATCGGCAACGCTTCCAGGAGTTTAAAGGATACGGAAAAAAGCTCCGGCGTTGTAGAAAATATTGTTGCAATTGATGGTATTGCAATAATTCTGGACAAGAATAACAAGGTAACCAATCTGACGAAGGATCAGCTGATCCAGATCTTCACCGGAGAGGTGAATAACTGGAGCCAGCTGGGAGGAGACAGTCAGCCAATTGTTGTGGTAGGAAGAGAGGCCGGATCCGGAACAAGAGGAGCCTTCGAAGAACTGTTAAAGATTGAAGAGCAGTGCAAATATGCCAACGAGATTAACAGTACCGGCGGTGTTATGGCAAAGATTGCGTCTACCCCGGGAGCCATCGGATATGTATCCCTTGATATCGTGGATGATACGGTTGTCGCAGCGAAGATTGACGATGTGGAGCCTACCGAGGAGAATATCAAAGCAGGAAGCTATCTGCTCAGCCGCCCCTTTGTAATGGCTACTAAGGGAGAGATCTCCGCACAGAGCAAGGAAGTCCAGGTATTCTTTGATTATCTTAATTCTGACGAAGGAAAAGAGCTGATTAAGAGTATCGGATTGATTACCATAGATTAATGAATTCTGTAAAGCAGCCCGCTTTGGAAAACAGCATAAAACATGCTGTTTTCCAAAGTGATTTTGCTGTTTCAATGGGCAGTATAACGGAGGTATGTATGAGTGAAAAGAGCTTTTCCATTCTTGGGGGATACAATACGAAGAATACAGTAGAAAAAGCAGCGTCAATTGTATTTGTCATCTGCGCTTTTTTTGCTGTACTGGCGGTGTTTTCAATTTCCTTATATATGATTATCAGCGGAACTCCGGCCATTTTTGAAGTCGGGCTGATCGATATCCTATTTCGTTCCACATGGGCGCCAACGGCATCGGAGCCGGGCTACGGGATTCTGTATGTCATTCTTACTTCAATTGTAGGAACCTCACTGGCAATCCTCATTGGCGTTCCTATTGGTGTTATGACCGCGGTATTCCTTGCGGAAACCGCCCCGAAGAGACTGGCAGGCATCGTGAAGCCTGCGGTGGAACTCCTTGCAGGAATTCCTTCCGTAGTGTACGGCTTACTTGGAATCCTGCTTTTGAATCCCCTTGTTTATAAACTGGAAATGGCCATTTACCGGGATGATCCGAGACACCAGTTTACCGGGGGCTCGAATCTGATCTCAGCGGTATTGGTGCTTGCCATTATGATATTGCCTACGGTAATTAACATCAGCGAATCGGCGCTGAAGGCGGTGCCGAGGCATTATAAGCAGGCGTCCCTGGCATTGGGGGCAACCCGTATCCAGACCATCTTCAAGGTATTGCTGCCGGCAGCCAGGTCGGGAGTGGTTACCGCCATCGTGTTGGGAGTTGGAAGGGCAATCGGAGAAGCCATGGCCATCAGCCTGGTTGCCGGAAACGGTGCGAACCTTCCGCTGCCTTTTAATTCGGTCCGTTTCTTAACCACCGCGGTGGTCAGTGAAATGTCCTATGCGGCAGATACCCATAAGAGAGTGTTATTTACCATTGGGTTAGTACTGTTTACCTTTATTATGATTATTAACCTGGTATTGAACAAGGTGATGAAGGGAGGGAAGAAGAATGCCGACAGCTGAGAGTATATTTGAAAAGAGGCGCCGTCCCCTGGATTTGATCGCTTACGTGATTATTTACTTCTGTGCATCCATTTCCATCCTGTTGCTGGCCGGAATCGTAGGTTATGTTGCCTACCGCGGAATATCCTCCATTGATCTGGCTTTTCTCACCTCCGTGCCCAGCGCCATCCGAGGAACTTTTGGAATTGCCGGAAATATTGTAAATACCTTGTATGTAATTGTTCTCACCCTGCTGATCGCAGTTCCTTTCGGTGTCGGGGCGGCTATCTACCTGAATGAATATGCCAAGCCGGGAAAGCTGGTAGGCTTGATTGAATTTACCACGGAGACCCTGTCGGGAATTCCCTCGATTATATTCGGCCTCTTCGGCTATGTGTTCTTCGGCACCACCCTGAAGCTGGGCTATTCCATACTGACCGGAGCCTTGACCCTGTCCCTGATGGTCCTGCCCCTGATTACAAGAAATACACAGGAAGCATTGAAGACAGTACCCTCCAGCTACCGCAGCGGAGCGCTGGGTATCGGTGCAACCAAATGGTATATGATCCGGACCATCCTTCTTCCCTCTGCCATGCCCGGAATTATTACCGGTGTCATTCTTTCCATCGGAAGAATTGTGGGTGAGTCGGCTGCCCTGCTGTTCACCGCCGGCAGCGGCTATCTTCTGCCAAAGCTGGGGGAATACGGGGAAGGACTATTCCAAAAGGTTCTCCAGCCCGGAGGCACTCTGACCATACAGCTTTATCTGAGTATGGAAAAGGCACAGTATAAGGAAGCCTTTGGTATTGCATTGGTATTATTAGTTATTGTATTCGGCATTAATATGCTTACAAAGTATTTATCAAACCGTTTTAATGTGAATCGTTAAAGGTGGGGAGGAATGGAGAAGATATGTTAAAAGATAAAATCAGTACAGAGAAGCTCAATCTGTATTACGGAACAAACCACGCCCTTAAGGACGTGGATATGAAGATAAAGGAAAAGGCGATTACCGCTTTTATCGGACCCTCCGGCTGCGGTAAATCCACCTTTCTAAAGACACTGAACCGGATGAATGACCTGATCGACAGTGTCAGAATTGAAGGGTTGGTTACCCTGGACGGGGAGAATATCTATGATCCCAGAGTGGACACCACTCTGCTGCGCAAGAAAATCGGCATGGTATTCCAGCAGCCCAACCCCTTTCCCATGTCCATCTATGACAATGTGGCTTACGGGCCCAGAATTCATGGCGTCAAGTCCAAGGCGAAGCTGGATCAGATCGTGGAGGAGAGCCTGAAGGGAGCGGCCCTGTACGGGGAGGTCAAGGACCGCCTGAGGAAATCCGCCCTGGGTCTGTCGGGAGGACAGCAGCAGAGGCTTTGCATCGCGCGCGCCCTTGCCGTAGAGCCGGAGGTCATCCTCATGGATGAGCCCACTTCGGCACTGGATCCCATCTCAACCCTGAAGATTGAGGATCTGATGTCCGAGCTGAAGGAAAAGTATACAGTTGCAATTGTTACCCATAATATGCAGCAGGCGGCAAGAATCTCGGATTATACCGCGTTCTTCCTGGTAGGGGAGGTCATTGAAATGGCTCCTACGGATACCCTGTTTACCAGACCGGCAGACAAGAGGACAGAGGATTATATCACCGGAAGATTCGGCTGATGCGGAGAAATTGACAGGAGAAACGGGATTTAATATAATAAAGGAAAAAAGGAGGCAATTCCTATGACAGCCAGACTTAGTTTTGAGCATGAGCTCCAGGTATTAAAGGAAAACCTGATTGAAATGGGCCAGCTCATTGAAAATGCGATAGAAAAGACTTTAATTGCTTTTGAGACCCAGAATGAGGACTTGGCAAAGGAAATCATACAGGAAGACAGAAATGTAAATGATATAGAAAAGACCATTGAGGCAAGATGCCTTTCCTTAATCCTGAAGCAGCAGCCGGTTGCCAGGGATCTTCGCATTGTTACCACCGCACTGAAGGTAGTAACGGATATGGAGAGAATTGGAGATCATGCCGCGGATATCGCGGAGTTAATTATCCGGGAGAGGCGGGAGCCGGTTTATGATCTGGTAAAGCATATTCCTGAGATGGGCAAGGTATCCAAGGAGATGGTACACGATGCGGTGGCGGCCTTTACCAGTGTAAATGTGACGGAGGCCAGAGAGATTATGAAAAGAGATGACGTGGTAGATGATTTATTTGACAAGGTAAAGGAAGAGGTAGCCATGCTTCTTCGTACCACCTCGGAGCATGTGGACCAGTGTGTTGATATTTTAATGATCGCAAAGTATTTTGAACGAATTGGGGATCATGCGGTGAACATCTGTGAATGGACGGAATTTCATGAGACAGGATCGGTGAATAATATTAGAATTTTGTAGAAAGAGCTGGTAAAAGATTGTGCATAGCAGAAATTCTTCCGGCTTTGAAGGAGGCATGGTTATCCGTATGGAAAAAATCTATGTAATTGAGGACGATGAGAATATCAGAGAGCTTCTTAAAATAGCGCTGGAGGGGTTTGGCTACAAGATCAAAGCCTATGAGGCGGCTGAGCCGGCCTTATTGGAGATGAAGGAGGCCCCCCCGGATCTGGCAATATTTGATCTGATGCTGCCGGGTATGGATGGATTGGCGGCAATCCGTATGCTGAGACAGGATATCCAGCTTAAGAATGTCCCGGTGATCTGTCTTACGGCAAAGGATAAGGAGCTGGATAAGGTGATGGGCCTGGATGTAGGGGCAGATGATTATATAACCAAGCCCTTTGGGGTTCTGGAGCTGGCGGCTCGAATCCGATCCCTTCTGCGCAGATCCAGAAACGAGGATGTGAGTGATATTATTGTGGTGGATTCCCTTAAGATCAATCCTCAGACCAGGGAGGTAACCAATCATGGAGTGCCTGTTGAGCTGACCTATAAGGAGTATGAGCTGCTGATGTACCTGATTGAGCACGATGTACGGGTAGTGAGCAGGGATGAGCTGCTGAATCAGATCTGGGGCTATGAATATGACGGGGAATCCAGAACCCTGGACATCCATATCAGGACCTTAAGGCAGAAGCTGGGTTCCATCGGAACGGAGCATATCAAAACGGTAAGGAGTGTGGGCTACCGGTTTTCGAAAGCTAAGGATTGAGCATAGGGAAAACAGGATGCAGCCGCAGAAATATAGTAATCGGCGAGGATAGTATGAAGAAAGCAATTTTCCAGAGGTTTATTATGATTGTATCACTGGCGCTGGTTCTGTGCGGCAGTATTTTTGGTGTGGCCATAAGCTGGATTATCATAGCCAGAACAGAGGAAAATATGCTTTATACCGTGAGAATTATGGATCATGGTCTGGAATATGATGAAAATCTAAAGAGCCAGGTAGATGAGCTGAAGCTGGTTAAGGGCAATGAAATGACACGCTTTACCGTGATTGATCTCCAGGGCAGGGTGGTGGCGGACAGCGAGGTGTCTGACAGCGCCGAGATGGAGAACCACAGTGACCGGGAGGAAGTGGCGGAAGCGCTGGCCTCCGGGATCGGATATTCCAGGCGCAGATCTGAGACGTTGGATATATCCATGCTGTATGTCGCCAGTATTTCGTATAACGGGGATTATATCGTCCGTATGGCGGTCCCCTTTTCCGGGGCGGAGCAGTATACCGGCCTTCTGATCCCTGCAATTCTTATCAGCATCGGCATTACCCTGCTGCTCTCGGTGGTGGTTGCCAACCGATTTGCTGATTCTGTCACAAGACCCTTGAAGGAAATCGCAGGAGAGCTGAATAAGCTATCCCAGGAAAAGCCGGAATTTCATTTTAAAAAATATGACTACGGAGAAATGAATGTAATTGCGGATACGACCATGAAGATGTCCCGGGCCGTGAAGGAATCCATGGACCGGATTGAATTTGAACGTATGGTGCGTCAGGAGTTCTTCTCCAATGCATCCCATGAATTAAAGACACCTCTGACCTCGATCCGGGGATACCTGGAGCTGCTGGAGAATAATCTGGTAACGGATGAGAACAGCAAGAGGGATTTTCTTACCAGAATAAAAAAAGAAACCTCCAATATGACCAATCTGATTAATGATATTCTGATGATATCAAGGCTTGAGACAAAGGAGGCGGAGGTTACCTTATCCGATGTACGCCTGGCACCGCTTGTAAAGGAGGTGTGTGCTTCTCTGGAGCCGCTGGCCAGGGAATACCAGGTCAGCATCGAGAGCAACTGCCGCCCGCTGATGATCTATGCCAATATGCAGCAGATGAGGGAATTGCTGAATAATCTCATGGTGAATGCCATCAAATACAATAAGCCCATGGGGAAGGTGTGGATCACTGTATCCTCAGAGCAGAAGGACATTATCATCATGGTTGAGGATACCGGAGTAGGGATACCGGAAGATGCAAGGCAGAGAATTTTTGAGCGCTTTTACCGGGTGGATAAGGGCCGCAGCAAGAAGGTGGGAGGAACCGGTCTGGGACTTTCCATTGTGAAGCATATTGTTAATTATTACGGGGGCTCCGTGGAGTTAGAGAGCAGGGTGATGGAAGGGTCCAAATTCACAGTCCGCCTTCCGAAGGAACCCGTGAAAGCGTTAGAGCAGGCTGAGCGGTAACAAGAAGCAATTTTTATAGATAAACAACAGGCCCCTCTCCCGAAAGAAAGAGGGGCCTTATCAGGTTCTTTTTATGTAGGCCTGTTATTTTACGATAGCGCCGACATAGGAGCTGCGGAAGGTAACGCCTCCTGCGTTGGGGAATAAAGGAGTTCTGCCTTCCTTGACCAGGCTGCCGTCATCCACAACGGAAGCCACTTCTTTTCCGTCAATTTTAACCTGGATTGTAACCTGGGTATCATCCTCATTATTCTGCAGGGTAACCTCAAAATCATGGGGCTTGCCATCGGCCATGGGCCAGCTGAACTCTCCGAACGCATCGTCATATCCGGAACGTCCCAGGAAGAAGGTGCTCATATCACCCCAGGAGATAAGGGAATAGCCGGTTTGACCATCGGTAAAGCCTTTGTCTGCCAGGCTGGAGCGGAACAGGCACAGGAATTCGGAATCCCACCAGGTGCCTTCCTCCATGGATACCTCTGCAAAATCAGTAAACTGAAGATTGAATTTAATGGTGCCGTTCTTTGCTTCCTCGGTTAATCTCACCGCAGCCGCTTTACCGGACTCTGCGGAACCAAAATCCAGTCCGTTTGCTGTAAGGGTATAAGCACCGCCGTCATCCTCCCATTTGGAGGCGTCCGCCAGATAATCGGCAACGGTGATTTCCTTATTCTCAGGAGCTGTAGAGGACTGTGCACTGCCAATTTCTACTCCCTTTGAATCAAATCCGCTGACCACTGCTCCTAAGTATTTGGCGCGTAAGGTAATTCCGCCTGCTTCCGGATATAAATTCGGTCTTTCCTTTTTTATCTGTGTTCCATCATCTACAACGGAAACGATACTTACTCCGTCAACCGCAACCGTCAGCTGAACCTGGGTATTGTCTGCATTGTTTACTGCGGTAAATTCAATCTGATGAGGTTTCCCGTCGGCCAGAGGCCAGTCATAGGTCCCGAGGAAATCATCATATCCGGAACGTCCCAGGGCAAATTTGCTCATATCACCCGGGAAAGATGGACTTTCCGTCGGATATTTTCATCAGATGGTATACGGAAAATTCATAGACCGGTCCAAAGGAAATATCACTGGGGGCAAAGGGAAAGGCCAGATTTCCCGCGGTAGTCTTTCTTCCCTCGTAATCACAGTGCAGGAAGGTGGAACGCATACAGGCGCAGATGGCATCCGCAATCTCCTGGGTCCGGGCCAGAGCTTCAAAAACCACACAGACCTCATGACCGTGGAAGGTCTCCGGCTCCCGGCTTCCCATCACACCATTGATTCCGTAATTATAGTAATTCATCCGGTATTCCTCTTCCGGAATTTCCTTTAGATAGTGAACCACGCTTTGCTTGACCTTTGCTTCGATTTCATCCAGGCGGGAAATCAGCAGGGGATCCCGGATGGCTCCGATGACAAAAGTGCGGTATGCAACCTGTCTTGCGCCCTCCAGCTTCACCTTATACGGTTCATCAGGTATAAACAGGCTTCCCTGTACCCGGACGGTCTCTTCATCCTCCTGGGTAAAGGTACATTCGGTTAAATCCAGGGTGAAGCCGGGCCCATGCAGGATGCATGGATTCTCTTTCTCATAGAAGGTATGGGCCGCGACACTGGTGACATTACAGCGGCGCACCGGATTTAACGCGCGGACGGTGAAGGAATTCTCATGTAATATTCCCAGGATACAGTCCTTTGTGGTGCCGGGCTCGGCGCATAAGGCTCCGCATTCCAGAACCTTTCCCATATGATAGCTCAGCCCCGGATCAAATCCCCCCCGGATGCCCACTGCGGCAAAGATGGACGGATCATAGGCTCTTCCGCATACAATGATATCCGCGCCCTGATCAAGGGCTTCGATAATGGGTTCGTGGCCCATCTGGGCCACGATGGGGTCCGTTGTGTCCACAATCTCCTCCGTCAGTTCCGGAATATTGGTTCCCATGGGGGAGATATCATGGAGTTGAATTGCTTTCTTAACCAAATTCCCGTCCACATCCGCGTGGATGACGGCCAGCCTGGCACAGATGGCTTCTTCCCTCAGGATCTCCTCTATAATATCCATGGTCCATTGTACATGAATCCTCGCGCCGGCGCCGCCGGCGGAGCCGAGAATGACAGGAATATGATGTTTGATGCCATTTATTATAATGATGGACAAATCCTTCTTGGCGGCCATTCTGCTTACAATGCTGACACCCGCACCCAGCTTGTGGGGGCCGGCATCCGTGGAACCTGCATCGACCACGATTGCATCCGGATTCATGGCCATGCCATTGAAAAAGGATTCCTCAGGAAAGCCATATCCCAGTATCCCACAGGGAGATAAAATACTACATTTCTTCACTTTTACACCAGCCTTTTGTATTTTAGTCTATTTGTTTAACAATTGCATTGTATCACTCCGAGATAGCCCTGTCAATATAAATTTATGTTGGTTTTGTACACTATTTATTTCGAATTTATTTTTATGTTGTTCATTATTTAATATTCCTGGAAAGAAATGTACAAGCTTTTCTTCCCGGTATGCCATATATTATCCTTGACAAAAATATGTAATAATTGTATGATCTAATTGTTAAACAAGGAGTGGAAGAATGCTTATTTAGGAAGGAACGAAGGTTAATATGAAATTTCCTGCAATAGTGAATGAACGACTATCGGACAAGGTTGTCAATGTGATAACGGAACAGATTAAATCGGGACAGCTAAAACCCGGTGACAAGCTTCCCAGCGAGCCGGATCTGGCCAATGCCCTGCAGGTAAGCCGTGGTATCCTGCGGGAAGCGCTGACCACCCTTCAGGCCAGAAATATTATCTACCGGAAGCCCAAGGAAGGTACCTTTATCAAAACAGGCGCCCCGGACCTTTTGAATGAGAGCTGGGCCATCTCAATGAAGCAGGCCACCTATCTGGACCTGATTGAGGTGCGGGAATGCATGGAAAAAAGAATCGTGGAGAAGGTCATTGACCTGGCGACAGAGGAACAGATCAATGAGCTTTATGATTTGATTCAGACAGAGACCACAGCAGAGATGGAGCATTCCGCCGATTATTATTTTCATTACCGGCTGGCTGAATTCTCACAGAATACCATCTTTGTCAGCTTTATTGATACTTATTATGATATTTTCAATGAAATCACATCGATTTCATCCAGAAAAAATTTGCGCAAGGAAAGCATCAATCAGGAGCATATGGCCATTGTTAATGCCATTAAGGCCAGGGATAAACGGGAGGCAAAGGCCAGCATCCGTTATCATTTGAATATGGTGAAGGAATCTCTGAAGCCTTAATACCTGGGAAAGAGCAGCTTATGGCATCGATACGGGAAGAGAGGATAAAATGCGGATATTAAATTTTGGATCATTAAATCTGGATCATGTATACTCGGTAGATCATTTTGTAACCCCTGGGGAGACCATCTCCTCCCATAAGCTGGAGATCCATTGCGGAGGAAAGGGTCTGAATCAGTCCATCGCTCTTGCAAAAGCAGGGCTTACGGTACACCATGCGGGGAAAATCGGTTCCGACGGCAGAAGTTTATTAGAATTCCTGGAGGACTACGGGGTAAATACCGACCATATACAGATCTCCAAATTACGAACCGGCTGCGCAATCATACAAGTGGATAAAAACGGCCAGAATGCCATTCTGTTGTACGGAGGGGCCAACCATGATACGGATGAATCCCTGATCCGCTCTGTCATTGGCGGTTTCGATAAGGGGGATTGTCTTCTGCTGCAGAATGAGATCAACCACCTGGGTTTGATCATGGAACAGGCCCATAAGACGGGTATGAAAATCATATTTAACCCATCCCCGGCAGATGACCTTCTGAAGGAATTGCCCCTGGAATATGTATCCCTCTTTCTTATTAATGAGATAGAAGGGGAGATCATAAGCGGATATCAGGAGCCGGAGGCCATCCTGGAGGAAATCCGCCGCAGATACCCGGAAAGCGGGGTTTTGCTGACCATGGGAGAAAAGGGAGCGTATTATCAGGACGGGGAGGGAACCTGGCAATGCAATAGCTTCAAGGCAGAGGTGGTTGATACCACTGCCGCCGGTGATACCTTTACCGGTTATTTTCTGGCCGGTTTACTCAATAACCTGCCCATGGAACAGACTCTGAGGCAGGCATCCATGGCTGCGTCCATTGCGGTATCCAGAGCGGGTGCTGCCGTATCCATCCCTTATCGAAGAGAAGTCCTGAAGCGGTTGAACGAAGAAGCTCTGTAGAGGGTATACAAAAAATTTAGCCCCGGAAGTAAACTCTTTTAAAAAAAATGACGATATATAGTGAAATTGGACTATTTTGGGGGCGTATGGAAGATGAAGAGATTAGGGACTACTTTTTTTTGCTTATTTTTTCTGGGGGCAGTTGTAACAGAGGCGTATTTTATTCAGAGAGGCAACGGGGATTATATCAGTGTAATCGGAATAGGAGTTGTATTGATGATTTCCGGATATCTCCTTTTGGATTCTATCCGCAGTAAGCTGGCAGAACAGGGAAAGAGTATAAGGAATTATTTGGACGGGATGTACCGGGAAGAGATCCGGCGAAGAGATGAGCAGCTGACGGAGCTGATTCATATTCAGAAGGCAGCCTATGGGTTGACCAAGAAGAATATGACGGCAATAACGGCCCAGCTGGAGGAAATGCAAAAGCGGGTGGAGACGCTGGAGCTGCTGCAAAGAAAAGGGCTGGAAGGTCAGAAAAATATTCTTAATATAGAAATCAATCATAATAAGATGAACACCAAACAGCTGATAAAAGCGGTGAAGGAGACCGGAGATCAGACAGAGACAAGGGAATTGCTTCAAAAAATTGCAGAGAGCATCTCTTCCCTGCAAAGCATCTCTTACCAGGGGGATATGCAGGAGAAGCAAAAGATAGGGGAATACACACAGGCTCAGGAGGAGACGGCTGCCATTGCATATGACAGCTGGCTGTCAAAAGAGCCTGCAGCCGCAGAGGAAATGGCTGCGAAAGAATCGATTGCGGAAGGCTGGGATGATTGGGAAGAAGAAAACCCGGAGACCGCTGCATCCATTCAGGAGGAGACGGTATCCGGGAAAGAGGAAGAAGCCGCAGGAGCAGGCGAAATCGTGACGGAACAGGCCTCGGCAGCGGAAAGCGTCTCCTTACATGGCGATCCCAATAAAGCGTTGTCCGCGGATGAAATAGCCCAGCTGTTTGCTTCCTTTGGCCAATAACCTACAAATTAAGAAAATCATCATCCCGGTATGCTTTGCGGCGTGCGCGCTTCTTATAATATGCGCTTCTGCGCTTGAGCCGGGGACGTTCCACCAGGATAAAATAGGCTACAACGATTAATACAAACAGCCCTATGATACCTCCGAGGATAATCGGGCGAAGGCTTTTCTCAGCCTTCTCCGGTACGGGATCCTCAGGGGAGGAAGTAGGGTTGTTTTCTTTGGCGGGGGGTGGACTCTGGGCCAGCCGGAGTGATTCCGCACTGTGATACAGGATGTCCGCTCCGCCCACATATTTCCCCTGATAGGTATAGGAAATCTTCCCGATAACCTTATTAGAGTCCGGGTCCGCAGTCTGTTCCGAGGGAGGATAGAAGGTAATCTCCTTGACGGCATCTGGTGCAAAAGCGCTGTTTGGTAAAATCAAATATCCGTTTTTATCTGTAATGATGGGAGAGGCCGCCTTGCTCAACAGGGGATTATACCGGGTGAACATGGGGGACTCATCCAGTATCTGGGCTGTCTCCTGATCTCCGATGGGGTAAACGGAGAAGTTATCAAAGCCAAAGTCAAATAATTTCTGGGTATCGGTATACTGATGCGCGCTGGTATCATCCCTCATAATGACGCAGATTAATTCCAGATTCCCGCGCTTGGCTACGGATACCAAAGTATATTTGGATTTGGAGGTGTAGCCTGTCTTGCCCCCGATGCAGTCATCGTAATGGTAGGTCTGCTTCAGGATGAATTTATGATGGTTAGCACAGTACCTGGTCTCAGACTGGATATTAGTGGGGGGAATCCGATAGGTCCTGGTTCCGAAAATCTTACGGAAGGTTTCATTTTTCATGGCTTCCCTGGTGATCAGGGCCATATCATAAGCGGAAGTATAATGATTCTCATTATGGAGGCCATGAGAGTTGACAAAATTCGTATTTTTGCAGCCCAGGTCCCGGGCGCGCTCCGTCATCATCCTGGCGAATTCATCCATGGTGCCGCCCACATGCTCGGCCATGGCATAGGCTACCTCATTGGCGGATTCCAGAAGAAGGGCATAGAGGCACTGCTGCATGGTAAGCTGCTCGCCCACATCAATTCCGATGCGGCTGCTGTCCACATCGATATCAAAAACAGATTTTTTGGAAAAGGTAACGATATCGCCCAGGTTGGAGTTCTCAATGGCCAGCAGGGCCGTCATGATCTTGGTAATACTGGCGGGGTAATGCACCTCGTCCATGTTCTTCTCGTAAAGGATAAGTCCGGTGGAGGCCTCCATTACAATTGCAGATTCTGCAAAAACCTGAGGCCCTTCCGGCCAGCTCTCGCCGGCTTCTACGGAAGAAGCCTTCGCAGAAGCTGCAAAGAACAAGGGTGACAGAAATATAAGAATTAAGCTCGTAAGAGCAGTTATTTGCCGTTTCATAAAAACCTCCTGGGGTAACGTGGATTTATCACAGGGACGAATTTCAGCGGGGGTGAACCCGAAGCTTTAATACAATAGCAGATAATATTTTACTATAAGGGATGTCCGGTGTAAATATCAAAGCGGAAGTTTAGCGTATGAAATTAGTCCACTTTCTTGAAACTGGGTCAGGTTCAGGAAGAACAGCCTTGCTGTAATCCTTGATCTTTAACATCCAGGACATATTATTGGCCAAATTCCTCAGCACGCTCATGCCCTCGTCGTCCTGGGTCGCCTCGCCGGGAGCTCCGCCGTGGATAACATTCCAATAGTAGGAGGGAGCGATGAGCATCTCTGAGATCAGAAAATAGTTGTTCAGCTGATCAAAGGTGGTGATACCGCCGCTGCGCCGGGGAACCGCGATGGAGGCGCCGATTTTTAAGCGCAGCCGGCCGTGGTTGGGGTAGAATAACCGGTCGAGGAAGCTTTTCATGGTGCCGGCAATGCTGGCGTAGTAGACGGGGCTTCCCAATAGGATGCCGTCGGCAGCATATATTTTATCCACCAGTGCACGAAGCTCCTCGTCGGAGAAGACACAATAGCCTCCCCGGCAGCGGTTACAGCCGATACAGCCCTTTATCTCCAGATTGCCCACATGAAGAATCTCCGTTTCGATCTCCTGCTTCTCCAGCTCATCACATACGGTTTTTAATGCGGTATAAGTATTTCCCCTTGGTCTGGGGCTTCCGTTAATTGCGACTACCTTCATTCTCCCGTTCTCCTTTCATGCGGATTATTCCCTAATATCACAATCCATAGTATACAATGTCTGTCGACATTATAGCATGAACACAAGTGTTCACGCTAGGCACTGCGTGCCATGATGCGCACTCCCGCTGGTCGGCGCAGTATAATGTCTGTCGACATTATACTATATGAGCCAATGTTTTCAAAGGAGTTTTTTTACCGAAAGGAACAATTGACGAAGCGGTGGATTACTTTTATAATAGGAGACGCGAAGGACTCCGTATCATTCGCAGTATTTCATCAGAATGGAGAAGGAACATGAGACTTAGGAATATAAGAGGTTCGAGAGAAATGGTTGCGGCCAATGAGGCGGTAGTCCATGAACCGGAGCAGCAAAAGGGCCGGTGGAAAAGTCTCTTTGGCAATGACCACCCGCTGCATGTGGAAATTGGTATGGGAAAAGGGAAATTTATTATGGAGCTTGCTGCGGCCAACCCCCGGATTAATTATATCGGTATTGAGAAATATTCCAGCGTATTGCTTCGGGCACTGGAGAAAAGGGCGGAGATGGAACTGCCAAATCTATATTTTATACGCTTTGACGCGGAATATCTGGGTGAGATCTTTGACAGGGATGAGATAGACCGGATCTATCTGAATTTCTCTGATCCCTGGCCGAAGGACCGCCATGCGAAGCGCAGGCTGACCAGCAGAGAGTTCCTGGCCAAATACGACCGCTGCCTGAAGCAAGAGGGAGAAGTGATCTTTAAGACGGATAATCGTATGCTTTTTGATTTTTCTGTGGAAGAGGCGGCGGCCGCGGGATGGAAGCTGAAGGAAGTCACTTATGATCTGCATCACAGTGAGCATATGGAAGGAAATATCATGACGGAGTATGAGGAGCGTTTTTCTGCCGAGGGGAATCCAATTCACAGATTGGTAGCTTACCGGGGGATTAATTCTGCCGATGGTTCATAGAATGTTATAAATAAGCAGACAGGGTGATGCTATGAGCAAGGGCTGGAAATCCCAGATTGCTAAGATTACCGGAACCAATCCGAAGGTCGACCGGAAGATTCTCAGAATAAAGAAGTCCTGGGATGAAGTAGCGGGTATATTGAATAAAGGTACCAAGAAGAAAAAGAAAAAGTAGCCTTTCATACTTGTTTTTTTGTAGATACTGATATAATATATCCTTGTAACCACATAATAATAACAATTGTTGAGATACTAGTTAATTATAGGATGAATTCTTAACCGGAGAACCGGGAAAGCAGCGCTGCATACCAGGATAAAGACACCGGCTGAGATGAGGAATGGAGGAAAACAAATGGCATTTCAATTTACAGATGCGAATTTTCAAAAAGAGGCATTAGAGTCAGATATTCCGGTATTGGTGGATTTTTATGCGGATTGGTGCGGTCCCTGCAAGATGGTTGCGCCGATTGTAGCTGAATTGGCTGATGAATATAAGGGAACCTTCAAGATTGGAAAGCTGAATGTGGATCAGGAGCAGGCGACTGCGGAAAAGTATCGTATCATGACAATTCCCACGCTGATGTTCATTAAGAACGGCGAGCCGGTGGATAAAATCATCGGGCTGGTGTCGAAGCAGGAACTTCAGGCAAAGCTGGATGCTCACAAATAAGATGATAATCGGTGTAAATGGGAAGAAAAGCTTGTGGAATCAACAATTTTCTTCCCATTTCATCGAAGGTTGCAAGGGATTTGACAGCAGTTTTTTGATTTTTCAAAAAAAATAAAAAAAACACTTGCAATTTGTTTCTGGATTATATATAATAACACTTGCGTCCGGTGATGAAGACAAAGCAAGGACAAGCACATGAGCATCTCTAGCTCAGTTGGTAGAGCACCTGACTCTTAATCAGGGTGTCCAGGGTTCGAGCCCCTGGAGATGCACTTACAAAGTATCGGTTTGGCAGACTTAGGAGCTGCTGGGTCGGTGCTTTTTTCTTGTGTAAAATCAAGGTTTTCAGCGATGTTACGGACACAAATAATTTATTTCGATCATTGCTGGCCGGGGTTATAATTATTTTGGAGGATTGCAAACGCTGCAAGGCGTGTACATGGATTTTGCAGAAGATAGATCTATGGATATCTTGCTTTTGTTCAGATACCGACAGCCGCTCCTATGATATTTTGAACCGGTTTTAGTTACATATACGGTAATGCTCTTTTCGTTCTGTTTTTCGTCTGAGGATACCGTCTTAGTGGGAGTTGGTGTTGGGGTCGGGCTGGGCGAAGGAGCAGTTACTGCGTTATCGGCATTACTGTCCACAACCGTAACGGTACAGGAGTACTTTTTCTTGTTGACAGTAGCGGTAACCGTAGCTTGTCCCGGTGATTTTGCAGTAATTTCCCCATGGCTGCTAACAGATGCAACCGTCTTTTTACTCGTGCTCCAGGCTACTTTATCATCTGTACCGCTCAGCTTCAATACAAGTGTTGAATCGACCTCCATGGTAGCCTTTGCCTTGCTGATTTTAATTGTGGCGGCACTTGCTGATATAGGCATCGATAAAGACAAGCACATTACAAATATCAATAAGGATGATACAATTCTCTTCATGATCTCCCTCCTTAAAATATAATTATTACAACACTTACCATTATAACAAATAATTAGAGGTATATCTAGCATAAATCACAAGCCGCCATGGTGCCTGACACCTATTTATACCTAAAGAAATAAGGGGTTTTAGCCGATGATATAGATAACGGAAAGTTTCTATTCATTACATATACGAAAATATACGGGCACAAGGATGAAGGATAGATTAATTAATACAAATCATAAGGAGAGATTATTATGGCAGGGATATCTAATATTTTCGGCAACCAATATAATACCAACCGCAATTCAGGTTTATTTTCAAACACGTCGGGCGCCAATTCTCCCATGAGCGGCATCAATTTATCGGATTATGCCAGCATCAGGAGCGGAAGCTATCAGAGGCTGCTGAAGGCTTATTATTCCAAGCAGGATGTGAAAAAGGAGGACGGGTCCTCGGCCCCGGCTTCCGGTGATACGGCGCAGAGCCTTGCTCTTACCAGGAGCAGCGCGGATGCTCTTAAGAAATCTGCGGACGCTTTGAACACGGCATCTCTTTGGGAAAAGAAAAAGATAACGGTGAAGGGCGAGGATGGAAAGGAAACCGTTACCGAGGATTATGACTGGGCCGCTATTACCAAGGCGCTGAAAAGCTTTGTTAAGGATTACAACGACATGGTGGAGCAGGCAGGCAATTCCGATACGAAGGGCGTTCTCAGACATGCGGCCTGGATGACCGGTATGACGAAGGAAAATGCTAAGCTGCTCTCTGAGGCAGGGATTACTGTTGGCAAGGACAATAAGCTGGAATTGGATGAGAATGATTTAAAGAAGGCCAATATCAGCACCTTAAAATCCTTGTTTACCGGCTATCATTCCTTTTCCTCGAAGATATCACAAAAGGCGGCCAGCATCGGAAATGCGGCGAAGGCTACCAGCGGAATTTATACCAGCAGCGGCGCCTATTCCAGGACAGCTGTGAAGAAGGAATCCAGCAAAGTAGATACAGAAGCGTAATAGATCCGCATATTTTCATAAGAATGGTTCATCCTATTCCTGGAAGTGTTATGAGCCGGGCCGCATGCTTATGGCCGTGCACCTCACTTAAGTCCAGGGAGGTATTCTTTGATGAAGCAGAAAAAGAAATGCAGTTATTTTGAAGGCTGGTATTTTAAAAACCAACGGGGGACGGATGTGATTTCCCTGATTCCGGCCCGCCATATTGATGAGGAAGGGGTTCCCTCCGCCTCCATCCAGGTTATCACACCGGAGAAGGCTTATCAGGTATTCTATCCCTATGAGGAGTTTGCCGTTTCTTCCAGGAAGCTGGCCGTACGTGTGGGAAAGAGTATATTTACAACAAGGGGAATCCTGCTGAATATTCAAACAGAGGGGTTATCGGTGACGGGACAGTTAAAGTACCGTGCCATAACCCCTTTAAGATACCATATTATGGGGCCTTTTTGCCTGGTGCCGCGGATGCAGTGCCGTCACAGCATTTACAGTCTGACACACAGAATCGAAGGACATATTACGGTCAATGGGATTCCCAAAAGCTTTGATTTTGGACAGGGCTATATCGAGGGGGACCGGGGAAACGGCTTTCCGGAGGACTATTTCTGGACACAATGCAGCTGGTGGCAGATTACACATAATTGTATTATGTTAGCAGTGGCTAAAATACCGCTGGGCCCCGCTTCCTTTACCGGCTGTATCGGGGTGGTATATTACCAGAGGACGGAGTACCGTTTTGCCACCTATCTGGGCGTGAAGATAAAAAAGGTCGGCCCGGACGAGCTGTGGGTACAGCAGGGGGAGTACAGTCTGTGGGTAAAGGTGCTGGATCTGCGGGAGCATTCCCTTCTTGCGCCGGTGCAGGGAAGGATGAAGCGCACCGTCTATGAAAGTGTAGCCGCCAGGATACGGTACCGCTTTACGAAGGGGGACAGGATCCTCTTTGATTTTGTCGGAAACGGGTGTTTTGAACGGGGGCTGTAACCAGAAGAGTACTTGACTTTTTCCCTCTGCCGATATAAAAATATACCTAGGGATATACTGGAAAGTCTATATCACGCGGAGGGGAAACGGGATGTTGGATAAAGCAGACAGAACGGCCGGCATTATATCGGCCGCGAAAAAGATAATCCGGAAGGAACAGACGAGTTCTTTGCTGCAGATTGGTTCGATTTCTGCAATTAAGAGAATTGTGCTGACCTTTCAGGTTGCGGGAATTGATCCGGTGGTTATCATTACGGGCTTTGATTCCGAGGAGATAGAACGCGAGCTCTGTGATTACGGGGTGATATTTCTCCATAAGGAGCATTATGAGCAGTCCCAGCTGTTTCACCTGGCGAAAATAGGATTGGACTATCTGCAGGATAAATGTGACAAGGTGATGTTTACTCCCGTTGATATCCCCCTGTTCAGCCCGGATACTTTAAAGAAGATGATGGCCTGCGGCGCAAAGGCGGTATCCCCTGTCTATCAGCACAGGATAGGGCATCCTACATTGATTTCCTCCGATATTATTCCCCTGCTTCTGGACTATGAGGGGGAGGGAGGGATGCCTGGGGCCCTGGCGGAGGCGGGGGTGCGGAGACAATTCCTTGAGGTGGAGGATGCGGGTATTATTGAGGATATTGATCCTCTGGAACATAAATCGGAGTTGATCCGGAAGCATAATACGGATATCTTTCATCCCTATGTAAGGCTTAGCCTGGAAAAGGAAAGCCTGTTTTTTGATGCTAAGACGAAGCTGCTGCTGACCTTGATTCATGAGACAAGCTCTGTAAAGAGTGCCTGTAAGGCCATGGCGCTCTCCTACAGCAAGGCCTGGCATATGCTGAATGCGCTGGAGGAAGCGGTGCAATATAAGGTGATCACAAGGCAGCAGGGCGGAAACCGGGGAGGCAAGACCTGCCTGACAAGGGAAGGGGGAAAGCTTCTTCGTGATTTTGAACTGTTTGAGCAGCGGGTGAAGAGCTTTACCCAGGAAGAATTTGCACGGATTTTCTTGACCCAGGACGAGGCTTAGCATCGGCAGACCATCCGAGCGAGTTGTTTTTCCAAACAATTTGCATCCGGGGACATTTAAATTTAAAATAGAGATAACTGATATTCGTACCCAATAAAGATAATAGAGACTTCCTGGAATAGTCCGACGCATGTTCCAGGATTTTTCATACAGGTGCAAGACAGCTTGCGGAGAGGAAGTGAGGCTTATGTCAGAGGAAATCATATTTTGCAGGGGCGGGGGATGTACTGCCAAGCTGGGGCCGGGAATACTGGCTTCCGTCCTTGAAAAGCTGCCAAGAGGAACGGATCCCAATCTTCTGGTGGGGTTTGACAGCTCCGATGATGCGGCGGTATACCGGCTGACGGAGGATCTTGCGATTGTCCAGACTCTGGATTTCTTTCCTCCCATGGTGGAGGACCCTTATACCTTCGGTCAGATTGCGGCAGCCAATGCCCTTTCGGATATCTACGCCATGGGCGGGGAGGTCAAGACAGCCTTAAATATTGTATGCTTTCCGGAGGAAATGGATTTGAACATCCTGGGAAGGATTATGCAGGGCGGCAGTGAGAAGGTGTTGGAAGCGGGGGGAGTATTATCCGGCGGACATTCCGTTGCGGATTCGGAGGTTAAGTACGGCCTTTCGGTAACCGGCATCATTCACCCGGACCGGATATATAAGAACAATACCTGCCGGGAGGGGGACGCGCTGGTGCTGACCAAGCCCCTCGGGGTAGGAATTGTATGCAGTGCCCGGCGCATGAAGCAATGCAGTGAAGCTGCCTATGAGCTGGCGGTGCGCTCCATGACGACCTTGAATAAATACGCCGCGGAGCTGGCACGTCAATACGAGGTGCATGCCTGCACCGATGTTACAGGCTTCGGCTTCCTGGGGCATTTGAATGAGATGCTGGGGGAAGAATTAGGAGCTGTTATCGACACTATGCAGCTTCCGTATATACGCGAGGCGCTCCGCTATGCTAAGGAGTTTTATATCACGGCAGCGGCGCAGAGGAACCGGAATCATGCAGGCGGACGGGTTCAGTTTCAGGGGGTTCCTTTCGCGATGGAGGAATTGTTGTTTGATCCTCAGACCTCCGGGGGACTGCTGATCAGCCTTTCGCGGGAGGCAGCCGGTCAGCTGGTCCCGCAGCTGGAGGAGTTGGGACTGCCCTGCGGTATCGTCGGTACGGTTACAGGAAAGAATGGAAATAAAATTTTAGTTCGATAACGGATTATTCCATAAAATAAAATATAAAAAACAGAAACAGGAGACGGGTTGAATGAAAATAAATTTAGACTTTCAAGGAAAAGCGTGTCCGCTTCCGGTGGTAGAGACCAAGAAGGCTCTGGCCGGTTTAAAGAAGGAGGATGTGCTGGAGGTATTGGTGGATAATGCCATTGCAGTGCAAAATCTCAGTAAGCTGGCGGAGCAGAAGAAGCTTGCGGTTGAAACAGAACAAAAGGAGGACCGTCTGTATCTGGTTACACTTACCGTAACGGAGGCGACGGATCCGGGAGAGGAAGCAGCCGGCCCCTATATGTGCCCGGATATGGCAGCAGGGAACCTGGTGGTTGTATTTTCCTCGGATAAAATGGGAGAGGGAGATGAGAAGCTGGGCCGCATTCTTATGAAGGGTTTTATCTATGCGCTGACCGAATTGGAAAAACTGCCTCAGACCATTCTTTTCTATAACAGCGGAGTAAAGCTGGCGGTGGAAGGCTCCGAATCCCTTGGGGATCTGAAGCTTCTGGAGGAGCAGGGAGTGGAGATACTGGCCTGCGGAACCTGCCTGAATCATTATCAGCTTGCCGAGAAGCTGGGGGCCGGAACCGTTACGAATATGTACGCCATTGCCCAGAAGCTTACCGAGGCGGGAAAGGTGATAAAGCCGTAACAGACGGAAGGAGAACGGGTATTTCATGTCAGATAAAAAGCTGATTATAGTAAGAGGTGCCGGAGATATTGCAACCGGAACGATACAGAAGCTCCACCGGGCAGGCTTTTCAGTGATTGCCACAGAGTCGGAGCGGCCGTCGGCGATTCGGAGGCAGGTGTCGCTGTGCGAAGCGGTGTATGAGGGCAGCCAGACGGTGGAAGATATCACCGCGATGCGTGCGGACACCCTGGAAGAAGCCTGGGATATCCTGAGTCAGGGTAAGGTGGCGGTAATGGTGGATCCATCCTGTGCCCTGCTGGAGAAGGTTCGCCCGCTGGCATTGGTTGACGGGATTCTGGCAAAGAGGAATATCGGCACTACCAGAGCCATGGCGCCTGTCACCATTGCCCTGGGCCCCGGATTTGCCGCAGGTCAGGATGTGGACGTGGTGATTGAGACCATGCGCGGGCATAATCTGGGAAGACTTTTATTTCAGGGAAGTGCCATGCCGAATACAGGAATTCCCGGGATAATCGGAGGCTTCGGGAGGGAGAGGGTGATCTATTCCCCCTGTGCCGGAACAATGGTCTGCCAAAGAAAGATCGGTGACACGGTCAGAAAGGGAGAGACCATCGCAAGGATCGATGGGCAGCCAGTGCCGGCTTCTATCGACGGAATGATCCGGGGTCTTCTGCGGGACGGCTTTGAGGTACCCGCCGGCTTTAAGATAGCGGATATTGATCCGCGGGAAAGTGAAAGAGAGAACAGCTTTACCATATCGGACAAAGCAAGATGCATCGGAGGCGGGGTATTGGAGGCGGTTCTTATCCTGGGAAGAGGGAGCAGATTATGATCTATCTGGACAATGCGGCAACTTCCTATCATAAACCGAAGGCCGTGGCGGAAGCGGTATACCGTTCCCTGATGGGAGCCGGTAACAGCGGCAGGGGAGCGCATGAGGCATCCCTGGAGGCGGGGAGAATTGTTTTTAAGACAAGGAAGGCTCTCGCGTCCATGTTCCATGCGGGAGGATTGCCGGAGGGAGATCCGTCGGGAGTGGTGTTCACCTCGAATGCGACAGAGAGTTTGAATATAGTAATACAGGGCATCTTAGGGCCGGGGGATCATTGCATTACCACGGCCATGGAACATAATAGCGTGCTGAGACCGCTGTATCTGATGGAAAAGCGCGGAGTGGAAATCACCGTACTGCCCCTGGATGAAAAGGGAAGGCTGGAGCCGGGGCAAATGGAGGCGGCTGTCAGAAAGAATACGAAGGCGGTGATACTGACCCATGCATCCAATGTGACAGGAAATGGGAATGATCTTCAAGGCATCCACGAACTTTGTGCCAGGCATCATTTACAGCTTATTCTGGATGCCTCCCAGACGGCCGGATTATTGCCCATTGATATGCAGCTGCTGGGGATTTCGGCGCTGTGCTGCTCCGGTCACAAGGGGCTGATGGGCCCCCAGGGAACCGGTGTGCTGGTTCTGGGCGAGGATTGCAATCCGGCTCCGCTGAAGGTGGGCGGAACGGGAAGGGACAGCTTCTCCCGAGGAATGCCGCCGCAGCTTCCCGAAGCGCTGGAGGCAGGAACCGGAAATCTCCACGGAATAACAGGGTTATTGGCGGCCTGTGAGTATATTGAAGAATACGGTATTACTAATATTTATAACAAGGCCAGGCAGCTGGCGGAGCACTTTGTGGATGGTGTGAAGCGGCTTCCGGGAGTTCATCTCTATGGAGATTATGAAGCGGCTCTTCGGGTGCCCGTAGTCTCGCTGAACATAGGGGAGACTGCGTCGGGAGAGATTGCCGATGAACTCTTCCAGCGATTTCAGATTGCTACCAGGGCGGGCGTCCATTGTGCGCCCCTGCTGCATGAGGCAATGGGAACTAGGGAGCAGGGCATGGTACGCTTTAGCTTTTCCCATTGGAATACCTTGGAGGAGGTTCAGGAAGCTATTGCTGCCGTGAGAATTCTGGAGGAAGAATATCGATGAGACCAAAAGAGCTGCAATGTGTTGTTACCTTTCGGACCACCACCGAGGCCATGCAATTGGAACAGACGGCCAGAGAGGCAGGCTTTGGCGGGCGGCTGATCCCCGTCCCCAGGGAGATAAGCGCCGGCTGCGGGCTTGCCTGGAAGGAAGCGATAGCTTCAAGAATGGCTTTAGAGGCGCTGATGGCAGAAAAGAAGCTGGGTTATGACAGCATCTATGAAATAGTAATATGATAAAGGCGGGTGGTACGGCGGTTATGAGAGTCTGGTATCAGAATAACAGGGAGTGGGCCGAAGCGGACAGCCTGCTGAAAGCCTTAAGGCCGGTCTGGCCTGACAGGGGATGTGTGGCCGTGGTTGGCGCAGGAGGAAAGACCTCGGTAATCTTCCGGCTGGCAAAAGAGCTGGAGGCTCTTGGAAAGCGCGTCATCATTACCACCACCACCCATATGTTCCGGGAGCCTGGAGCCCTGGCGGCCTCCGCGGAGGAAGTCCGGAGGCTGATGGAGCAGAACTCCGTTGTAATGGCAGGAAGGCCTGCCGGGGAGGGGAGGATAACCGGCCCGGAGGCGGAAGAATTAGAACGGATGGCAGAACTGGCGGATTTTGTGCTGGTGGAAGCGGATGGCTCCAAACGTCTGCCGCTGAAGCTTCCGGCGGACCATGAGCCGGTGATACCGGAGAGGACGGAGCTTCTTCTTGTACTGGCGGGATTGCGGGGTATTGGCAGACCGCTGTTCGAATGCTGCCATAGGGCGGAGCTGGTCAGAGAGCTGCTGCAGGCGGCGCCGGACCACAGAATAGAGCCGGAGGACATCCGCAGGATGCTGGAGCAGGGTTACCTTAGGAAGCATTTCCTCCCGGGAGGAATTCCGGGAGTCGTTATATTAAATCAAGCGGATGAGGAAGGACTTAAAAACCAGGCTGTAAGCATTGCCGAAGGCCTGTGCCCTTACTCCTGCATTATTACACAATTACATGAATAGAGCCCGGAGGGGTGCTGCTGTAAAAAGCGATGGAGGTTATGAATGGAGAAAGTCAGAGTACAGGATGCAATTGGAATGGTGCTATGCCATGATTTAACAGAGATCATCCCCGGAGAACGCAAGGGTGTGGCGTTTCGCAAGGGGCATGTTATTGAAGAAAAGGACATCGAGAAGCTGCTTGATATCGGGAAAAAGCATATTTATGTCTGGAACCTGGAACAGGGCTTTGTCCATGAGAACGATGCGGCGGTACGGATGATCAAAGCGGCTTGCGGTGCGGGACTGGTCTTCTCCGAGGTCAAGGAGGGCAAGATTGAGTTCCGTTCCAAGCATCGGGGAATTGTGAAGATTAACCGGGAAGCTCTCTACCGGATCAATGCCCTGGGTAATATCTGCTTTGCCACCATCCACGGCGATAAGCAGACAGAGGAAGGGAAGCTGATCGGCGGCTGCCGTGTCATCCCGTTGGTAGTGGAGGAAGAGAGGCTGCAGGCCTTTGAGGAAATCTGCCGCCAGGAAGGCCCCATTGTGGAGGTCCGGTCTTACCCTGTCACCAAAATCGGAATCGTAACCACCGGTTCCGAGGTCAAGGAAGGCAGAATTACGGATAAATTCGGGCCGGTTTTAAAAGATAAGGCCAAGGAAACGAATTCCCAGGTGCTGGGTCAGATCTTTACCGGGGATGAGAAGGAAGAGATTGTGAAGGCCATTGAATATTTCCTGGAGCAGGGGGCGGACTTGATTGAAGTAACCGGCGGAATGAGCGTGGACCCGGATGATATGACTCCCTCCGCCATCAAAAGCCTGGGCGGTGAGTTCGTCACCTACGGTGCGCCCGTGCTTCCTGGCGCGATGTTCCTGCTTTCTTACGTGAGGGGTGTCCCGGTTGTAGGGCTTCCCGGCTGTGTTATGTACGCCAGAAGATCCATCTTTGATCTGGTGGTTCCCCGGCTTCTGACAGGTGAACGCCTTACAAGAGAGGATTTTATCGCTCTGGCCCATGGAGGCCAGTGTGTGAACTGTGAGGTATGCACCTATCCGAATTGTGGCTTCGGCGCTTAAAAGGAGGTGTTCGGATGAAAGAATTAACCCATTTTGATCAGAGCGGAAATGCGGTCATGGTAGATGTGTCGGAGAAGGAGAGCACCCAGAGGACGGCCGTTGCCAAGGGTACGATCCGGGTAAGCCGGGAGGTATTTACGGCAATTAAGGAGGGAACCTCAAAGAAGGGGGATGTTCTGGGAGTCGCGCGGGTGGCCGGAATTATGGCGGCAAAGAAGACCTGGGAGCTGATTCCCATGTGCCATGTCCTTACCCTTGAGAAATGCAGTGTGGACTTTGAACTGAAGGAAGAGGTTCTGGAGGTGGAGGCTACCTGCCTGGTAAAGACCACCGGCAAGACGGGAGTGGAGATGGAGGCTCTCACCGGGGCGAATATCGCTCTTCTGACGATTTATGATATGTGTAAGGCCATCGATAAGACCATGGTAATCGGCGAGGTCTATCTCTACCGGAAAACGGGAGGAAAGAGCGGGGATGTTATGAACAACAAAGGCGGCAGGGGAATTGTAAGAGCGGTGTGCATCAGTGAAGCCAGGGGCACGCAGAAGAAGAATGTGAAGGAGGCCAGGTTCCTTGCCGGGCATGGCATCGAAGGGGATGCTCATGCGGGTAACTGGCACAGACAGGTAAGTCTGCTGTCCTATGAGAAGATAGAGGAGTTCAATGCCAGAGGGGCAGAGGTAGAGGACGGCGCCTTTGGAGAGAATCTGGTGGTGGAGGGCTTTGATTTTGCAGCCCTGCCCGTAGGAACCCGGCTGCAATGCGGCCAGGTCCTTCTGGAGATCACCCAGATCGGGAAGGAATGTCATAACCATTGCCAGATTTACGAGAAAATGGGCGAATGCATTATGCCGAAGCAGGGTATCTTTGCAAGGGTACTGCAGGGAGGCACCATAGGGATTGGAGATGAAATGCGGATTGTATAGAGTAGGAATTATAACGGCGAGTGATAAGGGGAGCATCGGCGAGCGAGCGGATGCCAGCGGTGAGAGGATCAAGGCCATTGTCAGTGAGCACGGCTATGAAGTGGCGTATTACCGGATACTGCCCGATGATATGGAATTGCTGCAGGAGGCTATGAAGGAGCTTTGTGATGAGAACAGGGTGGATCTGATTCTGACCACAGGCGGAACGGGCTTCTCCCGGCGGGATGTGACGCCGGAGGCGACAACCGCTGTTGCAGAGCGCATGGTACCGGGGATTCCGGAGGCGATGCGGGCTTATTCCATGACCATAACAAAGCGTGCCATGCTGAGCCGGGGAGTCGCAGGCATCCGGAAGAGGACGCTGATTGTGAATCTGCCGGGAAGCCCCAAAGCAGTGGAGGAAAGCCTGACCTATATTATAGGGGAGCTGAAGCATGGCTTGGAAATCCTAAAGGGCGATGCGGGCGAATGTGCCCGCTGACGGATGGGAAAGGGATTATTCTGAGAAGCCTGGAAGGCCCTTAGGCAGAGGAAAAGAGGTGAAGGTGATGCAGGATGGCATGAAACGAAATATTGATTATATCCGAATCTCCCTGACAGATCATTGCAATCTGAGATGTTATTACTGTATGCCGGAGGCTCAGAAGTGTTTTTTGAAGGAAGAAGAGCTTATGACCCGGGAGGAAATTGCCGCCATCATGAGGGTCATGGCCAGAAACGGGATTAAGAAGATCAAGCTTACGGGAGGAGAACCTTTGATGAGAAGGGATCTGGCCGATATTGTCCGCCAGCTCCGCTCCATGGAGGAGATTGAACAAATCACACTGACGACCAACGGCGTTCTTCTGAAGGGCAGGATGAAAGAGCTGGAGGAGGCGGGAATCACCTCCATCAATATCAGCCTGGATACCAGGGACCCCGGGAAATACAGGGAGATTACAAAACGGGATTGCTATAGCCGGGTAATGGAAGGAATTGAGGAGGCTCTCCTCTATCCTGAGATACCGGTTAAAATAAATTGTGTGCCCATTGACAGCAACCGGGATAACATTATTTCCATGGCGGAACTGGCAAGGGGGCGCAGGCTCTCCGTACGGTTCATCGAGCTGATGCCTATCGGGAGCGGTTCCGATTATAACCCTTGTAATGAGGAGTATATAAAAGGAATTTTGGAAGAGGTCTATGGGAGCATGTCGCCTCTGCGCCGGACCATAGGCAATGGCCCGGCCAGATACTATGAGCTGGCGGGCTTTCAAGGGAAGATTGGTTTTATCAGCGCCATTTCCCATAAATTCTGCGGCAGCTGCAATCGAATCCGGCTGACCTCGGAAGGAATCTTAAAGACCTGTCTTCAGTACGAAGGGAGGTTAAATCTCAAAGACCTGCTGCGTCAGGGAATATCGGAGGAGGAGCTGGAACGGACCATACAGGAGGAAATATTGTGTAAACCGGCAGGGCATCATTTTCATCAGAAGAAGACGGACCGGGATGAGAAGCGGTCCATAGGCAGCATTGGCGGGTAGCAAGAGAGGGGCAAATGGTTCCGCTGTCTACAATAAAATAAAGGGAGGATTTAAAATCATGAAAAGAAAAGTTATTGCTTTACTGTTGGTGGCAGCAGTAAGTGTCAGCATGCTGGGCGGCTGCAGCTCAAAGGGAGAGAAGGCACAGATCCAGGTGTTTATCGCTGCCAGCCTCAAAACGGTTATGACGGAGATTGCTGCGGAATACAACAAGGAGCATCCCAACACGGAGATCATATTCAATGCAGACAGCTCAGGAAAGTTATTAACCCAGATTCAGGAAGGCTTTGCCTGTGATATCTTTTTCTCCGCGGCACAGAAGCAGATGGATGAGCTGGAGAAGGGCGGACAGGTGATCGAAGGAACGAGAAAGAACGTGTTGAATAACCAGCTGGTGGTAATTACACGCAAGGAAAGCGGTACAGCGGTAACCGGACTCGGCGATCTGGACAAGGCGAAGAGCATTGCTCTGGCAGATGGCAGCGTACCTGCAGGAAGATACACCAGACAGGCGCTGATTGCCCTTGGAATTCTGGGAGCCGGCGACGACTCTTCCAAGATTACCACCCAGGAAGTATCGGATGCTCTGGGCGGTGTGGAAATCAGTGAAGAAGGTAATGTAAGTAAGGTATTAACCGCTGTGGTAGAGGATGCCAGCGAGGTAGGCACCACCTATTACTCCGACACCTTTGGCTTCGAGGATCAGCTGACCATTCTGGAGACAGTGAGCTACGACCTCACAGGCAATATCATTTATCCGGTATGCAGAGTTACCAATAAGGAAGCAAGCAAGACTCAGACCCAGGCTGCGGATGATTTCTACCAGTTCATCCTATCCGATAAGGCAAAAACGATATTAGATAAATATTATTTTGACACAAATGTACAGTAAGAGAGGATAAAGGCCTGCAGGCAAGGAATAAAGAAAAGAATTAAGACAGGAGGGGAATGGGATGGAGGATTTGCTTCGGCTGTTTCAAAGGCTGGATTGGAGTCCTTTGATGATATCTTTGAAGACAGGAGCGGTTGCCACGGTGATCTCCTTCTTCCTGGGCGTCTACGCGGCCAGAAAGGTGCTGCATGCGGGGCCCAGAATGAAGGCTGCCGCGGATGGCTTTCTGACTCTTACCATGGTTCTTCCTCCGACGGTAGTGGGCTTTTATCTGCTGCTGCTGTTCAGCCTCAGAAGGCCTCTGGGCTCTTTTTTGTATAATACCCTGGATATCAAGGTAATCCAGAGCTGGCTGGGCTGTATCGTTGCGGCGACAGTGATTGCATTTCCGCTGATGTACCGGAATGCCAGGGCCGCCTTTGAGCAGGTGGATGTGAATCTGGTGTATGCCGCAAGGACGCTGGGTATACCGGATATTATGATCTTCTGGAAGGTGGTTGTGCCGGCGGCAGGTCCCGGAATTGCTTCCGGAACCATTCTGACCTTTGCGAGAGCCATGGGAGAGTACGGAGCGACATCCATGCTGGCCGGGAATATTCCGGGGAAGACGGCTACCATCTCCCAGAGAATCGCCATGGTAATCCAGGATGGGGACTATACAACGGCAGGCTTCTGGGTAATAGTTATCAGCGTCATTTCCTTTGTTATCATATGGGCGATGAATCTGCTGGCGGCAATGGGCATGAAAAATATAAAACGGTGGTAGGAAAAGATGTCATTAGAGGTTGCAATTAAGAAAAAGCTCAAGGGGTTTACCCTTGAGGTGGAATTTGATAATGAGAATCAGAGGCTGGGAATCCTGGGAGCCTCCGGCTCCGGCAAGAGCATGACCCTGAAATGCATTGCGGGAATTGAACGCCCTGACGAAGGGCGTATTGTGCTGAATCAAAAGGTGCTCTTTGACGCCGCACACAAGATCAACCTGTCCCCGCAGAAGCGTAAGGTGGGGTATCTGTTCCAGAATTACGCCCTTTTTCCCACGATGACCGTAGAAGAGAATATCGGGATTGCAATTAAGGCCTCCAAGGAGGAGAAGCGGCAGATCATTGCCGAAAAGATAGCCCAGTACCGGCTGGACGGTTTAAGGAAGCGCTATCCTTCGGAGCTGTCCGGCGGCCAGCAGCAGAGGGTTGCACTGGCCAGAATGCTGGTGAGTGATCCGGATATTATTATGCTGGATGAACCATTTTCCGCTTTGGACAGCTACTTAAGGGATATTTTACAGCAGCAGCTGCTGGAAAGCCTTGCGGATTACCATGGAGATGTTCTGATGGTCACCCACAACCGGGATGAGGTGTATCGTTTCTCGGAGAGGCTTCTGGTGATCAGCCAGGGCAGGACGGTGGTTGCCGGGAATACGGAGGAGGTTTTTCGCCGGCCTGTCAAGGCGGAGGCGGCAAGACTTACCGGCTGCAAGAATCTGTCTCCCGCACGGCGTATTGACAGCCATACCCTGGAGGCGGTATACTGGGGAGTGCGGTTATGTCTGCGGCAGGAGATACGGTCGGAAACGGCTTATGTCGGAATCCGCGCCCATGATTTTATTCCCCGGTGGGACAAGCCGGAGGAGAATTATATCCCGTTCCAGCTGGCGGGACGAGGTTCCCTGCCCTTTGAGGAGCAGTTTTTTCTGAAGCAGGCGGCAGAGGACGCCGAGGAACCGCTGTGTTTTATCGTGCCTAAGAATCAGATGGAGGAGCTGGAGCAAAAGGGTATGCCGGGATATCTCTATCTGCCGGAGGATAAGCTTTTGCTTTTGGAATAAAGAGAAAGGACAGTCGGTATGAAGGAAATTAACAAGGTAAGTATTATTGGAATGGGAGCATTAGGAGTGTTATACGGTTCCCATATCGTAAAGCATCTGGGAATGGAAGCGGTAGACTTCATTATGGAGGAGAGCCGCCTGCAAAAGTATGGGAACCAGCCTGTCTACTGCAATGAGGAGGAATTCCGATTTCATATGACCCTGGATACCCAGGCGAAGCCTGCCGATCTGCTGATTGTCGCTGTGAAATATACCGGGCTGGAGGATGCCCTGGATAGAATAAAAAATTGTATCGGGCCGGATACAATCATTATATCCGTGCTGAACGGGATATCCAGTGAAGGGATTATCGGTGAGCGGTTCGGTATGGATAAGGTAATTCACACTGTGGCACAGGGTATGGATGCTATGAAATTCGGTAATAAACTGACCTACACCCAGATGGGACAGCTGCGGATCGGCATCATCAATGAGGCGCTGAGAGAAAAACTGGATTGTTTGGCGGCATTTCTTCATAAAATTAACCTGCCCCATGTTGTGGAAGAGGATATTCTGTACCGGATGTGGGGAAAGTTTATGTTAAATGTAGGTGTGAATCAGACCTGTATGGTCTATGGGACAACCTACGCCGGAGTGTTGGAGCCTGGAGAGCCGAACCGGACCACGATTGCTGCCATGAGAGAAGTGATTGCCCTTGCCAATGCAGAGGGAGTGGCTCTTTCGGAAAAGGATCTGAATCAGTACATCGAGCTTACGAAAACCCTCAGTCCCACAGGGACACCTTCCACGGGACAGGACCGGATTAACAGGAAGCCTTCCGAGGTGGAGCTATTTGCAGGCACCGTGATTGAGCTGGCCAAACGGCATAATATATATGTACCGGCCAACGAGTTCCTGTATCAGAGAGTACAGGAGATTGAAAGAGAATATTAGCAAATTAAAATTGCAGATAATAAAATGATAGAAAATGATAGATGGAAGAAAAAAGTTGTTGACGAATCCTCATTTTAATAGTAGACTTTATCCATTAAAAGCTTTAAAGCTTTAAAGCGAAGGAGTGCCGAAAGCAAATGGTGCTGAACAAACACTATGGAGATCAGCACGGCACAAATAAGAGTGTACAGATTATGAGGAGGTAGTTTTTTTGAAAAAGATAGTAGCATTGATGTCAGCATTTGTTTTAGTTCTGAGCCTTGCCGCCTGCGGGACCCCGGACACCAAGACGCCCGGAAGCGAGAAACCGGCAGGAGGCCAGGAGAGCAAGGAAGATGACGGTCAGAAGGATGAGAAGACGGTTTATAACGTAGGAATCCTGCAATTAGTTCAGCACGAAGCGCTGGATGCCGCAACCAAAGGATTTCGGGATGCCTTAACCGGGAAGCTGGGCAATCAGATTATATTTGATGAACAGAATGCTGCGGGGGATTCTCCCACTTGTGCCACAATCGCGAACCAGTTCGTTTCCAGCAAATATGACTTGATTATGGCCAATGCCACGGCGGCTCTCCAGGCATCCGTTTCTGCAACCAACACGATTCCCATTCTGGGAACCTCTGTTACGGATTATGCCACGGCGCTGGACATTGATAACTGGACCGGAGTAACCGGCATGAATGTGTCAGGCACCGCGGACCTCGCTCCTCTGGACAAGCAGGCAGAGATGATTAAGGAGCTGTTCCCCGATGTAAAGAAGATCGGTATTCTCTACTGCTCCGGAGAACCCAATTCAAAGTATCAGTCTGCTACCATTCAGGGATATCTGAAAGAGATGGGTTATACCTGTACGGAATATACCTTTGCGGATTCCAATGATGTGGCTTCTGTTACACAGAATGCCTGCTCCAACAGCGATATCATCTTTATTCCTACGGACAACACGGCTGCTTCCTGCACGGAAGCCATTAATAATGTTGCGGAGCCTGCGGGAGTTCCCATTGTAACCGGTGAGGAAGGTATTTGCAGGGGCTGCGGAGTGGCCACTTTATCCATCGACTATTATGAACTGGGCTATGCAACCGGTGAGATGGCTTATGAAATCCTTGTAAACGGCGCTGATGTATCTGCAATGGAGGTTCAGTATTCCCCCAGCACTACATACAAATATATGGCTGACCGTGCCGCGAAGCTGGGAGTTACGATTCCTGACAGCTATGCCCCCATTGAGGTGAAATAATCGGCAGAAGCAATTGGAGTGATCAAAAAAGGGGTGCCCCGTGATAACCGGCACCCCTTAAAGCTATTATATGAGGAGGAGAAAAATGAATTATTTTGCAAGCCTTGATCCAATGAATTTACTCAATGCCCTTCCTGGCAGCATTGCTCAGGGTATTATTTGGGGTATTATGGCCCTTGGCGTATATATCACCTTCCGGCTGCTGGACTTTGCGGATCTGACGGTTGACGGCTCCTTTGCCACAGGGGGCGCGGTCACGGTAATGCTGGTTCTGGCGGGAGTGCCGCTTCCCGTGGCTTTGCTTGCTGCCACTTTGGCGGGAGTTACGGCCGGTCTGACTACCGGTCTGCTGCATGTCGTCCTTGGAATTCCGCCGATTCTCTCCGGTATCCTGACCCAGATTGCCCTGTACTCGGTCAATTTGCATATCATGGGTATGTCTGCTAATAAAGCCTTAAGTGCTCAGAAATATAACCTGATGGTGTCTCTTATGACCCCTGTAAGGTCAATTTTTGTGGGCGCGCTCTTTGCGGCGGCCTTGATCGCTTTGCTGTACTGGTATTTCGGCACCGAGCAGGGCAGCTCCATACGGGCAACGGGAAGCAATCCTTCCATGAGCAAGGCCAACGGCATTAATATTAATTTTACCAAGATTCTGGCACTGGCATTGTCCAACGGCCTGGTGGCACTGTCCGGCGGGCTGCTGGTACAGTATCAGGGCTTTGCGGATATCAATATGGGCCGGGGAGCCATTGTCATAGGCCTGGCTGCCGTAATTATCGGAGAAGTACTGGGAGAAAGCCTGTTAAGAAAGCATATGAACTTTGCGATCCGTCTGATTTTTGTTATTATGGGCGGCATTATCTATTATGTTGTTGTAAATATAGTGCTCTGGTTGAAGCTGAATTCCAATGACCTTAAGCTGTTTACCGCAATTATTGTAGCCATATTCCTTGCGGTGCCCTATCTCCAGGGCAGGAGCAAGAACTCCTTCGGCCGTACGGCAAAGGCTTCCCTGGCTGCGCTGAAGGCCAGAAAGGAGAAGGAGGAATAAATATGCTGAATATCATAGACATTCATAAAACCTTTAATCTGGGTACCATTAATGAGAAGGCAGCTCTGAATGGGGTGGATCTCCATCTGGAGCCGGGAGATTTCTGTACCATCATCGGAGGCAACGGCGCCGGTAAATCCACGACGTTAAATGCCGTTGCCGGTGTCTGGCCCGTAGACAGCGGGGCGATTCTTCTGGACGGACAGAATATCACCGGTCTGCCGGAGCATAAAAGGGCAGGCTTTCTGGGCCGCGTCTTCCAGGATCCTATGACGGGAACCGTCGCCAGCATGGAGATCGAGGAGAATCTGGCGCTGGCCGCCCGGCGCGGCAAGAGAAGAACCCTTGGCTGGGGAATTACCCGGCAGGAGAAGGAGAGATACCGTGAGCTGCTGAAAATACTGGATCTGGGTCTGGAAAACCGGATGACCGCAAAGGTTGGGCTCCTGTCCGGCGGCCAGCGTCAGGCGCTGACTCTGCTGATGGCGACCCTGCAGCAGCCGAAGCTTCTGCTGCTGGATGAGCATACCGCTGCCCTGGACCCCAAAACCGCGGAGAAGGTGCTCCGTGTCACGGATCAGGTCATTGGGGAGAATCGTCTGACGGCATTGATGGTTACCCATAATATGAAGGATGCCATTGCCCATGGCAACCGTTTAATCATGATGCATGACGGAAAGGTTATTTTAAATATCACAGGGGAAGAGAAGAAGAAACTCACGGTAGCGGATCTGATGCACCAGTTTGAGGCAGTATCAGGACAGGAGTTTGCAAACGACAAGGCGATTTTGGCATAAGGTATAAGACAGAAGGTTCTCAATGTAAGCTGGGGCCTTCTTTTTTTGTGCCAAAGTAACGTTAATATAATTTTTATTAAAAAGAGCAAGGATATCAGAAGCTAGCTTTTGATACATAAATCGACATATGAATAAGCCATATGCTCTGCTTAGGGTGTCTTAGTTGTTTTAAAAATTATACAAATTCTACAAAAAAATTACTCAGTTGACAATATATAGTAAATATAATATAATTATTACAAGAAATTACACATAATACAATAATGTACATTTATATTCCAAACCTAATTTATGGAGGCCAAAATGAAAACTAAACTATTTGCAAAAATAGTACTCTTATCTTTGATGATTCTTACAGCTTTTGGAATTGTAATGCCCATAACTAAAGTTGTTGAAGCGGCAACGTTATATACGTGGACATCAGGAAAAACGACAGTTACATTAGATGATGGTGGTGTTTTAACGGTTTCACTCGAAAGTGGAAATGGAGCAATGGCAGATTACTCAAGTGTAGCATCTACTCCCTGGTATTCTTACAGAACAAACATAAAACAAATAGTTATTGCAGAGGGCGTAACAAAGATAGGGAATTATGTGTTCGGTGGAACAAAGATGGGAACAGACAATTTTTTCAATACCACCAAGATAACGATAGACAGTACGGTACTGACGTCTATTGGAAATGGTTCTTTTTATGGATGTAATGCAGTGCAGTCGATCGTTTTACCTGACAGTCTCATAGAAATAGGAACTGGTGCGTTTTTTAATTGTA
>JAEWYQ010000080.1 GCA_023395555.1 Bacillota bacterium
GGCCACATTGACCAGAGAGGTAATGAGCTTTGTGGGATACTCCGCATCAACAAACAGGGCCTGCCGGTAATACTCCCATCCAACCGGCTCCAGCTGGATCACTCCCGGCTTTATTGCCACCTGGTTAAAGCTGATGGCAATGGAATAGAGCAAGGGATAGCATGTAACAGCAAAAAATCCGATCAACCATGGAGAGAGAAATAAGAGTCCTGCCAGTGCGTCGCGGCGTCGGTTGGTCATGGCCGGCATCCTTCTTTTCTTTGTGTCTCCTTCTTTTCTTACCATTCCCCTACCCCCTTCCTTCAACGACTTTGAACCAGCCCGGTGAAACGGCGACAGCTCCATCCGTTTTCTCTGACGCGGTATAATTAACATAAATCCTCACCCCGTTTCCGTAGGTGACGCGGATAAAGCCTTCCTCCAATGCCCTGTGCTGTACAATGGTCTCTCCCTGCACCCCTGCCAGGGCCTGTGATATCGTATCATAGGCTTCCTTAATATAGCTTTCCCAATCCGAGAAATTAGTGGAAATATAGTCCTCCTGAGTCGTACGGTGCAGCGCAAGGCTTTCACAATGGGTCACCGTGAAGGAAGGTGCCACGCCATATTCAATATGTCTTAACAGGCGCTCCTTGGAATAAGTTCCGGTATTCAGCGGCGCGGCATAGAGCGGTATGCTTCCCTTCAGCACAAGCTGCAAAAACGGCACCGTGTCCGTCTCATACAGGAACTGCCCGCTGGATAAAGGGGCATTATAGAATTCCGAGGTATAGCCCCACAGATATTGATTCGGATTGTATAAGGGCATCCTCTTCCCACCCCCTGCCTGCTCCACCAGAGAGACCGTACGGACCAGATTCTCAGCTCTCGTACTCTCCTTTCCCGAAGTGAAATCACCATAGAGACGGTAGGACAATTCATCCAGGGCAAAGCCGGATATTTCACCGTAACTGCGTAAATTCCCGGCATTCTGAATCCGTCTGCCCACTTCGCCAAGGCGGTAGAAATAAGTATTGGGATACATTATTATGATATTATTGCGTGACAGCTCAATCACCATATTGGAAAGATTGTTTGCCGCCTCTGTTCTCTTGTTAATCTGGTCGGCATTGGCGCTGACGGGATTCAGATAGAAGTAGAACCGGCTTCCGCCCTCCCTGATCTGGTCAACCAGAGTCTGCACCTCTTCCTTGCTTCCCAGCTTTCTCAGGAAGGATGTACCTGCTTCATTATTCCTGGAGTAGCTCCGGTAAACATAAGAGATATTCTTTATTCCCTGCTTCTGAAGCCGCTCTGCAAGAAGGGAAGCCTCCTTCACACTGGTGAATACCCGAAGGGAATTTCCTATAAATTCTTTGTGCAGACCGGCTCCCAGTATCTCTATTTTCAATGGAAGGCTTTCTTCCTCCACTGTCTGCCTGCTTATAATCTGCTTATCCGATAATATTCTCCGGTACAGTCCGGCCATACCGTTATAATCGGCTTCCTCTCCCTGGGTGATATAGACGGACAGCTCCGGCGATACTTCATTCCGGTGCTCCTGGGGGACCACTGCTCCTGCCCCCTTCTTCCGATTGATATTTTTATTATATCTCTGCCGGAATTCAAATCTTGCCGCACCCCAGTTATAAGGATTGTTCTGCAGCGCCGGCGTGGCCAGGATGGAAGCATATTCCGCCCCGCTCTCAATCACTGCGAACAAGCCGTTCTGATTCATGCCATGGACTACCCCGTAGACCGGCATAATGATCTGGGGCTCCTCCACCACATAGTCATTGGGGCGGTAAGCCTGCAAATCCGAAGGCTGGGCCAGGGATTCGATGCCCAGATCCTTCCCGTATACTCTTCCGGCGAAGGTAGAGGCATATTGGGAGGGCTTCTGAAAGCGGATCAAGGCTCCCGAGCCGTCGGGAATCAACAGATAGCCGTCCACAGAATCACTGTAGGAGGAACCCAGATAAGGTAAGAAGGTCATAGATTTCAGCCGGTAAGTACTGTCCTGCATTCCTTCCGTCAGACTTTCCTCCTCCATGCGGAAGCTTAACCGGTTCCCTTCAAGGGCCACGTTCAGGTCGAAGGAGATGCCGATTTCTTTGAATTTTGCATGGCATACAAAGCCATCCCCGCGGATGGTATAATCCGTCTCCGCATTTCCCGTCAGGCTGTACCGGCTCTCTGTACCTGCCTCATCAAAACACTCGATACCCACGATAGAATTCCCGTAATTATTCCAGGTCTTATTCAGCCCTTCCGCGCCCTCCAGGGGTAATGCCCCCCAGATATAGCCCGTGTTCTTATTTTTAATGCGAATTGTATTCCATTCCCTGTTCAGCCACAGCTGGGCCTGGTCCGTCTCTGCCGCCAGCTCAAAGCCTTCCAGGTCAAACCGGTTCTCCACCGTCTCGGCAGAAAAGGGATGGACCTGCCTGTTTGATAAGGCTTCCATCATATCCGTATGAAGGGGACGGGTCTCCGATCCAATGGAGGGCCTCTCCGTCACAGCATCCTGAGTCTCCGCACTCGCATGGATGATCAGTCCCAATGCCAAAGAGGCAGCCAGGGCAAATGCAATTTTTCTACGTAATGACACGGTATTTCACCTCCTCCAACAATTCCGCCGCAAAGCCCAGCAGCTCCTTCCACAGAATATACAGAATAATAAAGGCCAGCACTGCAATAACCATGAAGGCTATGGTCAGCAGAATATTGCTGACCGTTTTACCCGGGGTGTAGCAATGTGTCTCCTTCACCGCCAGGAAAATGAGAACCAGCGTATAGCCGATAATCATAAAATAGCATAATCCGTACAGGAAGCTTTCCTTCTTCGTAAGCACATGGGACACAAGGGTTAATACCGGAATATACGTAATATATCCTGAAAGTGCATACCCAAAAGCAACATATACATTCTTGATGGTACCCTCTCCGTCGTTGATGGAGCTGATGAGATAGCTGCCCACAACAAACAGGGCCACCGGCAGGATAACGATAACCGATATGGCTACAGGACTCTGCCACTGATGAATTCCTCCTCCGAATACAAAGGAGGTATACAGACGGTATATCATATAGACGAGATAGGCTGCTATATACAGGATGGTAGCTCCTCTCACGCTGCCCCGCCGCCCTGTTTTCAGATAATATATGCCGTCAATGGGATGGCGCAGCATGAATCGGGAATCCACCACCAGCTCCTTGAGCAGCCGGTGCCTCTTACACTGCTTCTCCCATTCCTGCCGGATGTATTTCCTGTAATTTGTTTTCTTCTGAATAAACCACAAGGCCAGTAAGACAATTCCGATGCCAATGCAGAGCATCAGGATGCGGTCCATATGCTCCCTCAGCCAGCTGCTCCGAAGCTCCCAGTAGCATTCCGAGTATTTCCACCCGTCACCCATAATCCTGTAATGCTCCGCTGCTGTCTCATACTCTCCCAATTCAAACATTGCCTGTGCAAACCCGTTATGTGCCATGTAAGCAGAGGGACTCAGCCGCAGGATTTCTGTCCACCCCTCCAGGCTGGCGGTATAATCACCCTTGTTATAATCCGCCTTTGCTTTATGCAGAAGCTTCGTATAGCTGGTGGGATAATAGGCTTGAATCAGCGCTCTCTCTTTATCCAGAATATAGATATTATCATTCTCATCCACCTCAATTGCACTGACCACCGCAGTCAGTCCATTGCGGTCACTTGCTGCAGCCCTGCCTCCGAAGAGAATCATCAGCACTCCCGTATCATCAAACTCTTCTATAGACCCCGTATCCGTCACGGCAAAAATATTTCCTTCCGTGGTCACGGCTGCATCCACATAATTCTCCTCGCCCCACAGCCTGCCGGAGCGCTGCAGCACATTCACCCCAGCCAGATTCAGCTTTTTAAGGGCATCCAAGCTGTCATTCTGGGTCACGGAATAAATCAGATTGGTATCCGCCACATCCAGAGATACAATATTGGGAGGGGTCCGGAAGAACAGCTTGGCTTTCTGCTCCTCTGTGTAGAAGGTCTTCTGAAACCACTCGATCAGGTTCAGCCCCTTCGTCTTATTCGCTCCAAAAAAACCGTTAAACCTTCCGTCTTCGCCGAACTGCAATATTCCCTCATGGGTTCCCTCGCTGATGGCAAAGATATTGCCGAAGCTGTCCACATCCACCTTTCTCGGCTTAAAGGGACTTGCTCCGTAGATCATATCCTCCGGACGGCCAATTCTCTTGACGGCTCCCCTCTCCTGAGACAGAAGAACGATCTCAGAAGCCTGGTAATCCGCCACATAGACCATCCCATCCTCATCTACGGCAACTCCTGTGGGATACTTCAGCTCTCCTTCTCCGAGAAAGCTGATTCTGCCCTCCAGCAGATCGTATCTCACAATCCGTGCATTGCCGCTGTCTGCAATGTATAGGATTCCATCCCTGTAATACAGATCCTCCGGTGACTTCATCCCGATTTCCTTCAGATATATTCCTCCCGGAATATAGGCATCCTGGGTACGAAGATATCCAAACCGGTCCGCGGCAATGGTATAGGTATAAGCCGTGCTCTCAATTGCCCGGACATGCCCCGGACCGCTGCCCGGGAATACGGATATCAATATAAGGATAACTGCAAGCAAAGTACGCCGGACGGCCCCTCTGTACTTACGGCCTGTATCTGTCCTCTTGTTTTTTCCTGTCATATGAAATCTCCTCACCTCAATCCTCTCCGTATGATTCATTACCGCCATCTCCTTCGCCCTGTCACAGACCGAACAGTTCCATTTATCCTATCATGAGTAAAGTACGTGTTCATGGTCTATGGCTCCGATTGCAAAAGCCCTTCTTTATACTGATGCGGTGAATATGATTACATAGATATCCATCTGGGCGCAGACCGGGCTTCCCATGATTGCCTGCACCTGGCAATTATGGGATGTTAAAGGCAAGCCCAGATGGATATCTATGTAATCATATTCATCTCACAGCCTAAATCACGCCCATTTACATGGCAAATCATTTCATTCCTGAATGTGACATCGTGTTCATGACCCTGGATTGCAGAATAACAAACAAAATCAGGTTAGGAAGGAACATGATGAGAGATGCTGCTGCCTGAATCCCCAATCCGGCGACGGTATTTCCCGTCATCATCTGTCCCACCATCCCATTGGCATTACCTGAGCTGGCAGTCAGAGTAGTCATATAAAAGGAAAAGCTCTTTAAAGCCTCATTATTAATATAATAATTGGAGGCCTCCATGCTGTTCCAGCTGGACTGGAAGGACAGAATGGCCACCGTGGCAAGAGCCGGGGTGATATTGGGCAGGATTACCTTACGCAGGATATAATAATCGCTGGCACCGTCGATCTGTGCGGCTTCCACCACAGAATCCGGGAATTCGTCAATAAACTGCTTCACCAGATAGAGTCCCACCGGCATGGCCACCAGGGGTACAATATGAACCAGAAAACGATCCACCATGCCCAGCTTATAGATAATCAGATAGCGCGGTATCGCCACTGCTACCGGCACGAACATCAAGGCCGCTTCATTGATGCCGAAGAAAGCCTTCTTCAGCCGGTACTTTCTCTTGGACATGCAATATGCCGCCATTACGGTAATGGTCAGGGTCAGCAGCACAACCGCCAGGGTCGACAGAATGCTGTTAAAAAGATAGCGGCTCATGGGAATCATTTTATTCGCCGAGGTTGCCGCCAGGTTGGCAAAGTTCTGCAGGGTCGGACGCAGGGTGATGAATTTGGGCGGATAGACCAGCAGCTCATCCAGCGGCTTAAAGGCATTAAAGAAAATAAACACAATGGGCAGGGCGGTGATTACTACTACCGGCAGCAGATACAGGTAGAACTTGATCTGGGAACGGTCAAACCGCCTGGGATTAATCCCTATAATTCTGATTTTATTACGTCTGCGCATAGATACACCACCTCAATCCTTATCCATAAAAAGTTTCTTGGCAATCTGTGATATCCCCCATACGAAGATCAGAATAATCACAGAAAGCGCTGCCCCATAGCCCATCTCATAACGTATAAAAGCATATTCCTCCGCGTGAGTCACCAGCAGCTGCCCGGCGTATCCCGGTGTCGGGTTGGACCCGGACAGCATGACTCCGATGGAGCCGTTCTGAAAGGTGCTCACAATGGACATTACCGCGCCGAACATCATAAAGGGGCGGATTGCCGGAACCGTCACATAGATAATCTCCTGAAAACGGTTCTTCACCCCATCCAGGTAGGCAGCTTCATAAAGCTCCCGGTTCACATTGAGAATTCCCGCCAGCATTGCCAGAAATCCCACTCCCATGCTGCTCCACAGGCTGACGACAATCATAATCAGCAGCAGATACCGGCTGTCCGACAGCCATAGGATCGGCTTCTGAATCACATCCAGCTTCAGCAGCAGCGCATTCAGATACCCACCTTATCTCCTGCAAAGACCACCTGCCATACGGTGGACAGCATGATTCCGCTGGTCATGGAGGGCAGGTACAGAATGATTGCCATGATGGTTCTCGGCACCTTGGTAATCTGCGCCAGGGACCAGGCCAGGAAGAAGGACAACAGGTATCCCCCCACCCCCACGATAACAGAGAACTGTACCGTATTGGGAATGGCATTCTCCATGAAGATAGCATCATCGGTAAGAATGTTCACGTAATTATCCAGGCCCACCAGATTGGGCCTTTCAATGGAATTAAAATCCGTAAAGGAAAGTCCGATGGCGATCACTACCGGGATTATAATGAAAATCAGAAATAATGCCGCAAAGGGCAGCTGAAGCCAGAAAATGGAATGATGATCAAAAAACAATTTAATTTTACGCAGCCATGGCTTATTCTCCATCGTTTCCTCCTCCTGCTCCCTGCTTATCCTTTAATTCCTGGATTAAGTCAACCTTATATTCCTTGACCGGATTTCCAGCCTCATCATAATATCCGAACTCTGTCAGCTTCCTCTTCATCTCCCGGTTGGATGCCAGCAGCGCCTCATCCATCCTGGGCTGGAAGTTCTCACCCTTGGTGACAATATCAATCCAGGCATTGCTGATCTCCCTCTCCAGGATATAACTTGCCGGGTGGCGCAACGCCTCCTTCTGCCAGGACCACTGCTCCAATATGACCTCCCTGTGCTTCTTAGGGTATGAAATCTGATTCAGAGCAATATGATTTGCCGTATTCCAGATATAATCCGGGCCGTACTTCATCTGAAGGGCTGTGGCATAAGCAGCCTGGGTCTCTCCCGACAGCCACCATTTTAAGAAGCGGTACGACTCATCCGGCATGGGAGTATTGGCAAAAATCATAGCCGAGGTCATATCCGCGGACCAGTACCGGTACACCGTCCCGTCCTCCTGGGGAGTTCCCGGAACCAGAGCGATATCCCAGCGTCCGGTCAGCTCCGGCGCTCCTATCTGAAGCTGGAGATAGGTGGCAAAATTAGAGATCCCGATGGGAACCGCACCGGAACGGAAGGCGTTGAAGAAGTTGGGAACATTCTGAACCAGGCCATATACCTGGTATAAATCGATCATCTCCCGGATGCCCTTCAAGGTATTGGGATCATTGAAATTGGCATGAAAGCCGTCCTTGGTATAATAATCCCCCCCGTTCTGGAACAGGAAGGCTCCCGTGGATTCAAAGCTCTTATATCCCACATTGTTGGCCAGGGTAAGATTAAAGTTCATGGCATTCCGGTGGAGGATGGGCATCATTTTCTTGACATCCGCCCAGGTGTCAGGCACCTCCAGCCCCAGCATATCCAGGATATCCCTGCGGTAGAACAGCACATAGAAATCCTGTGTCTCACTGGCTCCGTAGATTCCCTCATCATAGGCCATGGGAATCAATGACTCGATATTATATTCCTCCCCATACCAATCCATGAAATCCGCATATTCCAGCAAATTCTTCGCCATACCTCTCATGGCGAATTCCGCAGGCCGGTAGTAGGATAAGCCTAAAGCAATATCCGGGTTGGACCGGGTGGAGTTAGCAAGGGTGATCTTCTTCTCGTCCGGCATGACGGAGAATACCACATCGATCCCCGTATCTTCCGTGAATTTCTGAGCCGTCAGCTCTCTCAGCACCTCCACATACTGCATGGGCTTATTGATCCATATCGTAAGCTTTCCCGTATCCCCCTTGATATCGGAAGATTCATTCATGGTGCCCGAGAAGGAATAGATGAATTGCTTTGCCCCTGTAATCAGTGTGGGCAGTATCCCCGCCTCAGGCGCAGGCAGGTGCTCTCCCGCTCCGTGAAGGTAAAGGCGGTCCATGCTGAGATTCTGCTCATGTATTTTAGTAAGCGTCAGTGCTGCCAATTGGGAGGCAGAGTCGGAATCATCGCTTAACAGCGCCATCCGGTTGGGTATCTCCCTTGGCTCGGACGCCAGTCGTTCCAGGTTCTGTGCTGCCAGCATCAGATTGCTGGCAAAGGAAGGCTCCCTTCCGCCCAGCTCCTTCAGCTCTTCATAGAGCCTCAGCAGGCGGCTGCGCCAATCCTCCAGATCAGTAAGGATATTGGGCATATATTGCAAAATGTCCCAGGTCCGGTTAGTATCGATCTTTGCTGTATCATCAGAATTGCTTCCCCGAATTTTCTTCATCAGTAAGCCGGTCTGATTGATCTCCTCTGTGATTTCCATAAGCTCCCGGTAGATTGCGTCCATGGGTCCTGCCGTCACCTTCAGGACGATGGTATGAACCCCTGCTGTAAGATAAATCCCCATGGGCTTTTCCTTGCCCAGGGTATGATTCGCATATTTCATCATGCCGGTATGGGAAAACCCGATATCCCTGGCTTCCCGGTAAGGCACCCTTCCGTCAATCTCCAGGGTGCGGTAGGCGCAGCCCCCTGTCTTCAGCGGCTGACTGTACTTGAAGCTGATATAATATATCCCGTCCTGGGGAATCTCCGCTTCATAGATAATTTTCTGTCCTATGGCTTTATTGGACTTATCATCCGTTGCGTTAATCAGTCTGATATAGGGGTTCTTCGGAAGTACTCCCACGTTCTGGACATTGGTTCCTCTGATATAGGAATCCGTCTTCGCCCGGTAGTCTTCCCCTTCGATAATAATTACTTTACCGTCATACACGGGAGCATCCTTGTATTCCGACAGGTACTGCTCATAGCTTATATCCTCCGCCGGAGGCACCAGGGTGACAGCGTACAGGAAAAGTCCCTGGTTCTGTGGGGTGATGGATAGCATGTTCTCCCCTGCTTCCAGATGAAACCGCTCAGGAGTTCTCTGAAAATGCTCATAGTCCTCCAGATAGGCGGAGTTCGTCACTTCCATCCGATATCCGTCTGGTGTGATTTCATTCCCATACCGGTCTGCCCTAGGCTCCGATATGTCATCCGCCCACAGAAGGGGGAAGGAACATACCAGCTCCCTTGTTCCGACTCTCACATTCGCGGTGTTCTCAAACAGGCTGTGCTCCGGAGAAGTATATTCCACCAACACCTCATAGTCTCCGGCTTCCAAAACCTCCAGCTTCACATGGCAGGAAGCATCCACCGGCACATAGGTTCCGTCAGAATCAACCTGTATGCCATCCCCGCTCACCAGGCTCTCCTGGTTCAGTAATATCCTGTAAGATGTCCCCTCGCCGACAAATATCTGCCTCTCTGCCACTTCCCTGTCCTCCAGCAGAAAGCTTCGCTCCATTGTCTGCATAATGCGGTCCAGTTTGCTTACTTCGACATGTACAAGAATGACCAGGGGAAGAAGCAGAACGGATATTATCAATAGAAATACATATATTTTAGTTCTAAGAAGCTTCTTTCTCTTCATCTTTACCTCCAGGAAGCCATCTAAACTTCAAGCGGACGTTCCCAATCCGCGTTGATTTTCAGAGGGGGATTTTACTCCCCCTCTGAAACAGGCATGAAAATCAGCCGCCAACCTTCTCGTTAAATATCTTCAGCTGCTCCTGTAAAGCAGCGTTTACCTTTGCATCAATCTGGGGAGCTACATCCGCCGCGTTCTTGCGGCCTTCCCGTACGTCGCCCAGCATCTGCCATATCTCATCATTGAATACCGCATTATATCCGGGAACGATCTTGTTGATATCTCCCCTGATGGAATTTGCCGTGCTCTTATAGAGAGCCTTAAAGCCTTCGGTCAGATGGGGGTTCTTCTCAAACTTCGCAATCACATCGGGATGCTGTGTGCAGGGAATGAACCAGGTCTTTAACAGCTTCGTGTCGCCTTCCACCACATCCTTGTCGCCTCTGGCCTCAAAGATATCCAGTCTCTGGAGATTTCCTTCCACTCCGTAGGTCAGCCATTTCAGCAGCTGGAAGGCTGCCTTGGGATCCTGGCAGGTGCTGGTCAGATAAGAACAGTCCACATGAATCGGGGTCTTAACCGGTGTGTTGGCATCCAGACGGGGATAAGGCCAATAATCCCAACGAACCTTACACTCATTACGCATCCAGTTATCATTCCAGGTAGCATTGGTACACAGCAGGGAGATTCCGTTTTTGAAGGTGTAATGATTATCATCCTTACCGGCCTCACCGAACTTCATCACATAATCACTATCCATGGGAGTGCTGCCGTCTTCCGCTTTCGGATATTTCATCGCCCATGCGTCAAGTCCGGGAACTGCCCTTAACTCTGCCAGACGGTTCATGGCAGGCACCCATTTTTCCGTAAAGTTGAACTTCTGGTTTACATAATCATAAGCGGGATAGAAATATCCATCCTCCTGGGCGGAATATACCTGGTCCAAATCCTCCAGAGTGGCAGAACCGCAGGTATCTGCAGTAATAGCCTTCTTCAGTATCTCCTCAAATTCAGCCATCGTCCAGTCATAGCTGGGCTTGTCGATATTCAATTCATCCAGCATATCCAAGTTGATGGTGATACCCATGGCATTCATCTGACAGGGCAGAGCATAGAGCTTTCCGCCGTAGGTATAGGGATCTGTCATGCCGGAGGGCACATAGGAGGCTTCCTCATCCCCTGCCATAAGGTCATTCAGAGGCATAACATATCCGCTGGCCACCTGGGGAGCGAAATCATTCCAGTCCAGCCACATCAGATCGGGCATGGAATTAGCCGCCGCCTTCTGGGTCAGGTACTCATTAAAAGCTCCTCCTGTACTGCCCGGGAAAGGCTCATCCACAACCTCAATATTGGGATATTGGGCGCGGAAGGCATCCAATACCGGAACAATTTCTGCTGTCTCACCTTCGGGATACGCGATTACTACCTTGCCGGCTATCTCGTATGGATTCTCCTGGGCCGGAGTCTGCTCCTGATTCGGAGTCTGTTCCTTGCCGGGATCCTCTTTCCCTGAATCAGCCGCACTGGTAGGTGTGTTATTTTCCTTGTTCGTGTCCGTTTTTTTCCCATCTGAATTGCTGCAGCCGGTGAATAAAACCGCAAGCATAGTCACCACACAGATGACGGATAACAGTTTCTGATACATTTTCTTCATATTTTCCCTCCTTAAATGATGGTTATAATATAATATAAGGACAAGCATTACACAAGCCTTACAATATATCCATTTGTTTTAACGGTTAAATAGATTGCAGAAATGTAACCCGGGGTTCCTTTCCCCGTTCCATTCCGATCTCATATACTGCGTTTTCATAGCATAGCTTAAATTTCATTTTGTGTATTTCCTCCGGAAGATTGGGCTTACACTTGATTCCTCCGGCATCGGTCCAGATCCCTGCAAAGCCGAAGATTAATGCCTGCCAGGTGGCTCCCAGGGCCGCCGTATGGATACCCTCTCCTGCCGTGTTGCCCATGACATTTTTCAAATCAAGAAACAGGGATTTGGAGAAATACTCCCAGGCCGCCTCTCCGATTCCTAATCTTGCCGCCAGCAGCGCATGTATCCCAAAGCTCAGGGTTGAATCATGCAGGGTCTTAGGCTCATAGTAATTCCATGCCGCCAGCATCTGCTCCCCGGACATCTCTTCGGGAAAAAGCGCCATATACATCAGCACATCCGGCTGCTTTAACACCTGATACCTTTGCAGGCGGTCAAAGCTCAGCTTATGATACAGGGGAATATTATCTTCCTTATATGCGCTTATCTCAATGGGCTCCAGACTCTCAAATACAGGGTCCTGAATCCAGAGCTTCCGCTCCTCATCATAGTAGGTTACCGCCTTTTGAAGCAGCTCCTGCCATCCTTTCGCTTCCTCCGCCCGGTACTCCAGCTTCTCCTTCAGGCTCTTCCATTCCGCCGGATACTCCTTCTCCATCCACCCGACAGAATCCAGGGCCAAGGTAAGATTATGGAGCGCCAGCTTTACCGTATAGAAATTATTCATGGTCACACCGCAATACTCATCGGGACCCTTTACATAGAGCAGATTATAGCAATCCTTCGCCCTGTCATAGGTAAAGCGTTCCATCCAATACCTGGCAGTCTGTATATAAATCTCCGCCCCGTAATCTCGATGGAAGGCCTCATCCCCCGTCAGCTGAATATACCGGCCTACGGCATATGCGATGTCTGCCGTGATATGGATCTCGCAGCAGCCCGTATCCCAGGTCTCACATTGCTCAAAGCCCGTGTCGGAAGACATCCAGGAATATCTGGCTCCCTTCAGTGAAAATCTCCCGGCGCTTTCCAGAGCGTCCTTCAGGGTATGATACCGGTATAGAAGCAGGTTCTTTGCCGCCTCGGGCCTTGTATGGAGAAACAGCGGCAGCATGAATATCTCCGTATCCCAGAAATAACAGCCCTTATACCTTCCATGCATCAGACCCCTGGCCCCTATGCTGGCATGAGGATCATCGGCGGGATCGCTCTGGATCAGCTGAAGGATGTTATATCGGATCGCCCCCTGAATCTCTCCGGAAGCTTCCACCTCCACATCGCAGCTCTCCCATATCCTTTGCCATGCCTTCCGGTTTTCCAGAAGCATTCCGTCAAAGCCCAGGGAAATGCACCGTTCCATATGTACCCGGGCTATCCTTCCCGCATCCTCTCCGTCCCTGTAATTAGCCGCACAGATGAGCTTATCAATAACGCAGCTTCTTCCCTGCTTTCCCGGAATTCGGATGACCGACCCCGTATATCTTTTCTTTGGAGCAGCCTCTACGGATATCCCGCAGCCCTCCGATACCTGAAGGTGATATTCCATCACTGTCCTTCGTTTGGAATACGTCGTTTCCGCAAAGAGCCTCCCCTGCCTGCCTTTCGAAGAGATATGAACCCTTCCCCACATACGGGCAAATTCCAGATTATCGCTCAGTTGGTTATCCGCAATGGGAAGGTTGATGACATTTCCGTCAATTCCTGTCTCCAGGATTATCTCGCTGTCATGGTTCTCCGGCATCAGCTCAAACCGGATCGCCGCCGCATGATTATCCTCCATGCTGAGAAACCTGGTAATCCTTATCCTGGTTCTCCTGTTCTCCTGATCCGCTGCCGTATAGGTCCACAGCACGGTGCCGTCCCTCATGTCCAGTGTCTGTCTGTAATCGACCACCTCCATATCATTTACATCAATCCCGCCTACAGAAAGCCTGGAAGCCGCAAAATCCGGTTGATTCACCATGTCCGTAATGCCCGGCCTGATGTATTCAAAGAACCCGGAGAAAAACGTGGTGCGCTCCGCATCATTCCTTCTGCTTCCTATGGGGGAATAGCCTCTTACTCCCATATAACCGTTTCCCTGGCTGAAGATGCTCTCCCGGTAATCCTTCGTCTCCGGGGAAGCTGTCCTCGTCTCAATTTCCCATGGATGGATAGTGAAACAATCCAACCTGACCACCTCCTCATATTGTTTTTTCAGTTCAGCCTGTGGCAGGGAGAACTGTTTTAGGAAGACATACTGTCCTTCCCAAATGCTCTGTCTATGGCATAGGCAAGAAAACCCGCACAGGTGGCAAAAGCATCCCCTGTCCTGCTCTCGCCGGTGTACTCATCCACACTCTCACATGCAATGCCGTTGTCCATCCTGCATTTCAGAAGATGGTCCCTGGCAGACGCTTCATTCCCGCTCAGCAAACTGTTGGCGATGCTTAACACCCACGGGTGGGGCGCATGGGCACAGCCGATTTCCGCAATGGGACAGCCCGCAAAGGAATATTCATAATCCTTTGACCGGATGATATGGACGGTATTCCTCCATACCTCATCCTCAAACCCGCAATAATCATAATAGGGCAGCAACAGCAGGCTTCCCGGAGGCTCATCATAAATATCCCATTTCCCTTTTAGATCCACCGACCAGGCATAAATTCGAACCCCTTCGTGAACCTTGATGCAATGCTCCTCTATGGCCTTCCTTACCCTCCCGGCCTCCTCTTCCAGGCGGCGGATCTCTTCTTCCTCCCATCTGCCCCGGTAAAATTCCGCAATCCGCAGTAATATTCTCCATACCAGCACATTGTCATAGGTCAGATAAGGATGCACATGCATATCATCCGTCGGCTGGAGAAAGGTCTCATACAAGGCAATCTCCGGATGCCTCTTAGTCCGCAGTATCTTTAAAATCCTTCTGATTCCCGCCTCTATGTAAGCCTCTCCCAGAATAGTGTGGTCCCCGGATACCTTCACATATTCGGCCAATGCCAGCACCGGCGCGCATAACTCATCCAGTTCAAACCCCGGTTCCAGAACGGTTCCGTCGATGTATCTGCTGTGAATGCCCACATTCTTAATCTGCCTTGTGAATACATAATGCAGAATCTCTCTGGCATATTCGGCATCCGCCATAAGGATTGCCGGAAAGCTCCACAGCAGGCTGTCCCGGTCCCAATAGGCAGCGCTTACATAGTACCTGGGGCTTCGTGAGGTCACTAATACGAATTCCTCCGTATCCAGGGTGATCCCCGATCCAAAGAAAAAGCTGAAGAACATATTCCGGTTCAAAATCTCCTGCAATTTCTCATCTCCGATACGCCGCTCCCGTTTAGAAAGCCATGCACAGGTCTTTTCATATTCCGCCTCATAACCCTGACGAAGCATCTCCTTAGCAGAGGTGGAGGCTGCAACCTCCTCAAAGCCTGCGCCAAACCAATAATTCTCCGCTGCCTCTTCCTGTGCTTCCAGCACTTTGGTCTGGAATAGCTCGTATCCTACGCTGCCATCCTCCTCCCGCCTATAAGAATACCTGGTATCGGAGGTCTCGGGTTTTTCCGAATAGATGGGGGCAAAGGCCAATACCGAATACCCGATCCGCAGATCCATCACAACACAGTGATTCCATCCGCTCTCATACACATTGATCTCTTCCCGGATCTCCTTGCTTTCATTAATGGAGTGAAGGGTCTTATGCCAGTATCCCTTTACTCCGAAACGCAGGGATACCTGCCGGTCACTGTCATTCTCCACCGATACGCGGTAACAGAAGCCTCTCTCCCCTATCGGTGCCAGTATGGTTCCCCGCACTCTCACCGATCCGGCTCTCGCCCGGAAGGAAGGAATCCAATCATGCTCCAGCTCCCATTGCATCTTTGTCAGTGCAACCGGCTTCCCTTCTATCTCCAGAAAAGGTTGGAGAAAGGGCCTCTCACCATCTCCGCACAGCTCCAGCATTCCTCTGGACGCCATATGAAGCAGGCTGATTCCTTCGATGCTGCCGTCGCTTTCTCTTATGGCAGGCAGTGCTGCCACTTCATTTCCTGTTGCAATATACTGCATTGACATACGAACCTCCTGATCCTGTGCGTACCACCGGTTTACCCGGCTGCCCGCTCCTTCTTACCTGCTTCCCTTATACACTTCTTTTACCCTTCATTCGCCCGGCGGCAGGTCTCTTTATACTAATGCGGTGAATATGAGTGGATCGATATCCATCTCACAGCCTAAATCACACCCACCTAACTCTCAAATCACCTTATCTACCCGATCTTATCTGCTTGATCTCATCTCTCATCGCCGGATATCAGAATTTGGTATCCTGTGCGCCGGAGGTCGAACACATGAAGTTCTCTTTCCCTTACCGACGCCATAGCATGATTGACGATGCATTCCTTCCTCGCCTTTCCATCCATGGGAACGAGGATAATATCTTCAGCCAGCCTTCCATCGACGAAATATTGCTCTTCTGTAACGCGTACCTGAATATCTGCCCCCATATCATCCGCGAAGTCCATTCTTCCCTCTCCATACAAGAAGAAGCACAAGCTTTCATACCGGTCCCAACGGTTGGATACGGCAGCTTCCTGACTGCTGCTTCCCATTCGCAGACCATGGTTCAGGTTCAAAGGAAGAACGCTCCCTTCCCGGACAAAGACAGGAATTCTGCTGTAGCCGCAAGGGAAATACACTCTTCTGTCCCCTGCATATCTCTTCCCATCCCACAGATCATACCAATTGCCCGGCGGCAGCCATACCTCCCTTCCGGCGGCTCCTTCCAGAATCACAGGAGCAACCAGAAGATCTCTGCCCAGCATATATTCGTCCTCTATATCCAGAACCTCTTTATGTAACGGGTAATCATAGATCAGATGCGCCATCATTGGCCGTGAGGTTTCCGCACAGAACCCGGCCTCCCTCCATAGATAGGGCAGCAAATTCATCCGAAGATTCGCATACTGCCGGTAAATGGCAATGATGCTGTCATCCTGATTGGCAGCCGCCATATTCCAGGGACTTCTGTCATTATTCCAATGATTCCTCTGGGTCATATAATACTGCCCGTATCTGGGCTCGGAATGGAACTGCATAATTGGCGCAAAGGCTGCAAAGGCAGTAGACCTGAGGTATAATTCCGTGGTAGGAAAATCTCCTGCAAATCCGCCGATATCAAAGCCCCAGAAAGGAACTCCCGACAGGCCGATGGACAATCCTGCCAGCAGCTGCGCCTTTAGTTCAGAGAAATTCGAAATCTGATCCCCCGCCCAATGAATCGGGTATTGCTGCGCACCCGCATATCCGGCACGGCTGAAGGTAACTCCCTTCCCCGCCCCCTTGGTACGATTCATGAACTCATGATATGCCCTCGCATAGAGAACCGGGTAATCATTATGCGCCTCTTCAATCCGCCTCCCGTCACTGAGGTAAGAGCGTTCATCAAATAGGAATTCTCCGCCATCCGTTTTAAATCCGGCAACGCCCAGTTCCGTAATTAAATATTCCCGTTTGTCAAACCACCATTTACAAGTCTTCTCATTGGTGAAATCCGGCATCAAAGAATTGCCAAACCACATTTCCGTAATCCGATAGGGGCTTCCGTCCTCATTCAATATGCATAATCCGTTTTCCGTGACATATTCCGTATCCAGGTCCAGCTGCTCTCCATGAGCCGAGGCTTCGTACTTGATAACAGGTATCTGCCACAGAATTAATTCCAGGTTATTCTCATGCAATATGCGGGTGAACTCCTTGGGATCAGGCCACTTCCCATCCTCCGGGAAGGTAAAATCCTCATAGGAGAAGGGACTCCCGTCCGCCCTGGATGTATACTTCGCATCGTTCCAAATATAGAAGGTCTCCTCGTCACTCCATGCCTCCAACACCATGACAGTAGCGGGAATTGCAAGGGTATTCATCTTTTCCACCTGTTCCAAAGCTTCCGACTGCGTATTCCACCCGTTGGAGGATATCCAGGGCCCAAAGGCCCACCGGGGAGGCAATGCAGGCTGACCGGTTCTCCCGGTATAAGCCTGAAGCAGTTCGGCAGGTGTCCCCATTAATATCTCGGCATCCAACAGCCTTCCGCGCCTGGGACAGCGGCTGCAAATTCCGACTTCCTTCCAGTATCCTCTGTCTTTATTCAGAAAGAACTGCGTTCTCCATGTTCCATGCTGCAGATAACCCACCTGGCGGTCCGTGAAGAAGAAAGGAACCGGATAATATGTTTTCTCCTGCTGGTTAGAATATTGCTCCACTACATAGGAAAGCGGCGACTTCCCTACTTGATTCACAGCATCAAACTTCTCACCAAAGCCATAGAAACCGGAGGCGGCCATTTCCATACAGCCTTCTATCTGGTAAGCCTCCCCTTTCCTGTCGACCCAGAGCCGAAATTTCGGCTGATAATCAACCACTTCTGCTCCATCCTTTTCCACGATTAGATGTAAGGGTGCTTTAAGCCGGACAAGGTATCCCCCTTTCAAGGTATAGGTTCTTTCTTCAAACCCATTATTTGCATCTACTTTATCGGTTAAATGGTTGTCTAAAAAAATACGGACACTGTCCTTTACCTGAAGCCTTACTGTATATTCTCTTTCCTCCTTTTTATAAAGGGCATAGATTCCGTCTTTCGTCTCCGCCAGGGAATCCGGTTCCCCAAGCTCCAGGACGCGCAATGTCTCAAATTTAAAATAAGGGCTATGATCCGCCTTGCTTCCGTTCTCCATCAAAAAAGAGTATGTAATCTCAGAACATTCCGGCAAGGTCTCAATAGAAAAAGAATAATACCGCTGTCCCCGGTCATTCTCACCCGTGCGTTCTCCCGGCACCTCGGGCATCTCCATCCCATTCACCCTCCAGATCAGGCTTACCTCTGTCTCCGGCAGCCCATCATCAAGGCGGCAGCCAATACGGACCCTCCCACCTGCCACCGGGTGTACCGGCCTTCTCTCCAACCCGCTGTCAAAATGCGGGAACAGCCCGCTGGGCATATGTTTTATCTTCATAATCATGGCCTCCTGATATAAATTCTTGAAAGTATTGATTTTCTCCTCCAGGCTGTATCATAATTTCCTTACTGATTCCCGCTCAATAATTTCTATCGGAATTATAATCTCCTTCTTAGGATACTTACGGTTCTGGGCCGCGGCAACAATCAGCTTCGCTACCTCCGTTCCCTTATCCTCAATATTCTGTCTGATTGTAGTAATAGAAGGGTCACATATGACGGAAGCATAGATATCATCAAAGCCGATAATGGAAATGTCCTGCGGAATACGGACTCCTCTCTTGCGAAATCCCTTCACCATGCCCACCGCAATAATGTCCGCCGTCGCAAAAACCGCCGTAATCCCGTTATTGCTATCAACAATCCTCTCTGCTGCCTCAATGCCGAATTCATATCCTATGTATCCATTAATAATTAATCTTTCATCAGAGGGAATCCCATATTCCTCCAGTGCATCCTGATAACCCAGAAAACGCATATGGTTTACACCAGCTTCCTTGGCTTCTCCGGAAACAAATGCAATTCTGTGATGTCCCTTCTTAATCAAATATTCTGTTGCCAGATATCCGCCATAACGGTCATCGGTTCTGACACTATGGAAATAGTGGTCATTGTCACAATAGCAATCCACCATAACCGAGGGAATTCCCGATCTCTTGTATTCCTGTATCTCATCGGAAGGATACATACCAAGGATAATAATACCATCCAAAGACCTGTTCTTTGCTATCTCTATATAACTCTGGTCCAGATTCACACCGGATACCAGGAGGTGGTAGCCTTCCAGCCTCGCCCCATATTCTAATGCACTTAAGAACTCTCCATAAAACGGATTGCTGAACATGAATTTCTTTCCCGGTTCCGTCTGAGGTATCACAACACCGATTAAATTCGATCTGCTATATCCCGTGGATCGGGAAGAACTTAGTGTTTTTGCAGCCTGATTCGGAACATACCCCAGCTTCTTCACCGCACTCCATACCCGGTCCTGGGTCTCGGCGCTTATGGTTACCGACGATTTTCCATTCAGCACATAAGAAACCGTTGCTGCCGTGACCCCGGCTTCCTTAGCCACATCCTTTGCTCTGACTATGTTTTTCATATCACTTTTCCTTTACTTATCCGTTTAAGTTGATTTTACAATATGATTGCAACAAAGTCAAGCACTTTGTCCTAATTATTTTATAATATATAATGTATTTTAGATATTATACCTAATAAGTATTTAAGCATTTCTTATATTGTTAATTTATGCGGTTAAATTAATATTATTCTGTCTATATTTTATTTTTTGCAGCACCATCGCAAAGTTTTGAAAGTATGCTGCCCGGCACGATACCGCTCACAGACGAACATTTCAAAATCTTCCCTGAAAAGACCATCACCACCAAACACAGCCGCATATTGGACGGGTTGACAGCGCAAAACGCCCGGCAGCCACGCCATAGGCCGCAGGCTAATCCCATACCCTTGCAAAAGGCAAGGCGGCGGGATGATAGTCTATCCCGCCGTCCTGTTTTGCTTTATTGGGCCTACTGCCTGGAAAGCCAACTACGCAGTATGCTTATTTTGTAATCCAGGGAATTGGATTTCCTTGCTCCAATATTCCGGGTCCGAAAGGTGTTGTTTCTCCTGTATCTGGATTGGTGGGTTGGTCAACTTGAAACAAAAAACCGCTCTTTCCGTATCTTCCGAGTTTGTTTTGGTCGTAATGTTCGTTATCCATGCAAATGTTGACGGCTTTCAATGCAACCGCCACTTCCCCGCTTCCATCGAAAAGCTCATGTTCCCATAAAAATTCACATTCGATATTCAAAAAACACTCTTTGATTCGCGGTGCGTTGACCTTTGAGGCTTTCTCCGCCGTTAAACCGGAGGCGGTGATTTCATCTGTTTCAAACTGATTATTACCAATCGTTTTAACACAGCGGTCATAAATGTCGTTTGAAGGAAAATTCAACACGCACACTCTCGTTTCTTTCAGTGATTGATACATATGCCCGCCTTTATCGACTTTTCCCATGATACAGATATAGTTGTCCGCTCCGCTTCCCACAAAGGAAGACCAGGATTGCAGACAGGCGTTTTCTTTACCGTTCGATTTCCAACCTGTGACGACGAATACCAGCGACGGCATCGCTATCACAAAATCATACCATGACATATTACCGCAGGCTTCCAAGTATTGCTCATTAAATCTCTCTGGTCTTTCAAAAATAGAAATTTCCTTTTTCATAGTGAAGTTCTCCCTTTTTATTTCAATCATAACATAACAAACACGACTACAGTGTGTCATGTTTATCTCCCGGATTATAAATGCTTATTCAAAGAACAAAGAAAAAGCAATAAAATATAGCCGCATTTTCATAAAAATGCGAAGAATGCTGATAACAACATTCTTCGCATTTGGATTGTCAAAGACAGGACAGCCTATAGTCATTGCCTGATCTACATCTCAATAATCTATTATATTTCAACCTCCAGACTCAATACGCTGCAGGCGGGAATGGTAAACTGGATTCCCTTCTCCGTAACCTTATAATCCTTAAATTCCTTCGGCTGTACCAGCTCCGGATTATCAAAGGTATTGTATGCCTTCCAGTCATTGGTCAGGATACAGCCTTCCACCTTCTTAACCGCTGTTTCCGCAAGCACCGTATCTACCGTATAGCTGTCGGTAATCGACAGGTTATTCACTGTAATATGAAGCTTTCCATCCTGGCCCAGGGATACGGATTCATGAAGGTTCGGAACCATATACTCATTCTCCAGTCCCACCGGCTGGCTCTCCAGGGAGCTGTCCAGCAGCTGTGCCTCCTGGTGCTGCTTATACATGTTGAACACGTGATAGGTGGGGGTAAGAACCATCTTCGCCCCCTCGGTCAGTATCACGGATTGAAGCACATTCACCAGCTGGGCAATATTTGCCATCTTCACACGGTCGCTGTTCTTATTGAACAGGTTCAGGTTAAGTCCCGCCACCAGGGCATCCCTCATGGTGTTCTGCTGATACAAGAAGCCCGGATTCGTGCCCGGCTCACAGTTGTACCAGGTGCCCCATTCATCAATGATCATCCCGATCTTCTTCTCCGGATCATACTGGTCCATAATGGCTCCGTGGCGCTTGATCAGGGTTTCCATAAAGAGGGTCTTGCTTAAGGTCTTATACCATTCCTTCTCATCAAATTCCGTAGCGCTGCCCTTATCCTGCCAGTTACCGGGAACTGTATAGTAATGCAGGGAAAGTCCGTCCATGAAGCCGTGGCAATGCTCCGGCGCGTGACGGTGGGTGGCATCCAGCACCCCTCTGGTCCATTCATAATCACCTGCATTGGCACCGCAGGCAATCTTATAAACAGGCGCATTCTGGTTATAATTTCTCACATAGGTCTGATATCTGCGGTATTCATTGCCATAGTACTCCGGCAGCATATTGCCTCCGCAGCCCCAGTTCTCATTGCCCACACCAAAGAAATCCACCTTCCAGGGCTCGGGATGTCCGTTCCTGGCTCTGAGATCAGCCATGGGGGATACTCCCTCATAGGTCATGTACTCAACCCACTCGGACATCTCCTGCACCGTGCCGCTTCCCATATTGCCGTTAATATAGACCTTGCATTCCAGCTGGCGGCAGAGCTCCATGAACTCATGGGTTCCGAAGCTGTTATCCTCCACCACTCCGCCCCAATGGGTATTAATCATCTTCTTGCGGGTCTCCTTCGGTCCGATGCCGTCCCTCCAGTGATACTCATCCGCAAAGCAGCCGCCGGGCCAGCGCAGCACCGGAATCTTCATCTCCTTCAATGCGGCAACCACGTCATTCCTCATACCATTGGTATTGGGAATCTCGGAATTCTCCCCCACATAGAGGCCCTCATAGATACATCTTCCCAGATGCTCGGAAAAATGCCCGTAAATCTCCTTGTTGATCTTGCCCAGCTTCTTATTGGGGTTGATATAATACTTTACCATTTCCTTTACCACCTTTGTTTTATTTTTTAATGTACCATTACGTTTATGACTTAACTATATCATCAATTTACTATATTTCAAGAAAAAGGTCAAGTTGTTTTCCGTGTTTTTTCTCTATTATTCCATCTGTTTGTTTTTATTTAATTATTGACTTTAACAATACCTTATGTTTATAATTACCTTATTATAAAAAGCTGTGCAAGTCCAGCCAGGAGGTTCTTATGTTATACTTTCAAACAATACAAGGAGCAGAAGAGGTCCTGAAAGCCTTAAGCACTCCCATGCGTCTGAAGATTATGGAAATGATTTATGAGAATGATCAGCTGAGCATGAACGATATTGCCGAGGCCCTGAAGCTGACCAACAGCGCGATCTCCATGCATGTGGGCAAGCTGGAGAAGGCCGGACTTGTGAAAATCCACACCACTGCCGGCAAACGGGGAACCATGAAGCTGGTACAGCCCAACCACGACCGATTGATCATAGATTTTGCACCGGTCCGGGAGACCAGGAGCTTCTACCAGGATGATATCCGCATCGGCTATTTCAGCGATTTTAAAATCAATCCCACCTGCGGCCTGGCCACCTCCAAAAAGGTGATCGGCGCCTTTGACGACCGGAGGTATTTCAGCTTTCCCGAACGGTATGATGCCGGAATCCTGTGGTTTGGAAGCGGCTATCTGGAATATAATCTGCCCAATCACCTCCTGGCCGGACAGACCCTGACCGAGCTTCAGATTTCCTTTGAAATCAGCTCGGAATGCCCCGGAAGCAGCGAGGACTATCCTTCCGATATCTATTTTTCCATCAACGGTACGCCGCTGGGGATGTGGGTCAGTCCGGGAGACTTCGGGGCCAGAAAGGGCTTTTTAAATCCCTTCTGGTGGCCCGAACGTATGAATCAGTACGGTCTTCTGAAGACCATCATTATCAATTCCGAGGGCACCTTTATCGACGGAGGAAGCCGGATCTCCAAAACCACCATTCAGGATCTGGACATTGATTACACCAGCACTATAACCTTCCGCCTCGAGGTTCCGAAGGATACCGCCAACTGCGGCGGCCTGACCCTGTTCGGAGAAGATTTTGGCGACCATAATCAAGCCCTGCGCGTGCGTACGTTCTATCAGGAAAGTTCCAGAGATAGCCTTACTTCCTGATGGAAGGAATATTGAAAATAAAATCCTTGAAAAACATTATAGAAAATGCGCCCGAAGGTGGGGCTGACTAAAGTCAAAATTGACTTTGTCAAAATTGACTTTGTCAAAATTGACTTTGTCAATTTTCCCCTTCAAGGCGCATTTCCTGCTCTATTTATTTTTGCATTTTATAAACCAATTTACAGTTTACTCTTTTATGCTTCACTGTGCTGCCCTTCTCCTGTTATGCCAGCCTTACGGTAACTGTTCCCTCTGCGGCAGGAATAATCACCGCATTCTCATCCTCCATACGGAAGCTTCCATTTTCAACATCCGCAATTTCCGCACAGTTTACTAATTCCACCTGATACCTTCCGGCAGCCTTCACATCAATGGTAATGCTCTTCCCGTTTTTCAAAACAGCAGCCTCTAAGGCAGGATTAGCTTTCTGGTCATATACCGTCACTGAAGCAGCTTCTCCGTCAACCAATTCATAAACCTTCAGCGTCACATCCTCGACATAGTCATAAACAGGATCATCCTCCCTGGCACCTACGGCAATGATACTGTTCTCTCTCACCAGCAACGGAATGCTGAGATATCCGTGATGCTCCCTATACCAGCGTCCTCCGGTCTTCTTCCCGCCCGTAAGGTAATCCGTCCAGCGTCCCTCCGGAAGATAATACTGGGCCGTTCCTTCTTCGTTAAAGATCGGAGCCACCAGGAGCCTGTCACCCAGCATATACTGCTTATCCAAATAGGCACAGGCAGGATCTTCGGTATACTCCATCACCATACTGCGCATGGAGGGAATTCCAAGTCTGGCTGTCCGGACTGCATTGCCAAACAGATACGGCATCAGAGATGCCTTTAATCTGGTAAAGAACCGAACTACATCCACCGCCTCTTCATCATAAGCCCAGGGCACCCGGTAAGAGGAGCTGCCGTGCAGGCGGGAATGGGTGGACAATAACCCAAAGGCACACCACCGTTTATAAACATCCGGCGTCGAGGTACTCTCAAAGCCGCCGATATCATGGCTCCAGAAGCCAAAACCGGACATGGTAAGGCTCAAGCCTCCCCGGAGGCTTTCCGCCATGGACTCATAATCCGACCAGCAGTCACCGCCCCAGTGAACAGGGAACTTCTGTCCTCCGGCAGTGGCACTTCTGGCAAACAGCACCGCTTCCCCTTTTCCCCGCTTTCTTTCCAGGAGCTCAAACACGGTTTTATTATAAAGATAAGTATAATAATTATGCATCTTCATGGGATCGGAGCCATCATAATATACGGCTTCCGTAGGAATCCGCTCGCCGAAATCCGTCTTAAAGCAGTCAACCCCCATATCCAGCAAGGCTTCCAGCTTGGAGGAGAACCATTGACAGGCGGCCGGATTCGTGAAGTCCACAATCGCCATACCCGGCTGCCACATATCCCACTGCCATACATCCCCGTTCCTGCGTTTGATAAAATAACCGCCTTCCACACCCTCCCGGAACATGCTGGACTCCTGTCCGATATAGCTGTTAATCCAGACACAGATCTTCAGCCCCTTCTCCTTCAGCCTCCGTATCATACCTGCCGGATCCGGAAACACTCTGGAATCCCAGGTAAAATCACTCCAGTGGAACTCCTTCATCCAGAAGCAGTCAAAATGAAATACCTTTAAGGGAATCCCCCTCTCCAGCATTCCGTCCACAAAACGGTTCACCGTCTCCTCATCATACCGGGTCGTAAAGGAGGTGGACAGCCACAGACCGAAGGTCCATGCCGGAGGAAGTCCCGGCTTACCGGTCAGATCCGTGTAGCGCATCAGCACTTCCTTCATGGAAGGCCCGTTGATCAGAAAATAATCCAATCCTTCTCCGGGCACAGAGAATTGCACCTTTTTCACCATCTCGGAACTGATCTCAAAGGAAACCCGTTCGGGATGATTGACAAATACCCCATAGCCCTTATTGGAGACATAAAAGGGGATATTCTTGTAGGACTGCTCCGTGGAGGTTCCCCCATCCTCATTCCAGATATCAATGCTCTGTCCGTTCTTCACAAAGGGAGTAAAACGCTCCCCCAGGCCGTAGATCAGTTCCCCCACGGATAAGGACAGTCTCTCCCTCATGTAGGTATCCTGTTCCCCGCCGTCATCATAGGCAAGTCCCCGCCAATCCGTCTTAACATAGGCAAGATCACGCCAGCTGCTTTCCGTAATCCTCTCCTGTCCCCGGTAGAACACCATCCTCCAGTTCTCCCGGTCGATCTCCAGACGCAGCCCTCCGCTGGAAATAATCAGCTTATCCGGGGTCTCCTCTGCCTGCAGGCAGGAGCCCATCCCCAGCTCCAGTTCAAATTCCGGTGATTTCTTCTGCCGCCCCATATAATGATCGCACCGTATCCGCAGAACATCGGGAAGCGGTGCACTGATCCGGATCGTCAGATTCGGACCGCCCAGGGTATCCCCCCGGTGGACAATCCGGTGGGTTGGCGCACACAGGGTCAGCAGCCCCTCCTCCTGCTTTGTATAATAAACATGGGCAGGGGAAAACACCTCGGTTCCTTCCTTCTGCAGCCAGCAGCCGTTACTAAATTTCATAATCCTCTCCTCCTCATCTAAAACTGTTCCGCACCTTGTCAGCAACATATTTCTTCAAAATTGCCTCTGTACAATATTAATAAAATATCTACATACCGTTCCGGGAATGACTTTTCCTGCCTTATTGCTTCTTAAACTCCTTGGGGCTGATTCCAACATATTTCTTAAATTTAGAATAGAAATAATCAATATTTCCATATCCCACCCGTTTGGAAACCTGATAAATCTTCAGATTGGTTTCCGTCAGCAGACGCTTTGCATTGGCAATCCGGATATGGTCCAGCATATTATTAAAGCTTTCCCCCATCTCCTTCTTAAAGATCTTCCCCAGATATGCGCTGTTATAATTGAACAGCCTTGCAATCGCCTCCAGCTTCAGATCCTGGTCATAATTCTTTTCCATAAAAGCAATCATTCGCTTTACCACCACATCCGTAGTGGAAGCGCCGATGCAGTCCTTGGCTTTCAGACAATACTGCTCCACCAGCTCCATGAGCCCTTCCAGGCTCTCCACATGCTTGATGCCCTCAATAAGCTGGTCAAAATCCGGAAGCTCCTCCTGCTTATTCTCATATCTGCGCTCCAGAATGCTGTGCAGCAGAACCATGTTATGTATCACCAGAACCTTAATCTCCGCTTCCTTCATCAGCCGGTTTTTATAATTATTCTTCAGATCCCGCAGCACCTGCCGGATGGCTTCCGAATCCCCAATCTCAATGAGGCTGAACAGCTGATCCGTAAAATTGCCGACCTCATTCATTCCCATTTGATTCAGGATCTCAATGCTCACCGCTTCATTGTCCCTGTAAAGAAATTCATACTCGGACAAGAGCTTCGCGCACTCATAGGAGAAGCTTAAATCCTCCCAATTGGCCACATCATGCCCGATCGCAATAAAGACGCTCTCCCCTGTAATCCGCTTCATTCTTTCATTATTCTTCAATAATATCCGGAGAACCTCCTGATAGGGCTGCCCTTTACAGATGAGAACCAGCCTGTCATCCACTTCCAGCTTATCCCCATGAGCCAGCTCCCTCAGCATGGCATCCTGGCATTCCCTGCTGAGGCCTCTGCCGCCCGCCGGATCAGAGTTTCTTGCACTAATGATTGCCGTGCAAAAGGAATGATAATTAAAGTCCATGCCATAGAGCCTGATCTCCCGGCGCAGGGTCTCTTTGTCCGCGGAATGCTGGAGCAGACGGTGCAGCACCTCCTGCCTTGCCTTCAGCTCGCTCAGAGTATAATAATCATCCAGATTCTTCTTGGCATCCAGCTCATCCAGAACCTCCCGCATATTCTCCAGAAGCTCATCCTCATCAATGGGTTTGAGCAGATAGGCACGCACTCCAAGATTGACCGCTGACTTGGCAAATTCAAAATCCGAATAACCGGTCAGGATAATGAATTTTCCTTCAAAGCCTTCCTTTTTGGCTTCCCGAATCAGTTCAATGCCGCTCATCCCCGGCATCTTCACATCCACAAGAACCAGATCCGGCAGATATTCCAGAACCTTCCGCAGACCATCCTTTCCGTCCAGTCCCTCCGCACATATCTGGAAATTATAGTCCTCCCAGGGAATCAGCTGTTTAATTCCCGTTCTGACCACCGGTTCATCATCAATTATCATTAACTGATACATGGCCGCTCCTTTCCCTGAATCACTTATCCTTCCTCCCGTGTCAGAAAATAGATACGATCTTTCACCATATGGAAGATCAGCCTGCTGCCCTCCATCCGAAAGCCGACTTCATTGCCCCAGCTGTCACGAATACAATATTTCTGATTCACTTCTTTAATTACGCAGTCACGATCGGTCAGCGACAGAATCTTTGCTTTGACCAGCTTATTGTCCGTCCATTCCATATCCACGGTAAATCCGCCCCTGGCTCTCAGCCCGGTCACCTCGCCGCTCTTCCACACGCTGGGCAATGCCGGCAGAAAATGAAGCTCTTCATAATAGCTCTGCAGCAGCATCTCCAGAATCGCCGCCGTTCCGCCAAGGTTTCCGTCAATCTGGAATATTCTCGGAGGATGAAGATCCAGCAGGCTGTCCGTGGCAAAATCACCGATCAGTCTTCGGATATGCTCCCAAGCCAGATCCCCTTCTCCAAATCTTGCATACAAACAGGCAACCCAGGCACGGCTCCAGCCGGTGTAGCCGCCTCCGGCCAGAAGGCGCCGTTCCAGGGATACCCTGGCCGCCCGGAAAAGCTCCGGTGTCCGCTCCCGGTCAATCTGCTCCCCCGGAAACACCCCGAACAGATGGGATACATGACGGTGAGCCGGCTCTACCTCTTCAAATTCCTGATTCCATTCTAACAGCTGTCCCTGGGTGCCGATCTGCAAGGGAGGAAGATTCTTAAGTATCTCATCCCATACCTGGATTTTATCCGCGTCCTTTCCCAGAAGCCTGGCCGCGGCAATGGCATGACTCAGCAAATCCATAATCAACTGAACATCGGACGAAGAGGACACACAGATGGTGACCGGATATTCTCCTCCTCCGGCAAACCGGTTCTCCGGAGACTGGGAGGGCATTACCTGATAGATTCCCTTCTCGTCCCGGACCAGAAAATCCTCATAAAAGGCTGCCGCCTCTTTAATAAAGGGATAGGCCCGATTCTCCAGGAATTCCAGATCCTGACCGTATTCATAATGCCACCACAGGTGCTGTGACATCCAGGCGGCAACCCCAACCCATACGGACCAGCCAAAGGTCTCCGGAGTAGCACAGCCCCATACATCGGAGGACAGGGGCAGCCAGATCCCGCCGCAGCCGAAGAGCTTTCGGGCAGCTTCCCTGCCATAGGGGATCATTTTCTCCAAATATACCGTCAGAGACTCCGTATAATCCTCCAGATGGCCGTTCTCTGCGGGCCAGTAATTCATCTGCAGATTGATATCATAATGATAATCACAATCCCAGGCAGGCATCAGATCCTGATTCCATTTTCCCTGAAGATTGGCCGGCAGCTCTCCGTTGGCAGAGGATGCACAGAGAAGATATCTGCCATAATTAAAATACAGCAGGGGAAGGGTCACATCATCCTTACCCTCCCGGTATGCCTTAATCCGTTCATTGGTGGGGATATTCGGCTCCCCTCCGGAGATATTCAGAGAAAGCCTCCCGTAATTCTTTTCATGCTCAACCATATTTTCTTTATAGAGACGATTCCAGGGCTTCACCGGAAGCGGATTCCTTCTGCATTCCTCCAGAGGCGTTTCCCCCTTCACATCCGTTCCTATATTAAGAAATACAAGAATTTCCTTTGTATTCTCCACCCTGATTTTATTCCCGTCCATGGGATAGATCCTTCCGCCCCGGATCTTAAAATCCGCCTTTACACAGAACTTCATCCCCTGATGAAAGGCCCCGTGCAGGATCATGGTGGCATTGCCCAGATCATGGGTGACGGTGTAGCGGGGATCCGGCAGACGATCCAGCCAGAAGGAGCCGCTGATCTCCTCTTCCCTGGCATAGATCCGGGTGATGATGACATCCTCGATCAGATGTCCGATCACCGTCCGGGAGATGTTTCGTTCCCCCGCGCGATAGGACACCTTTACCCTGGCCCGTTCCAGATCCAGATCTCTTCTGTAGTTTGTAACCTCTCCCTGGTCAAGGGTATAGCAAAAATCCCCCGCCGGCTGATAAGAATCCTCCATGGAAGGCCTGCCGCTGATTCCGCCGTTGCCTCCCCAGGCTTCATTGGCAAGAAGAGTAGCCTCTTCATATTTCTCTTCCTTCAAAAGCTTTCTGACCTGGGGTAAGAAGGAACTGCGGTCTTCATTTTTACGGTCCTTATGTTGTCCCAGACAAAGCCACTCATGGTTCAGAGCAATTCTCTCCTCTTCGATTCCGCCCAGCACCATTCCGGCCAGCCTCCCCGTACCGATGGGCAGTCCACTCTGCCAGTCATCTGCCGGAGTTGTGTACCACAATGTATGATTCAAGCTGTTTCCTCCAATCAATCTTCACTAAAAAGCGCAGAAGAAGTGCTTTTTATTTATTATAGCCCAGGCAGGGCGATATTTTAACACTAATTTTTTAATCTGAATCACTGGGAATATTATAGAAGTATCAAGATAAAAAGGGGGGCATCAGGACAGGCCGTTCAATACCCTTTTTAAAGTTCTCCAATCGGGCAGAAAACGGTCCATATAACCCTTAAAGACAGAATTATGACTCTTTTCCAACAAATGCACCAGCTCGTGCACCACAACATATTCCAAGCATTCAAAGGGCTTTCCGGCCAGCTGCAGATTCAGGCAGATTCTCCCCGTGCGGATATTACAGCTTCCCCATCTGGTCTTCATATCCCGAATGACAAAGCTTCCCGCCCGGACTCCTATAACCTTCTCCCACTTCTCTATCAGCCGGGGGATCTCCGCCTCCAGCAGTTCCCTATACCACTGGTGTAGAATCCTCCTCCGGGCTTCCATGGTGCTGCCGGGCCTTATCCAAAGAATCACTTTCTCCTTCGCCGGATCAGAAGGGCTATAGGATGCCCGGTTATGATCCGACGGCTCAAAGGATGCTTTGGAGCGAAAGGAACCTTCTCTCACCTCCAGCCGGAAAGGCCTTCCCCATACGAATATCTCATCCCCTGTAACATATTCCGTTTCCCGGAGGAGGGGAAGACAGCTGATCTTGGCCTGCTGCCGCAGAATCCACTCCAGCCTGCCCAACACAAAGCGGCGGATTACCTCCTCGTTCATTCTCAGCGGCGCAGAGATATGAACTCTTCCATCCGGGGGAAGGACCCGGAGATACATATTCTTAATTCGCTTTCTTTCCAGCTCTGCCGTTATTCCATTGATGTCAATCTGCTTCATCTTTATACCCGTGCATATCACAAGCTTTGCTTGTGATACTGCTTCAATAAAGAGTTTGAAAGTGGTTTTCTTTCAAACTTCGCTCCCATGTTTCTTGATACAATTTATTTCTTCTTCCTGCGTCTTCTGCGGGAGGCCGCTGGTTTACCCTCCTGTGCCTTTACCGTACCCTTGCTCTCTTTATCGGTACGGAGGGTAACCCACATGGAGCTGCCGCCCTTGCCGTCCGAGTTAATCTCAAGAAAATCAAATTTTTTAAGAAATTTGGACAGCTTGGTATCACCATAGTTGCGGACGTCAAAATCGGGATACCGTTTCACCAGACGGCTTCCCAGCTCACCCATATTCACTCTCTGGCCGTCTTCATCCACTTCATTCATGATCTTAAGAATAGCAGCCTGAACCACACTGATATCCGTCATGTTCTTGCCCGCATCTCCGTTATCAGAAGGAAGGAGACTCTTCCCTTTTGCTTCCGCATCCGTCTCCTTGTCCTCCTTATCCTTCTTAAGCTCCGGCTTGCCCGCCTTCTCCGGCTCCTGCACCGGTCCGGCTTTCCCGCGGACCACCTCCAGCTCCATGCTCTTCTTGTCGCTCTCAGCCAGCACATCCAGGTATTTAAATTGATTACAGGCGGCAATAAAGGGCTTCGGAGTCTTGCGCTCTCCCATTCCCACCACCAGCATTCCGGATTCCCGCAGCCGGGAAGCCAGCTTTGTGAAATCGCTGTCACTGGAAACAACGCAAAAGCCCTCCACATTTCCGGAATACAGAATATCCATTGCATCTATGATCATCGCTGAATCAGTAGCATTCTTACCGACGGTGTATCCATATTGCTGTACCGGTGTTACGGAATTCTCCAACAGCACATCCTTCCAGGATACCGCTGCCGGCTTTGTCCAATCACCGTAAATTCTTTTGTAAGTGGCAACCCCATAATTGGCAATCTCATCCAGAATATATTTAATATACTTCGCGGAAACATTATCCGCATCAATTAGTACCGCAAAACGCTTTTCTCCTAACATCCTTCCCCTCCCTATTCTTAGACTGCCTGTACCGCAATCTCTCATAACTTTATTTTACCCCGAATAAATTCATCTGTAAACCATATTTAAATTATGAAAAAAATAAACACCTACTTGATTAATTATCCATATACTGGTAATCATTTTATCAAGGAGGTGTATTTATGATAGCATTTGTAAAAAACCACAGTCTGATTATACAAAAGAAAAAATTCATCCTTTTATATCTGCTCAACATGACCGACATTCTGTTTACCGTTCTGCTGCTTCAGACCGGTTATTTTAAAGAAGCCAATATTTTTATGGCAAAGATCGTTGTTAACCCGGTTGCCGGGGTGTTGCTTAAGATGCTGCTGCCGGCTCTGATGCTGGGCTATTTATACCGGCAATTACAGGAGGACGACGAGGAGCAGTTACGGGTTTCCAATATTGCCGTTAATTTTTCGCTGACCGTCTACACGCTGGTGAATCTCTCCCATCTTGTGTGGACTGCCCTGCTGCCCTATTTTATGTACTTAAACCGATGACTCTATCTATAAACGGAGGGAAACAAAGGATAGCCCAGGATCAGAGGACATTTCTACGATCAGGCAGCCCCGATATCCAGATGAGCAAATCATCAAAATCACCCTGCTGGTATCCTGTAATGTCCTGATCCTCCGGGCAGATCAGACAATCCTTCAGCAAATAAGTGTCCATCCCCAGTTTAGCGGCACACATATCATCTTTCACATCATTGCCGATCATGATGCATTCTTCGGCGGTCTTCCCCAGCACCTCCATTACCTGGGTATAATACTGCAAGCCTGGTTTACAATAGCTGCTGTTCTCATAGGTTGTGATTAGTTCAAAGTCTGCCGGATCAAGGTCTGCCCAGCCAAGCCTGGCATACGTTGCCACCCTGGGAAACAAGGGATTCGTAGCAAGGGCAACCGTATATCCTTTTTCCTTCAAAATCCGGATACACTCCCTGGCATTGGGATGGGAGGAGGTTGTGTCCCTTGCCGCCTGGAATTCATTCCGATAGAATTCATCAAAAAACGGCTCCAGTTCTCTCCCCGTCTCCCCCGTTGCGGCAATAAAGGTCTCCCAAAAACGCTGCTCATTGGTCATGGTCCCGTCATTCTTCAGCATCGCTATTGTTCCCGCCCACACTGCTTTTATCAGTTTCTCCGAATCATAGCCATGGGCATTGAATTTGCCCGCCAGGGCCTTGAAATAAGTATTCATAAACAACTCCTGGTCCGGCATGGGCAACAGGGTTCCGTCCAAATCAAAGATACAGGTATTCATAGTGAGCTCCTCTCGCAGTACTGTGACAGCTTTTTGTGCAGGGAGAGTTCTCTAAGAGCTAAGAATAAGGCTCTGAGCAAACTCTCCCTGCACAAGAAAACTGTCATATGTTTAATTTTCCATTATGCCCATACTACCAAATTCAAGCCCCGGATGCAATCCTTTTATAAAAATTAATATTCCGGCTGCAATTCGGCAATATCATGAATCCAGGCTTTCCTCCTCCTGAAGCTGAAACAGCTCTTTCTCCCATTCAGACCGAGGCTCATATTCCTCCTCACGGATGTTTCCATTCGCCGAAAGACACCCTTCTGCCAATATACTCTTCCGCAGCAGAGCAACCTCGTTGGGGCCAAGGAGCCGATACACTCCGGCATACTCCTCCGGATAAAAGCATTCTTCTAAAAGCTCGGTTAAATCCGCTATACTCCCCACCTTTTCCTGTATCAGACGAACCTTAGCCTCCAATTTTCCTGTCTCTCTGATCTCATCAATCAACGCTCTCAGCCGCTCATCCTCCATGGGTTCTCCCGTATAAAGCTTTTCTTCCGGCTCTTCCTCCCTATCCATATACAGGAAGAGTTTCTCCAATGAATTGGTATCAAGATGAGATTGAAGACGTATCGCCAGATTCGGTACGAAGCCTTGAATATAATCCGTTTCTTCCTGGGATAGCAGCAGAAGTTCACCCATCCGCGCCACTGTACCCCGAAGAAACCTCTGCATTTCCTCTCTGCTGCCCGGCAATCTCCGGCCGTACTCCTCATTATGAAAGATACCGCCGTCCTTTAACAGCTCCATAAGCTCTTCGATCTCTCCCTTGGAAAGGAGCGGCTCCCAAAGTCCCTTGTCCAACATCACACAACCGATAGCATTTATTGTTGCCAGTTCACACAGATTGATCAGTAAATGACGTGCCTCCCGGTCATAGCTGTCAGCCAGGCGTTGAACCGCCTCCCTGGAAAATCTGCTCAGGATACTATCCTCTATCGTAAGGCGTTTCAAATATTCATATATATATTCTACCCCCAAATAATCCTGCATGGCATACATCAGCGGATAATCTATGCTCCCCGGTGTCTCATGGGCTCCGTATTCGATGTCATAATCATGAAAGAATTCCGGTATTCCATGATATACGGTATCCTCATAGGCAATGCTGTCCCATTTGCGATCCTTTTTCTGCAGCTTTGTCAGGAGCCGCAATGCTTCCTCCCGATAATCGGTGACAAGCTTCATTCCCCGGTAAAATAATGCTTCCGGTGTCCCCTGCTTCAATTGATCCAGCTTATTTTGCATATCCGGAATGGTCTTTAAATAAATTCCCATATGATAGGTGATGGACTGCAGCAGCTCCTGGGCTTTCTCCACAGGGACGGAGCTGCTCTCTGCATTGGTATAACGTTCCACTTCTTTGGTCATAAGGTGAATCAGCCCGTACTGAAGCTTCTGTGTCTGCTGCTCCGTAAGCTGCTTCTGCTCCACTGCCGCCTGCAGCAGGGTTTGAAAATAATACTTTTGGTCCAGTATCCCCTCTTCTATTCCATTCCCAGCCGTATTCAGATAATCCATATGTTTTCCTCCATACTTTTGTTTATCCCTGTCATCTGCCTTCCCAGGCATCACTTCCGCTTCCTTCAATCTCATTCTCCCCCATCCCAGTCAAGAAAATCGATATAATTATCTTCATATCCGTCCGATGCCCGGTATTCCTGAGTTCCATAGCGGATATCACGGCAATGGTTCTCCAGCATGGTAGTCTGAAGGTATTCGACAGACCCCTGGCAGACATCTTCATAGTACAGCTTCATTAAATGAATCAGCTCATCATCGGGAAGCTCCTCCTGTGCCTCTCCTTTAAAATAATAAAAGCATTCCTGAAGCTGTATCAAAGTGTCCGCATAGTCATCCTGGTTCAGATAGGCCGAATCCGCAAACTCCATAATAAGCTTCTGTATTACTCCTCCTCCGAATTCAATCCTGCCCATCTGCTCCAGTGCTTCCCTCCGGTTCTCCACAAGCCGCCCTATTTCCTGTTCAGACAGCATCAGCCCGAAACGCTGCGTATAGGGATTACATTCCCTGATCACTGCCGCCGTCTGCTGATTCAATATCGGTGCCGGGAGCATGATAAATAGATTTTCTGCCGTTTTCATCCTTCCTCATTCCTTTCAAAAAAATTTTTAAAAAGGGGTTGACATCTTAGATGTTTTATGCTATCATTATATTGGATTTATATACAAAATTATCATTAACATAATGATTATTAATTATATTATGATGCTCTTATAATGTCAATTCATAATTAAAGAATTATTATAGCAAAATAATACATAATAATAAGCCCTCCGGCGTGACAGGCTTCATTCGTCCTATCCGGAAGGCTTTTTTTAATATAAATTAGCTATTTTATCTCGGTTCCGCCCCATTCTACCACGGTAAATCCATTTCGCTCAAAAGGAACGATTGCGGGTTCTGCCACTTCAATCGGCGTGTCTAACGCCTGATAAGCCATAAATACGCGAAGAACGGATGTGGGTTCGGGATTGATGTTCAATCCTGCGTGTTTTACATAATCCTCCTTTTGGAATGTAATCAGATTATAGGGATTTTCCTGCATTTCAGGAAGCCAGTATACGATAAACTCATTGTATTCTTTGGGCAGCAACCCCATTTTTGCAAGCGTTTCCTGAAGAAATTCTGCCGTATCCTCGCCCTTGACAATATAGCCCTCGCTCATGTCATAAGAAGCGTCCGATATTCCCTCCCAAAATAAGTAAGAATACTCCCGATTTGTCGTTAAATCCATCAGGGTTCCGTCTGGCCGGGCCAGTACTGTCCAGCCCTTCTCGTATGAGGGATAGGTACAGGTTAGTTCTCCGTCATACTCCAGTTCCACCGTGACTTCTGTGTCCTCCTCCGGATAAAGGTAAATGACAGGCTTTGCATCCCTGCTTTCACCCATTTTATTCTCATCTGTACTCTCATCATCAGGAGTGCATCCCGTCAATGCGAATATGCCAATAAGAGCTAAGGCCAATACAATGTATTTTTTTATAACCATCCCTCCTAATCGAAATTATCTGGACAAATTGTTCTTATCTGAGCTTCTTTCCTTCCAACAGCCTCTCTACCGATTTTTGAATACGCTCCCTGCGGGTCTCTTCCCTCTTGGCACCGGTAATCCACTGGACATATTCCTTCTTGCCGGTAAAGGATAGCTTCTCGTAGTTCTCTGAGGCAGGAGCATTGCATTCTAAAGCCTGGGCAAAATCCCGGGGAAGCGGGACCACCCTCTCCTCTTCATCCCTTCTAACCGTAACCCTCACCATCTCTCCGGGTTCTTTGCCAATCCTTCTGCGGATCTCCTGCGTCATTCCCAGCATATAGCATCCGCCCATGCGGACAAGGGACCCTCTGTACTCCACTCCGTCAAAGGTGGCTGCTACCTTCACCCGTTTGGCTCCAAAAACCTCTTCCACGTCAAAGGGCGGCTCTATATAGGCCCCGTTGATTCCATCTGACTTCTTAATAATTGCTTCAAATTCCTGCATTATAATTTTCCTGATCCCTCAACAGACTCATAACCGGAACGCTGTATGCAATCTCCTTCGCATACTCCCGGTACACTTCCTCTTCCTGCTCCTTGGATTCCTCCTGTTCCTTCAAAAACAGCTCCAGGAACTTAAGATAATCGTCATAGGAAAAGATGGCTTCCAGACTCTCCAGATCGCCGCCCTCCTTCACGCTCTGGGCAATCAGAAAGGCGTAATTGTTCTGAACCGGAGCCGGAGCAGCCGTCTTATAACCTGCCTGTACGGTCCCCCCTGTCTCCCCGGTGCCTGTGCTTACTCTGATTCCCTTGGTGTCCGTTCCCTGGCTGACATAGTTCATAACCTTTTTCACATAATTCTGTGTTTCTTTAAAAGGCGGAATTCCGCCATACTTAGCCACATTGTTGCTTCCTGCATTATAGGCAGCCAGAGCCAGCTTCGTGTCCCCGTCATACTTTTTCAGCATCTGCGCAATGTATTTTGCCCCGCCCATGATGTTCTGCTCGGCATCAAAGGAATCCGTAACCCCCAGCTCTTTGGCGGTACCAGGCATCAGCTGCATCACGCCCTGTGCCCCGCAGCGGGACACAGCCTTGGGATTAAAATCAGATTCTGCTTTCCCGATGGCCTTCAGAAGATCCACCGGCACATTATATTTTACCGCCGCATTCCGGAATATCTCATCCAGGGACTTCGTCTCCCCAAGAAAGGAGGAAAATTCCGTACTCTCATGATTCCTTTTGACCGGAGAAATACTCTGGGCACTCCTGTTTTCAACATTAGCAATTCCATTTACTTCAGCCATTGTATCACCTCTATCACGCTGCTCCGCGGCAGCCCGCTTTTGTATATTCCTCAATAAGGTATCCTGTTGTAATTTACTTATTACCTATTTTAAGGTATTTTCCTCAATTAATCAACAGGAATCTGCAAAGTAAACTGTATAAAAGCAGTAACCATAAAAGCCACTTGTATTTCTTAAGGGTTATGTAGTACAATATCCGTGATGCAGTGATTGCAGCTTTAAGCCGGGCGGAGGACCCGTCTTATGCTAAAGATATCATGTCAGGAGGTTATACTATGTATTGTGTTCGAGAAATATCACCCAAGGTGTTTTGGGTCGGCGGCAGCGACAGGCGTCTTGAGCTGTTTGAAAATATGTTTCCCCTTCCGAATGGAGTAGCCTATAATTCCTATCTCATTATGGATGATAAAACCGCGTTAATTGATACGGTTGACCGTTCCATCAGTGATCTGTATATTGAGAATGTAATTCATGTGCTGGGGGGCAGAACTCTGGACTATCTGGTAGTGAATCACATGGAACCGGATCATTGCGCCAATATTGAAGAGATTGCCAGACGCTATCCGCAGGTTAAGATTATCGGCAACAAGAAGACCTTTCAATTCATCGAACAGTTCTATAAGATGGATCTGAAGGCAAATTATCAGGAGGTTAAGGAAGGGGAAGAGATCGTACTGGGCGGCACCACCCTTCGCTTCTATATGGCTCCCATGGTTCACTGGCCCGAAGTGATGGTGACCTACGAGGTAAGCCAGGGAATCCTGTTCTCGGCAGATGCCTTCGGCTCCTTCGGAGCTTTTGCCGGCAATATCTTTTCCGATGAAGTAGATGAAAAAGATATGGATGAAGCCAGACGGTATTATTCCAACATCGTGGGCCGCTATGGCTCCCAGGTGCAGGCACTGTTTAAGAAGCTGGCCGGCCTTGATATCAACATGATCTGCGCTCTCCACGGACTGATCTGGCGTAAGCCGGATATCCCGTTTATCCTTGATAAATATGATAAATGGAGCCGTTATGAGCCGGAGAAAAAAGGAGTTGTACTGGTCTATGCTTCCATGTACGGCAATACCGAGAATGTGATGAACGCCCTGGCCAACAAGCTGGCACAGCGCGGAATCCGTGATATGAAGATGTATGATGTCTCCAAGACCCACTCTTCCTATATCATTTCCGATCTGTGGAAATACAGCCATATGGTCATCGGTTCACCCACTTATAATATGCATCTGTATTTTGTTATGGATACCCTGCTTAAGGATATCGCGGTTCTTGGCTTGAAGAACCGGAAGGTATCCATCATCGGTAACCATTCCTGGGCCAGCGCCGCAATGAAAGCCATAAAGGAGCAGGTGGAGGCCATGAACACTATGGAGCTGGTCGGAGCTCCCATGGATGTACGTTCTTCTCTTAAGGCAGAGCAGGAGCCGGATCTGGATGCCCTGGCGGATGCTATTTATGAATCCTGGAATGCCTGCTGTTAGACTTGTACTGATGGCCGCAGCTTATTAACAGCCAACAGGGGGGATGTGACTCCCCCCCTGTTGATTAATTACCGCCCTTATCCGTAGGAACAGGAGCGTCTTTGATAAACAAACGCGCCCTTTCAATATGACTCTCGAAATCAACCTTCTCAAAGTCTGTTGTGTCAATCTTAATGATCTCCCCGCCGACGGTAAAATCTCCGAAGGAAGGGATATTTTTATCAAAATAATCATATGTAAGTTCCTCAAATACTCGATTTGCCTGTCCCCGTTCGGGAAGCTTCTCCCTCTCATTAAACCGGTCGCAAAGAACATGGGTATCTCCCCAAAATATATAGGTAAGCGATTGATAATTATATTTATCAATCAAGGACTTCAATATATCCGCTTCCCTTGCTTTCATATATCCTTCTAAGACAAAATTCCCCTCGAGAATAAGCGGATATCCCGTTTCCATCAGCCTTTCCGTGACATATGCGATTGCGTCAAAGGTAACGGCACTGAAACGCCTGCCCTCCTCCCTGTTTGTTATGGGGATGCCGGAGCAGATGGCGGATTTGAAGGTATCTTTCATAAGATATGGGATATTTATCTCCCTGGACAGCCGCAGTGCGAATGTAGATTTTCCCGAGGCGGCATATCCTGCGATGATTATGATTTTTTTATTCATCTATTCCCTCCTCTCCCTGCTTCCCGCAGTCTAATCAATGGTTACCTTGCACACCACCGGATACTCTGTCTTAATACCGGGGGCTAGAATCGTCAAGGCCTCTTCTCCTCTGCTCCAGTCTAATTCTCCCTCATAGCCCAGGATGGATACCTCCCGTATAATTCCGTGAAAATGCGGCAATCTGGATGCGTCCTTCTCTCCCAGGGATCGTATCTGAAGCCTGCCGTCCTCCGGGAACCGGAGCACCGTAACATACAGACTGCTTCCCTTCACTGTAAACCGGATATCCTCACTGGTAAAGTTCTTGGCGCTGCCATCTGCAAACTGCCCCTCCTCAATCTGTGTCGGCCCTTCCCCGGAACTCCTCCAGACAGAAGTATCATAAATCGCCTCCCCATTCACCTTGAGCCATGCTCCGATCTCCTGCAGAATTCTCTTATCCTCCTCCGGAATGGTTCCGTCGCTCTTTGGTCCGACATTAAGCAGGAGTGTGCCGTTCTTACTCACAATATCCACCAGGTCACAGAGGATCTCTCTGGAGGATTTATAGTTATTATTCTCTGTATAGCACCAGGAGTTGCGGGCCACAGAAGTGTCTGTCTGCCAGTAGTAAGGCTTTGCCTGTGCAAACTGTCCCCGCTCTATATCCACAACCGCACAGCCGAACTGGAAGGCATCATGCTTATAATTAATTACCACCTCTTCGCCCCACTCCCTGGCCCGGTTGTAATAATAGGCGGCAAATTTCTTCAAATAGGGCTTTACTGCGCTGTGCTGAATCCACCAGTCAAAATAAATAATCTTCGGCCTGTACTGATCTACAATTTCACAGCAGCGCACCAGCCAATCCTCCAGAAATTCCTGGGACGGCACATTGTTAAAGAGATCATGATGGTTCTTTGGTTCGGGCATTGCCGGCCAATAAAAGTCCCCGCGTTTCAAAGGCTCTTTTATATCACTGTCAAATTCCTTCCCATGGCCCATGAAGAACCAATGCTCCACCCGGTGGGAGGAAGTGCCGAAGATTAATCCATGGCGGCCTGCAGCTTCTTTCAATTCTCCCAGAATATTTCTCTTCGGCCCCATCTCATAGGCATTCCAATGGGATAATTCGCTCCGGTACATCTGGAAGCCGTCATGATGCTCCCCAACCGGAATCACATATCTCGCCCCCGCATCCTGAAACAATTGTGCCCACTCCTCCGGATCAAAATGCTCCGCCTGAAACAGAGGAATCAAATCCTTATAACCAAAATTCTTATGCTCCCCGTAAGTCTTTACATGATGCTCAAATTCCGGGCTCCCCTGGATATACATGTTTCTGGAATACCACTCACTTCCAAAGGCCGGCACCGAATAGATACCCCAGTGGATAAAAATCCCGAATTTTAATCTCCGGTACCAGTCCGGTACCCGGTACCCGGACAAGGAATCCCAATTGTCCTTATACTCTCCCTCTTCAATCACCTTATGAATGCGCTCAAGATACTCCCTCATACTTATTCCCCTTTTCTATCTGTTTTTTTCCGAACGGCGGTTATCCCTTTCGTCGCCCGGTCTCTGCAAGCAGTATTGAATTTTATGATAATCTACTTTGACCTTGTTGTCAATTTGACCTTTTTCCTTTTGATCCTTATGCTTTTTAAACTATGACCAGCGGCCTCATCATATCATGGTCCTCATGCTCCAGGATGTGGCAGTGCCACACATAATTCCCCTTATGCTCCTTGAAATGCATAATAATGGATACCACCTGCCCGGGCTCTGCTCTTACCACATCCTTCGGCCCTCTTTCATAGGGCAGCGGAGGTGTTAGTTTCTCCCTGTCGAATCTATAATTTCCCTCCGGATCAAAATCCTCTTCGGAGAATGTCTTCCTGCCCAGTATGTCAAAGTGTACCAGATGGAGATGAACCGGATGAGGAAAGGCAAAATGATTCACCAGATGCCAGATCTCAATGGTATCCAGCTTTGGCTTCTCTGTTGCCGGTGCATCCCAGCCCAATCCGTTCAGCAGATGCAGAACTCTTCCATAAGCATCCATTGTTTCATCCAGGTGCAGCGTGCGCTCTCTGGCTGCCAGCTCCGGCCGGATGCTTCCGTGATGAGGCATAAGCTCCATGGGAATCTGGCTGTAATCCGGTTCTGATAAGAACTCGCCCACTCTAAATTGCAGTATCTCCTCCATCTCCGTACCGGCTGCTCCCTGATCCGTGTTTCTCAGGAGGATTGTCTCTCCCTTACAATTTGAAAAGTCAATAATCAGATCAACCCGTTCGGCCGGCTCCAGAATAAAGGAATCAATTTCCTCCGTGTGATGCATCATTCCCAAATCTGTCCCAATCTGATGAAAAACCTGCCCGTTGCTTAATCTCAGCTCATAGGGCCGCAGATTGGACCCATTGAGTATCCGGAACCGGTATCTGCGCGGCTCGACCTCCAGGTATGGCCAGAGCTTTCCATTGACTGCAATGGTATTGCCCAGGAAGAAAGAGGGTGTGGACGGCACCGGATGCTCCACGGGAGGTGCGGCGTTATCGGGATAGAACAGGGAACCGTCACTGTTAAACTGCTTATCCTGTATCAGAACGGGTATTTCAAAAGGCCCCTCCGGCAGTTGGAGCCTGGCCTCCAGGGCATCCCGGATCAAATAGAACCCCACCAGTCCCGCATAGACATTCAGTCTTGTAATTCCCATGGCATGGTCGTGATACCACAGGGTTGCTCCGGCCTGATGGTTGGTATATTCATATATCTCCCGGGTATAGCTCGGCCCGGTGTATTTATTATCCCTCGTAAACCAGGCTTCCGGATGTCCGTCACTATCGTCCTTCACCTTGGCGCCGTGAAGATGAACCACCGTTCTGACATCCGGTCCATCTGCCGCTCCGTGAAGGGTATGATCCACCGGGAGGATATGTCTTAAGGGTAATCTATTCTCCCATTTTACCCGGATGCTGGTGTCCTTCCTTACCTCTATGGTCGGTCCCGGATAAGTGCCGTTGTAGCCCCAGATAGTAGTCAGCGGAAAATATCTATGGAAGCAATGCTTTGCTTCCAACATCTTAATATGGTAGAAGGGGCTTCCTCCGCATCCGGCTTCACATGTGGAAAAGGGCTCCGCCTTCTGCGGAATTGGCAGACGGTCTACAAATCTGGGGATGGTTGCAGGATTTGCGGGATCCACCCTGACTCCTGCCTCCTCCTGTTTTGGGTTGTGCAAAACATAATTTTCTTTCATTCTCTCACCTCTATATTCCTTATTCAGGCCAAACATTATTTTTAAATTCAGTTTGCCTTCATAATAATATATGACACCTTTTCCAATCGGTGTCATATATTATCGAATATAGGGAAATACTGTCTATTAAAGAAGTTTTTTCAGCTGATACTCGAATACCCACCGGGGACTGTAGCGTTTCCTTGCCTGCATTCTTGCCTGAACCACGGGATTTTTCAGCATTTCTTCTATGATTCGCTGTCCATGCTCCTCATAATAGGCCTGTTCGCTGGGATGATAGGTTTCCGTGGTGTAGAAGCCAAAATTGCTGGCGTCCCAGCGCATAAAGTAAGCCTGCAGCGTGTCGCCCAGCTCCTTCAGGGCCGGAACACATTCATTCAGAACCAGATAATTTCCCATGGCCGCTGCCTCCAGAGCGGTTAAACCAAAGGATTCTGAAACGGAAGGGCAGATGAAGAGATTGGACAGGGAGAATAGATCCAGCACCGAATCTCTGGTCAGTCCCATGGGATAGCCGTAATCACTGATGAATACCATATCCTCCCGGCCCAGCCCGCTTGCTGTCCCTGCTTCTGCCACATACCTCTTGTAATCCTGCATATCCGTATCCATCGCCTCAAATTCACAGAAAATGATCTTAACGCTGTATCCGCTTACCTTTTTAATGGCTCCGCCCAGCATTGCCACCTTTTCAAATTTTTTACCGATGGTAAACCTGGCCGGATAGACGATGAGCAGATCCGGCGAGATCAGATCCGTCCTGCTGTGAAGCTCCTGAACCTGAGCACTCATATGCCCCATTAAATCCAGGGTATTGTTCAGCACCCTGCATCTTTTCAGCTTAACATGATACTGACGGGCAAGGGAGGGCAGTCCGCATTCCGTCGGATAAGTATAGATGGTATTTCTCATAGGGCTGTATCTGGCCGAGTGAGGCCAGGGTATGTCCCTGCCGTATCCGGATTCGTCCGGCAGGGAGTGGGTTACCGCAATAAATTTAAGCCGGGGCAGTCTCTCGGCAGCATACCGCACCGCAATATTATGGAGCAGATGCCAGCCCTGATAATGGATATCATGCATCATACAGACCGTTACATCCTTAAGCTTTTCTGTCAGATCCGCCCCTACCGCCGCCGCTTCCTCCAGCAGCTCCGGGTGAATCGGTGTATCCGGCGAGCTGTAATCCCTCCAGTGAATCTGTTCTCCCCTATACCGGTTGCATACCTTTGCCCATTCTATCCTCGGATCCAGATAGATACCGTGCTTCTCGGAATCAGGCAGGTCCTCGCACACCAGCAGCTTGACCTCAATTCCCGCCTCCAGCAGCATTCTGACATGCTCGGCAACCACGTTAACCAGGGAGTAGATCGTCGCCAGCCCGCCGAACATTGTTAATATTCCTACCTTCACCTTCTCCTCCTTCTCAAGGGCCGCTTTTTTATACCTTATGCTCCAAAAAATCCGCCTATGCATAAAAAATAACTAAGGGTTCCGGCTGCATATTCCTATTGTTTCGACACCTATCTACAGTCTCTGCATATGATAATAATATATAGAGCTTTCCCGTAAAACTGTTCCTTTGGGCTCCCATACAGGAACACCCCGCCCGAATGCTCTTATTAATCAATAAATGGAGTGATCACATGAGTTTATTATCTAAGAAGAAAATGATAAAAAGCCGCTCACCCCTCTTCCAGGCTGCAGAGTATAATCTGTTTACCAGATTTGGGGCGGAGTTTAAACAGAGTGATATCGGAGGAAGGGCAGCGATTGGAACGGATGCCCTGCTGGCGGATCTTACCCTTGGAAAGGAACTATGCCAGCACCCTCATGTTTCCTGCCCCCTCCACGGCACAGATTCAACCCTTATTGCAGGAGGGAATATCACCTGGCATACGGGAATAAATTACAGCGGCAATACCGTTATGTTGCCCCATACCTCCTACCACGCCAAGGATGTATCTTACGAAAATGCCAATCCTCAGCATCAGCCGGTACGTTCCGACGTTCTGCCGGTTAATTTTGATGAAACCTTTCAGTATCTGGAATGCGTATCAAGAGAATGGGATAATTTCTGCAATTCTATATTTACCACAAAAATACGTCTCATAGGGGATCATCTCCTTCTGATCGGATTGAGCAGATCCACAAATGTATTCCACCTTCCGGAGGGAAACAGCTCCGGATTCATCGGCTGCACAGCGCCTTCCTGCGGCAATCTGCGCAGTCTGACCATTATTGCCCCTCACGGATCAACATGCTTAATCAACGTACCCGGCAATACCGCTTCCTTCGATCATCTGACTGTACTTCGCAGCACCGTTGTTCCGCCCCGGCTGTCTCTGCTGTCTCCATTCTCTTCCAAGGATATCATGAGCGGAAGAATTAGCGACGCCGCTGATAGTAAACTCATTTTATGGAACTTCTATGAAGCAGAGCGCGTTGATATTGCCAATACCAGCTTCCCTGGCACCATTTTAGCTCCCCATGCGGAGGTTAGAGTCAAAGGAAGCAGACTGCTGGGAGGCGTGATAGCCAAAAGCGCTCAGGCAGAAGCCACAGGGCTGAAACGGACGGAACTTTATAACTGCCTGTTCGAAGGAGTCCTTCCTCGAATCCGGTGCTGTCTCCCTTCCCGGCCGTGTCCTTGCCCTCCCGTCACCACGACCCGCTGTACTACCACTACACCATGCACTACTACCACACACTGCACTACCTCTACAC
>JAEWYQ010000023.1 GCA_023395555.1 Bacillota bacterium
TCGTTATAATGTGCTGTATTATGTTTTTTTCTCGCTTTTGCTGCCGCTACTTCCGCTTTGATAATTTTTATGTAGTGTTCAACATCATCGGGATTGGAAATATCGGGATTGAAATAGTAGTTCCAACTGCATAAATAATAATGCTCACCGTCAAGCGTATATGTCCGCTTTAAGCCGCAGTTAGGACTACCGTCAATCCACACAGGGAGATTGTCAACCCATGGGCGGTCGCAAGTTTTCGATTCGCTGTGGCAACGTCTTATTGTGCGAAACATCTTCTTGATATGTTCCGGCATTTTTTCAATTATGTCTGTGTAGCAATTTTCAAAAAAATTGCTTGTTGGAGATTTCGCCCAACCCCGATTTTATGGCGTTCCGCCTTGTTTTTATAGCCTTTTTCAGGCATATTCAAGCACAGTTAATGGTAAAGTGTTCCTATAAATTATATAGAAACAATTATAAGAGATACAGGAAGGACAGTCATTCGAAAAGTTGTTCATGCAGATCATTATGTAAGGATATTTATTGAAACCAATCCTTCCATGCAAACCTGCCTTGATTGCGGCACTCAGACCAAATGCATCCATGATTATCGCTATCAGCAGATTAAGGACCTCCCCTTCCAGATGAAGCATACTTACCTGGTTCTTAAGAAAAGGCGATATGTATGCAAATGCGGTAAACGCTTTACGGAAAAATATCATTTTCTTCCCTCTTACCAGCGCCATACCTTACGTCTATTTTTTAAGATCATAGACCAGCTAAGGAACCTCATAAGTATCAAATCCATCTTATCATGAAATAAACCCACCATCAACCGTTTTATCAATTGATGGTGGGTTCTTTGACAGGGTGCTATGAAAAAGATACCGCTTAAAAAACTTAAAAAATCGATACTTATATCAAATATGCAATTCAAAACCGGAAATGAAGTCATTTGATTTCATTTCCGTCACCTGAAAAGCCTCTGCCTTTTTGTATAATACGTCCTTTTGGAAGCAATCTCCTTCACAATTATGGGATCTCCTTCATCCGTTTTTGATTTTTTGGAATTATGAACTTTCAAAAAACCACGTTTCTCTCCGCTTATTATATCAGGCGCGATTTCCAGTATGCTGCCGATCGCGTCCGTTAACACACTTCCTACCGCATAGAAGAGGTCAGCAAGCGCTTCGTCAGGTATTTTCCCCACAACGGATTCGGGAGAGATATTGGCCTTCCAAAGAATTTCGTCCGCGTATGCATTGCCGATCCCCCTCACAATACTCTGGTCGATCAGAAAAGCCTTTACATTCATGTTGGGCTTGCTCTTAACCCTGCCGGTCAAATATTCGTAATTGAACTTTTCAGACAATGCGTCGGGCGTGTTGCTTTTGACCGGATTTAATGTTACTTTGCATAAGGTCTTATAATCGGAAACAGTCAGCGCGCTGTTGTCAGTAAAAGCGATAGAAATGATTTTATACTGAATTCTTCCGACTTCCTCTACGGGAGATAATTTGAATTCTCCGTTAAGCATAAGATGAACGCTAAAGATATTTCCATTTGATAAATGAAAATATAATTCCTTGCCCGCACGAACAATATCCACGATGCGGGAATCAGCTACGCTGCTTACAAATACATCCGACGGCACATTTATTTTATGGCTGCTGTAAACAGTTACACAAGTCACGGGTTTATTCAAAATGTGTTTTTTAAGATTCATGGAGAAAACTTGAAGATCGGGCAATTCCGGCATGATTGGACCTCCAAAACATTTATTTCATATTAACAGAATATTACATAATCATTTTATTGTCAAGTATTAATATACGTCTTTATAACGCTGAAATTCACTGATCGTAACACCGGTAATCATATTGAAAATACGAACCCGCAGAAACCACCTTTTTTGCTTATTTTTATGCCGAAACCCTGGTTTTTTCTATCGATTTAGACATACTATTCAGAGCAACTCCAGTATTTAGGCCATTTTTATGAAATACATGCAAAAAAGATTTCGCTTGTATAAGCACAAAAGCAGACCATCAATATAATGCGCCATCGTCTTCTTCGCCTTCTATGCCGGCAAGTTCTTTTAGCTCTCGCAGCTTTCTCTCCAACAATGCCTTATCCGGTAAGTGGAGTTGGTAATCAGCAATAAGCGCAGGCGACATACTGCGGCTCAAGGCGTATTCTACAACAGCATCATCTTTACCAGCGCAAAGGATAAGCCCAACACTGGGATTTTCATTCGGCTTTTTGACATCACGATCGAGAGCTTCGAGATAAAATTCAAGCTGTCCAAGATATTCTGGCTTGAATTTCTTCACTTTCAACTCAATAGCCACAAGGCAAGATAGCTCTCTGTTAAATAGCAAAAGGTCAATATGGAAGTCTGTATTGCCGACCTGTATGCGGTATTCTTCTCCAAGTAGGGTAAAATCCTTGCCAAACTCCAAAATAAAATTACGCAGATTGGAGATTATGGCTTTACGCAGTTCCATTTCTTTATGATTTTCTGGTATATCAAGAAATTCCAAAACATAGTTGTCACGAAGTGCCGCCAATGCGGGGCTTTTAGCAATGAACAGCTTGTTCTTTTCATCGGAAAGCATAGTGCGCTCAAAAATCCTGCTATCCATCTGACGCTCCAGTTCGCGTTTAGAATAGTTGTTCTTTTGTGCCAACAACAGGTAAAATTCTCTCTCTTCATCGGAGTGTGAATGCATCATAATTAGCACATTATTCGTCCATGAAATTTCTCTCACCAGTGGCGAGAGTATTGAAGAGAATATCTTTTGGAATGCACAACTTTGCGATGATATAAAAGTACCCCTTTCACTCGAAGACATAACAAAAAGGGCAGGTTTTTTTCATGTCTTCATTCTCAACGATATAAAGCTTAACTGTAGCACCTTCAGCTAAGTCATTAATGGGTACTTCAAACGCTATGGTATCGTTATCACTTAACCTCCTGATCTAATTCAACGGTATAATAGGCTCACCAAAGATATCATAACTTGTTTCAATATTTATATATGAGGTTAAGTCTAAATATTTTTCATTATCATTAAAATAGGCAAAAACAGAATATACACCATTATTTTTTACATCATAAACTATATCTGTATATTCTTGATATTCTATTTGAATAACATTTTCATTTTCATGATTAACTATATAGATTGCCGCAATATTTTCATAATCTTCAACTACTTTATAATTAATTCTTAATTTAGAATCTTTCTTAGCAATAATACCGCTATCATATTCTCGATAAACTAAATCATTAGACCCATAATCTGATGGATTATTATTTACTAATGTATATATATCATTTTTATTAGTAGATATGAAATTATTATCTTTAACATTTGAATCATCATTAATAAATTTGTAATTAATGGAAAACAGGAATAAAGCAGTTAAGAAAACTGTAATCATTACCACTTTTTGCTTTGTTTTCATATTATTACTCCCTCATAAAAATTATTTGTTAATTATACTGTTCCATATTTTTTAATTTTAGTCAATGATTATACAAAAAATAATATTTTTATACCACCTAAGATAAACTAGTTAAATTCATACCTAATAACATAAATTTGCTTTATTTATATTATAAATCTACTCCCTTCTTTTGTAAATAATTATTCTGTCTTATTATCTTATCCTTATCAATATAGGTTGACTTAAGCAAAAAGTTTATCTAAAACTCGATCTTACTAATTGCTTTCGCAGTATTTTCCAGACTTGTTCACTACGGTCATTAGGAAGTCGAGTATATTTCATATAACCTGTGAAGAATTTAATATTTACTTTACACTTTTTTCTCAAGGATGTTCGACCTATGCTGCCTCATGTAACGAAGCATAGTACTGCTGTCGTTTCACCAATGGAGGTAAACCACCATTAGCGGAACAGATTCTTCTGTTATTCCAATAGCTGATGAAATACCTCCAGGTAAGAGTTTTTAACTGTTCCACAGTCATTGTGGTAGTGTCGTAACGCCCATAAAGTAATTCTTCTTTGAATCTTGCCCACATGCTTTCGCATCTGGCATTGTCATGGCATCTGCCACCAGCACTATTCATACTCTGGAGAATGCCATATTTGTTGATTGCTTTACGATATAATTCGCTTGTGTATTGTGTACCTCTATCACTATGAAGGATAGCACCAGAAAGCATCGGATATGCCTTTTTCTGCTGTGAAGTCACGCTTAATTAAATCATCTAATTTTCGGGCTTCTTTATTAGCTTTTGTAATACCGTTAGGCTTGCGTTTGGATTTATGATTAAGACCTATTTCTTCCATCAAACGATAAACCGTTCTCTCGCTGGGAATAGGAACACCGCCTGGCTGTTTAAGCTGTAATGCCTGATACATGCGGATTCTTCCATAAGTGTCATTACATTCATCTTCCTTGCAGATATCCAGCATAGCATCTGCCAAAGGTTGATATTTCCAAGGAGAATCTTTTGTTTTCAGGTAATTGTTGAATGCCTGTCTGGAAACTCTAAGCATTCTGCAATAAAAAGAAATTTTGCCCTTAATCACGCCGTCTTCGGTTTTGATTGCAATAAACATTAATCTCTGTTTTAATGAAATCCAAATTGGCATCTCATAAAGCCACAATAAAAGCGCAAATGCAGCAGCAGACATTCCTACAAACAGGTCAGCACAAATACAGATGACCTTTCGATTATACCGGTCAGCTATAACCCCGGCAGCCGGGCTGAATAAAACTACAGGAACATAAGCTACCATACCAGATAACCCCAAGAGCAATGCGGAATTTGTTCCGCTGGTAATCCACCAAATTAATGCAAACTGAACAGCAGAACTTCCAATTAGTGAAATAGACTGCCCAATAACAATCAGCAAAAATGGTAATTTCCACTTTTGCTCTGTTGTCATGGTAATTTTTGAATTATCTATAATCATTTACCTCCTTACTTATTGTAAAAGGATATGATATATAAAACAATCCACGCTCGTAGACCATTTCAATGATACAGGGTTACGGAGGGAACTAAGCCGTCTGCGGAATATCTGCCGCCCACCGAAAAAGATGGGCATAAGGTGTACTGCCGCCATA
>JAEWYQ010000071.1 GCA_023395555.1 Bacillota bacterium
GAATAGGTGTGAACAACGTACCAATTAGCCTCTGACATATCCTCACCCTTATCCTAAAAAGATTCCAATACCGAGTTCAATAACATAATCCAGTACGTAAATAATTAATCCCAAGATAACGGTAACACTAATGACAGCTACTGACTGCTTTAAAAGGGACTCTTTGTCCGGCCATACGATTTTCTTAAACTCGGACTTCATACCTTTAAACCAGCTTTTCTTTGGAGCTTTCTCGGTTGTAGTATTTGCCATCTCTCCCATGTCTTCTTTTCCTTTCAGATTAATTATTTTGTCTCTTTGTGCATTGTGTGGGTTCTGCAGAACTTACAATACTTCTTTGTTTCCATTCTGTCCGGGTGTAACTTCTTTTCCTTGGTTGTGTTGTAATTGCGTTGCTTGCAATCCGTACATGCCAATGTGATTTTTACGCGCACAATATCCACCTCCGATTTCTCTTGTTACGCATGATCGTGTATACTTTTTGCCTGACGGAGAACTTTTTTAGGCATAAAAAAAAAGCCCTCTTACCTCGCCTTTTTACTATAGCATATCTGACGATGGTACGTCAATATTTTTTTTCAGATCTGAATATTTTCCTTCAAGCATTCAGAATACCCCACTTCGTAAGAAATGTCAATGTTATATTCCACATTTCAGAATATAACATCGACATCAAATTGCTTCCTTTGGCGCCTGCAGGCATTCCTATCCGGAGGAATTAATCCTGACCGTGATCTTACATGATGTTCTGCTTCCGCTTGATGCCCTCGCCGTAATAACCGCCGTTCCCTCCTGAAGCGCCGTTATCTTCCCTTCGGAGGTGACCCTCGCCACCTTGTCATTGGAGGAGGTATAGCTGATCCGGTCTGTTGAGGTGTCAGGCACCAGATCGGCGTGAAGGGCGTATTGATCGCCGACCTTCATGGTCCATTCTTTCCGGGCTATCTTTATTTCTTCGGATTTTACGGTTTTCACCCTTATTGTCTCAACCGTCATATTCCCCCTGTTGTCAATTCCGAAGATGGTATAGACGCCATCCTTCACCACCTTGAAGGACGCCTTTCCGTTCTTCTCTTCCAGCTCTATTCCCATGTCTTCCGGAAGAAATTCTTCCGCTGTCCGAATACCGGGCAGATATTCCACCCTTCTTAAGCCGCTCTGGGAATCAGCAACCCGCAAGGTCACTGTTCTGGAGGAATAATTGTCTTTTACCGTATAAGCGGCATGGATCTTCGGGCCGGTTGTATCCGGCCGGACTTCATATATCCGGACGGTATCATTGCCGGCATAATCCGATGCATAGAAGGTGTACTTTCCCGCCTTGGACAGCCGAAGCGTATTATTCTCTACCGCCAGGCCTCCCGTGCCTCTGGCAAAGTCTTCCGCCGTCTTCTCTCCTGCACTCCAGCGCAGCACCCTTACACCGGAGCCTCCTGCATCCGAAGCATTCACCGATACCAGCATCTCACTGTTGTCATACTCTGTGTTCAGATCTATAACCGGCGCCTCAGTGTCCTCTATCAGGGAACCGGCGGCCAGCAGGGTCCGGTATGCGCTGGGTATTCCCGCATATCTGAGATATTCTCCAAGCTCCGGCAGGGGCTTGAGATTGTTCAATATAATTTCCTTGGCTTCGGCGGGATAGATCTGACCGCTGCAGGCATAGAGCATGGCAGCTACTGCGGATACCTGAGGGGCCGCCATGGAGGATCCGCTCATGGAGCTGTAATTCCCCACGATGGTGCTTAAGATATCCTCTCCCGGCGCCGCCAGATCCACTGTATCGGAACCGTAATTAGACAGACCCGTCAGCTCTCCCGAAGAATCAATGAAGGTAACGGAGATCAGATTATCCAGTTCCAGACTCGCCGGATAGACCGGTACTTTATTGTTGTTCTCTCCTGTATTTCCGGCAGCGGCAATAAACAGCATATCAGATTCCTGCATTACCTGCTTCAGAGCCGCCGTGTAGGAAGAGGTTCCCCAGCTGAGATTGCAGATATCCGCTCCCATCCTGGTGGCATATTTTATTGCCTCTACCGCAGAGGCCAGGCTGCCGGTGCCCTTCGGCCCTCCGTTTATTTTCAAAGACATGATCTTTACATCAATTTTGGATGCCACTCCCGCTACTCCGATGCCGTTATCCAGGGTGGCCCCGATAATCCCCGCCACATGAGTTCCGTGATCATCATTATCCTCACGGGAGGCGATATTCATGTCTAATTTACTGGAATAACTGTAGTGGCAGACGGTATCGTCATCATTATAGAAATCCCAGCCGTAGACATCATCCACATATCCGTTGTTGTCGTTGTCGATCCCATCTCCCGGAATCTCCCCCGGATTGATCCACATGTGATTTACAAGGTCGGGATGATTATAGTCCACACCGGTATCAATTACCGCTACAACAACTTCCCTATGATCGGAAAGTTCATTATCCAACATCCCCCAGGCCTTTATTATATCCATGTCCACACCCTGAACCGCAGGCTTATTCATCCGTCCCAGCTCTGACAGATAGACATACTGGCCTGGATTTTCAATAGCCCATTGGGCGTCCGCATAGGTGTCACTGCTAAAACTCAGGGTGGATACCGGTACATTGCTCTGCGCCTGTGCCACCCGGTCCTCCCGATTCAGGCTCCGCAGTATATCATAATAAGAAGAACTGTCTTTCACATGAAAAAGCACATAATCATCAATATGCCTGAGAACCTCCAGCTGCCCGTCATATTGGGCCGCGTATTCCTCCAGCTCTTCCGGTCCGATCTCCTGCTTGAAAATGGCAACGATCTCCCCGTCTGATTCCCGATAGTCCCTAAGCTCCCTCCGGCTCAGGAAGCCCGTAAAAAGCGCGGTGATGAAAGCTGCTGACAGCAGTAATGTGAAAACCATATTCTGTTTATGTCGTTTTTGCTCTCTTTTCATCATATCTGTTCCCGCCTTTTTCGCACTCCGCGCTGCCAAATACAACCTTTTCTTACTTTTTATCCTATGCGTTGTTATTGGCATTTCTGTGGCAGAATTATAACAAATTTGTTATAATTATTATATTAGTATTGCTTAACTGTTGCCCTTGCACTATATTAGTTTTCATAATTTGTCATATCTTGGTAGTGCAATTTTTACTATAATATGCTATGATTAAAGCAATATCTTGTATCTGGAAATGTGTGCAGCACCTTTTGACGCTTTAATCATGCTGTGCTTGAATAAATGATTGATAATGGAGGTGTGTTAATGAATTATCCTAACAACCAGGTAGGTTACACTGATCCGAAAGAATTCTGGGATAGTCTGCATCTGGATATTCTCACTTCCAATCAGAATATCTCACAGAACGACTATCGTTCTTTTATAGAAAGAAGCTTTGTTTTCTCTATGTTTTTCCGGGGCTGTCATCCGTTGGAGCTTCGGGGCTTCCGCCGGCTTCTGGATCTCCAGGAATATGGCTACTGTATTATACTGGATCTGCCCGAGCTGCAGCAGGCCGGTCTGAACGAGGAGACCACGGACGAACTGGAGATCTATTATTTTATCCATAACCTGTTTACGGATCATAACCAGTTCCCGGATCACCGCCTGTACATCGGACCGCTCTTTGCCAACCGCGTCTGCCTGCTGGTGACCTGCGCCGCTCCTGTACCGGAGAACCACAGGGAGGAAAGTCTTGCCCTCAGTCTGGAGTTACAGAAGGAACTGAAGCAGCAATTCCAGATCAATCCCTCCATTGCCGTCGGGAGCCTGCAAAGTATCAATGCAATCTATACTTCTTTTATTGATGCTCTCTCCGCTCTATATTTCCGGCGTTCCGAGCCGATTATTTATTATCAGGACAAGACACTGACCGCCTCCGGGATGGATTTTGACTATCTGCTGGCGGAGAAATACCTGTTGGAGGCCATCCGGCTGCGCAAGACCGATTCCTATGATTATTTTGCTCTGATTATGGACTGGGTGCGTAATTTCTGTGATGATACGAAGAGGGACAAGATTCTGGAGCTTCTGGTGTTGTCCAGCCATTCCATGAGGCTGGATAACCAGGAGGAAGTACCCTTTATAAGCTATACCGGAGTAGCCAGGGAGTTGATGGAATTAGAAGGCGACGCGTTGATCGAATGCGCTTATAAGAATTTTATGTTTCTTACCAGTTATGTAAAACCCCAGAGCAATATCGACTATTCCAACCACATTGTGCAGGCCACCAAGGAGTATCTGGAGACACATTACGCGGAGGAAATCACCCTGGAGGATGCGGCGGAGCAGGTGAATATCAGCCCCCAATATTTCAGCAAGCTAATCAAGAAAACCACGGGCTTTAATTTTATTGACTGGCTTTCCATCCTTCGGGTAAAGAAAGCAAAGGAGCTGCTGACCAACTCCAATCTTACGGTCAAGGAAGTATGCTATATGGTGGGATATAAGGATCCCAACTACTTCAGCCGTATTTTCAAGAAACGGATTGGCATCACTCCCAGCGAGTACGTAAAAACCAGCTCCTATTTTAACAATAAGAGCTGAAGAATAATCCGCTATACATAGAGGTTATATAAGGGTTGGGCCAGTTTCCGGCCTCCCTATTGGGGTAGGTAAGTACCTTTTTATCCAGGTATTCCATAGGATTTATTGCAATGGCTTCCGCTTTGTCCATAAGCCTTGCAATAAAACCGTTCTCTCTGGTGAACAGGCTCTCCATCCCCTGATCCTGCGCAGCCATCACCGCCAGCGGGTCCTCAAGAGACAGCAGACCGCTGTCATCCGCCCGGATTCCGCAGGCTTCCAGCTCTTCGTGAAAGATCTTCTCCAGGCCTTTCATCTCATTGAGGAACCTTGAGGCGCGATAATGCTCCTCATTGTCTCTGGTGCGGTTATGGGCAAGACGGATCATGCTGTTATACGTGTCCAGCACTCTTTCTGTCTCGGCCAGAATTCTCTCACTGTCAGAAACCAGCCGGATACTAACCGGCTTCTCACTGACCGCCTTCAGGGTAATCCGCAGCTTTCCTTCCAAAGTAAAGACATTAGTGGCCGTCTGATGGCTGACCTCGTTGAGGGCAAACCCGGCCGGTATGGATCTCTCCTCTATCCGGTTCATTCCAAAATACTCTGCCAGCCCTGTCTTCCCGGCCTCCGAATCCGAAAATTGAAAAACCGGCTCTCCGTTCTTTCCCGCCTGATCGGACAAAATGGACAGTCTCCCATATTCCCTTCTGCCGCCTGCCTCTACCGAGACTCTGATTCCGGGCACCGTCTGGTTCAGATACTTCGCGATCCTCGTTAATGCCTCCTGATTTTCCATCTTCCTTTCATGCAAGTAAGTGAGATCCTGATTCTGATCGCCTACTCTCACATGGAACTCATAGGTTCCCGGCGGCAGCCCCTGAGAAGTCAGCATCAGATCCTTGCCGTTGTTCTTCTGGGGTGATGCCAGAGAGGTGACCGCAAGGGTCATGGTCTCCGGAAGTCCCTGGGTGTCTTCCTGCAGCAGACTGGCTTCCAATATCCCCTCATCACTGACTGAGACGGCCTTGGATGCCCAAAGCGGGTTCTCCGGCTGAACCAGGGCGGAGAGCCTGCTCTTCAACTCAAGGGCAGCTTCCTTGATGCCAAAGGCATATTCCTGGTTTTCCTTCGACAGATTCACCTTATAGAGAGGAGAGGATTTGTTCTGGTTTATGATATTATAGTATACCTTTTTCAATTCACTTCTTTTATGAACCGGATACAGAATCTCCTTTTTTACCGGATAGCTTTCCAGTAAATAGTTATATACCATTGACATATCCACTCCTCCTCTCCCTGTTATTATGACCGGCGGTCATTCCCCGGCTTTTCTTTCTGTTCTGTGAATCCATTTTATAGTATTTGTGCGCAACATTCAAGCAGGACAAATGTCCGTGTTTTCTATATCCAAATCTTTTGTTACAGTTCACAGCTGACTTGACGGAGGGTATAATGCCCCTGTAATGCACTGTATGAAAGACATGTATGTGAGGGGGCATTATACCCTCCGTCAAGTCAGCTGTGAACTGCAACATTCTTTTAAATACAGTCAGAGGGAGAACCATGTCCTTCGCCTGGCTCCCCCTCTGAACTCTAACCTTCTTTATGCAGATTGCACCTGGATTATCTTAACCGGACATACTGCCGCACATTTGCCGCAATTGGTACATTTGCCGTAATCGATATAAGCCAGATTATTATTCACATGGATCGCATCGAACTCACAGGCCTTCTCACAGAGCTTGCAGGCGATACAACCCACGGAGCAGGCCGCTTTCACATCCTTGCCCTTATCCAGGGAGCTGCAGCCCACCAGATGCCTTGCGGCCGCAGGTACCATCTCGATGAGTTCATTGGGACATTGGGCGGTACAGGTGCTGCAGCCGGTGCATTTCTCCTTATCCACCACTGCTATGCCGTCTATGATATGGATTGCATCAAAGGCACAGACCCGGACACAGGAGCCAAAGCCCATGCAGCCATAGGTACATTTTTTATTCCCCCTGCCGGGAACGGCAGCCGCCTTATTGCAGTCCCTGACACCGTAATATTCATATTTCACCTGGGTTTTATCACAGGTTCCCATACATTTCACATAGGCAACCTTCCGCTCGGTCTCCTCTATGACGGTTCCCAGAATTTCCGCAATCTTAAGATGGGCTTCCCTGTTGGCCACCGGGCAGGCACTGGCAGGCGCTTCCCCCTTGGCAATTGCTGCAGCCAGTCCGTCACAGCCGGGGTAACCACAGCCTCCGCAGTTGGCTCCCGGCAGCAGCTCCCGGACAAGAAGCTCCGTCTCATCCTGCTTCACCTCGAAGGTCTTAGCGGCAAAGCCGAGAAACAGTCCGATGAATAAGCCGACTCCCGCAACGATTGCAGTGGCAACCCCAACTCCCTGAAGGCTTACCGCGGCAAATACCTCTATTGTTCCGGAAAGAAAAGCATTCTGTAATATGTTCTGAATCAGCATTCTGTTTTTCCTCCCTTCTACAATCCCGCAAATCCGAAGAATGCCATAGCCATCAGACCTGCTGTAATCAATACGATGGGTGAGCCCCGGAAGGACTTTGTAACATCGTTGTATTCAATCCGCTCACGGATTCCCGCCATAATAATGATGGCAATTGTAAATCCGGCGCTGGTTCCAAATCCGTTGATGGTGCTGGAAAGCAGGTCGTATTCCTCCGTAACATTAATTAACGCCACACCGAGAACCGCACAGTTGGTGGTAATCAAGGGGAGGTATACGCCCAGGGCCTCGTAGAGCCCGCGGCTGTACTTCTTCAGTACCAGCTCCACGAACTGCACCAGGCAGGCAATCACCAGAATAAATACAATGGTCTGGAGATAGGCCATATCCAAAGGCACCAGCAGCCCTGTGTAGATGAGGCTGCACAATGCGGAGGCTATGGTAATAACAAAGATAACTGCCGCCCCCATGCCTGCTGCCGTATTGGTCTTCTTTGATACGCCCAGAAAAGGGCACAAGCCAAGGAATTGACTTAAGACAACATTATTTACAAGAGCCGAGCCAACAATGATCATAATCAGATCCTTCATCTTAATCAATCCTCCTTATTCTTATTTTGTATTCCGGCTTCCTCCCGGCTGGCGCCGCCCATACAATGGGCGCAGTCGCCGCCGCAGCCGGTGCTGTTCTTCGCCTGGTCATTGGTTGCGGAGGGCAGCTTCAATTTATTCTGAAGCGCCGTCAGAATCGCCAGGGTGAACAGGGCGCCGGGCGCCAGAATGAAGATGGTAATCGGCTCAAAGCTGTCCGGGGTGATCTTAAAGCCAAAGACACTTCCCGCTCCGAGGATCTCACGAAAGACACCAATGATGCTCAAGGCCAGGGTAAAGCCGAGGCCCATTCCAATTCCGTCAAACAGGGACAATCCCACAGAGCTCTTTGCCGCATAAGCTTCCGCTCTGCCCAGAATGATACAGTTCACTACAATCAGAGGAATATAAATTCCCAGAAGCTGATTCACTACCGGAACATAGGCCTCCAGAAGCAGCTGCACTACGGTAACCAGGGATGCAACCACCACAATATAGGCCGGAATACGAACCTTATCCGGGATGAGTTTACGCAGGGCGGAGATCAGCAGATTGGACATTGCCAATACCACCGTGGTGGTGAGACCCATATACAGGCCGTTATTACCGGAGGTGGTTACCGCCAGGGTCGGACACATTCCCAGCATGATGATAAAGGTAGGGTTTTCCTTAATTACACCGTTATAGATCCGTTCCGTATATTTGTTCATCTTCATGACTGTCCGCCTCCCATCTCCGGGGCATACTCTGTTATAAGCCAGATACCGGCATTCACCGCATTGGTGACCGCCCTTGAAGTAATCGTGGCGCCGCTGATGGCATCCACCTGATCCTCCGAGGCCGCTCCTGTCTTGGTTACAACAAACCGGAGTACTTCTTTATTCAAAAACTGATCAATGAATGCCGGCTCCTGGGCCTTCATTCCGAGGCCTGCCGTCTCACTGATGGACAGGAAGGCAATGCCCTGGATCCGTCCTTCCAAAGAATAGCCAAAGACTAGTTTAATTCCATCCTTATAGCCTGCGGAGGTGGATACGGTGATATTATATCCGATAATTTCCCCGCTGCTGTTAAAGGCCTTGCTGATGCTCTCAATTTTGGCTCCCTTATAATCGGTATTGATTTCCCCTAAGTCCGTGCTCTTTGCCAGGAGACTTAAATCCGCCTCTTCTTCAAAGGTGACAGCTTCCGCAAACACCTCCTGGTTTGCTTTCAGGGTCTTCTGTACCGCCTGTGCGGCAATCGGCCCCTTGGTGGTCTCATAGACATAGCTGAGCGCCAGGCCGGACACCAGGGTAATGAAAAAGAGCGCCAGGGCATCCCGGATTAATTCTGATTTAATGAAAGGTTTTTTACTTTTCACGAACCGCACGCTCCTTTCCAAATGCTTTCTGCCGGGTAGCCTTCTCAATCAGCGGAACGAGAAGGTTGCAGAAGATAATGGCATAGGATACTCCTTCTCCCGATCCTCCCATCAGCCGGAAAACACCTGTCAGCAATCCCAGGCTGATACCGAAGATAATCTGTCCGAAGTAGGTAACCGGACAGGTAACATAATCCGTCGCCATGAAAATCGCACCCAGCAGCAGACCTCCTCCGAAGATATGGCCGAGAATAAAGCCCGTATCAAAGCCTCTGCCTCCAAAAATAAGAACAAATACGGCCAGGGATAAAATATAACTGAGAGGTATCCGCAGGGAAATCACCCTTCTAAACAGCAGATAAGCGGCACCGAGTAAAATAGCAATTACGCTGGTCTCTCCTATGGTACCTCCTATATTTCCGAAAAGCATCGGGTATAACTCCACCGTCTCTCCCGCCTTCATCGCCGCCAGGGGTGTTGCCCCTGATACTCCGTCCAAAGCGATAAAGCCATGCCGCACATAGTCGATTGCCGTCGGGGAAGTAATCTTATCTATAACAAAATCGGTCATGCGCACCGGAAAGCTGATCAGCAGGAATACTCTGGCCGCCATGGCCGGGTTCATAAAGTTCTGCCCCAGGCCGCCAAAGAGCATCTTAACAATTAAAACAGCAAAAACACCTCCGATAATCGCCATCCAGAAAGGAACGCTGGAGGGTAAATTATAGGCCAGCAGCAGGCCGGTAACCACCGCACTGTAATCTCCCACAGAAATGGGCAGCTTCATAAAACGGCAATAAAGATATTCTGTCAGCACACAGGCTGCTACGGTAACCACCGTCAGCAGCAGGGCATTAATTCCAAAATTATAGATGCCGAAGATCCCAGCCGGCAGCAAGGCCAGAACAACATCCTGCATGATTCTCTTAGTTGTAACCGGGCTCCTGGAATGGGGAGCCGCAGATACGTGAAATAAATCGCTCAACGTTTACACCTCTTTCATATTCTATGTTATGCCTTCTCTATGCCTTTTTCCTCTTAGCCAGGATCGCGTTCCTTGTCTGCATAATGGACTGGGATAAGCTTCTTCCGGCGGGACAGATATAGGAACAGCAGCCGCAGCCGCAGCATTCCAATCCGTCGTACTTCACAAACCCATCCTCATCATTGCGGTTCGCCAGGTTCGCCAGCTGGAAGGGCATCAGCTGGAGCGGACATTTCTCCGGACACCTGCCGCAGCGGATACAGGGAGTCTCCTCCACCGCCGCCGCATCCTTCCGAAAGCCCAGAAGCGCGGAGGAGGTCTTCATCACCGGAACCTTGGTATCATACAGAGCCAGACCCATCATCGGGCCTCCGGACAGAATCTTCTGCGGACGGTCTGTGAAGCCGCCGGCCGCATCCAGAAGCTCCTCATAACTGGTTCCGATGAGCGCACTAAAATTCTGCGGATTCTTAACCGCATCCCCGGATACCGTAACAATTCTGCGGATCAGGGGGGTGCTGAGAGCCACCGCATTATAGATTGCAATTACCGTGTCTACATTGTCTACAATACATCCTACGTCGGCCGGAAGCTTCTTCGAGTTCAGCTTCCGCTTTGTCACCGCGTATACCAGCTGACGCTCACCGCCCTGGGGATATTTTGTCTTAAGCTCCCGGACCTCCATGCGCTCTTCCTTTGCCGCCAGCTCTTTCAGACGCCGGATTGCCTGGGGCTTATTGTCCTCAATGGCAATAACGCCTCTGGCATGTTCAAACAGTCCCAGTATAATCTTAAGGCCCCCTATGATTTTCTCCGGCTCCTCCAGCATCATACGATAATCCGAGGTCAGATAAGGCTCACATTCGGCGCCGTTCACTATGACATAATCAATCTTGCTGTCATCCTTGGGCGTGAGCTTTACATGAGTCGGGAACCCGGCTCCTCCAAGGCCTACAATACCCGCATCCTTCACATAGCCGCGGATCTCCTCCCTGGTTAACCTGCTATCATCCCGTTTTTCACCAAAGCCTTCTATCCTCTGATACTCATGATCATTTTCGATTACAATGGCTTCTGCCATAGCTCCGGATACCGTCAGCCTCTTTTCTATCCCTTTTACCGCTCCGGACACCGAACTGATTACATGAGCAGAGATGAAACCGCCTGCCTCGGCGATCCGCTGTCCTGCAAGGACCCTGTCCCCCTTTGCCACTAAGGGCTTGGCCGGAACGCCGATGTGCTGAAGCAGCGGAAATACCAGATCCCCCTTAGGCAAAAGAGGGGTTGTGGGCTTATCCATCGTCAGGTCTTTACCGTCATATGTATGGATTCCACCCGGAAATGTAAACCTACCCATAAAAGTTATTTCCTTCTTTCTGTTTATTATAGTATTCTAATGTTTTTCTATCAGCCTTAAGTAATAGGTCTTCCTTAAGGACATCATGTAGAGTATAACATATGCCGGCCAAATAGGACAGAATCGTTATTTAATTAACACAATTTATGACAGTTGTTTCACGATTACGAAGAATAAAATGCTTCCTCCGTCTTTTTTTACAAATTACTTCATATTTTTTTCCATTTTAGCGTTGTACTTTGACCTACATGATGATAAAATGAAATATAGCGTCGTAATATTAAATTTCCAGCTTTAATAAGGCATAAAATATCTACGGGAGGATTTTTATTATGGGATTTATGAAAGGTATCGCAAAATCTATCAGGAAATTCTTATTTAACCGGAAGAATACCAGGGGGTCTATTCTTCGGCTGACGGCCATCATTGCGGGTTTATTGGTGCTTATATCAATTATAGGATTGAGCAGTCCGACCGTCTTTCGCTACACCCTTCCCCTTGTGCTGGCTGTTTTAGTTGTGCTGTCCATTACTCTTTTGCTGATGCTGATGCAATTTATGAAGGCAATCAAGCTGATTGACAGGAACGCCGTCACACTGTCCCAGGGCAACCTGAATATCGATGATATTATATCAGACAAAACCAGGGGGCTTGAGGTTCTTACCTCTGCTTTCAATGATATGAAGCGGAATTTGTTAAGCTACATTGAATCCACAAAGGGCAATGTCATTATTTTGTCGGATGCCGTCGACAAAGTGACCAAGAGCATTGACATGACCTACAAAGGCAATGAGCAGATTGCATCCAACATCTCAATCGTAGCAGAAAAGGCCCAGGAGCAGCTCACTACCGCGAAGCAGACATTACAGGGAATAGAGAAGGTGAATCTCGGTGCCGACCGTATCACAACTACTCTGGGGAGCATTGAGAACTTTGTGGAAACCACCGCAAATCTCACTTCTGACGGTGCCAAACAGCTGGACGAGTATTCGGGACACATGCAGCTGATTTCCTCCAACCTGGATGAAACCTCAAGCTTCATTAAGACCCTGGATGCCAATCTTTCTGAAATCAACGAATTCGGCAATCTGATCATGAATATCACAGGGCAGCTCAATCTGCTGTCACTGAATTCCAGAGTGGAAGCCGCCCGTGCCGGTGAAGCGGGAAAAGGGTTCGCCGTTGTCGCCATGGAGATGAACAAGCTCTCCGATGCGACGAAGGAAAGCGTAACCCAGATCAACCACCTGCTCTCCAGCATCCTTAAGAGCAATGCGAAGGTAAGCGAAAGCATTCAGAATGTTACCAATACCTTTACCATGAGCAAGGAAATCTTCGATTCCATGAAGTCCTCCTTCTATACCATCAACAATAACGCAAGTATTTTGAATTCCGATATTAAGAGGGTTTATGAAGAATCCGTAATGATCAGCGAGAGCACAAAGGTTCTCAGCGGACAGAGCGCCGTGCTTCATGATGCCTCCGGTGAGATCTCCAACATCACCCAGGACGTTGCTGCTGTAACTCAGGAGGAGCTGGCAGAGAATGAAGAGATCAGTATGCAGGCCAATTCACTCAAGAAGATGCTCTCCGGTATCGAGAATCTTCTGAAGCGCTACAAAACCTCAATTCCTCCCGTCAGCCAGGCCAGCCCTAAGAGACTCCGGTTTGTTATGCTGTGCCCCAACAACGGCCCTCACTGGCAGGCAGCGGCACAGGGTGCGCTGTATGCCCAGACGGAGCTGAAGGATAAGAATACCCAGGTGGATCTGATCAGCTTTGATCCGGCGGACCGCAGTATTACAGAGACTCTGGACGGAATCATTGAAGAGGGCTGCGACGGTTTCATTCTTCCCGGCTTTGTCAAGGGGCTGGAGGAATGTGCCCGGAAGGCTGCCACGAAGAAGATACCCGTCATGACCTTTAACAGTGACTTTGAAGACACTTCAAAACGCCTGTCCTATTTCGGTCCGAATCTTCAGGCGGAAGGAACTCTGGCTGCCGAGATTCTTGCCCGCAATATGGAGGAAGAAGGAAAGGTCATTATTTTCAGGGGCAATTCCTCTTCTCCTATTAACGCCATACGAAGAGATGCCGTTTCTGCCAAGCTTGCCAAATATCCTGATATTATGATCACTTCCCAGGTCGACGACATCGAGGATCCCAGCCAGTTATACAAGAAGCTGAAGGAAATACTCTACTACTCACCGGATGTCAATGGCATCTTAATCATCGGCGGCGGCGTCCAGGGTGCGGCAAGGGCAATCGAGGAGCTGAAGCTCACCGGCAAGATCAAGCTCTATTGCTTTGAATACAGCGACGATATCATCAACCTCATCCGGAAGGGTGTCGTTAATATGGTATTTAAGCAGGATTATTTCGGACAGGGTCATGATCCGATTATCTACCTGTATAATTACCTGGTGGCAAGAGAGCTGCCGGAAAAGGTTACCTATACAAGAACGGAAGTTATTGATAACTACAGTGTGACAGATTAGCCGGCAACATATCGCCATTTAACAAAAAGAGATCGGGGCTTTCGCATAGGGCTGACCTATGCGAAATACCCGATCTCTCTTTATTTTTAGTATGCTGAATTATATCTCGTCTTATGAAGGTATTTTTCTTTCGTTGCTAATCCGCCTCGAATATGGCGCTCTGACTTATTAAGGTCCAAGACTACCCTGGCTCTTTCCGCCAGGGAGGGGTTAATCTGAGTAAGACGTTCCGTTACGTCTTTATGTACCGGTGTTACAATTCGGAACAGGGATATCTATCTTACCGTTGAAATTACTCAATATTTTCATATATACTCTCACCTTCCCATCCGAAGAAACCTCAATAAAATCAATGATTCTCTTTAGCATCTGATTTGTAAATACATCTGCCGACAAGGTAGCATCGACATCCCTGAACAGATTATGAAGTAATGAGTTAAGCGTATTTTCCATATCAACCGTATTCTCTGAATACCGCAGGTCATATTCTAACTGCTCAATGCCAGCCTTTACTTCATAGGAGCGCTTTTCAAATTCTTCAAAAGTAATTAAGCCCTTTTCACACATGGCTACCTGCCTCTCGTACTTTGTCTTTAGCTCCGTCAGTTCCTTTTCAATGCTTTTCTTTGATCTCTCTGACAAAATATTCTGCGAGTATAGCTTTTTGAATTCATCTGTAGTCCATTTGATCATACCGGTTCTTTGCCGGTATAGGTCACATAGATAATTTTTAATCGCTCCGATTAGTTCGTCTTCCTTTACATATTTGGCATTGGGGCAAGTGTCGATGCCATAATAATTACGGTTGTTACACCCCCAATTAACCGTCTTATCTTTATTCCTCACCTGTAACCTACGGAAGGAGCTACCGCATTCACCACACTTAATCAAAGTACTAAATAAGTGCCTGTTGCTGTTGCGTTCCTTGTTATTGATAAAGGCATCATGGCGGCCATCCAGTATCCTTTGCGCATCATTGAAGATATCTTCCGTAATGATTGCCAGGTCCGGCTTCTCTACTATGAACCATTCGTCTTCCGGATTGATTTTTCTGTCATAGGAATATATTTCAACCATTTCCTGTTTGCCGTTAATGATTTTACCGGTATAAAGAGGGTTTTTTAATATTCGGGACACAGAAATTTGTTTCCACATTGCACCCTTTTTTGTTGTGATTCCTTCCTCATTTAGAAGATTCGCTATGGAACTGCATCCATATCCTCCTTGTGTATAGTAACTGAATATCCTCCTCACGACTTCAGCTTCTTTTTCATTGATAAGAAGGTTGAAATAATCTCCGGGGATCTTATCGTAACCATAAACAAGGTTCGGCACTTTCCCTTTCTTCATATTGATCTTCTTACCGAACTTCACTCGTTTGCTCATGTTTTCACTTTCCTGCTGGGCTAACAAACTCATCATACCGAGGTAGAATTCCTCATCCGTTATGCTAGGCTGATTTACAAAGACAACCTTTTGAATATGCTTTTTTAGTAACCGGATTGACTCGATACTATCGACGATATTTCTTGCCAGCCTGCTAACATCCTTCACAAGAAGATAATCAAATTTTTTCTCCTGAGCATCACTCAGCATCTGCAAAAATGCTTTTCGATTTTTTTTCTTTGTACCGGATATCCCTTCGTCAGAGTATATTCTAACTAACACATACCCTTGCTGCTTACAATAGCCTTTGAAGAACTCTTCCTGTGCGGCTAATGAGTTTAGCTGATCCTCCTTTTCCGTCGAAACCCGGCAATAAGCAACTGCCTTAATCATAAACAATCTCCTTCCTTTGTAAGCATAAAGAGCCCCTGTTCAGGACTCTTTTGCATCTTGTACTTTATCCTCTTTAATATGTAACCAAACCTTGTCCAGTAACGCAGCTGCAATTATTTTAGATAACACCTGTTCCCGTAACGATATCTCATTGTCATCAATAAAAATTATTTCACAGTCTGGCACGTCCATACCATCACCCTTTCAGTTTTATCTTGGTCTAGTATATGAAGCGCTTAATAGTGATTATTACATAAATCACTAGCAATAATTAAACATCACTTCTATAAATCCGACTTTTTTATTGTCGATAGCTATCAGTGTTATCCAATTTTAATCCTCCCGGTATCTACTCCCAATAACATCTGTTGATCCTTTTCACACAGAATCTCAGCATTCAGCAAATCATATAAACTCGGTAATTCGCTAATTCCATAAGTGTCCGGTATCGTTGCAGGATTAATTCCTAATTGTCTTATTTTCTTTAAATGTCTCCTCTTAAACGTATAATAATTCCCAAATTTACTAACAAGCGCCGGATCACCCTCTTTCAACGCTTTTCCTAGTTCATATAACCCATGCATTTTATGTATCAAATTAATAACCTCCTTCATTTTTTTCTTTTCTTTTAGGCTTTCCGAGCACTCGTCAATCAGCTTTATAGCAATAGAATGACTCACATACCTTTCTTTCCCAAATGCCATCTCGAGCTCAGATAAAAAATAATTATTCACATAATCTTCATCCAGATACAACCCAATCGATCTTTTCGTCGCAGTTCTCCGTCCAGCATAAATCACCCCCGGCTTGAGCACTTGAATTTCAATTCTAAAGATGTGCTCAAGATCGGTCATATCAACATCACATTTTCGTTTCGTATTAATTAGTGCCTTCTGCTTAACATAGAAGTTTAGCCGTCTTGACTTGCTTCCAAAATAGCACGATTCACCGTATAGGATTTCCCATGGCTTATTGATAGGAACTCGCTGCATATTGTGATAACCATAGGGCATTCCTAAGTTACATAGCAACGATGTCAACTCCGGATCCGTTACGTTCAAATCTCTTGCAAGGTCAACCCTTTCTGTAATCCATATCTTTTGGTCAAGCTTGTCCAATCTGATTTTTCTAAATTCGTTAATTTCATAAAGCCGATGTCTTAAGGCATTGCAAATCTGCTGCCTACTAAATTGATTTAGTTTCAAAGCAAATACTCTATCAGAACCCAGAAGTACATTGGCATTGATTTGCAACACCAAATAATAGGAATTCCCTTGAAGTCCTGTTCTTCTATCAGTATAAGAATGATGATGCAGTTCAATCTGCAATATGCCTTTTTTCTGATAATAATTGCTCCGGTAAATTGTTTTCACCTTCTGCATTGCAGGAATTCCCAGCAGATCATGATAAATAGAGTGCGAAATTTGAAGTTTTATTTCAAATGTGTGCATTAATATCAACCTCCTCTAAAATTACTTATAGTATCATAGGAACCCGTGTAAATTTGTTGCTTCTACCTGCTGGCTGATCATGAATATGCCCGTCGGCATATGAATAATCAGCCAGTCAGTACCAACACGGAGTATTTACCTAAAGAAAGTCATTCGTAACAGAAATGGCGGCGCCGTTCCTCTTCAGTACGATCAACGGGATATTCGTCGTCTATAACCTTCTGCATTTGATCATACAGTATACTTTCACAAGCAGGCAGTTGTTATATTCCGCACAGTCAGCATATAAAAAAACACCCTATACGCTCTATTTACAAGCATACAAAGGTGTTTCTGATATACATTAATGTTCTCAATATTACATAGCAAGGTGTTCTCAATATTACAGGTCAGAGCCCAATCCATATCACACTGTGCTCAATATTACACCCTACCATTTAATCTTGGCCGATGTCCACAATTTACCCTTTATCTCATATTCCGAAATAAACCCGTTCTTGATAAAATTATTCAATATTAAAATGGTATTTTCTCTCTGTGTTTTTCTAAAGGAAGACAGATGCTTTTTTTCCTCTAACATCGTTGCATCTAGTATTGCTTCAATGTTGATGGATATGCTTCTCTTTCCTAAGTCCTTAGCGTTCACAATTTCATGAAGAAGATAACTTTTAAGCGCTATCCGAATCCTTGAGTAGCTCATATCCTCAATCATGACCTCATCTAATGGTATTTTGGTAACTTCACTACTTTGCAGCATCTCCTTATAGCAATCAGATTCTCCGGCAATTGTAAATACTACTTGCCCATTTATAAGATGGACACTTCCATTCAAAATATGTCCAGAATAATATTCACTCGTTCCTTGATGAAGCACTCTATAGTTCAATAATTTTATTACTGCTTCAAATATCTCAGAGTTTTTATAATCGTGAATTTTACTGCTCGTCATTCTCTGATCCGGTCTGCCCATCACCATTTTATAGATCATTGGTAATGTTATTTTCTTATTGCCATTTTCATATAAACTCATTACCGCTTCAAAGACATGAATATCAAAATACGACAAATGCTCCTTATCCGATCCATTTCCAACGATATTCTTATGAATCTGCACTACACTAATCTGCTTGCTGGCCGGTTCCATTACAGCGATGTGTTTTGCATTTACCGGAATGGGAGTCGTTAATGTTTTTACAACCTTGCTACCGAGTGTCACAATGACATCTGGATATTTACTTATTAGTTTACCTACATCTATCGTATCAGAGCTATCCGTAAATTCCGGCTCCTTAAAATAGTGATCCGCAATATTATCTGCCGAAGCTATAAATGACTGTGCCATATCAGCTTCTGTGAATGATACCTTTCCATCTTCAAACTTATTTTTACAGGCCCCAACAATCTGGACCAAAGCATACGACGGCATCCTGGAAAGATACAGTTCTCTATCATGGGGACGTCTTCTGATCTCTCTAAAGATAGGCTCAACATACTTAGCTATTCCCAGATGCTTGTCAATATAGTCCTTATCGCCGCCCCAATATTTCTCATATTTTTCATTGGTGAACTCATAGCCAGAAAATAGCTCACATTTCTCTTCAATGTATGTTTTATTAAAACCTTCCTTTTCTTTCTGGCTTCTAAACTTTTCATATTCTATTAAAAACTCCCATATACTTTTTTGCTTGTTAAATCCGAACTCCATATACACCCTCCTCTCCATCGTAATGTTAGTGTAACATATTGTTACAGATTTTTCACCTGACATATTATCATGCAGGTTAATAACAGGATCCTAAGTCCGTGTTACATAGATACCGTTTCAAGACTCTGCATAATATATCATGGTACAGCACCCAGTTGATAGAGAAGACTACATTTATTAGAGCAAAATTCCTCTACCCCTCTTTTACGCATATATTCCACATCACCTGCTTATCGTCACTTTACAAAATTAATTTTTTACCTGTATATTCCATCACGCAAACGTCTATGGTTGATTATATCGGGGTATAATAGCTCCACTTTCTTTGTATAAATCATACCAATAAACATAATAAATAGACCAGACTATTGAAATGCTTCCCTCATCACAATAATCTGGTCTTTAACTAGGTACTGCCCGACAGTTTTATCATTTTGAGCCAAAACCGACATTCAATAGGCAGACTCTTATTTATAGCGTCTCATCATGATATGGCCTCTTTACATTTACAGTAATCTTAAAGGTTTTCTTCGTTCCATTAGCAAGCTTAGCTGTTACTGTCACTATTGCCTTTCCTTCTTTGTATGAATTAATATACCCTCTACAATCTACTCTAGCCACATCCTTATTGCTAGATTTAAAAGACAGAATAACCTCATTATCATTTCCTGTAAACTTATCAACTTGAATCAATCCATAGGTTATGGGGGAACCCTCTCTAGTATTATCCATCTCTATCATATTGATAGTTGACGATGCCTTGAGTCTTTTTAATAATGCTGTAGGATTTAACTCCATAAACTTAATGTTATATTTATTCGCATATTTCTGCGCATATGAATTTTTATAGCCAACAATCGTAACCTTTTTGCACCCTTTAAACGCGTCGGATGCTATTGTTTTAACTGATTTCGGAATAGTCACGTACTTAAGTTTCTCTTGCTTGTAGAATGCTTTCTTTCCGATTGATGTATATCCCTCTGGTATCCGAATTGAAGTATAGTTCTCATAATATGCTTCATATGACATTGCCTCATTTTTTATCTCCTTAAAGACATAGGTCTTTCCATCAACGAGTACTTTGTCAGGAAGCGTTGTGCTATCTTCTCCTGCATGACGAATAAGATTAAGGACACCCTTTTTCGATATTGTCGCTTTCGTTACCAACTCGCATAGATTTTCCGATTCTCCCCCGACGCTCTCCCCATAAACATTGCTATACCGGGTTGCATATGATTCATGAAAAATGGTGCTGGATAAATCTGTTCCTTTTGGGACAATTATAAATGGAACTCCCCAAAAAGGGTGTCTGCGCAGGCCATCCTCACGAACTATACCAAACTTCGTGCTTTGTGCCAGACCATCAAAAAAGACTACCTGTGTCCCTGTACCCGTTTCCTTCTCAGTGTTATACTCCCTAGCATAAAAACCACTAAATATATCCCAGCCTATTCCTTCAATATTAGCACCTAATGTCAGTACATCCACTGAATTATTACCAAAAGCCTTTGAATCAATAAATCTAAGCGAGGAGGGTAAGCTTACCTTCTTAAGATTGCTGCAATCGGAAAATGCTCCTCCGCCAATTCCTATAACCCCTTCCGGAATGACTGCTTCAGTAATATTTCTGTTATAGGCGCAAAAGTCCTCTCCAATAAAACGAATTCCATCCGGAACAATGACTCTAGTGTCACTGCCGGTATACTCAAACAATATACCGGCTGCCGATACATATTCACTTTTTCTACGCAAGCCCTTATACCATTCCGTGTTGTCAAACGCTCTATAACCTACATTAATCACGCTGTCCGGTATTGTAATATTTTCTACAAAGGAGCTGTCTGAAAATGCGTAATTCATTATCCTTCTCACACTATCCGGTATTATAACATTCTTATCCGTACCAAAATACTGCTGTAATTCATAACCCTGGTATATATTAAATTGTGAATCGTATTGATTTTCTTCTTCAAGATACTCAAACTCTTCTGCCATAACCTTTGTCGACAAGCTGGCAAGGAATACCAACATTACAACGCAAATAAGTCCGCATTTCATTCTCTTTATCATAATGTCCACCTCTCTATAATCATTATCATCTTTGTTTAAGGCAAGTACTGCTCTGCCAATCCAACCATTGTTTCTCCGTCATACAGCGGTATCCAATAGGTTCCTTTTTTAACATTCGTTTTACTGAATGTCGCCGTTTTATAATTTATCAATTCCTTATTGATGATATACAACTTAAGCTTTTTCTCAAAATCAATGCTATATGTTTTCCCGGATGCCTTAATATCGTCCCCGACAATCTTTGCGCTCTTGTATTTGAAACCTTTGCTCGATACGCTGGTAATATAGATTAACTTATGAGACGCTTCATTTGTGCTGATTCCCAAATCTTTATATGTATAGGTTTTTGCTTTATATAGGTACTTAGCCAGATTGCTTTTAGAGGCTTCATAAAACTTAATCGCCTGACCCTTTCCCAGCTTATTATAGTAATCGACAAACTTCTTTTCTGTCACTTTTTTACCATTTAGTTCATAACTCGGAACATCCATATCAAAAAAATCCGGTGATCCATTGTAATAATAATAGGTCGCCGTCAACTGCAACGATTCAGCCTCACACTCATAGTAATTTACACACCCCAGGCCCATATGCTCATATTGAATTTGGAGCGTATTGCGATAAGGATAATATGCCATGATGTACTCACCTGCACCGTATTCTTTCATTACCCTGACCTTGCCATCAATATAAGTATAAATATTATAATCATCAACGATTAATTCCGGTATATCATCTCCATTCAGATCCTTTAAGGCAAAGGAATCTACTCCTACTAATTTCTGTATGGTATTATAATAAGCTTTTTTGACCTTAGCTAAATATGTTGATGTTACCGTCGTTGCTGCATATGCCTTATTAACTCCAAACCCTTGAGATCCGGACATCAATATTGATACTACTATTAAGGTTAAAATCATCGTTTTCACTTTCTTTGTCATTCGTTATTCTCCTTATCAATAATCTGCTTTCACCCAGGCTTAGTTTCTCTTTAATCACTTCTGCCCTGTGTCGTTCTCCTTCTAACTTACATCTTCAAACCGTTCTCTGTCTTCGTGAAGTCATTGGTTCTTTTATAGATATCCGGATTATCATAACAGTTAATAACATCTCCGGTCATACTAAAGCGGTGAACCGCTCTATTTTAGCGGAGTTATACTTTTAAGCCAAAGTATACATAATTCCATGTCTAATGGAAAAATAGATGTATCAGTTTACCAAGCAACTTTAAAGATTGTCGCGTATTATCACTTTTTTTATCCATCCAATTCCCATAGCCATATAATCCCCTCATAACCGGAAACGAGTACACAAATAATCCTACGGTGCTTTCCAGAAAGAGTAGACTTGCCGACGCATCCGTTTGCTCCATTGTAAACAAATAACTTCCATCATAATTGAACCACATGGATACCATGTAGAGTGCTAAGATTGTAGTAAAAATTCGAAATGGCTTCTCATTAAATATAATACATACTACATATGAACCAATAATTCCAGTTAAAAATCCTAATATCTCCATCAATCTCTCCTCCAAAAGTTTAATGCAATTCATCTTAGACTTTTATTGTCATAATCATCGCCGTAAAATCCTTTAAGAAATGATTCTTTCATAAAAGCTAAAAATCCCTTTTCTTTAAAGGTATTTGATGCAGAAGAATTCCCCATTTTAGATGACGTTTTATCAAGTCCTTCATAGAAACTCTCCATAAAAATATCATGTATCTTTGATAAAATACCTTTTCTCTCTGTATTTATATCCTCTTCCCTATTACAATGTGTTGTTGGTATATATTCACTAACCATATTATAGTTTAGAAGATATCTAAGCATAGCTTCATATGTAATTTGTTTTCCATCATTTGTTATTACTAACGAGTTATTACTAATATCCATTCTTAGATTATAGGGCTCCAGTTGTCGGTTTCCTTCTACGTTTAATCTGCTTAAAACTCCTGGATTTTCATAATGACCGGCTCCCAACCACTGGTTAAAAGCATATCCGATTATATTAATCATTTCAGTAGGAAGGCTCTCGAATTCCAGTTGACACGCATCGCTAAAACTACCTTTAATTTCACTTCTTGCTTTACATCTACCTACTTTTCTATTTGTCAGATCAAATCCCAGAGAAAATGGTTCCCCCAGTATAAAAAAAATATTATCATGCAACAAGTACTCTTTACTAAAACCCATTTTAGTATCTATTGAACTCGCCATAGAATACATTTGTATCGCCAACATATCGTTTGGTATCAGCTTTATCATTTATCCACCAACTTTCTCCACATCTACTCATATATCAACAATTAAATCATAGTCATCATGCACACGAAGCATTACTCCTGAATTACTTACAAAGTCATAATGTGGATTTGGAGTAAATGTGCTGGCAACTATACCTATAAATCGATTATACTCATCTACCGTAACTCTCTTCATGAAAAGTTTAGGTATATTATAGGTTTTATCTAAATATGTGCTATACGCTCGCGTATACAAATCACTTAAAAGATGCCAGATATCATCTTCTATATTACTAGCAACTGTCTCACTTAATTTACAGCCCTTATAACCGTCATGTATATTGGCAATTGCATCTCGCTGATTTCCTCCGTTATACCATGACAGCCATAGCGTAGTCATTTCTATTGCAATAAGATTGTGGGCTACATTCCGAAACACAGCCCCCTGTTCAAAATATGTCCACTGAAAACAATTTTCCCACGCTGCTTTGTAACTTCCATCAAAATTTTTTGTATTTCTGATCATATGAGACACAATTATGTTATATGGTAAATTACTCATTAAAGCTCCCCTTTCACTATGTGATTTATATTTTATGGTAAGAAGTACAATATTTCTCTGGGTATATTAATTCACTTACCAGCATCTCGCCACCTATTCGAAAAATAACTCCTTTATCAATTGTTATGTCCTCAAACTTCCATAGTTTTCTCTCCCTCTTATACCAGATACCATCAAATTCAGATCTAACGGTAACACCTTTAGTCAATTAAAATCCTTCTGAGCATACATTAATGTTCTCCCCCCATCCTTAATAGCACCATGCTAAATTGATCATTTTCATTGTAACATATTGTTACGTCTTATTAAATATATTTTTGTAACATATTGTTACATTTTATCTTTTTAATCTTTTTCATTGGTATAATACATCTATAAATAGGGAGGTATCATTCCATGGAAACAAATAAGCTCGGCTTAAGACTTCTCGAACTACGGCAAAGCCATAATTTGACGCAAGAGCAAGTAAGTGCCGTGTTGAACATTTCACGTGTCGCTTACTCCAACTTTGAACGAGGAGAAAGAATTCCCGATATATCCTGTATGCTCCAATTGGCTAATTTCTATCAAATCAATATCGGTGAATTAATCAATAATGACCTCATTCCGCTACATATGATTACTTCTGCCCGAACCAGAAGAAAGACATTACTGGGTAAAAAAGATGAAACTAAAGATTTTTTCCCTGAAGAAATCCTCAAACATCTTAGACAAAAGGGCATCCCTGTAGAAGAAGTTTTTCAACTCTCAAAATCTGATCTTGATTTTCTGAGGAAATTCAAGAAATTACCTGAGGACGATCAACAGGAGCTTATGTATTTACTGAAATATAAATTAAAATGTATAGAGAAGATTTAACAGGCACCTCACAAATATCCAATGAGATGCCTGTTGACTTTTATATCCTCCCGTTTTCTTTAAAGCTGTAATAACTTTGATATGAACCTACAATTACGTGATCCAACAAATTAATCTTCAATAAATCTCCGGCTACTTTCACTGCCTTGGTAATATTACTGTCTTCCAATGATGGTGATGGATCTCCGGAAGGGTGGTTATGCGCAATAATCACATTGACTGCTCCATTTACCAGCGCCTTTTTAAATAAAGAAGGAAGGTCAACGACACATTGATTACAACCTCCTGTGAACAATAGCTCCGTTCCTAACATATTACATTTTGCGTCCAAATATATTACATAGAAATTCTCATTTTGTGACGTTCCTATTTTTGAATAAAGAAAATCGGCTATCTTATCCGGTGAATTCACGTTAAATCTTTTTATTGTCTCTGTAGAATATATTTCATTGTATAACGAGAGAAGCACTTCCAACTTTTTTCGTTTGGCGAGGCTGATATGCAGGCTATAAATATGCTTTTCCAATTCAGTAATTCCAAATTGATTAATAGCTTTCTCCATAATCGGGACGCTGATCCCTGTGAAATAGGAGAATGCTTCTGAAGCACTAAGTTTCTTGAACTCTCCTCCTTTTACCTTCTCTCTGATAACAGCCTCCAGATCCTCATATGTATTCCGGCTCTCTTCTTTAATCAGGGCATATTTAATATAATCATTTATCATAAGTGACTCCTTCCATGAACATGAAGAAGGCCGCCTAACAGTCAACATTCCTATCAGACGGCCTTAATCCTATTGTTATATTCTCGTATAAGGTAAACTATTGGTACTTGTTTAAGACAGCGATAAAGGTCTCCATTTGTTCATAATTCAAAGCTTTCCATGAAGCAACATGGAACAATTCCATTAGTAGCTCTTTAAACCCATCCTCTGACAGTTGCTTTTCTTTAATGATAGTGCAAAGAGCCGTATATTGCTGCCTGGTTACAGACTTTACCATACCACTGAGATATCCCGGTCCATCGTATCTAAAATCTTCTACATCCTGAGTAAACTTTGAGGATAGTCCGCTCAGATTTAACACAGCATCAATCAAAGCCCGCTTTTTAGCCATCTTCAAGATCGTATTCTGTATAGCAAATACATCACTCATTTTATAGCATCCTTCCTGGCTATTGGACAAGCCTATGCCGGTAGCCTGTATTGCTCCTGCGGATCTACTGATTAACTCCATCCTAGCCTCATAGCAGAATAAAGGACGACTGTAATTCTCCAGGCGATTTTTTATTTCGACAACCGGTACAACCCCGAAGAATCTGCATAAGCGTTCCGCTCCTGACTTAAACAATGACGGTTTTGAATATCCTTTTATCATTCCATAGTCTATCCCTTCCGTAAGAACCTTTTCCACAAATTGCTGTAGTTCATATGCTTGTGCCAGTGCATCTTCTACCGATTGGTATACCTTTTCACCCCCATTCTCTGAGCTTTTCTTATGGATAACTCCAAACGGTATAATATCCGCTTCATTAACGGCAGAATGCTCCCATAATGGCAGCAGTTCGATATTATCATTTCTCTTGCTGTCCTGTTCATTCGATATAATCTCAGAACCACTATGTTTTTGTTTCTCCACTAGTGGGGAAAATGAATCTGTTTGCTGTCGACCCCCTTTCTTATCTTTACTACTCGGTGCTTTACTATCTACCCTAGCCTTTGTTGTTTCTTTTTCAGCTGTATTACTACTATCCATTAATATCCCTCCTTGAGCAATGAAATAATGATTGCATTGGGCAATGAAGGGGTGTAGAATTTATATTGCGAAGTATAAATTATACAGGCCCCTCTTCACTAACCCAAATGCTACCGTCTGTAGTGCCGATTCTGTCCAGAGCGGCTTGTATTTTTTCTTTTTACAATCCATGCCTACACCCGCCTTCCATAATTCATTTCCGTAATCATCCATTCTCTCAACTCCTCTAAGAAATTACACTCACTTCTTATCCACAATCGGTACAGATAATCTAATGCCTGTGCTTCCTTCAACAGAGCCTCCAGCACACCCTCTTTCGCTCTGCTAAGGTCAATCGTCTGAATTACTTCCAATATGTGCTCCTTCCATACCAGCTCATAAGCCTTATTGAGAATTTCCCGGTAACCTATATTCCCGTTCAAGAATGTCTCTTCAAGCCCCTGGTATTCATCAAATAATCGTTTCATCAACATTTGTTCCAAATAAATCCTCTCTCCTTTCTCAATCCAAACTACATTCATCACATAAAACACAAAAATGGCAATAGCTTTGTTCAAAACACTCTCCACAAATCCATGCACCGGCTACAATGACCGGCATGCAGCTAGTCAGATACTCTTTGCATCCTTCCCGGCACGGCGACGGCATCTCACATGTGATTGCTCTTCCCTCCATGAAACAATGTCTCATTCAACTCACCTTCCTTCCAAAATAAAAAATCTCATGGTTGCTATCTCCATGAGTTTCTGTCTGCTTTATTGTTCATTTATTATCCAATCATACCGATCCTGTCGGCCTTCCTGCTATAGAGATAAACATTATCGCCCAGAACCTCATTAGGTTGAACTTCCGTAATATTAACCTCGTCAATTATTTCTCTAATGTCATCCGATCTCATGTGCCCTTTTACCGGAAGCAAAATCAGTTCATGTATTGATGATGGAATGATAAACAAATCCGTTTCTATATCGTCCGCAAAGTTACGGATTAATCCGTCATAGAGCATAACGGCGGCACCATTTATCCCATTGCAATTTGTTGCGACATACATTTCCTGTCCTGCTCCGGATGTGTCCATTTGAGCAAGCTGCTCTTTAACTTCATCACTGATATCATTATCCAGAATATCCATCATAACCTGCTTCATATCCCGTATCGATGCCGTTAGAAGCTTCGGCGTATTTCTTCTGGCTAATTCAAGCAAAGTGTCAATGTCCGCTCCCCAGAGATTAAGCAGGCCGTTTCGGATTGTTGTACTGGCTATTCCATCCCGATCCATTGATACAATCACAGAAAAGACAATTGCCAGATCAAAGAACTGGATATACGGTACATCGGCAAGAAACTTTCTGTTTCGTTCCAGGTTGATAAGCCTAAAGACTACTTTATTCTTAACCTTCTTAAAATCCATCAGATCATCAGCCCCTATATTCAGATTCGACGCCTCCTTACTCTCGTATGCAGCAATAATCTCCTTGACAATCTCCGGTATCCGCATCCCGCTCTGATATTGAGCATAGTATTCATCCAAATAGATTGTAGGTGCCCAGACTGATTTCTGCTTTACAATGTTTAGCCCAAAAAGAACCGTATCGTTATTCTTTATTACTTCGTTGACACTAACTCGATAATCCGAACCTAAATATACCTGGATTGCTGTTAATACCTCTTCATTGAACATTTTCTGTGCTATAAAATTTGACTTCATCCTAATCTTCTCTCCTTTGATATGATTTTGTTTTCTTTTTCTCAGCAAGGAACACACCTTTCAGAAAATCATCATACACACATAGGCATCACCCCTTTCATAATACTTTCATAAAATTAGGCATAAAAAAATAAGCCTTTTTATGTCATGCTTAGGACATCATAAAAAAATCCTTTATTGAAAGACCCGTGGGGTTACAAACGATAAAGTTGAACTCGCGCTATACCTCCAGGTGCTCAGAAAATTTTTTATATTTTTTTGTACCTATACGGCGTTTCAAATCAAAAGCCCTCCTACCACTAAGTCAAGAGAAACACACTCATGACAGTTTGTATCCTGGCTGACATTATAGACATAGCATTGCACTTTTCTTCCGTCATTCATCAACCTCAATACTGCCTCACAATAATATCTGGGAACGTAGCCCATCTTCTGATTACGGACAGTATATACTGCAACTGCATTATGATCCTCTGCATTATCCGGTTCCGGTCTCAGCAAAACCTCATCACCGCGAACGACCTCTACCGCAGTATCACATTGGCTTCCATTACACCCAATATAGTGTCTTGCTCCCGCCAAATAAAAGACACGGTGAAACGCTTCATTAAAATCCAGAATCGGATCAATAAATTCCAGATTATCAATGGGCAATCTTGCTCCGCTTCGCTTCAGCAGCGTATAAGGTTCAAATTCGTCCATTCCGTACTTTTTTAAAATAGCGGAAATATCCTTCCTCTTTTTATCCGGCAACCTGCTCATAAATACCGGAAACAATAGCTCATTCTTATAAACCGCTTTGACATCAGGAAAGCTGATCAAAGGAGTAAATCCGTCTGCTATTGCTTCTCCTACCTCATCACCGTAGCAAAATTCATACTGACCGTTCTTCGATAGAATCCCGACAATGTACTGCTTTCTTGATTTTTCCGATTTCCAGATTAAGTACAGATAATCCCTTCCATCTTTAACAGACACGTTTACTCCTCCCCTCTTTTAAAAACTTCTTTCAGTATATCCAATTTAGATAATAAAAATCTTAGTATAACCTGTTTTTTGGCCGCAGACAACAGGGTATCCGAGTATTCCTCCAACAAACTGCAAATTTTATCTCTTGTTATCTCTTCTATTATTTTATTTACATACGGCAGCGCAATATCATAGTATTCCTTTTCCAAATATTTCATCACTTCAAGGTGCGTTGGCGCTTTTGTGTCACTCTCTTTAATTCGTATCAAAGACCTTGATTTTGTATTCACCAATGCATCCCATAATTTCATATCCTTCCCTAAAGCCGCTTGCAGTTTGGAACCGGAAAGATAGGCACATAAAGATGAACTATTATCGTACAAGGGAGACAGCCTCCAGTGTTCCTCTTCCCAAATCAGAGCCCAGTTATTCTGATGCCTGTCCGTATTTCCTATCAGGTAATCAAACACCAGCATACCTATAAACTCTTCAAATACCCCATGATAAGGCATAATTGCTTTTTTAATCATTTCTATTGAGTATCTGCTTCCCGTCGTCGGGTCCATCAATTGATCCGTATCATAATATGGATAGAGCCGGTTAATAAAATAAATTCCCTCCAGAAACCGCATCCCTTCCGTAACGATATTATAGCTCATCGAACCAACTTTTCCTTGATACATTCCTATATCAAAGCTTGCACAAGGGATATTTATGATAGATGCTATTTTATAAGCGATGCATTCTGAAATATGGTCAGTCGTTTCAACATCTTTTTTAAATTTAAATAAGCCTGTCTGCTGGCTATCCGGATTAATGAGCCATATTTTCTCACTTCGTCCGCTTCCCTCTGAGTTTCCTTCATAAACATACCAATAAGAAAAATCCTTCATGATAAGACCTCTCTATCCCTTTGATAATGTTGCGATTATTGATGGAATATCCATTCACACCCCTGGACAAGAATGCAACTATAGAAATCATAACATTTTACTGCTAAAAGTTCAATTATTGAATCCAGGGATTCCACCAATAAACAAGCTTCAGATGATTATGCACCTGAAGCTTTCATCTCAACTCATATTCATTTTTCCTAATCCTGATAAACCAAAACTGTTCTGGTTTGTTACACCTGTATGTACGGTCGATTTCGAAATTCCAAACTGCTTCGCTGTCTGCCTTACGGTCGCGTTATTATCGATAATATAATTAGCGATCTCGACCGCCCGTTCCTCTATATAGCCTTTCATAGTGTCTGCGTCCTGACCCTGGGCAGAACGCATTCCCCCTTATTATCGTTGTTGTTACATTGTATGCAGGGGAAATCAGCCGTAGTACACGAAAAAGCCAGAGGCTGCGAAGTTATTCTTTGACATGGGTCAGCCAGCTGACAGAGCGATAGGCCAGCTCCGACAACCATAGCGGCATATGCCGGTAAAAGGCCGAAAATGCTTTTACGGAACGGCTTCGGCTGTCCGGTAACAGGGGATCGTCCTTCCAGGGGGAAAGCCTTGCCGCTTTATGATATTCCTCCCCCATGGGATGGGTACAGCTTTCCTCCCACGGCCTTCCCACCAGCCCTGAGGTAAAATGAATAATAGCCGGATTGGTCCTCGCCTCCTCCAGCTCTTCCTCTGTATAGAAGCTGTTCATAAAGTAGATGGACTTGATTGTTTTAGCGGAAAAGGAATAGAGATTGGACGTAACATTAAACCTGGGCCCCATTATCCGCTTCCGCCCTTTGCACACTCCATTAATGGTTCCCTGGTCATGATGAGGCACATTTCCCTCAAAGCTGCGTATAAATTCTAATATACGCTGCTCCAGCTTCTCCTGGCGCCAGCCCTTCAAATTAATCAGCAGGACTCCGGAATTCAGATAACAGTCCTCTTTTTCCAAACCAATCTTCTTTAGAAAGAAGTTATCCACCGTATCTCTCACTCCGGCAACCAGATATTCCTGCAGTTCTACCTTCCAGAATTCCTCCAGGGAGTCCCGGATTATCGTGTCACAATCCAAATAGAGAATTTTTGTATAGCTCTTCGGCAGAATCGAACCCAGGAATAACCGTGCATAAGCTGCTGTGGCAATCTTCCTTACTCCCATATTGAGATCCAGAGCGAGAACAGCTTCCTTTACAGATAGAAAGGAAAGTTTCCGATGATATTCCTCCGCCATCGCTCTCAGCCTCTCTTTATTTGGCTCCTGGATGCCGCAATCCAAAATCAGTACCTCGATTTCATCGAATACCTTATTCGTCCGAAATAAAGATAGCATGGAAATTCCAAGATATTTCGCATAATTATCATCCGCTCCGTATGCAACACATAACTTCATCTCTTCCATCTTTATACCCGTGCCTTTCGCTATTTAATGACCTATTCAAAAGTGAATAGGCACAATATTGTCAATCCCATCCGTTTTTCCTGATCTCCTCCTCATAATCTGCCAGATAATCAATTCGCAGGTCATAGGGGCTGTAAGTATTCTGCTCCAAAAGATAGGCCACATAAATATCATCTTCATAATACACCTTAAAGTTGCGGGGATACATCCTCTTGAACTGCTCCGCCCAATAATATGCCTGGGATTCAATAATTGCACGCTGGAAATAATAATCCTGGCTGCTTGCCAGATAAACAAAATCCATGGCCGCATACTTCAGATCCACATTCACAGGACCGTAGAAATAATCCTGCAATACCTTTTTCTCAATAAAAAAGAATACGTATTGGGTGGGAAAGGTGAAGCCCTCCTGCTTTCCGTTTACCATGTTTATAAACTCCGAAAGCTGTGTATGCCGGCCATAATCCAGCACATCATAATATTCATCCGTCGGGGATACAATGGTATAGCTGAACCGGTCAAAGGATTTTTTAATATGGCGCAGCAGATACTCTGATTCATTGTAATAAGCCTGATTCACATCGAAAAAATTATGGTACCATCCAAAAGAAAGGATAACATAGGCTGCTCCGGCACAGACCGCCGCGGAAAGAAGCTTCAGACCCCTCTGGTAATAGCGGTTCTTCCAGCCGCCCAGAATGCGGAAAGCAAAATCCACCGGCAGCAGGTAGATAAAACCGATGAAAGGCTCCGCAAAGGTGGAAGCCCTTGCCGCCGCTATAATCTCCATCAATCCCAGCTGCTGCGATGCTCCCACCGTGCATAGAATAAGCATGTTGATAACCATGGCCAGATAATCATGCCCGCAGTTCCGGGTTCTCCTTGACAGCCCCAGAAGAATGGCACATAGGGTGCCCGCCAGCATACAGGCGAACATCAGCCAGATTGCACCGGAATGGAACATGGCCGTAATGCCGAAGTTCCACATCGCATTAAAATAAAATTTAACAATCTCTATGGGGGTCATGGAGGCATAATCAACCTTCACCCGCTCCTTCTGCGTATCCTCTTCGGCGGCAGTTCCATCCTCTCCTGCCGCTTCCTCCCCTCTCAAAGCCGCTTCCAGCTCCGCCTGGTAACCGGATTCGCTTCCTTTCCACTCTTCACCCGCGATAACGCTGGTTGCCCAGGCCATGGATTCCTGGAACTCCATTCCCTTGGCGAGGCAGGCCGCCATGGGAAGAACAGCGATTACCGCCCCCATCATGCCGCTGAATACAATCGGGATAAAATATTGCTTCTTGAAGGTTTTCGGAAGATAGGCCAGGCCGATGGCAACCACCAGAAATACCGCCGCAATGGCTGTATAAAAATGATAAGCGATTACCAGCCCCACACACAGCATCATAAGGATCATCTCTGAATTAAGATATCTCCGGTTAATATAGGAATTTATACGAAAGATCCTTCGCAGCCGGGAATCCCCGGGAATCACAAACTTCTCGCGATCCTTATGCATATATCGAATGATAAAATAGGCCATCCCGACTACTGCGTACATGCCGCCTTCCTGAGGCAAAGAAGCGGCATACCGCCCCTGGTTCAGCATCATACTGATCACCAGAACCACCGTAACCGGGGTGTATTTTCCACGGAACATTTCCTTAGCCAGCAAATACAGGCCAATCATCATCAAAACCGTCTGGTATGCCCCGGCATAGAGGAGAATCTCCCGCAGATTCAGCCGGAATATGATTCGTATAATATATACCATGGCGTGCATTCCAAAGGGATAGATGCCGTCGGAAAACAGAGTGCCGTGCTCCAGCTCATAGATCCAGGACTGATGCACCGGAATATCGGAGAATTGATAATTGTGATACCACATGACATTATGGGTCAAAAACCAGATATTGTACACAACTAAACCGGCAAGAATAAAAACCTCCAGCCAATTCTTCCTTATGAACCCCCATACCTTCCAGTCATGAACGGTTTTCCAAAGCTTTTTCCACCCATCCGACAGCAGCCGGAGCGAATATTTGACCAGCTGTTCCTGCTTATAGGCCTGCCGGAGAACATCCGCCGTCCCACTGCACCGGACAAAGAATTGTTTATCGGAGAAATTCCAAAGGATGAGAAGATACACAATTCCATTGCATAACAATATGCTCCAGCGGCTGCAGATATTGAAAAAGCCCAGAAGCAGAACCAGATTGATCTGAAGGCTGCCCTCTGTGACGGTACAGAACCAGAAGCGATAGCCATAGCTCTTATCCTTGAGGTAGTTCCTCCACACAAAAAGAGGAATCAAAAAGTCCCGGATCACACACCCAAGCATTACCTGTATCATAGAGATCACATATGCATTTGTATCAACAATCATTTTCTTCTCACCTCTTTTCCCGCTGCTTTGCCTCTATCCTTTCAAGCTGTTGATTATTTCACTGAAACTGCGGTATTCCTTACTGATAAATCGTACATAAATTCCGCAGCCGGCCAGATACACCGCACCTCCCGCCAGTATCTGCAGCGGCAGCAGAAGAACCGGGGGCAGAAGCAATCCGCCCATGGCATAGGCCGCCGCGAACTCCAGGGCGCCGCAGGCCATAAAAGGCAGCAGCATCTTAAATAACTGACGGTATCGGTATACATCCCGGATATAATTCATCTGGTATACACATACCGCAACCTCCGCCACAAGGGTTCCGATCACCGCTCCGGACGCGCCGAAAAACGGGATCAGAGCCAAATTCAGAATAATATCTGTGACCGCTCCCAGAGTTACCGAGCGGATATAAACCTCCTCCCTCTGAAAGGGAATCAGATACTGGGTCTGAACCACCTCTGCCAGGCTCATTGGAATCATCACCATGGCCAGCTCAATGGTCAGCAGAATCGTCGGTCTGTATTCCGGTCCGAAAAACCAGGGAACAAAGCTGGGCGCTACTCCCGCGATTCCGAAGCACAGCGCACAGCTGACAAAGCTGTTGAACTTGATGGAGGTACGTATCTTCTGTATGCTTTCTTCTATCTTGTTCTTTGCCACCAGATTCGATATTCTTGGCAGCATCACCGTATCCAGTGCTGAAAGAATGCCCTTGGGAAGGTTGATTATATTCTCGGCATAAGTATAGAATGCAACAATTGCCGAACTTTTCACCATCACGCCAAGCATGATTTTATCCATCCAATGGTAACTGCTCAGCGCCAGCAGAGGAACAAAGAGCTTCAAATTCGGCACAATATGGCAAAGAATATCTTCCTTTTTGATCCGAACCCACTGTACCTGCCGGAATAAAAAGGGCAGCAGCTGGAGCTGTTCCAGCAGAAAGCAGACGGACATAATACCGGTATAGACCCACAGGTCTTTTTCCGAATGCACAAAGACAAACACGCCGAGGATGATAAGCGTTCTGGACATCAGACTCCGCACCATGGTAATACGGAATTTTTCCATGCCATAGAAAAACCAGCTGACATCAAAAAGAATGGAAGCCACATAGATTAACTGCATCCAGTAGACAGCCCGGTTTTCCCGAAAAACAGTCAGCACCAGCAGCAAATAGACCGCGATGGAGATTGCGGAGGTGACCAGCTGCATCAGGTAAATCCCCCAGAACATCCTGCTCCTTCTTACCTTATCCTCCCGGCAGGATGCAATACTGCGGTTTCCGTAATTGTCCAGCCCCAGCTTTCCAAACATAATAAAGTAGCAGGCCACCGTACTGGAAAAAGCATAGATTCCCACTTGCTCCGCCCCCAGGACACGGGCTACGTAAGGGGTAACCACCAGCGGCAGAATGCAGATGGAAAGCCGGTATATCACATTATAAATATAGTTCTTTTTTTCTTCTGAGCCCATTTATCCCATCCTTTTTAACGCTTCTCACTTCCCTCCGGGAACTGCAGCCTGGTATGCCTGTCAAAGGCTGTGGAGGCGATTGAGATATCTCCTGTTAGGATGATTACATCCGTCAGGGAAGTACATTTTGCAAATGCCAGGTGGTTGACAGACAGCATTTTCTTAGGAATTTTAATTTGTTTTAAACTGGAGCAGCCGTAAAAGCTCCGTTCATAGATATGCTCCAGCTTTGTGGAAAATTGAAAATAATCCAAGGCCTGGCAATGCAGAAATGCCGCCTTGCCAATGCTCTCCATGGCATCCACCTGTGGGATTGCCACTGTTTTCAGTTCCCTGCAGTAGGCAAAGAGGTAGCTTCCCAGGCTCCTGATTCTGCCGGTGAGAACCACGTTCTGCAGCCTCCTGCAGCCGAGAAACACTCCTCTTTCCAGAGTATCCAGCATGCTGTTCAAGCCAAATTCCACCGACATCAGGCGAATGCAGCCCATGAAGGTATACCGGGAAAGCTTTCGGAGAGCCGTGGGATAGACATGGTTCGTCTTCTCCTCCCCCTTACTCAGATGAGTAAATAAAAGCTGCTTCAGGGAACCGCATTCCGCAAAGGCATAGGGCCCGATCCGGACCACACTGGAAGGCAGACGCAATGTCTCTAAAGAGCTGCACCCGGCAAAGGTATGGGAGCCTATTCTGCCCAAGCGGCTTCCTTCCCCAATTATCACATGACGCAGATTCTTGCAATTATGAAATGCATGGGGCTGAATCTCCACCACCGTATTGGGAATTTCCACACTGGCCAACCGGTCACAGCCGTAGAACATGCCTCTTTTAATTACGGTGACATATTCCGGGATCACAATACCCGTCAGCTTACGGTTAAGGGCAAAGTCCAGGGAGTTCTTCTCATTATATTGCCGTAAGGAGGAAAAAACAAGAGGTTCCCCGGCGGGCTGGTCGGTCCGGGGGGAATACTGCAAAGCCTTGATCTTCTCTATTCTCCCCTTCCTAAGCAGCTGAATGTCCCGGCTGATCCGCAGCCCTTCTTTCCCTATGGAAATCTCGCGGCAGCTCCATTTTACAATGTAGCGCAGCAGCTTTACCAACCGCTTTAAAAACATAAAAATGGTGTGCCCCGGTGCCTTGATAAAATACATATAGGCATAAACCAAATAGTTAAGCCACATATAATTCAACCCGGACAGACGCAGCATCTGCCCGTAGAATTCATGTGTCATAGACCTGTTGACTATAAACCGGTCCATATACTTGTAAAGTATTTTTCGTTTATCCTGAAATTCATCCCAATCATAGGAAGTATGATTCAGCGTTATATAGCATTTGCAGAGTGAGACCGGAAGTATTAAAATCTTGTGTTTCTCCTTCAGCCTGAGAAGCATATCCCCGTCGCAAAAGTTAACAAACTGCCGGTCAAAGCCTCCGGCTTCCCTTACCGCCTCAATCCGGTAAATTACCTGAGTCGACCTTCTTGCCGGATTATTCAGGAGCCAGGAGGAGGAATCCGAAGCCCCGTGCTCCATCAGCGAATCTACCGAAACCTCCGTCTTCCGTTCATCAATCAATACTCCGTTACAGCAGGAGGCTCCTGCCGCCGGCTCGCCGGACAGCTGCTGCATCTGCAGCAAAGCCTTCGTCTGATCCCATTCGTCATTGCTGCTTAAATAGGCAATATAATCCCCTTCCACCGTCTCCAGCATTCTATTACGGATTGCCGCCTCCGAAAACGATTGATCCAAACACAGATACCCCACCTCCGGAAACGCAACCAGATCCTCCTGCAGCCCAAGGCTGTATACGCTGTCAGGCTCATTGGCATCTGCTACCATCACTCGGACAGGCGAATAAAGCTGGGACAGAACACTGTTCAGCGCACGCAGAAAGCTTAAAGAAGTATTTCTTTTTGCAATTATCACTACATTCAGCAACAAATCCGACATTATTCTCTCCCATCCTGCACTGCTCAAATACTAATAGCGAAGTTACCTAAACTATAATCTCCCGAATAGTTGATTGCGGAGAAGGTATTTGTCATCTGAATCGGCTTCCCGGTTCTTGGATCATGGATCCCAAAGCACAGAATATAATATCTCTGTTCCAGATCGCCGCAGGGAATCTGCACCTCCAGCTCCACCGTATCCTGAGGCATCCACAGCCTGGTATCCGTATCCACCGTATATTCATGCACCTCTGAGAAGGAAGCGGTACGAACCACAAACTTCACGGTGAACGGATGATAGCAGGGGGCAAATCCCTGATTACTGATTTTGACTGACGCTCTCATATTGCCGCTCTTATCCTCAGCCAGCGACAGGGAGGCCTCTTCTATGGTAAACCGGTATCCCAGGTGTGCCACAATATATTCAAAGGCAGTTCTGTCTTTCCAAGGAGCACGGTTGATTCCGGATTTAACACTCTTCCACTTCTCCAGCACTCTCTCATCATAATCACTGTGGAGATAAGAGATCCGCATCTCCCGCAAGGCTTCTATTGCAGGAGCCGCATCATTCCATGGACATTCGTTGACCACCTCTCCTCCGTTGGACACATACCGGCACAGTTGATTCTGGAATTCCAGTTCTTCCTTGCGCAGCAGCTTATCACCGCAGGATTTGGAATCCCGAAAGCTGATCTCTCCATAGGTTCCAAGATCCGTTTCAGAAGCCATAATCCCATCGTTAAATAAGGAAAATCTGGCCTTCTGGATATTCGTAAAGGCCGTTTCCTTATCCAGGGGCTGGTATGTCCTGAATACCATTCTCCAAAAGCTGGGACAGCGAAGTGCAATCTGAGTCTTATCCCCGGTGCATTCATAAATCTGTCTTGCCAGCCGGGTAACATGGCGCTCGCTCAGATAGCGGGAATTATGCATCTCACCCCAGCTGCCGATAAACAGTCCCTGTAAGATATAAATATCCCTCGTATATTCCTTCAGCAGCGGAGAGAGCTGGCTCATATGATTTACGATAATCTCCAGATCTTTGGGCTCACTGAGCACACCCTTTCCCTCCCAATCATATACAAAGCGGACAATCAGCTGCTTCTCCAGGGAGGAAAAATGCCGGAATATGCGGCGGATAATATCCAGGGCCTCTTTTGTCAGTTCTCTCTCGTTAAAATTCAGAAGATTGATCTCCACAAGGCAGAGCTGCTGTCCCTGTTCCACCTGCACCTCTTCAATCCGTACCCCTTCCTTCAGGATCACATCACTGTCGGCATAAAAGCGGAAGATAGAGTAAAGGCCGCAATATGGATTATTTAATCTCTCCGCCCTCTCTGACCGGGGAAGCGGAATCCATTTTAATTTTGTCATTTCTGCAATCCTCTCTTTATGCGGATTACCACCGTCCAGATGCTGAGGGGCATAATCATCATATAGGTCATCTGCTTCAGCAGCCCCGTATGCATGCTCACTCCCTCCGTCCTCTCATGCATGACGGATTTGGTCTCCATAATACGAAAGCCAAGGAGAAGCATCTGTATGATCATGTTGGCATCCGGATAGAAATAATCGAAATTACCATACATGGAATAGTAAGTGAACGCTCTTCTGTTTAACCCCTGCAGCCCCGATGTGGGATCGGTTATCCGCTGTCCGGTCGCCTTCTTAATCATCCAGGAAAACAAACCGATGGATATTTTCTTAAGCCGGGAAATCTTAAAGGATTCGCTTCCCTCCACGAAACGGGAGCCGATGACAATATCCGGCACATTCCCCTGGGAGTCCGGTGCCGTCAGGCAGTTGTAAATATGGGGGATATTGGACGTGTTGTGCTGTCCGTCCGCATCCAGCTGTATTACGAACTCATAACCGCGGCGCACCGCATACTTATAGCCAACCTGAAGCGCCGAACCATAGCCCAGGTTAAACACGTGAGTAACCAGTAAAACATTGTAGGAGCGTGCAATTACTCCCGTCTGGTCTTTGGATGCATCGTTTACCACCAGTATATCCGCAAAGCTTTGAATCTCCGGCCGGCATAGCTGGTCAAATAAAGCGGTCATATTCTTTTCCTCATTAAATGCCGGTACAATGATCAATACCTTTTTCATGTGCCTCAGCTCCCTTCTCATCCAGCATGGAGAGCATACACTCCAGATCCTCGGGAAAGTCCAGCTTTTTCTCAAGTACATGCTCTTCATATCTCTTTCGTAATTCATGGTCATCCATAACGCGCTTCAGCTCCTCCGCCAGCACATCCGCCTCCAGAGGCACCAGGGAACCGTCGTATCCATGGATAATCTGCTCCTTATTGCCGGTGCAGTCGGATGCGACAATGGCTTTCCCCAGAATCTGCGCTTCCTCAATCGCTATGCTCTTTCCTTCAAACCGGGTTGCATGGACATAGATGTCCGCCTGCTTCACATAAGGATAGGGATTCTCCCTGACTCCCAGGAGGAAAAAGGAATCCTCCACCCCCAGCTGCTTCCTCAGCTGCTCCAGATTCGCCCGCTCCATACCCTCACCGATCACATACCAGCGCACCGGGTAACCATCCGCCTTTAATCTTGCCAGCGCCCGGATGGCAATGTCATATCCCTTCTGGTAATGCAGGCGCCCTACTGTCAGCAGCCGGAAACCGTCATACTCATCCGTAAAGCCCCGGCCCCGCTCCGCCTTTTCCCGTATTGCCCCGGCATCCAGTATATTACGGAACAGATGAACTCTGTCACCGTACTGCGGGTAGACACTGCAGAACTTCTCACCTACTTCTCTGGAAACAACAAATATCTTCTCTGCAGCGCGGTAACAATCCCGGTCCATGAGGGGAGTGTACCCGGCTTTCTGATAGTCAATATGAATAAAGGCCGCTTTGTGCTTCGCGCGGACCCGATCCGCCAGGAAGTAGGCCGAAGCACCTTCAATATAGGCCACTGCCAGATCATAGCTTCCTTTCATCTCAGGACGTCCGTCCGCCAGAAGTCTCCAGAGGAGCTTATCATACTGCAGCTTCCTTCCGGCCGCTCTCTGTTCCCTGAGATTCTCCAGCAGATAGCCCAGTAAACGGAAGCCGGTCAGCTTATGGAAGAAGGAATAACAGACGGCTCCGGCAATCCGCATATGACCGGAAAAGGAGAGAACAGACCCCTTGCTCACATGCTTATTCAGAATATGAACTCCTTCCGGCACCCGGTCAAACAGCTCTCCGCAGGGAATAATACTATAGAGGGAGAGCTCATAATCTCCCATGGAATCCAGCTTCTTCAGCAGCTCGATGAGAGCGGTCTCCGCTCCGGCCCGTCCCATGGTATTAATAATAAACAGCAGCTTCTTCTTCATACTTCCTGCTTCTCCCGGACAGCCTCCTCATTTTGCTTCTGCTCTTTTAGTGAATTGCTTTCTTCATTCAGCAGCGACACCTGCATCGCCAGCTCCTGCACCCTGGCTGTCAGCTCTGCATTGGTCCGATAGCAATCAAAGATCCCATAAGTCGCCAGAACAAAGGCAATGGCAAAGATAATCGAGGGCGGGTATTCTACCGAGAACAGATCGGATATGAAGTAAACCAACTGGGGAATCACCCCGAACAGGATGATAATCACCCCTCCCATAATCCAGAACAAGCTCTGTTTCTCTGTCATCTTACGAACAATACTGGCTCTCCTCGCCATATAAATGAGAACAATACCTGTAACACACACCAAAATCCGCAATAAGATTGACATTCGTTTCCTCCCTTTTTTATCGTATTGTAGTTCTTCCTTTATATATATTATACACATCTGCTTCGGGCATGTCTTCCGAAATCTGCTTCAAGACAGTTCCCCGGCAGAAGATGTGGCTGTCCAGATTTCTCTCGATCCACCTCAGGCGGAAGTAAGAGAAGGTAAAGGCCAGAAAAGCCGCCGCTGTGAAGCCCGCCCCATACCAGATAACCGCCAGCTTCGTGGCAAGGATGGATCCCACCAGGGCAACCCCTGCATAAATAATGCCATTGATCATAGCACCGGTCAAATCGTCAAAGTAGTATAGAAATAACATCTCCGAGTACATCAGATAGGAGATAAAATATCCTACGGCCAGCTGCGGATAAATAGCCATAACCATACCTGAAAATCCCATTAAGGGCAGCGCGATGATTGCGATCAGATACAGAAGCACCGTCACCACAAATTGGATGTTTACCAAAGAGAACAGCTGGGAGGAAAGTCCGCGGAACATCCTCTTCTTGGAGCTCTCAATGCTGTCCAGCTTCCCTCCGATGACCGCGTCCGTGTAGTCCCGGTATCTCTCATGGAAATGCATCTCTACCCTGGAAATAAACAGTACGCTGGCCGAGATGCTGGTAAACATCGCCAGACAAGATGCCATATCATATGGATGATTGGAAACATAGGTGTTCCGAACCACCAGATTCCACGGCTGTGTCCAGAATACAAAATTATGAATAAATAACCCAAGAGTATATAAAAAATTAGAAACAATGAGCTTCCAGTATATTCTGTAATAATGAAGTACCTCCCGGTACCTCCGGCTGTTTCCCGGAAAATAACGCAGCACATTGGCCAGCTCCAGGGAGGCGATCAGCAAAAATCCAATGCTTAATGCCAGAAGCATGCTATAGGTAACGGAAAATCCCAGCAGAAACCGGAAGACCATGGACAGAAGAAAGGATAGTATCATACAGCTGATAAAGTACAGGGATATTTTCTTATATTGTTTTAAGATGGAATTATACACCATCGCGGCAAAGGTCAGGGAAAGTCCCAAAAATCCCATATAAGTGGTAAATACATAGTAGACCGGCACTCCGCCGACAACGATTTCGTAGATATAAAACGGAATGGCAAGCAAAGAAGCAAGGGTCAGATTCGTAATGATTCCGACATAAATACAGGGCTGGATGTCCTCATACCTCCGCTCATAGATCCGGTCTGTCTGAAATTTCGACAGCACAGAATTAAAAGGAGAGGATATCAAAAGCGCAAAAATAAAGATATAGAGGATGCTGCTGGAGAAGGTCTCCCTCTCCAGATATCCCACCGTATCAAAGCCCAGCACCCGGTACATTCCGAACAGACATCCGATTACCACCAGCATCGGAGCGATGGTATATACAAAGCTGAAACCAATTCCGTAAATAGCCGCCGCTACGGAATGCTTATCAAAGATTTTATTTAACTGAATCCCAAGACCTGCCATGGGCCATCCTGCCTTTCTCTCATTTTATCGCCGTATTCCCTCTATTCCATTCCCCTTTATTCTATATCTGTGGAACAAAGGGCTCTTCTCTGTATTCAACTTCACTAATCTCTGCCAACGCCTTATAAATTCTCCGATAAGCCTCCTCCATATAGACGCTCTGGTATTTATGCATCAAACGCTGGTATCCGTTCTCCCCCATCCTGCGGGCTGTCTCCGGATGCCTCGCCAATCTCAGTATGGCGCGTGATATTTCGGAGATATTCATGATGGGAACTACAATTCCCGCCTCCCCAAAGGAATCATTTTCACCATAGACGAGGCCGTGGCAATTCCCCACATTCGTGGCAATACAAGGTTTTTTCGCCGCAAATCCCTCCAGAATAGTGAGGGGCTGTCCCTCGCTGATGCTGGTCAAAATGGTCATATCCATCCTGCCGATATAATCCGCAGTTCGGATGCTTCCCGTGAATTCGATGTTTTCAGCCTGCAACGTCTTCACCAGCTCGCGGCAGTCCGCCGCATATTCCGGATCCTCATCATCCGGCCCCATGATCCATAGCTTCAGCCTCGGTTCTTTTTGATGGGCAAAGTGAAAGGCATTGATCATCGTCTTGACATCCTTGATTGGCGTCACTCTGAGAATCGCCCCCACATTAATATAAGGATCCTCCGGATCCTTCCCGGGAAGATCGGAGAACCTGCTTACATCAATCCCATTTGGCGTAATGACCGCCTTATTGGCCGGACACCCCAGCTCCAGCTGAAGGGAATGGGCCTGTTCAAAAAGTGCGGTTACCAGATCCGCATAATGATAAGCACATTTTGACATCTTCCGGAATTGCTCAATCCAGATGCTCTTATAGATACCCCGAACCCATTTTGCCTTGATGATCTCTTCCTCTCTCTCCCTGGTATAGATGCCGTGTTCACTGATCAGCAGCCGGGAATCGGGATAGGTGGTATACGCTTTGCTTCCGATCACTCCCGCATATCCGGTGGATACACAATGGTAGACATCCGCCCGGGGCACAGCGCACCGCAGCGCAAAAAACAGCGGAAGATACATGGAGCGCAGGGTCCACAAGAAGTCCGAGAAGGTAATGTCGGAAAACCGCATGGAGTAATACTCCTTGGTAATTTCCAGAAACTCCGGACTCATGAGTATATGATTAATCGAGATATCTTTCCGGTCAAAGATACGGAAGACCGTCGGCCAGTCCACTTCCTCGCCAATGATCAGACTGCGCAGCGCATCCACTTCCTTCTTCTTCAAATGCAGCCGGCCCCTGCCTGCTTTCTTGCCGCCAACCCAGTCCGCATCCTGGAGATAGACCTCATGAACCTCCGTCAGATTTCCCGGGAGCTGGTAGACAAACTTACCGCTGGAGCTGCGGTCCGAGATAATGGAAATCAGTTTAAATTCAATATTGGGAAACAGCTTGATTATGCTGTGTATCCAGCTGGACACTCCGCCTACCACATAGGGATAACAGCCTTCGGCTATGATACATACCGTCATATCCGCACCTCCAAATCATCTTACTTCCGGTCCGCATCTCCCTGTTCCGGATTGCTGGGGATTATCCTATTGTTCCCGGGCTTGCCAAGTACCTTCTCCTCCTTCAGCTGTATCCGGACATCAGCCGCCCGGGCCTTGATCAGCCAGGCCGTATCAGAGAGCTTCTCGGCACTGGCATTTTCCAACGAAGTAACGCTTCTGCTATAAGTACGGAGAACAAAATATGCCTCCTCGTCAAAGCCTCCGATAGAAATCCTCAGCTCATCCCCAAGCATTTCATACTCATAGTCCAGAGCCAGAAAGCGCCGGATGCGCTTCTCCATCTCATAGATAGAGACGGTATCCAGTTCGGCAAACTCTTTATAATAGGTATCTCCCTTGGACCATTTCAGACTTAGATTATTCCACTCGTCCTCGCTGCTCTCCGGATAAATAACGCGCCCGATGTCCACCCTGGCGCTGCTCATTCCAAGGGCATTCTCAAGACAGATCATCCTCAGATCATCCATGGTTTCATGCCGGTAGCCGTCAAGAAGGAATTTCACCGATAATACCGTATCATTGAGGAAGCTGATCAGACGGTTTCCCTCCCGGTAGTCCGACATTACCAGCCGGACATCCTTCAAAAGGCCGCGGCCCAGCTGCTCCTTGGCCTCGTCCTCATCAAAATCCGCCAGATACAACGCGGTAAAAGCATACTCGGGCAAGTGCTCCCCAAAAAACTCCTCCTGCTTCTCAAGGAGCTCCGCTAAATCAGTATCCGAAACCTGTCCCAGGGACAGCCCCATATCACCCGGAAGCTTGGAAATCTCCTTCAGATAGAAACCGATATAATCTTTAAGCGGACCTGTTTCGTCCTGATAATCCAACTGGGGAGCCGCAAAAAAGCTGAAGGATTTGCCGTAATTTTTTAATACCTGTATGATATTGGGCCAGAGCAGCTCTCTGACCACCGCCTCGGAGCTCCGGCTGTACAGCCGCTGCATGCCTGTCTCATTCTCATCCGAAAAATAAGGGTAATTTAACAAGGAGATCACTTGGGCATTCACCACCGGATACACATGAATCTCTTTTCCTGCGGACTGGAAGCCGGTAAGCACTCCCAGCAGGGACACTCCCCTGTAGATCTCGCTGTTCACAGAAAAGAGAAAGGACTTCCCTGTTTGAGTTCTCCACAGCAGCGGCGGAAGATCCTTGTCCTCGATTCCCAGCTCCTTCTGGTTCTCCAGAAGCCCGACGGAATATATTTCATACCCGGGCGCCAGCAAATAGTACGGCACCCTTATCTGTGTATCATCCTCTTCGCCGAAGTAATCTCCCTTCTCATACCTGCGCTCCTTACTCAAGAGAAAATCCGGGAAGATTTTTATTCCATCCGCCATTATTTCCCGGGCTTTGGCCTCTCTTATGCCAAAAAACCGGGCAAAGCGGGAATCCGTGCTGAGCTCTTCATATTCGGGCAATCTGGTAAAAATCATCGTAGTGCCCAGCTCGGCGTAAGAATATAACAGCTCTCTGTCCCGTGCGGTAATCTCTGTTTCTCCAAACAAGATCAGATCATAGCCTTCCAGTTCCTCCGCTTTCGGCAGTCCGTTATAAAGGTAATAAAAGTACTTATTATAAGTACACCATTCTACCAGTATCCCGGCTGTCTGATCTTCTTCACCCGCTGATATAATTGCTGCCTGCAGCTTCGTTGAAGAGACGGGACGGCCTCCCGTACTGCCCGTCTGATTCTCTGAGGAGAGCTGCTCCAGGTTGAGGGAATCCGCGGTCACCGTATCCTTTCGATTCAGCTCCGCACGATCCTCGGCCCTGCTGTTGGTAGAGGCGTCCGACAAAATGTCCGAAGACACACCCACAAACATAAACATTACAAAAACCATTATTATCAATATCAGTATGGAAAGATAATTTTCTCTTGAAATCATAGGCTCCTGCTCCCTACCCCCGTCTCCCATAGAGCCGGATCAGATTTAAAATCTCTTCATCCGCAACCACGTCACTGTCCATCAACTCGTTCAGAGAGTGAAAAAAGGCAGCTTGATTCCGACTGCTGTAGTGCAAATGCAGATTTGCCTTATAGGTATCCAGCATATTCGGACGGTAACGGTTCGCCCGGACAACCCATTTATCTGCCTCGTTATAATTCTTAATGGAAAGAAACAAATCCGTCATCCAGAGATAATGCGTCGCTGTCATGTACCAGAGATTGTTCTTAAACAGAGTTTCCGCCACATCATTCAGAGTGTAGATATATGCTTCCTGCTCCACACCGGTCATGATTTTCATCCCCAGAACCTCATGGATATAATCCAGGGTAAGAAGATTCATTTCCACATCCTCCGGAAGCTTTTGGAGATGGCTTAACATCTCCTGGGCTGTGGAACGAAATTCCGAAAGTGCGTCCAGAATCACGGACGCGGCATAGTGGGAGGTCTCCGTATCTCTGCTGTTCATGGCGATTGCAATACTCCCCACGCTTCTCTTCGCATTGTCCCTCAAGGTATTTAAAAGAAGCTGGCGCAGGCTTGCCGTATCAGAAACCGCCATGGCATCCTGAATCGGAACATAGTTTATCTCCGTCTCCTGATCCGGAGGCAGCACCAGCTTCTCTCTCTCCTGGCTAAAGCTTACATCGCTGAGATCCACCTTCTTCTTGCGGGTCAAATAGCCCATCATATAGCTCAGACCCAGGGACAGCAGCCCTAAGAAGGGCACAATGAAAATAAACCAGGCGATCAGAAACAGGGTGCTGCGCTGGCCCCTCTTTCTAAGACAGGCCACAATAAATACTGCCAGAGCGGCCAGAGTATTCATTATGCAGATTATCAGTACGGGCCAAAGTCCGGTCAAATCCATAGACAATCCCTCTCCTAAAGCTTCTTTTCCAAATAAGTTACGATTCCCTTCTCCTCCAGTCGCTTCCTGACATGAACCGCTTCCTGGGAATTGGTGTTGGTCAGCAGAACCGCCAGATTGCCGTCCGGCATGGCACCCACATAATCCGTATCCCGAAAGACCCCCTTTAATCGATTGGCGATGTCCGGCAAGGACATGGCTTCCTTGCCGATATAAAGCACGCAGGACTCCACATACCCCTTCTCTCCCGCATTTCGGTAAATATCCAGCATGGCTGCAAAGGCTTCTTCCTGAAGAATGGCCGTTCCGGCAATATACCTGCGGTAGGCCAGGGCATCCAGATAATCCGCATCCCGTACCACCACGGAATAGACCAGAGCTCCGACGATAGTCAGAAGATTGGCCTCATACAGGGTCATCCGCTCATAGGGCATGTCCCATAACAGAATAATAATTCTCATATTATTCCCGTTATCAAACAACGCACTGGCCATCATCGGAAGCTGGTTGTCAAGGGAACGGTTGACATAGACCTGCTTCAGGGTCAGGATCTCGAAGATCTCGCTGTATCTCGATATGGGAATTGACTTCCCCAGGGATCGCGCCCGTTCACTGGAAGCCGAGGCCAAGCGGCAATAAGCGCTGCCGGATACCAGGTATATGGCCACGTCCGGCGTCTCCATAATCTCGGCAATCGTATCCAGTGCGGCAAATAACACCTCACCTGTCTTTGCTCTCTCCAGCCTGGAGGTAATCTCATAGATACGCCCAACGCCCTCCGAACTGCTGATCAGCCGGTCGGCAAAATAATTCTTCAGCTTTGTATTGCTGGAATTAATCACCGTAATATCATTCAACCGGCCCGTGAGAAACTGAATTCTCTCATTCTTATCCTGTTCCATCTCCCGGAACCGGTCCTTGAGATGCCCCACCGTCAGCCCCACCACAAAAATATGTGCGATCCAGATATAGGTATTTACATCAATCAGCAGGGAAAAACCGGATTCTGTATACATCTGCCGGAAGCAATACCCTATCACACTGAGCATCGAGGAAAAAATCGCCTGCTGCCTGCCGTGCATCATCGCAAACAGCAGCACATACAGCAGATAAAAATTAATTCCCTCAAAATACGTACTGCCTGCCGCACGATTATTTAACAGAAAAAAAGGAATAAAGAACACAACACATTCCAAAAACGGAAATGTTTTTTTAAACAAATGCAGCAGGCGGTATTGAATATCCTTCCTTTCCTGCTCTTCCTCCCGGTATAAAAAAAGATTCTTATGCTTCTTCATATAAGAGATAATAAGAGGGATCATTTCCTTATAGCTGTTTCTTATCTCAAAAGTGAATTCGCTGCAGAACCGTTCATTGGATAAAATTGTACGGTGTTTCAGTCCGACGGTCTGATCCGCAATCTCTACCGGATGAGAGTAGTTCTCCTGGATCAGCCTGGCAACCGCATCCTCTGTCACTTCCTCCATGGAGGAAATATGATACAGCGAATGCTTTCTCTCCGGTGCCACGGCCAAAAGATACAATGCCTCAACACCATCCCTGACATACAGGGCGGACAGCACCCTCTTCGCATTCACCTTCAACCGGCCGGCAACCAGTGTTTTCATACACATCCTGGAATAGATATCCGTGCAGGCCTCCCGGTTGGCGGGGATCCCGTACATCCCGGCAATTCGTGCCACCGTAACTTCCATCTGCGTGGTCTGGTTAAAATGCAAGGCCATATTCTCGCCCTGGGAGATGGTCATCCCGCTGAAGCTGTTGGGCGTGGTCGTCATATCTTCCCTGATATCCACAATATATTCATCCTCAAACACCTTGTCCGAGGATACATAAATAAAATGTCTTACCCCAAGAGTAGCCGCACACATCAGCAGATTGTTAAGACCGGCAACATAATTCAAGGTTTCTTCCTTTACACTCTCATCCTTCCAGGAATACAAGGGATCGTAGGCTCCGGTGAACAGAACGACATCCGGGCGGACACTGATTATAACCTCTCTCACACTGGCGCTGTCATAGGGAAATATGTAATGCTCAAATACATGGGAAGGCCTAAGCAGCTTTTTCTTACTGCTTAACATATAGATATTCCAATTTTCCTTATAAAATTTATTAATCAATTCTTCCGTAAAAGTCCCATAGCTTCCTACGATCAGGATGTTGCTCATCGAATATCTCCTAATAACAATTTTGCGCAATAGTTTCTATTTACAACTATAATACAAAGATTATTCAGTTTCAAGTACCTTTTCCCAAATAGTAGGAATCAATTCTTGCATGATCTGGTATTTATTGAGTATTGTTGACAATTGCACCGTTATCCCTTATGATATTAAATGTACTTTAGAAAGCAGGAAAACAATAATCAATTGCAGTGATAAGCGGATACTGCAATCCTATCTTTTATAAAAGGGGAGAAATGGATACTATGAAAAAGGGGCTGTTTGGGTATAAGGCTTCCGAGGTTGACGTGGCATTGAACGCTCTCCGGGAAGAAAACGAAAGCTTAAACTCTACGATTATTACATTGAAGACCCAGATTAAGAACAGTGTGTCCGATGTCAGCGCCAAAGCCTGCCTGCTGGAGGATGATACGAAGAAAGCAGCGGAAGAACTCAAGGCGGTCCGGGAAGAGAATCAAAATCTCCTATCCCAGATTGCATCGCTTTCTGCAGCGGTCGAAGCCTTGCAGCAGAAGAACGCAGAGGCATCAGCCCAGGCCGCTCATTTGCAGATGCAGAGCGAGGATCTGAAGCAGCAATTAGAGGACGAACATGCCCGGCGTAAAACTCTGGAGCGGGATTTTAATATTAGAGCAGCAGAAATACACTCGGCAAGAGAAGAAGCCGCTGCCGCCAACAGTGATCCGGCGGCTGCACAGCCCGCTATGGATGCACCTGCCAATGTGCCGGCTCAGGGGCAGAAGCACAGGGGCAGCCTGGATCAACCCTCGGGCATCTCCCTCCAGGCATACCATAATATGGCTCAAATGCGCAGTGAAATAATGGAATTCCTCCACTTACAGATGAAGAATTATTATCAGCTTTTGAATGAGAACAATTTGAAGATGCGCTCTGCCATGGAGCAGCGTCAGGCAGAATATAATCAGATGCTCCATGAATTTGTATCCAAATCCTCCGAATACTTTATCAACCCCTCTGCTCTGGATTGCTTTTATAATGATATGAATGATTTCACGCTGAATACGGAACAGCTTTCCAGCCGTATGGATGAAATTATGAAGCAATTCATCGAAGAAGCGGATTAGGGATATAGAAGGATGATAGAAAGGGTGTCAGGCACCATAAAACGAAGTCGTTTTATGG
>JAEWYQ010000001.1 GCA_023395555.1 Bacillota bacterium
GTTGTGTTGGTAGCACAGCTGTCATTAAGGGGATGCTTTCTTTCTATAGTTTTTATGGTCATTATACACGTCAATTCATGGACAGGCAAGTTCGGTAGCTTTCGGAAAAATTAACTCGGTAGAAACAATATTTCATCAAATTGTATAACTGCACCTACAGACCGTGCTAAATCAATGGCTCTATCATGAGTCAGTGAATTAACACTAGAAATACCAGCAGAGAATGGGAGTTCCCAATCGTATCCGATGGTAGCTAATCCTGCAATAATTTTATCTGGTAATATGAATTCCAATAGGTATTCTAAATACACATTCATGTTGTAGATGGAACTTATTGGTGAAGGTGGATTAATACTCCTTGCCCATTCGAAATTCATAAAAATGATGTTATGAGCTATTTGGTCTATAAGAGAATAACTCGCCCTTTCAAATATTATTTCATTACCAATAGCAGTTATGTTAGGATTGACTATTGCAAAAACAAGATATCCCTCTTCTTTTAATCGATTTGCTATTTTAATAAAATAATTTTCATATACTTGTAAAGATGAAACACTTATATATTCAAAAGAGATATTTATTCCATAATAACCTTTCGTTCTTAGGATTGATAGGATATTTTCAATTTGCTTATTTTGAAAATCTTCGTTCAATAATAGGTCATATGCAGTTCTTATATTAGCTTCACCTCGAATAGTTAATGTAGTTAATAACATAAGAGGTATAACACCGTAATCTTTTGTTATTTGAATAATTTCTGCATCATCATAATAAGAAATTATTTCACCTTCAATTGTTGCTGTATAGTTCAATACCGAAAGATAAGTTAGGTATGGTAATGTCCTCCTGAGGGTGTCTTTGTTTATATATGGAACCGTATTACCATGGGTTGTAATTTTACCTTTCTTATTATAATTTATAACAATTTTATCTCCTGGGTAGATATACTCTCTATCTGCAAGATATGGATTATTCTGTAATAATTGCATTACAGTCACATTATGAAATTTAGCGATATCCATTAACGAATCACCATCTTTAACCGTATAAGTAAGTTCTGGGTATACGATAACAAGTGACTGTCCTATAACTAAGTCATTTGGATTTTCTAATCCATTATCTTGAATTAAGATCGTCTCTGAGACTCCATAAAACTCAGCAATTGATTGTATGGTCTCACCTTGTTGCACTACATGTATTATCATAAACAACCTCAAAATTCTTCATTTATTATTACTAATATATTCCTAATATTTTTAATATTTCCAATCTTCTTAAGTTTGTTATTCATTACAATTGTAACGCATTAGATAAAATGAGATGCAACTTGCAGTTCTTCATTAATTGCGACCTCTTATTTGAATCCAACAATGAATTTATCATCCTGCGCCTCCATGCGGAAAACAACTTAACTTGTACGCCCAATACAAAGCATAAAAATAACCCGAAGAGATTTCGCACTCCTCGGGTTCTGTTTTATCTTATTAATCATACCTTATAACTGCATCTCTAAATCCCAGCTTTTTTACTTTATCAAGTTGCGCATCAGCGTTTGCTTTTATAGAATAAGCACCAACCTGCACCCGGTAATATTTCTTTCCTTCCCTTTCTTCTTCTGCCTGAAGTCTTTCTTTCACCGCATTTCTAAAGGAGTCCATAGTCTCACCATGCCTTGGAAACCAGTGCATTACATCCGCATGGTTACTAGCTATACCAAGTTTATATCCTTCACTGTGACAGATAATGCTGTTCTCATTAAGACCATATAGATTGCAAAGATACACGCAAAGATCTACTGCTTCATTAAACACTTTATGAAAGTATGATTTGTCGGTTAAGTTATCCTCACAAATCTCGAAACTAATATGTGTATCATTGCCAGACCCTTTCCACCCACTACTACAATGCCACCCACGATGGTTCCACGGTAGAGTTTGATAGGTAGCTATCGAACCATCTTCTAGTTTGCCGATAAATGCATGAACGCAAACTTGCTTTCCTCCTGGTTTATCCTGATTCCAGTGGTTATTGTATTGGTTCTTGCCAAGGAGTCCATCATCAGGTCCAACATAACGTTTAAGCCACGGATTACTCGCTCCAGTGGAGTGAACCATAATACCTTTTGGTGTTATGGTTTTACCTGCTTTATAACAAGCGTTTTTCGTAAGTATCAATTTATACAAATTCAATATTATCACCTCATAATTTTTAATTGGCTGGTAAAGTTAATGGGTACAGATGATAGGTAAATTTCAGATCACAGTAAGCACTAGCCGATGTACCATCACTTCCCATACTGATATACAGCCCATAACCAGAAGGTACTCGGCCTTGACGCATTTGAATATCAGTATGCAACCCAGCGTTTGAACTATCAGCACCGATCGGTGTGCTGCGTGATATTCTAGTAAAGTTCACTTCATCGTTTGATATATATAAGTCTAGTTCTTTTTCACTTGTATCCGATTGACGACAAAGAGTAACCAAATGACAATCATAAGCCGTCGGATAAAGCAATCCGTCCTGTCCTCCTATAACCACGCTTCCAATGGGCAATAATGTTTGCAAAGGTCCTCTGACACTATTTATACCGCCTGTTCCAGTAGCATTACCGCTAAGGACATATCTTAAATAGCTTGCTCTGGTGAATGCATTGTTAGTGGCCGTTGCAGTAGAGGTAAGCGTCAATGGTGACGTCGCATTTTCTGCTCTTTCCAATAAGAATAGACTCTCACCAGAAGGAATGGTAATATCACCAATGGAAAAAATCCGACTCGTCCAATAAGCTGTGCAAACCGGATTTGGTGATGCTCCTGATCCATAAACAATGTTAGCTACATCTTGAATGCCCCTTATAGCTTCTGCAAGCTTCTTGACAGTATTTCGAACGTTCCCTTGTATAAGCACCTGTACATTGTTTGCAGCAGGGCTACCCAAAGCTGTAACAAAGGTATATGTTACCGTGCCGAGTATTACGTTGTTTCCACTATTTATACTCGTAAATGTGATGGCTCCTCTTCGACTAACCATGTCTGGTGCAGTAGCAGTTTCTATTGGATGCAAATGGTTGAGAATAATACCTGTTCGCATGTGTAATGTATCATGCATATCCTCGATTAGATCGTGCGTAGTGTTAAGCAAATCATAGTTGTCATTTAACAGGCTATAGATTAGATTAAGTAGACTATTTATTTCTTTAATATCTAATTCGGCTAATACTGATAGCACTTGTTTTAACCATTCTTGTGCCGGAGGTTCCGGTGGCTCGGCAATCCCATCTACAAGAGCATCCTCGACTACGGTTAAAACTCGGACGCTTTTTCCTACCACATCACCGTCCGTAATTCTTATTTCTAGCCTACCTACTCCTACCTGTACTGTATCTGTTGCACTTGGGGACCATGTAAGAACTCCATCCGTGTAGTTCGTTACAACAGGATAGGCAACACCATCAGGCCTTCTATAAATTGCATTTAAGGATGCTCCAGGGTATTTATCTTCCAATAGGTTAGATACATCAAATTCAATATTACGGTAGTGGTGCTCACCGCGCCGACCAATGAACACGGTTGCTACTTTCGTTAAATCAATCATTATTTTTCCTCCTGCGAACCGTCCTCTTCTCGCTTATGCAGTTGTTTTAGTACATCCTTAAGTTTTTCCGGGATAGGCAATCCGATGTGAGCTGCATTTTCGAGGATAGAAATTCCTTCATTACTTAAATAAAAGAAAATCACTGCTGTACGCAGAACATTTGTATCTGTATTACCTACAACCCCTAAAACATTTGTATCTATCACATGCGACACACCTACCAATACAAAAATAAGCACCTTTTTAAAGATGCCTTTGGCTCCAATCTTACTGCACAAGTTCTTATCAATGATTGCACATAACACACCCGTTATATAATCAATTACAACAAAGGTAATGAGCGCATAGAGAAAACCATCAAAACCACCGAGAAACCAACCAACAAACCCTCCTGCGACTATCAATGCGGCCTGTATCTTGTTCCATATCTCTTTCATTCTCAAACCCTCCAATCATATTTTTGCATAGAAAAAGCGCCCTGGTAAAAAGAGCGCTATAACATTATAGTATCTGTATCAATTCCTGTAGTTGTATCATTACATTAGCCTTTGGTCTACCTACTCCAAAAGGTATCCATTCCACTGGTGGTATGTCAAACGTGGATGTACCATCAAATTCATTAATCCTAGTAATAATCGGTTCAAGAGCTGCTCGTAGCTCTTGAATGTGTTGTGGCCACCTTTCTATTGTGGTTTTTAAGGAAATGATTTCTTCGCCCCATACAATCGGAGGCATACAGTGGAATTCACGAATGGTATTAACAGTAGTGCGAAGAGTATTAATATGCGTTGCCTTAACCGTAGTTACATTTGCCATAATTAACTCAAAAGGTGATGACTGAACATTGAATGTTTTTACTATCTCTGTACTTGATGTCATTAAGTCACTATCCAAGCACCGAATGGTCACTGTATGAATTCCGGTTGATAACGTCGGTGCTTTAAATACCGTTTTTGTGTTATCTCCAAGATAGCCATTAGTAGAGAACATCTCAGTATTATCAACACTGCTATACCACTGACCCGCATTAAGCCTTACCTCAACAATCTGTGTCTGACCATCCGGCTCTACACCCGTTGTGATCATAAATCGTGGTGTTCTATTGAATGTTGTTCTTCCAGATATTGGACATTCGATTTTAGGTGCTGTGGGAGGACTATTTTTCCTAATTATATTACTAGTTACATAAGCAGAAACTGCATCGAGTGTATCTGTAACGCTGATACGATATCTTGTTGAAGTTCCAGGAATGTTTGATACTTCCGATACATAGGTACCAGATGTTTCACTAGATACAATCGTTGCCAATGTTTCGTATGATGACCATGGTGGATTACCCATATATGACGTACTACGTTGAATTACATAATGTTTGATTGGGCTGGTTCCAGGTAGCGTTCCACTCCAATTTATTGTTACAGTTGGAGTCTCATATAAAGTTGGTGAAACCGTTAAGATCGAAGGTGGTGTTGGTAGAATATTTTTACGAACACTGTTTGCTGAGGTCTTCCAATTAGAATAATAATTACTACCTGCTGTTCCTAGTGTGCGAATTCTGAACCTTCGATAATACCCACGTGTTGATGGAGGAGACGCGCTCGTTGATCCACTGTTTCCAGCGGTCATAACTGTTTTAAGCGTACTCCATACACCCCATGTACTATCATCACTAGAATCGCTGTACTCCAGCTCATAACCTATAATTGCATTGCCAGCTCCCGCAGTAGCCCCATTCCAAGAAAGCGTAATACTTCCTTCAGCTACAGTGGTACTTAAAGAAAATACGGTCGGTTCACCACAAGCTGTAATATTGCAGTAAATACTGTTACTGATTTTCTCTGTTGAAATAGCCCCGAGAACATCAACGGTTCTAATGCGAAACTGCGTATAGGTTCCTGAAACATTAGTTACTACGGGATTATAACTACCACTACTGGCATTAAGATTAAGTGTTATGAGTCCATCCCATTCACTCCATGTATTGTTATCAGTGGATGTTCGGCTTGAAATCTGATAGCCTTTAATTGCACTTGTTCCTCCTGCTGCTCCAGACCATGTTAGTGTTATAGTCTCATTGCTGTGAATTTCCGGTGAGGCTATTGCTGTTGTAGGAGCAGATGGCAGCGTATTCTTCCTAACAGTATTTGATGAGACCTTCCACCCCGAGTAATAGGAACTACCTGCAGTACCACGTGTACGGATGCGAAATCTTCTAAAGTTTCCTCTGATAGATGGAGGAGAAACTGACAAACTTCCACTAGTAGCAGTAGAATTTAAAATAGTAAGCGCTGTCCAACTCCCCCATGTAGAGTTATTCGTAGAATCACTGTACTGAATTTCATAGGATGATATGTCATTATTTGTTCCGGATTTAGCACCACTCCAGGATAGGGTTACATTACCCTCTGCCAGTGTACTACTAAGTGAACAAGACGTTGGTGCACTAGCTGCAGTCGTACGGCTTTCCCAGTTAATTGTTAGTACAATCTTTGTAAGGTCATTTCTTCCCTTAAATGACATGTAGTGAGTTGTGCTAGACCCTGCATCAATAAAAAGGCAATTACTAGCTCCACTTCCTATGGAATCAATTAATGCAGTTGAAATATCTATAACTTTATCACCCTGCCCTGCAGAGATATCATAATTGTAGGCAGAACTTACTTTGGTTGGACGGGGAGCATTTATATTGGTTGAAGAGCTCAAAGACGGGATACCAGTTTGGTTCCCAGCATAAAGCGTCATCGTGCGCTCGCTACCCCAGGCACCAGCTCCTGTTCGTGTAAGTGCAAGGGACGCACTTGTCGGGTAATAGTCCTGGTATTGATTTCGTATAGATGTCAGATTAAATATCATAACACCGACGCATTGACCTAAATCTTCAAATACCCCTTGCCTTATATCTTGCGTAGTGCCTGGAATATATCTCCCATCACGCCAAGTACATGCATTTGTAGCTTGGTAATTTGCCATTCTTACTCACCTCATTCATACACTGCTGTAACTAGAGAATTCACTGTTCCGCATAGAATAGAATTTAATCTCGTATCTGTGATATTTCCTATAGTTATAGACGTAGCTGCCTGCGGAACTAATATCTCTGCTAGGCACAATTCATAGACATCCGAGTTTCGTGTTAAGGCAGGAGCACTTGGTGAGGCAGTTGCTGTTCCCGTTAGAACTGTAATAATGATATTCCTTTCAAGAAAGCTCCATCGCATAACAATCCGATCAATCCTAGGGAATGAACCATTTGCAGTTTCTAGTGTCTTGCTAAGCACTGCAGTATTCTCATAATGATATCCGTTAATCCAACCACTTCCAACTGCTATATTTACTGCCATTCCTGAACCTGGAGTCACTTGCAGATTTGTAGTATCCTTATAAAATATGCCATTCGAAACTAAGCTGCCAAAATAGGTAGCAAAATCAGTGGCATCGTAAATCCGGTCACCGTTGGAAGAGTTGAAAAATCCACTCTTTTCCAAAACAACACCCTCCTTCTTTTATATATTTAAAATTAGCTGGGGTCAGCCAAAAAGCATACGCTAAACGGAAGCCACTCATTACCTGTGATGTTCGAAGCATACTCGTTAGTGCCATAACGTGCTGCAGTACATTGTCCGTTTTCACCTACTACAAACAGCCACTTATTCGTACTTGACCCTTGACATAAGGTACGAAAATCATAATTTGGCCTGAACCCTACTGGCAATGTGAACATACTCGTCGCTGAAGCCGAGTTTATGGTAGCACCAGTAGGCGGAGAACATGCACCAAATAAATGCACCACCCGTCCAACTCTTCGGTATCTAGGCCGCTGTGCTGTTCCTCCTATATAAGCTGTAAAACCATTCTGAAATTCTGCATCCTGTACAAACTGCCACCCAGTATCTCCACCATAAATAATACCTGTGGTAGCGTCTCCATTAACACAAACGGGACCTCCCTCTAGATTTAAATACATGGGCGATGACAATCCGTTATTTCGTGTCATAATCTCATTACCGTCAAAGACCATATTTACTCCACCAGATACACCGATCTGTAACGGATTATCGGACGACGTAAGACTTATATCTCGATTCGGTAACTGTATCGAATTAAACTCACCTTTCTCGCTATAAGTAGATGTTCTTACAACTCCATTATCAATAGCTGTTACCGTAAAATTCTCACCTTCATAAGTGAATGTACTTGATACAATAGGCAGGTTAGCCACAAGAAGTAGGTCTCCATTTCTGGGGTCAGCTAAAAGATTTCCTGATTCAGTAAGTGCATATAATCCATTTACATATGCCGTGCCATAGTCTGATAACCAAACATAGATATCCCATATTGTTTTAGTAGAACTTGCGGACTTAACTACTTTGATATCAGTCGGTAAAAATGGACTTTTATCTCTTGTATAAGCTTGCACAAAGGATTGAATGGATATGGTCGAGAAAGATGATGTAGAATAAACATATCCTTCAATGGTACCCATTTTGGGAGTTGTTCCAGTACCAATATAATCGAACTTAAAGGCAATACGATTAAATGAACCATTAATGACAACCCTTGCAACATGGTAGTATTTTGCCAGCGTTGGGTCATTACCTCCTGCTGTTGATGTATTTGCAGCAAGTCTAGCAGAACTAATCATGACACCACCTGAGAATTTTTGAAGATCAGTCCACTCATTTGATTCACCGAGCATTTCAGTAAGGCCTGTCGGAGCTCCAAGAGATGTTCGTACTTGGCTAAATTCAGATTTAAGTTTTTGTGCAATTGTAAGCTCAGCCTTTCCAAAGGTTACATTAATGCTCTGTCCTTCTGCATCATAGCTTTCTTCCACTTCTTCAATACGGGCTGTCATCGTAACTCCCCACTTTTTTGAAATAACCTGTACCACCTGACCGAGATCATAATCCGTCTTATAGGTTAAGTTACTATGGTTATTGACAATCACATCAAAGGATTGAGACATGGAAAACTCTGAGAGTCTTGCCAAACCACGAAGGATTAATGCCTCATCATAGTCCGTTGGAAAATCTGCAACACGAAGATCCTTCGCATCTACAAATACTTCTCTTCGTTCTTCCCCAGCGCCGTTATAGATATACTCAAAAATACGACCATTCTCACCTTCTCCCTCTCCTCCAATCTTAGCTGTATTGGCATAAGTTGCTGTGTTTTTTGTTAATGTTTGATCTAGTAAGTTATCATATTCCTTTGAAAACACAGCTTGAGATGATGTTCCCATATACAAGGTGACCGTTAAGTGACCAGACTCTGGTGAAAAGATAGTTTTGATTCCAACGGATGTTGCTGTGCATAGTTCCTGTATTTTATCTAAAAGGTTGGTATACGACACTTGCTGTTTCACTGGGATATCTAGATTAGGTGACGAAAAACTAATATCTGTTATTTGCCTATCAGGATCAGATGGTGATATGACATTGTTGTTTATTAATTGTCCTATACAAGCTGATAAGTCACCATTCAGCCTCTCCGTATTCCAGATAATTCTTCGTCCTAACAGTATTGTCGCAAACCTTCCACTAACTATAATGATCTCGCTATCTGTTTGAGATAGTTGTTGAAACTCGATTAATCCAATTTCCTCATCATCGTTCTTCCAGATATAATTTCCCACCTGAAGTAATGCTGCATTTTCAGTGGATGCATTGGCCTTTAATTCAAACGACCCGCACTGGGAGTAACGTCTAGTCCATCGTAGGTATTCAAATGACTCTACAATTCCGATTAAGGCTCGATGTTGATTAAATACGTATAACTCCATATGCTACACCCCCAAAAACTGTGGACGGAAATTTATGATAACATCCAATAATTCCAAGTTCGCCGATGCATCATAGCGAAGATTATTCATGCCGGGTTCTAACTGAAAGAAATTAGAGGATGTATCTAATAAATAAAAGGCGTTGCTTTCTGTACCATTTATGATGCTTATTACTCTTTTTTCAGCAAAGTGAGTGTATATATGATATTCATCCCCATTATTCATTGTTGTAAGAATTCTTATATACTCACCAGTATCCATAAGTAGAAGCTCTGGATTAGTAACTGGCCCTAATGCTCTAAATATAACTTCACAACCACAAGGTACATCTCCGAAATTATCCACTGCAATGATCTGACTTGGCTGTCTCATCCCAAACTCGATGCCTTCCTCCGGTATCTCTAATTCAAACTCTAGCAAAGGCTCCCAAGAAGCAAGGTCATGCCATACATCATCCAAGGTTTCAAAGAAAGGGTTTGGACATAGTAGGCTTATAAAGAACTTTGGTATCCTCTCTCTTGAGGAGACTGATAATACAGCCTCCTCAACAACACAGGAAATTTGTCTCTCACGATATCTAATAACTCCCGACTTCTTAGGGCTGAATAATCTTAGGAAGCTTTTACGCAGCTCATATGCTTCATTCGATGTATTTGCTATAATCGTACCCTCTAATATAATGTTTCGCATATCCATCGTAGATGACACATAAAAAGCACCGTCCTGTTCCGGTGCCTTGAAGGTATTAACGGTCTGGCGTATGTTTCCTGTACCGTCTATCTTGGTAATGAAAAATGGGCGGCTTTGATTTAGCGTGATGCTTTCACCACTCGAGTTAATATAGGTAACTTCCATAGCCATCCTCTCCTTATAATTCTAGTAACAATTTACGTGATAGGTTTTTAAATTCCCTGGACAATTCCTTTTCAGACAAAGCCTTAGGTGTAACAACGGATATGTTTTGTGTGATGCCTGCACCAGCGGCATTTACACCACCCTGTCCTACCATATTTCTGTAATTCATATCAAAACTTGTTGGTATCACATTCTGCATATCTCTTGATACGTTCTCCATCGCATCTTCAAATCCGACACCAATACCTTCACCCATATTGCGTCCAAGTCCTGCAAATAATGTTGATGGGGATGAAATGCCAAAAAAGTTTTTAATTTTTGAAACTACGTTTCCAAAAAATCCAGATATCTTATCCCATAGCCACGCTCCCGCATCTGATATCCCCTGCCATAGTCCTTTGATTAGATCACCACCCATATCGGACATATCACTTATATAATCAGAGAATGCATTAATGAGTCCTTTGATGATCTGCGGTACTGCTTTTACTACTTCCACAATAATCTGTGGCAGATTTTCAATCAGAGCGATAAACAACTGAACACCTGCAAGAATGATCTGGTCGATGTTATCAACAATCGCACCTACTAATGAGGTTACAATCTTTGGAATCGCAGCTACTACTGTCGTAATGATTTGTGGTAATGCTCGAATTAACGATATTAAAAGGCGAATGCCTGCGTCTATAATCATCGGAATAGACTTAATAACCGCATTAATAATATTATCGATGATTTCTGGAATTGCTTCCAAGATTGCATCAATGATCGTAGGGAGTGCTGTTACTAATGAAGTTAGCAATTGAATACCTGCATCAATGATCTGGGGAATAGCTTCGATTAAAAAATCCACTACCGCTGAGATTATGGCTGGCAAAGCTAAAATAAGCTGGGGGATAGCCTCCACTAAGCCTTGTGCTAACCCTAATATTAATTGCAAAGCCACGTCTAGGATCAGAGGTAAGTTTTCTATTAGTCCTTGAACAATCTGTATAACAGCAGAAACTGCTGCGGGTATAAGTTGGGGTAAGGCGATGCTAATACCCTCCACAAGCGCAGTTACCAGCTGTATTGCTGCACTTATGAGTAACGGAAGATTTTCAATTAATGCTCCTACAATCGTCATAAGAGCAGTAACCGCTGCCGGAATTAGTTTAGGTAAGAGGTTCAAAATTGTTTCTAATACCTGCGTGAATATACTTGTGACAGTTTCAAGAAGCATAGGAAGTAAATCTGCAACAGCTTCTAGAATCGCACCTGTTGCAGTCGGTAATGCGGTTACGATATTTTCTAAAACTGGCACGATGTTAGTGACAACAGCTTGGAACGCATCAACGAGATTTTCAGTCAGATTTGTCATATCCGCATTTGCATTACCAAGTCCAGCAGTAAATGAGCCAAGTGAAGCTTGTAACAATCCAATAGAACCCGTTATTGTCTCCGTTGACTCTCTCGCAAAGTTTCCAGCATACTGCTCTGTATTTTCAAAGAACATCTGCATTGCAACTTCAGCTTTTTCTGCTTGCGTTGCAGTTTTCCATGTGAAATCCAACCCCTTTGAGAGAGCATAGGCTTCAATGTTTGTAGCGTTCATCGCAACACCTAAATTATCCATCATGGTAAAGTTGCCCTTAGCTGCACCTGTGACCGCATCCATCGCTGATGACATATCGATACCCATAACCGATGCCATATCAGCAGCACGTTGCATTGCCTTTTCAGTAAGCTCTAGGCTTTTTTGTTGTTCGATGCCAGAACCTTGGAATAATGCACCCATTTTGTTGGCAGTCGCAAGATACTCGCTTTGGGAGACACCGAGGTTCTTATAGGCTTCCTCTCCGCTTTTCTGAATCGCAGCAGCGTGTTTACCGAAAACTGCTTCTGAGCCACCAAGGTTTTGTTCCAACTCACCAAATTGGGTTACTACTTCTTTACCTAACTTAATTGCAGCAGCTCCAGCTGCAACGGCAACTGTACCCATTGCTACACCAATACCAGTCAGTATGCCACCGAGCTTATCAAACTTACCACCAGCATCTTCTGCACTTTTGCCCGAGTCTTCAAGTTCATCTCCAAGATTATCCGCTTCGACTGTAGACTGCTCTAATTCACGCTCCATGCCATTTAGTTCTGCCTGAGCCTTATTTAGTTGTATCTGCCAGTTTTGGGTACGACGATCATTTTCACCAAACGAGGTAGTGGCATTATCAAGAGCAGCCTTAAGGGTAGAAATTTTATCTTTCTGTGCATCAATTTCTTTATTCAGAACCGCATTCCGGGCAGTGACCGACTGTATGGATTTATCGTTTTTATCAAACTGACTGGTTACTAAAGACATTTCACTTCCTAGAACCTTAAAGGATTGATTAATATCCCGCAAGGCATTCTTGAATTCACGCTCTCCCTCAACGCCTATCTTTAATCCAAAATTGTCTGCCATGCCATCACCTCCCCTTATATACCTGGTGGAATAATATCATCAATCGTTCGAGTTCTTCTTGGTTTCTCGATTCCGTGCCATTGCTTATGACAGGTCCATAAATCAAAAAACAGTCCAATTGGCATGAGCCAGAATTCCTCTGCATTCATGCCCATCTGAACTGTTCCATAGTAAAAAAGCCGGGTAAAGACTTCAGTGTCTGTTACCCGACTTCCACGTTTTTTGGTATTTCTTCTTCACTTTCCACATTTCGTTTCGTACCTTTAAACATAGCTTCTGTAATAGCGTTTTTATATTCTGCTAGATCAAATGGTGTGGTTAGGAGTTCTACCTCTTCCTCGGTTAGCAATTCTTCTGGTGAATTTTTGTTTCTAAGATTCCGGATTAATATAGACTGGTTTGCAAGTATTGTAATTAACCATATAATCTCATCCAGTGCCATTTCGAAGTTTTCAGACTTCATTAGCTTTTCACCTAGGTTTTCAAGTCCACCGTATCGACCAGCAATCGCCTTTGTAGCACGTGTAGTTAATATCATCTCATACTCTTTTCCACCAATATTGATTGCCGCACTTCTCTCATTCTCCATCATTTTCCCTCCTACGGTTCAGGTGTATATACTGGTTCATAAACTTCCGTAAACCAACCTGTTATAATTGCAGAAGAAACACCTGCATCACCTTCTGTGACCTCTGCTTTCCATGGATGTTTTCCCATACCGTCCAGCTTGTTTCTTCTCATTACCGTTCCTTCAATCGTGGGTGTAGAGAAGGTGATGGTATCTGCTTTTGTCTGTAAGTTGGTTGCTGGTAATCCAAATATCACTTTGTATAGCCAAAAATATCGGTATGTGCCATTGGCCTTTTGAGCACGAAATCCTACCGCGACAGGGGTTCCCACGTTCTCACTTGCTGAGATTAATACTCCGTTGTCGTCTGTAGTCGCACCAGTTAAATCTGCTGCTACAGTTGGACCAACGTCATCTACACCAAGAGTGAGTGTGCCACTGTTAAAGTCCTTCACGACCTCGGCCGCACCATCATCCGCATATAAAATTGCTTCTACCAACTCCACCGAGAGTTCGGCAGTAATAGCTTTTGCAAGAACTGAAGGTACAGCATAGGTTTCTTCACCATTGATATCCTCAGTTATTTTTGAATAGTACAATCTATCAAGACCGATTGTTGCCATATTTTACTCCTCCAATCTATAGTTTTTTGCCACATCGATGGCATAATGGTGATATCCGGTATCGTCCTCGTGACCAATATACCGACGTTCTGTCACCGTGATGTCTGCATCTAGTAAAGCTTGTGTAAGCTGCCTTCTCCGTTCTAAGTAATTAATTTTTGAGAACAGAGATATCCTAGCTTCCTGCACATCAAATCCTGGACGATTATCCGCATGGACTTCGAAGATGTCTGAAAGAGGAAGTATCACAGCATACTCATCCGGTGCTAAACCTGAAAAGACCCCGGTTTCAACGGGGAGTGGTATAGCGGTTATGAGGGTATTCAGTTCTTCTAAAATATTCATATCTTACTAATCTCCTCCTCTAGCTTGGCTATCATAGTATTCATACAAGCCTTTCTAGATGTAGTTCTCGCTGGTTTCAAGAAGGGTTTTGCAGGCTGACCATGCTTTCCGTATTCAATGATACTAGCAATTTTAGCATTACTTTCTCCATCTGATCGTGGCTCTGCAAAACCAACTTTCACATTGAAGTTGCCGCCTCTATCCTGCTTTGCACCAGAAAGACCCAATGAGGATAGCAGTTCACCAGTGCTTCTTGATGAATATTTAGTATCCCTGCCGATTGCTTTACTAAGATTACCTTTGACTTTAGCCAGAACCACTTCACCACCAACCTCTAAAACTTTAGGTAGAATTACATCAGTCTGGTCAGATAACCTGGATACCTTTAAAAGAAATTCTTCTGGCATCTTGATATTTACTCTTGCCATATCCATCACCTCACAGTTGGTTCTATCTTTTCAGTTAAAACCTCAATATACATCCCACGGCTTCTTACATCTTCTACACTTAAAATTTGATATCTACCGTCATCACAGACTATGACCATTTCTGTTGTAACCTTAAGACCAGAAATTTTCCTAAACCGAAATAGGCAAGAGGCAGTAGAAAATGAAGCCATATTTGTCCACCGTTCACTGCTGTGACGATCTTCCTTATAAGCACGTACACTAGCAAGTATGTCATCTCCCTTTATAGAAAAGCCTTCCTTATCTTTAATTGGCACGGTGCTGATAATATCAATAAAGGTATTCATCTTTCCAAAGCTCATGCTATACACCCCACTCTCTGTCAAGACGTAAAAGTAAGTTCACTGTGTTCCATACTTGTTGACCCGCCTGTACACTATCAGCGAAGAAACCAGCCGTCGAACCATCCCTACTTTCATAGAAATGGCTCGACAGCATTATCACTGCTTGTTCTGTTGTAGGTGGCATGGTATTGGTTTCATAATAGCTTTCAGAGACGTGCTGATAACTCTGGGCATATGACAATGCTGCAGTGATAAAACCAATAAGGAGATCATCATCTTGGTCATGCGTTAGGATTAAGTTCGCCTTGACCTTAGGCAAGAGATTGTCTGCAACTGCCATATCACCAACCTCCTTTAGTCAGCCTCCATTAGTCCTGCAGCTTTTAATTTGACTAGCAAGGCATTGAAATCCGTAACCACCCCAGCGACATCAGTGGCTGTGCTGTCCGCTTGATTTTCAGCAATTGGGAGCCCCGTTACTGAAGCTCCCTCTAAGATTTCTAAAGTTCCACCAATTACTAATTTCTCGCCGCCTTGTTCCATGTAGTTCTTCGTGTTATAACTCATATCGCACCTCCATTACGCTTTCTGCTGGAGCACCTTAACAGCCTCTGGTAAGATAAGCTTGCCATCAACACGTTGAGTAGCAATAAATCCTACTTGACCTGTAACGGCAAAGAGTTCATTTAATCTTTTGAATACTCTTCCTTGACGATCAGCCACCCAGTAATAGCTGAAGTCACCAAATATTACGGTCTTTGCTGCTGCTTCAATAGTAGGCACATATGCAGAGGTGTAAAGAGGACGGTTTAGAATGGTATCTGGTGTTCCTGCTTGGATGGAAGGTTGCCATAGATACTGTCCGTTTCCGTCTTTCAATTTACGGATGGCCTTAATCGTAGCATCGTTCATTACAAAAACAGCCTTATTACGATATGGTGCTTTCAGACTGTAGAACAGATCTAACATTTCGTCCAGATTGATAGCTGTTGCTCCAGCTGTAGTAACACCAACTTGACCACCACCAGTGGCATTCAGAATACCTGTTGGCTTACCTGTTCCATCACCAACGAAGAAGGCTTCCTCCTCCTTGTTACCAATACGACGTGCGAACTCTCTTGTAATATAGCTTTCAAGATTAAACACAGAATCGTTTAGCAATTCTTCAGAAACTTTAATCATGGTTGCTAGTTTATAAGCACCAATGGATACTTGACCAAAGCTATCATCGCTCTCAGGAATTGCTCCTTCTTCATCTACCCAGCTTGCAGTTCCTTTGCTTGCAACAACTGGGATTTTTCGATCACCGGAAGATGTCGTGATAACATTAGCAAGTCTACGGAAGATATTCTCTTCTTCTAGTGCTTCCACTAAGGTTCGCTCGAATTCATCAGGTACAAGGTATCCACCCTCAGAATCGGTACCAATCGTCAATGAATTTTTTACATCATAACTAACCTTGTCACGCATAGCGTTCCAGAATGCCTTTTTGTATTCAGCACTTGCACGGCCGGTCTTTTCCTCTCCCGTTCTTGTCGGCTGATTCATAATAGGGTTACTGGTTGCTTTCGATAATTCTAGGTCGATAGATGCTTGACGTTCCAAACGCTCGATTTCCTTACCAAGAGCCACAACGTCTGCTTCCATCTTTTCATAAGTTGCAGTGTCTTCAGCGGATAACAATCCATCACCGCCACGTTTCGTATCAAGGAATGCTTTTGCTGCATCCCATGCCTTAGCGCGCTTTTCGCGCAATTCAAGAATTTTACTCATTGTATTTCCTCCTTTAAATTAGTGAGAAATTAAAGAAAGCCGCTTATCCAGCGACTCGATTGGGGTTCCTATTTTCGATTTTTGTTTTTTGGGAATTTTCCCAAGAAGCGAGTTACACACAGCTGCACGGGAGAATATAAGTCCTTGCCCTGTATCGAGTGGACTTCGCTCTTCATCTTCCGTAAACATAATTTTATCAGCAAAGCCAAGCTCAATGGCTTTGTTTGCGTTCATCCATGTTTCTGCATCCATAAGGTGGGAGATTTTAGTTCGGGATAGCCCGGATTTTAGTTCATATGCATTGATGATACTTTCCTTTACTTCATCCAACAAGGCTTTAGCACGAAGCATTTCCTCGCTGTCTCCGATGGCTATGGTCGAAGGATTATGGATCATAAGCATGGATACCGGGGACATATATACATCACCACCAGCCATAGCAATAACCGATGCCGCACTTGCTGCCAGTCCATCAATCTTTACAGTTACACTTCCTACATAATCCATTAGCATGTTATAGATCTGAGCGGCAGCAAAGACATCACCACCGGGCGAATTGATCCACACTGTTACATTTCCAGAGCCAGCCATTAATTCATCCTTAAATATCTTAGGTGTTACTTCGTCACCCCACCAAGTCTCGTCAGATATTTCTCCGTTAAGATAAAGAGTACGATCCTCGGTGGCTTCATCTCGCACCCAGTTCCAAAATTTTCTCATTGGCTATTTGCCTCCTTTCAAAATTTGTATAAGCGAATGTGCCATGAAGCCGTATGGCTGCACTGTCATAGGCAATTGCTGCTTGCTCCGCAGTAATAAAAAGGCCGAGATGCTGCTCTCGACCGTCTTTCTTTATTCTTGCTCTGTATTTACCTCTTTGTGGCATATAACTTACTCCAATGAAGCCTGTCGTGCTGTTAGCTTGTAGGGAACGATTCATACCGTTTTGTGATTTTGTGGCAACTCGAAGGTTACATCTACGGTTATCAAGTTTATCGTGGTTGATGTGATCAACGAACAAACCCTCATCTCCACGTCCTGAACCCAACAGAAAATTGTGTAGAAAAACACGTTTTCCATGGGTAGGAGACATACGTACATAACCATTATCAAAAACCCATTTGTACTGTTGTATCGTTTCAAAGTCATTAACATCAAACAGAAATTCCTGTCCAGACTTCAGATACCCAACCATGTAGTCACTTCTCATTTCATATTGGCTATACATCGCCACCTCCTGTGTTTTTCTGATATGCTGCTCCGACATCCGCAAGTTTTACCATGTTTCCATTAACAAAATGTAAATTACCACCGTCCTCGTCTGACAGCATATTCAAATCCTCAAGGCTTCTTACATCATTGACTGAGTAGTATCCGTTCTGAATACCCGTGGCATAACCTGTCATACGACTCTGATAATCGCCTCTAAGAAGACCGTCCACATTAAACTTAATAAACAGTGATGATTTCTCGGAAGGCAAAAGTAGTGACTGCTGTAATGCCTGTTCCCAGCGGACCACCCAAGGATCAAGGGTGTATTTTACGAATTCCAGTGACTGTTGCTCTATATTGGAAAAACTTGATTTCTCAAGGTCACCTATCATATGAGGAGGCACCCTGAATATCCTTGCAATCTCATTAATCTGGAACTTCCGTGTTTCAAGAAATTGTGCCTGCTCAGGTGGGATACCTATGGCTTGAAACTTCATGCCTTCTTCCAATACAGCAACCTTATGAGCATTTCCACTTCCTTGGTATGCACTATTCCAGCTATCTTTGACTCGTTGTATATCCTTGATTACACCTGGGTGTTCCAATACTCCGCCGGGATTTGCACCGTTAGCGAAGAATGTTGCACCATATTCCTCAGTGGCCAGTGACATTCCAATAGCGTTCTTAGCCATTGCTATGGGGCTATAACCAATAAGACCATCAAAGCCAAGACCAGGGATGTGTAGAACTTCATCCTTGCGAAGCGTGACATAGCCACCTTGGGGATTGATACCGCTTTCATTAACATCACGATAATATTTGTATACTAACTCTCCATTTGATGCTCGGCTAACATCCATTTTGCTTGGTAACAGAGGATAAAGTGCAATCGCTTGGCCACGCCCGTTTCGAACAACCTGTGCGTAGGCATTACCCCAAAGCAAAAGATGACTCATAAGTGTTTCTCGAAACACGAATGAAGTCATCTCTGGATTTGGTTCATCATGAAGAAGGTGATACAACGGATGGAAAGGTATTCTTTCTTTTCCTCCGTCCGAACGATATCTATATACGTGTAGTGGAAGTCCTGCTACAGCTTCGGCTAGTATTCTTACACATGCATATACTGCCGTTGTCTGCATGGCAGTTCGCTCATTAACCGTTTTACCAGCTGTTGTTCCACCAAATAAGAATGAAAACGAACTGCCCACACGATTTTGCGGTTTATCTCTTGATTTGAACATTCCTTTTAATAGATTCATAGACATCACCTCCGAATAGTTAGAATACAATTAACCCTCGATTATCATAAACAGAATTGTTTGTTCCACCACGACGAATAGCTCTATCAAGAGCCATAATTGTTGCAACCGCACCATCTATCTTTTCTGTACTCTTTTCCTTATCCGGTTTAATGTTTCCTGCCGGATCAGTTCTAATAAAGATATTATCCATCATCCATCGAAGTACTGGATGTCCACCGTGAGCAAATTTCCCTTCCAAAGTTAACTTCATCAACTCTTTCGTTGGTGGTGACATATCTTTAAATCCTTGACCGAATGGCACAACTGTTAATCCTAGACCTTCTAGGTTCTGCACCATCTGAACTGCACCCCAACGGTCGAAGGCAATTTCTCGAATGTTGTATTTCAGGCTTAACTCTTCTATAAAATTTTCTATAAAACCATAGTGCACTACATTTCCTTCTGTTGTTTTTAAGAAACCTTGTTTTTCCCATATATCATAGGGAACATGATCCCTTCTCACTCTTAGGTCGAGATTATCTTCTGGTATCCAAAAATAAGGAAGAATAATATACTTATCATCTTCATACTCTGGTGGAAATACAAGAACAAATGCTGTTATATCCGTTGTTGATGATAAGTCCAATCCACCATAGCATTGTCTACCTGCAAGACTGTCAGGGTCTACTGCAAATGAACACTTATCCCATTTTTCCATAGGCATCCAACGTACGGATTGCTTCACCCATTGGTTTAACCGAAGTTGTCTGAATAAGTTTTCTTCTGCAGGGTTTTGCTTTGCATTTTCGCAAGCAATTTGTATCTTTTCAATATCTACCGTAATGCCCATTGAGGGGTTGGCTTTTGCCCATACCTTAGGATCTGTCCAGTCATCAGCCTCATCGGCTCCATAAATGACTGGGTAGAATGTTGGGTCAACCTTTCGCCCTTCTAGGATATCCTTAGCCTTTTGATGTACTTCATAGCATATTGAGTGCTGATCATTCCCGGCAGTCGTAATTAGAAAATACAGTGGTTGCTTTCTAGCATCTCCGGAACCATGAGTCATAACATCGAAAAGCTGTCGGTTTGGCTGAGCGTGTAACTCATCAAATACCACTCCATGAACATTTAAACCATGCTTTGTATATGCTTCAGCAGAAAGAACCTGATAGAAACTCCCAAGCGGTTTATACACTAATCTCTTTTGAGAAAGTACAGGTTTTATTCTAGCTTTTAACGCCGGACATTGCTCTACCATCTCAACAGCCACATCAAAAACAATGGATGCTTGCTGACGATCAGATGCACAGCCATACACCTCTCCACCATGCTCAAAATCACCGCAAGTAAGCAGTAGTGCTACTGCTGCCGCAAGTTCTGACTTTCCTTGCTTTTTAGCAATTTCAATATAAGCCGTATTAAACTGACGGTAGCCATTCGGCTTGATAACACCAAACAAATCTCGAATAATCTGTTCCTGCCAGTCAATCAATTCAAATGACTGACCGTACCACTCTCCCTTGGTGTGTTTTAAACAATTTATAAAGGCTACTGCTGTATCAGCCGAATCCTGATTATAAACCGAACCATCTGCTTTGAAGATGGTCGGCTTGTATGTCTTTAGTTTTCGTATCGCCGCCACCTCCCAGTGAACACTGAAAAAGGAACCCCATAACAGGATTACTTTCCAAATAATGTAAGCTATTCTCTGACTTCACCCGTAAGAATGAAGCTGACATAATCATCTCTATGTTCCGATAGAAAATCAATCAATTCATAACACCCATCCCGTTTTGCAATGTCGATAACAACAGGAATGTCAAACATATTTGTTTCTCCGGTATCTCGAATTGCTAGAATTTGATCCCTTATTTCTTCGGTCATTCTCCATCCTCCTCTGCAGAGTCGCTAACAGCGTTTCGTAAGATATCAACATTAAAGTCTGCACTTTTATAGCCTTCTAAAATAGTACTGTAATAATAACAACTTGGTTGACCGAGTGGTCTTCCTTCATTCATAATATAAACCATTGCCGTCACGTATTTTTTATCTAGTCTTATCTTAAGTGTTTCCTTTCGATAAAGAAATGGCCATCCTTCATAACGGTCAAGTGCTGTCTCATCTGCGTGTGTGATTTCCCATACAAGTACTGGCACACTTCCTCCCTTATAAGGCTCAATGGTTGCCACAGCTCCCGCATGTGAGCCTCTAAAAAGTAACCGATAATTATTTATTTTACTTGCTCCGACCACCTTTGCTGTGGGGCATCTATTTGCCATCTGCTCCAAATTAAGATTGGAGCCGTAGGCAATGTAAAGTTTATTGTTCATTGTAATCCTCCTTTGGTTTTGAGTTTATTGGATTGTTCAGGCTGCCCGAAATCGCCAAGCTGCAGAACCCGAAAGCGCTGCGGTTAGATGCTCTCTGCAGTTAGCAAACTCCTCTCCAATAAAGCCAATGCGGTTTAAGTAAGTCCTCATTGCAAACTTCTCGTTTTCAACCTGTGGTTTCTTTGCTGATGCACATTTTTGCGTTATGGCTTGGTTGTTAACGGCTAGAGCAAGAACGATGTAGCTTCTTATCTTCCCCGCATGAAGTTCGCTATTAAATCCCCTAAGCTCAACCGTATGGTTTCCTGTGAAAAAACTATGGAGGTTTAAGAAGTGGTATCGGCTGTTGTGGTAATGCGTACTTTTGCTTTCGCTGTAGCCCTCATACCAAATATCCTCAAGCTGTCGCATGGTTTTAGGCTTTTTGCGATTCATTTTCTCGACCAGAATGCTATCCATCTTTTTGCAGTAGCTCATTCTCTGAGGTGCTATCTGCAGTGCCTTGTAGAAAAGGTCATTCTTGCTTGCAATGATATTTACAAAATTTCGTATGCTTCTTGGTGTATGGTCTGCCCCATCAAGGTGAATGTGAATTCCGCAAGTTGAATTTGTAAATGCTCCTGCGTGACGAAGCTGCCTAACCAATTCTTGTAAGGTTTCTATATCTTCTAGGTAGGTAAGGATCGGACTAACCAGCTCAACGCTGTATTCTCTTCCAGCAGAAACTGTTCTTCCCCTTTCTTTCCTTTGGCAATTAATGCTGCCATCGTACATTACTTTCCAAACCCTACCGTCCGCTGTTGTTACCTTCTTGGTGTCGTAATATGTTCCACCCTCCGAATAAGTTCCTTGTAAAAATTCTGCTGCCACTTTGGCTGCTCTTTCTCTTGTAATTCCTGTGAACTCAATCTCAATTCCGAAATTTGCTCTCAACATTGTTTTTCTCTCCTTTTAAAGTGTGTATGTCCTTTCGGCATGTATATATATCACTCTAAAAGGTTATATATCAAGACAATTCACCGATATATCGCGGCATAATCTACACAATCTTTTTGTACATTTCCGTGGCTAAAATGTGTAGTTTACTCTTCGATTGTCCTACATGAGTCCTCGCCAAAAACCACTCCTAGAGAACCTCCCCTATCCCATTTCACATGAATAGTACCAATATCATCAACACCGGTAACGGTTCCTTTATCTCCAGGCATTAGTTTCGTATAAGGGTCATTCATTTCTATAAGAACCACTCTCGTTCCGGGAATGTATGAATCCTTCAACCGTTTTAATGTATCTGCTGATATTCCTCTCATTATTGTTCCACCTCCTCAAGCTTAGATGGTGTACTTTTAAATGCAGAACTTCCTGTTAGCTTCGAAAGTAGAATCTTTCGCACTTTCTTATATTCCGAACCGATAAAACCAAGGCGAAGAAGGAAGCAGCGGAAGGCATATTTCTCATTCTCTACTTCCTTTGCTGTTGCAGTTATTCTCACCTGTGTCTTAGCCATCTCACATATTGCTGTAATAAAATGTGTGTAAGCCTTAACCTCATCTGCACTTGAGTCAAATGGAAACCAAGGAAAGCGAAATGTTTCTTCAGTCTGCTCAATCGGAAGGGCTTCAACACCGAGTGCTTTCTTTATAAGAGCTCCTTTGCTTTGAATGAGCTTATCAAGATTTGCCATAGCAGTGTCAGTAAAGCCTTCCTTCGGTATCTCAATTGCAAGCAAGTCAGAGGCGTTTGTGTTGCCCTGTGTTGCGTTTTCAGGCTCTTCAAAGGCAAACCCTCGACCAACAAGTTTATCGAGCAGTATTTCCACCGTTTCGCTGTCTGTGCGGTCATCAAATATAAGTGTTCCTTCTTTATCCACCGCAAAGCCATCAATATCATAAATGAATGTCGGTGCTCCTCTATAAACTGGCTTTACTTCAAGGATCTCACCGATTGCAGTAACGAATGCTTTTCGTTCACTCCCTGAACGATTAAATCGTATTTTCATATTCCTTATACCACCTTTCTTTTTGGTAGTGTTATATATCACTCTAAACCAAGTAAATAGCAAGTGGTATGTAGCTTATATTTTACATTCTACTATTTACACAAAGCTGTATTTATTTCATGAATTAAGTTCTACAATGCCTGCAAGTACAAAGCAAACGCATGGCAAGGCAACACCATTTCCCCACATTTTATATTCTGCTGAATCCGAGTGAGGATGTTGTAACCATTTGATAATTTGCTTTCTACTTTTTGGTTTCTTAGCTTTCCCAATTATTTTTCGATGTGTTTCAAAAACATCCATCCAGAAAGCAATATCTTCTTCCGTAGGATCTTTTGTCTCAAGATCACTGCACCACCAATCCGGGAATCCTTGAAGTCTCGCACATTCTGTAGGTGTCAGCCTTCTTACGATATACTCAGGCTCTACAATATGATAATCGCCACTGAAGGCTTCCTGATTACCAAGCCACTGCTTCGAACCCATACTGGCAGCAATTGTTCCAAACACTTCTTTGCCAGATGCTGTTTTTACAGCATTAATTAAAGGTGGGTCTTTATAATCCGTAGCCACAAGTGTATTTGCAAGCTCTGTTTCTGCACTGGTAAAGAAGGATGCCTTACTGGACGAATAAGTTGGCGTTGCAACCGCACTCGGCCCCTGCACATTTAGTGTTGAAGAGATGCCTTCATCGTTTATACCTAAGTTTCTTGCAAAGTTCTGACCACAATTAAAGCTTTCTCTATCAATGGCATAGATTACAGCGTGTTTATCTACGGTATTTAACGTGAAAGAGATATCCTCACTTAAGCCATCCCCTTGTGGACCATTGCAGTCTTTCCTTCCAATCATAGAGCCTTGCAGTGCAACCACAGCAATACCGCCTTGATTACAGGAAGGATTACCTCCGTTACAATCCACCGTGCGTGAAGTATCTGCCTCATAGATACCGCTGTAGGGGTTATCAGATTTCATAGAGTTGCTATCCTTAGCACAAATTCCAAAAGCCGTAGGTACAAATAAGGTCTGATCATTATTACAAGAAATCGTGGCAGATTTATTATCCTGTATCAAAGCTCCTTTACCGCCACCTTCACAGCCACACCGTATTTTTAATGTCTTTGGTGTTTCCATTACAAAAGGTTGATTATTGCCACCCGTACCAAAAGTAGCAAGAACTGTCTGCGCTGTTTCCAGCGGACCCACATACCGACTGTCCTGGGAGTGGTTTTCAAATACCAGTGGAGGGTGGTTTGATTTAGCACGAAGGGTGCTAGTCATATCCTCTGTGACATCCATACGATTCCCACCTTGGTCATTTAAGCAGATCGTGCCTGTTTCTCCAGTGCCACCTTTAATATTGGTGGTAGTTCCTTCCCACGGCTTGATGCTCTGCGAAGAATCCCTTGACAAGCCTTCGGACTCAAATAATATTTTTCCGGCACTCCTACCTGTAAAATCTGCGACAAGGTAAATACGTTTTCTTCGTTGGGGTACTCCCCAGTATTGCGCATCAATTGTTCTCCAGGCGATGGAGTAATCTTCTCCCACGATTTCTCCTGCACTAAGCCATTTGTTAGGCTTAGGAATAGATATGGTTTTATCTTTAATCCCTGTGATGCTTTCGAGGACTGCCCTAAAGTCCTCTCCTTTGTTTGAAGAGAATGCTCCGGGGACATTTTCCCACACAATAAATCTTGGATATTGTCCATTCGTTTTGCACCTCATTTCCTTAACAATTCGGATTGCTTCATAAAAAAGGACGGATTGTTCTCCGTCCAGACCTGCTCTTTTCCCTGCTACACTCATATCCGTGCAAGGAGAGCCGAAGGTAATTATATCTACAGGCGGAAGCTCCGCCCCGTAAAGTTTATTGATATCTCCATAATGCTTCATCTGTGGGATACGTTTGGTTGTAACCCTGATTGGAAATGGTTCGATTTCAGATGCCCATAAAGGTTTAATACCACAGAGAATACCTCCCAAGGCAAATCCTCCACTTCCATCAAAGAGTGAGCCGAGGGTTAGTTTATTCATTCTGCATTCACCTCTGGCAAATCACTATACTTATATTTGGTACCATCTCTTAGAAGAAGTACACCATCTGAATTACCGACTTGCTCAATATATCGATTGACAATAACATCACAATACTTTTCATCTAACTCAACCATATAGCAGATACGATCAATCTGCTCACAAGCAATAAGTGTGCTTCCAGAGCCTCCGAAGGGGTCAAGAACGATTGAGTTAGTTAAACTGGAATTTCTAATTGGATAAGCTACAAGTGCTACTGGTTTCATCGTTGGATGATCCGCATTTTTACTCGGCCTGTCAAATTCCCAGATAGTCGTTTGCTTTCGATCGGAGTACCATTGATGTTTCCCTTTTTTCTTCCATCCAAAGAGAATTGGTTCATGCTGCCATTGGTATGGACTTCTTCCTAAAACAAGACTTTGTTTTTTCCATATGCAAGTACCACTTAAATAAAACCCTGCATCAGAAAAAGCTTTTCTAAAGTTAAGTCCTTCCGTATCGGCATGGAAAACATAAATGGAACCATCATCAGCAATAACCTTTGCCATATTGCTAAAACTATCAAAAAGGAAATTAAAAAAGGCATCTGACGAAAGATTATCATTTTGTATCTTTCCTGCAGTGCCTTCATATTGGACATTATATGGGGGATCCGTCACGATTAAATTTGCCTTTTTACCATCCATTAATTTTTCATATGTTTCTGATTTTGTACTATCTCCACATAAAAGACGATGCCTACCTAAAATCCACAAATCACCTTGCTTTGAGAATGTAGGTTTCTTCAGCTCCGCTTCTACATCAAAATCATCTTCTTTAACATCTTCAGCGGAGTTTAATAGTGTATTTAATTCAGCTGCATCGAAACCTAAAAGATCAATATCAAAATCAAGTTCCTGTAAACTTTCCAATTCAATGGCCAATAAATCTTTATCCCATCCTGCATCTTCAGCTAGCCTGTTATCTGCAATAATGTAGGCTTTCTTTTGTGCCTCAGTTAGATGGTCAACAAATACGCAAGGTACTGTTTCTAAGCCATCCTCTTTTGCAGCTAACAATCTACCATGCCCTGCTATAATATTATATTTTCTATCAATTAGAATCGGATTCACAAAACCGAACTCTCTAAGGCTTGATTGGATTTTTTTTATTTGCTCTTTGCTATGGGTTCTTGAATTATTTGCATATGGTACAAGTTTTGAGATTTCAACTTGCTGCAATTCATGGGTAAACTTCTTTTCATTATCCAATTTTCTCACCCCGTTCTAGTAATTTTATAAGACCTTTATTTGCACCAACAACATCGCCAGCTAATGCTTGCCCACGTATTGTTTTATACTGTTGCGTAGTTAATCTTTCTCTTTGCTTTTTTAAATGCTTTAAAAATACATTTAGAGTCATATGCTACCTACCTCTTTCTTCCTGATAAAAGAGCCTCCATGATATCATCCTGAGGATTTCCAATAAATGATTTCGTGCAATTCTGCTTTACGATATCAAAAATCTCATACCAAATCAGATTTGCTTGCTTTTGAAACGATTGGCTCATCTGTACAAATGGACTTGTTATAGCACCACCTGTTGTTGGATGTTTTCCTAAAAGTCCGTATGTACTAATCGCTTCCTCACACTGGATATAACGGGTAAATGCTTGCGCATAAGCTTCAATCAATCGAGGGTTAACAAACTTCTCACACCCACGTTCTTTCAACCATTTCCAGGTTTCAGTGTATAATAAATCTGCACCTAATGGTTTACCATCCCTTTGCTTTGCACTGAGATAATCACTCGGAGCGGGCATATCTTCTCCGTACAATTCTACGACTTCCTCCGGTTCATCAATCTTAAATACTGTTTCAGGCTGTAGGTCTGGTACCTCTAAAATCTTTGCTGCTTTGCCGCTTGCTATTTTATCAGAAAGTGGTAGTGGCTTATCACCTGCACGAACTCGTCTACCTCCTCTATTCGTTCCGTCTTTCGCCACATTTTGCTCCTTTCTTGACTTGCAGGGGTTAATCACCCGTTTGAACTGGACTTTTTTTGCGTGATGCCCCACGCCCGTTGCACAATTGAAAAGCTGTGGAGATTCTCATCCCCCTACCGGGTTCTCCAACGATCCCCATCTCTTGCAGTGATAGTAGAATGACAAGGAGTACAAAGTGCCATCAGATTCCTTTTATCATGAGTTCCACCTTTTGAAAGTGGTAAGATATGATGTACCTCATTTGCTGGTGTCAGCCTTCCATTCTTCCTACACTCTTCACAGAGAGGGTGAGCTGCAATATAACTATCTCGAATGCGCTTCCAGGCTCGACCATAACGCCTTCTTGTTTCAGGGTCACGGTCATACTTTTCATACCGTGATGCTTCCTTCTTTGCATGCTCCTCACAAAAGCGACCATCAGTTAACTCAGGACAGCTAGGATATGAACAAGGTCGCTTAGGTTTCCTTGGCATTTGCTTCACCTCATTTTTGGGCATAACAAAAGCCACCAAGGATCTCTCCTGCGGTGGCCTGTGTCTATACTTTCTACAATACCATTATACTATATTCTGTAATAACATCAACTCTCATTTACTCTCCACTTGCATTAACAACAACTTTCTTCAGTGCTCTATCACGCATTCGATAAGTATGCTGAATGCTATAGCCCATCTTGATAGCAACTTCCTCCCATGTACAGCCACAAAGAAAACGAAGCTCAAGCAAGGTCTGGTATTCCTTATTTTCTACTGCTTTGATACTAGCAGCAATCTGCCGCTTAATGTCCATTAACTGATGTATGTCACGATCAATTTCTCTTTGAAGATCCACAATCTTTGCTACTACATTTGCCATAGATGATACGCTATGGTTGGGGTTACGAGGCATACCGCTGATAGTAGAGTTGCATTTCATGGCCAGTTCATTTAAGGAAGAAAGCTGTTCAAGCTTGCTGTCGATGCGAAGATCAAGTCGGTAAGCTTGGCTAAGAAAATCTAAAGCAGTCATATTAGCCCACCTCCATTTCACGAATCTGCTTTAATAGAACATCACCATCCAGAGCAGTGAGCTCCCCAAACCAACCGGATCGGAAAAAGCGTTCTACATCATCCCGCTCTCCTTCATTTTTAATGATATTATTTAGCAGAGTAATCTTTCGAATATCCTTTTTCGCTTCCTCAGTATCTAGATCAGGAGTATGTGGATGGTGTTTTAGGAAATGGATTGCTTCTCGGTAGTCCTTAACTGCCTGTATGATAATGGCATTTGCTAGATTGGAAAATCCATCTTCAACTATAAAAGGTTTAGCTTGATTATTGTTTTTGTACATAAACAGTACCTCCGATTTTAGAATTTTTATTCCCTCGGATTTACTCAGATTGTCTCAGATTTGCAGATTAGCCTTTACAGCATCGATTAATGCGGATTGTGTATTGTTCTTTTCTGACAATGCTTTTAAAATTCTCTCATCAATCGTTCCTTTGGCTACTATGTGCTGCACCACTACGGTATTTTCAGTCTGCCCCTGTCTCCATAACCTTGCTATTGTCTGCTGATACAATTCCAATGACCACGTCATACCAAACCATATAATCGTAGAACCACCATTTTGGAGGTTAAGGCCATGTCCTCCACTCATTGGATGAAGTAATGCGACGGGTAATTCTCCATTATTCCATTTCCGAATACTTGCATCGGTATCCAGTTTTGCAAATAAAACCTTAAGTTCTTTTAGCTTTTTTGTCACTCTATCCAGGTCATGTCGGAACCAGTAAATTAGTAATATTGGTTTGCCATTGGCAGCTTCAACAATATCCTCTAATGCATCCAGTTTCTTATCATGAATTTCAAGGACTGTGCCATCATCCGTATAAATCGCACCATTAGCCATTTGACACAGCTTTCCTGAAAGAGCGGCTGCATTTGCAGCGGTGACCTCTCCATCAGCCAGTTGTAACACTAAATCCTTTTTTAGCTCTTCATATCTCGCCTTCTCCTTCTCATCCAAATACACTTCATAATTGCTACTTACAAGCTCAGGCATTTTCAAATAATCCTTAGATTTCATAGAAATCGTAATATCGGATATTTTCTTATAAATCTGTTCTTCTGCTCCAGGAAGTAGTTTATAGCTATAAACAATCGGGCCATTCATCTTATCTGGCTTAAAGTATGCATTACGATACTGACCAATAAAGCGACCAAGTCTCTCTCCCATATCAAGCACACGGAACTCAGCAAACAAATCCATCAAACCGTTACTACTTGGTGTTCCTGTGAGTCCTACTACTCTTTTTATCTTTGGTCTTACCTTCATAAAAGCTCTAAATCTCTTTGACTGCCAGTTCTTAAATGAAGATAGCTCATCGATTACAACCATGTCGTAATCAAATGGAAGATTGCTTTTCTCAATCAGCCATTGAAGATTCTCACGATTGATAATGTACATATCTGCTTTGGCTTTTAGTGCCGTAAGCCTGTCGGCTTCTGTTCCAACTGCTATGGAGTACTTCAAATCCTGTAGATGCTCCCACTTGGCTATTTCTGCTGACCAGGTATTTCTTGCCACTCTTAACGGTGCTACCACTAAAACCTTGTGTATCTCGAAGTAATCAAATAACAAGTCAACTATTGCAGTCAGAGTAATACTTGTTTTTCCCAGACCCATATCTAAAAGGACTGCTGCAATGGGATGTGTTTTGATATATTCGATAGCATATTGCTGGTAGCTATGTGGATTGTATTGCATCAATAATCCCTCCGATCTTTTCTACCGAATCTAACACATATACTTTAAATCCCAATTGACAAAGTAACTTATGTCTAGTAAGCTGCAACGGTCTTTGTTTCTCACCAGGTGCTTTCACTTCCACAAATCCAAACTTTCCTCCCGGAAGTAATACCAATCTATCCGGCATACCCGAAAAGCTAGGTGATGTAAACTTCGGGCAAATACCACCTTTGGCTTTAACTGCTACAACAAGTTTTTGTTCTATAATCTTCTCACGCATTTTCTCGCATACCTTTCCATCAAGATTATTGGGGTGTGGAGGTCTTTGGAGGCTGATTCCATAACTTTATATATAGGCTATTTTTATTACCCTATAAGAAAGTTTATATATCAAGTTCCATTGACCTCCACACATAGCTAAAAAGCCTTATACTTCAAGGAATTCCGGCTTCAGCTTTAGTCCCAGAATTAGATTATTATCACGGGTTCTTTTACGGTCAAATCCGGCTGTTTCCAGCGCTGCATAGAAATCTGCTGTACCGCGAATAAACTCACCCACCTGCATGCAATAAGTGCGGTATGAGCTATAAACTTCACTAGACTTTGCACTATAAGAATTATCCACTTCGCAGCAGTCAGTTAGATAATGTGAAAGCCAATCATTATTTTCCTTATATGACTGAATTGCAGCCTTTACCTTCTCTGGTGCTTCAATCTTGAATTTATGTCCGATTACCTTCGTAGCACCTTCAATCACCCAAGAAAGAATTGCGCCTCCTGCATTCTCAAGTAAATAATCTGCATAGTTCTTCACATCTGCGTTGCCTTCTATCTTTGCACTAAAAGGAATTACAATCAGACGACGCCAGGTGCCTCTATCGATAGCTCCGACCTTCGGAAGATGGTTGGTATAAAGCACTAGTGTATGGCTTGGAATATAGCTGAATGGATCCTTGTACTTCTTCTCTGCGTAAATCTCATCGGTAGAACACAACTGTTTCACATTTGATGTATTTAGGCGCATTCCTTCCTCCATCTCAGCAGCAATTATCAATCTCTTTCCCTTTGCTTCAGCTAATTCCGGCTTTACATTTCTACGGCATCCAACTGTCAACATATCAGCAGAAATATTACCGCTGTAAGAACCAAGTACTCTAGCGATTACGTTCCAGAAGGTTGACTTACCATTTCGACCTTCGCCGTAGGCAATGATCAACGCTTCCACATATACTTTTCCTATGGCAGCAAGGCCTACAATCTCCTGAACATAATGGATGAGATCTAAATCGCCACAGAAGAATGTATTTAGAGCATCTTCCCATAGGCCAGCTCCTTCCGTACCAGGATCCACCGTTGTCTGCTTTGTAATAAAATCAAGTGGATCATGCTTCATAACAGAACCTAATCCTTTACGTAGGTCATATGTTCCGGATGGTGTATTTAATAGAAACTCATCTGCATCCAAATTACACTGCTCTATCTCCAACATTGGGCGAGCTTCTTTTAAGGCAGATGAGATGTATTTGGAATCGCGACGCTTAATGGCATAATTGCGATAAAGCTGTGCGGTCTGGTATTTCTCAAAGGAATGCCTTTGCTGTTCATTAAAAGCTGATGCTGCTTTCTTAGGTCCCATTGCAACAAGCATCTCCCAAGCACCATTTTGCAGCATTTCATTCGTAGCCTTCTGCATCTCTGCTTCCGCTTCCTCCAACTGCCTTGCTGTTAGTTCCTGTGCCACTGCCTGAGACTTTGGCTTTGACTCCTCCCAGTAGCTTCCGTTGTAGACGATGTAATCTGTGGATGGCGAATAACGTAAACTCTCCAAATATTCTCTTGATAAAACAATCGCCTGACCTACATCGGAAAAATCGTCCGGCTTTAACTTCATATCTGTGTTGTACTGATCTGGTGGAATGTAGCTCTCCTGAGAAGATACATATTTCCCAAATTTTACAGCACTGTTCCATATAGTCTTTAATTCTGTTTCTTCCAAAGGTGGATTGCACTTCTCTGCCTTCTTTAGAAAAATAGCATATGCCTCATCGGTGTTCCCATAACGAACAACGAGTTTACCTGCTATACCCGACATCGTATTGTTTCGATTTCCTTCTAGTACTTCATCCTGCGAATTATCCCATTCTTCAAATTTATTATCTTGCAGAAAGTCTACAATACTTTTATCTCCTCTGTAGAGTTCTACCTCAGCATTGGCTGTTCCAAATAAAAATCTTGCGCTATCAAGAGCATTGTTATCAAAATAAGGGAAACACGATGTGATCTCCTTTTTTAACGCTGAGTATACTTTTGCATCTGTTACTGGAGGTATTGGAAAGAACACGTGAAATCTAGGACGTGGTGACCTACTGTCCTTCTGTAGCATATTGCTTCTACTATATACAACAGCAAAAGCAACATTAGGGAAGGCAAACGCAACTTCTAGTGGTGTTACCCAGTCATCCGGATTATCTGAATGATCATTATCACAATCGAGAGGTACATTATCTGCCTGAATGAAATTCATGCTGCTACGATAATTACCCTTATATTCTGCCGAAACATGGTCATGTGTAGCCGCTTGCTTCAAAGAGGCTTCATCTGTAATAACTGTCTTATGAGGATAAACGCAATTTGTTTGGCTCCCCACACTGTCTGATGTATACAAAGTAAATTGCTTCATCTGGTCACCTCCTTAAAGTCCTCCGTAAAATAACGGATTCTCATGCGTTTTCGTTTGGCTCTTAGAATTTCAGCTGCCATACCTTCCGATATCCTTCCTCCAAACACCCACAACTCTGCACATCTTCCCAGCAGTACCATGTTCATGAACATTGCCAATTCCCTCTCGGTGGCTTCATCCATAAATTGCGGAAACAACAGATGTGGGGCAATTGGTATTACTCCCATGTTTACTGCAAATCTGCTATACTCTCTGGCCTTCATGGTATTCCATTCCTCATTTCCAGCGTAAGGGGAGCAAATATAAACAAGTGGTCTGTAATTACTCTTTCTTTCTTCACGCTCTATGCCATTGATCGCTTCAAAGGGTACAGGGTCTTTGTAGCCTTCTGAGTTATATAAGCCAATTCCCAAGGTCTCACCTCCTTCAAAAATATTCGAGGACAAAATATCCCCCTAACTTCCTAAGGACAGAACCCTTGCTTTTGGACGGATAATTTTTATATTTTTTTGATAAATTTCCGTCCAACCTTACTTTTTCTGTCCTTAGGAAGTAAGAGGGCTATGAGTTAGAAAAGATTTTCAAAAAGTTCTAAGAAAATCCGTCCAAAGCTCAGACTTCTGTCCTTAGGAAATTGAGAGGTAATAAACCCTCGGAAAGGCGGTGCTAATTATGCAGTCTGAAACAACTGCAGGTGCTGATAGCAAGCAGGACATCGGCTTAGATGAAGAACTTGCAGATGTACTAATCGCAATCAGTGTTATTTCAAAGCGACTTGCAAGGAAATTAACCGAGCAAGAACAATCATATAGGGAAGGAGAAAACAAGCATGAGTAAGATGAGCGAATTATCCGCGGAACTTGATGAGTTAAGAAGATGTGGTGAAATCTTAATTGGAATTTCAGATACTCTAAGAGAACTTTTTTCTACGGATGTAGAAGAAAAAACCACAAGTAAGCCTAAGAATCAGAAGGCTACGACAAAAGTACCACCAGAACCTGCAAAGAAATCAATCTCTCTTACCGATGTCCGAGCAATACTTGCGGAGAAGTCACGCAATGGATACACAGCAGATGTCAAAGCTCTTCTATTAAAGTTTGGAGCAAACAAACTATCAGACATCAACCCTGATGACTATGAAGCTTTACTCGCTGATGCGGAGGTGTTAGGAAATGCCTAAACATGCATTACTCTCCGCTTCATCCAGCCATAGATGGCTGCAATGCCCACCTTCAGCAAAGTTATGTGCTGAAGAGGATAACAAATCCAGTCCTTACGCACAAGAAGGTACGGATGCACATAGCCTCTGTCAGTTTAAATTAGAACAGGCACTCGGCATAAACACAAAAGACCCTACGGAAAATTTAGATTTCTACAATGGAGAGATGGAAAGTTGTGCAGAAGAATATGCTACTTTTGTCATGGAGCAACTAGAAGAGGCAAAGCACAATTGCTCTGACCCTGTGGTATTAATTGAACAGCGTCTAGATTTCTCTAGATATGTAGAGGGCGGGTTCGGTACCGGTGACAGTGTAATCGTTGCTGATGGTATTCTTCAAGTCATCGATTACAAACACGGACTTGGAATACTGGTGTCAGCTGAAGAGAACCCACAGATGATGTGTTATGCTCTTGGAGCTATAGAACTCTTCGATGGTATCTACGATATAGAAACCATTAAGATGACAATCTTCCAACCACGAAGGGACAATATCAGCACCTACACCTTGTCAAAGGATGAACTTATAACTTGGGGTAATGAAGTACTCTCCCCTATAGCAAAACTGGCCTATGCAGGTGAGGGTGAATTTAAGGCCGGTGACCACTGCCAGTTCTGTAAGATTAAGGCTACCTGTCGTAAGCGTGCTGAGTACAACCTTGAACTAGCAAAGTATGACTTTGAGATGCCTCCCAATTTAGATGACACAGAAATCAGTGTTATTCTCACCAAGGTAGATAACCTTGTCTCCTGGGTCAATGACATAAAGGAATATGCATTACAACAAGCACTTAGTGGCACAAAGTATGATGGCTTTAAAGTTGTTGAGGGACGCTCAACCAGAAAATACACCGATGAACAGGCGGTTGCTGATGCAGTAACATCAGCAGGTTTTGACCCATATGAAAATAAGCTCTTAGGTATTACTGCCATGACTTCCATACTTGGCAAAAAGAGATTCGAAGAAGTTCTAGGAAGCCTTGTAATGAAGGCTCCAGGTAAACCAACTCTTGTTCCGGAGAATGATAAGCGTCCGGAATTTAATACAGCACAAATTGATTTTAAATAAGGAGGACAATACTATGTCAAAATTAGCAAATCCAACGAAAGTGATTACAGGTCCACAGACAAGATGGTCATATGCAAATGTATGGGATGCAAAGTCAATCAATGGAGGTACACCGAAGTATAGCGTTAGCCTTATAATTCCAAAGTCTGATACCAAGACAGTTGCGCTAATAAAGACAGCCATTGAAGCAGCGTATAAGGAAGGTGAGTCAAAGTTAAAGGGTAATGGTAAAACAGTACCTGCTCTTTCCGTTCTTAAAACTCCTCTTCGTGATGGCGATGTAGAAAGACCAGACGACCCAACGTATGCAAATGCATATTTCATCAATGCCAATAGTGCTACTGCACCGGGTATTGTTGATGCAAATTGCAATCCAATCCTTGAACGTTCTGAAGTTTATTCAGGAGTATATGGCAGAGCCTCCATCAACTTATACGCCTTCAATTCAAATGGAAATCGCGGAATTGCATGCGGCCTAAATAACCTTCAGAAGATTTCAGACGGGGAACCTTTGGGTGGTAAGTCTCGTGCAGAGGATGATTTTTCTACAGATGACGATGATGATTTTCTTTCATAGATGTATCCCGTTAATCTCTGACTGGGGCGGTGGCAATGCTGCCGCCGTTTTACATTAAGGATGGTGAATATGATAGAAGAAATATGGAAAGACATACCTGGGTTTGAAGGAAAATATCAGGCAAGCACAATGGGACGTATTAAAAGTCTAGATCGGTTAGTTAGGGGTAAATGTCATTTCACAGGACATGATTTTTACAGAATGATTCACGGCAGAATCTTAAAGCCAGGACGATTCTGTAAAAGTGGTCATGTTTCTGTAGTATTAGGACGTGGTGGCATTGGGAAACCAGTACATCAATTAATTGCATTGACCTTCTTAGGTCCTTGTCCTAACGGTTGTGAAGTTCTCCACGAAAATGGTATTCCTACCGATAATCGTGTCTGCAATCTCCGATATGGTACACGTACAGAAAATATTCTTGATGTATATAAAGATGGGGGGCGATGGAGAAAATTATCGACTGACGATGTTGAAAATATTCGTTTTGGCTTATCCTGTGGAATTACAGGAGTTGAGCTTGCTAGTATGTATGGTGTTTCTTCATCAACAATATCTCGCATCAAATTAGGGAGGAGTTTTGGATGGCTGAAATAAAATATATGAGTTGCGATATCGAAACATATTCTGATGTGGATCTAAAGAAATGCGGTATGTACAAATATGCAGAATCGCCCAACTTCGAAATCCTTCTCTTTGCGTACTCTATCAATGGTGGCGAGGTTGTCGTTATCGATCTAGCAAATGATGAGAAAGTTCCTACAGAGGTAATCATTGCTCTATCAGACAAAGAAGTTATAAAGTGGGCATATAATGCTGCTTTTGAACGTATCTGTTTGTCTGAATGGCTTAGAAGAAATTATCCTGAATATTTCAATAGCTACAGTACCAGTGATGACACGGTCGATAATTACCTAGATCCATCCTCGTGGAGATGCTCGATGGTATGGTCGGCATATCTTGGATTACCATTATCTCTTGAAGGTGTAGGAGCAGTTCTTGGATTGGAAGAACAGAAAATGAAAGAAGGAAAAGACCTCATCCGCTATTTTTGTGTTCCATGTAAGCCTACAAAATCAAACGGTGGCCGGACTAGAAATCTTCCTATACACGATGCAACTAAATGGAAATCTTTTATTTCCTATAACCGTAGGGATGTTGAAGTTGAAATGGCCATTCAGAAGAAGCTAGCCAATTTTCCTGTACCAGAATTTATTTGGCAAGAATATATCTTAGATCAAGTCATCAATGACCGTGGTATAGCTATTGATATGGATATCGTAGAACAGGCAATTAAGATGGATGAGCATTCCAAGGAAGAACTCTCGGATGAAATGAAGAAACTCACAAATCTAGATAATCCAAATTCAGTAGTACAGATGAAACAATGGTTATCTGACAACGGACTTGTAACTTACACGCTTGGTAAAAAGGCTGTAGTAGAAATGTTAAAGGATGCTCCAGAAGAACTAGCCGAAGTTCTTACTCTCCGACAGCAGCTTGCCAAATCCAGTATAAAAAAATACCAAGCTATGCAGAACACTGTATGCACTGATAACCGAGCAAGAGGAATGTTTCAGTTCTATGGTGCCAATCGTAGTGGTCGGTGGGCTGGTCGAATCATTCAACTGCAGAACTTGCCACAGAACCATATACCTGATTTGGAACAAGCTCGTGGTCTTGTAAAATGTGGTAATTATGAAGCTTTAGAATTGCTATATAACTCAGTTCCAGAAGTACTGTCAGAACTTATTCGCACTGCTTTTGTTCCAAGAGAAGGATATAAGTTTATTGTAGTCGATTTTAGTGCGATAGAAGCTAGGGTACTCTCACATCTAGCAAAGGAGACATGGAGAAATAAAGTATTTGCAAATAATGAAGATATCTATTGTGCAAGTGCTTCTGCTATGTTTGGTGTTCCAGTCGAAAAGCACGGTCAGAACAGTCATCTTCGCCAAAAAGGAAAAATAGCTGAGCTAGCATTAGGTTACGGTGGTTCGTGTGGTGCTCTTAAATCAATGGGTGCCTTAGATATGGGCATTTCAGAAGAAGAACTACAACCTTTGGTTGATGCATGGAGAACATCGAATCCAAATATTGTTCAACTTTGGTGGGATATTGATACTATTGTTAAAAATACTATTACTCAAAAAACCGGCACAGAAACTCACGGTATTAGCTTTATATATCAAAGCGGTATGCTCTTCATCCAACTACCATCTGGTAGAAAGCTTACTTATGTTAAACCTAAGATTGGTATAAACAAATTTGGCGGGGAGGCCGTAACCTACGAAGGCATTGGATCAACAAAGAAATGGGAACGGCTTGAATCATACGGTGCTAAATTTGTGGAGAATATCGTTCAAGCCATTTCAAGAGATATCCTTAGCTATGCCATGCAAACACTAAGCAATAAACTAATATGTGGTCATGTTCATGATGAATTAATCATCGAATGCCCTATGGATGAATCCCTGGATAGCATCTGTGATCAGATGGGAAGAACACCTCCCTGGATAGATGGTCTACTATTAAGAGCCGATGGCTATGAGACAATGTTTTATAAAAAAGATTAAGCAAAAATGGTAGCAGCACAGATTCTACATAGTGCTGCTACCATCTATTTATTAAATCATGTCATCCAGTAAATCCATTACTAATGCTTTTATCTTTGCTACCTTATCTGTTACTGTACTCTTTCCTATTCCAATCACATCTGCAATTTCTTTATGGCTGAATCCATCCGATAATAGTTGAAGTATCTTACCGTAGTTAGGGTCGATTTCTTGTACACGACTAATCAACTCATTCAGCATACCCAAATAGATATCTGCTGCACCATATGTAACTGGTGCTACTGGTTCGAAATCCGAGTCTTCTCCATCTTCATTGTCTGCCGCCAGGCAACTGAATGTTAATGTGCCAAAATTTTTCTTATCCAAAGAAGTGGCATATGGACACTGACTGCATTTGTTGTTTTCTGGACAGCGAATTAGCTTACCACTCCCATTACTTATCTCGCAGCGTTTATCACGATCTTCTGCTTTAAACTCAGCTGAATAGGAGCTCATTACAGCATCGTACTGTTCCTTCGTACCTGGAATTAGAACCACGTCTACTATCCTGTTACCTACTCGCCATTTTCTGATTTGAGATTTACTTACACCTGCAATCATCCCGTGTTCTTCAATTGAATCCTTGTCAATAATCATAGGGATTAATACTTGCTCCTCTGCCTCGTTTACTCTGATTTTCTTTGTTGCGTTTTTCATAGATTGTCTCTCTTTCCGACCAGAAGAGACTGATATAAGGCAGATACCATTAACCCATGAATAGAAGCATCCCAAGACCATGCAATAGAAAAAGAGCGCTGGAAATTAAGGGTACTTCCATCTGCTTTTCCATAACTGTCATAATGACAGCTACTCCAAAAGCAATATGGTCATATCCACCTTCCCAGCGCTCTGTCAGGTCTATATGAATTTTTTATGCTCTAATTCTAACGTGAAACAGCTAAAATTGCTCGGACATGGGATGTCCTATTTCTGCTATTACAACACTAAAAAAAGAGCCATGAAAATAAGCTTTTTGCTTATTTCATGACTCCTTAAATATATATTTCTATGAATTTTTATAAACATAGCCAGACATGGCATGTCCGGATACTATAATAATTTTTTATGCAGTCCTATTCTGACGTCCAAGTTGCTTTAAATTTTGTGCTACAAGCATTTCATTACACTCATATATAGATTTTGTGTAACATGAATTTAGTAAGAACTGATACATGATGTGTTGCTCCGTCATCATAAAAGACTTACCAGATGCCTTTAGCAAATATCCACTTAGTACAGGTGGTAGCTGCATACCTATTGCCAATTGTACCACTGTTTCTAATGAAACATTATCCGGTTCTTCGTTTCTTAATCTTTGAATAGTTTTCTCACTAATGAATGCCGCTTCTGCTAACTTTTCTTCGGTCATCTCAGACCAATTGATTAAGGCATTTAGTGTTCCAGAAAACGTCGCTGGAAGCTTACTAACCACACTCAGTAACTCTGCATTATATTGCTTTATCATATCTGTATGGTTTGGATTATCCCTGTTATCAGACGAGTAATGAGCTTCAAAAACGATATTTGAAGCAGCATCTCTAAATAGAACGCATTCTGTAAAGAACTCCTCTCCATATTTGTTGAGGGATTTAACCCTCAGATCAAAGACTAGGCAGCATTCATCCATATGGAATCTGGCATAGTCTGTTAATACAGTTTCACCTTTTTCATTTACCTTAATGTACTTAGGATGATTAAAGCAAAAATGCGAATCAACAAATAAATAGTTTCCGCTATCCAGTTTCTTCTTTAACTCAGGCTTAAAGGCGCTTTCAACTAAAGCATCCTTTATACTAATGGAAAACGTCTGGTCTTTACGAATAAAACCGTTCTTAAAACAGTGAGGTCTGACATAATGATCATCAACATAGGTGAACACACCAATTGCCTCATCATAACCTACATCAACCATTCTAATCTTAGCCGCACATCGTGACACACCATAAAACAGTGCTACCTCATCAATGACCCATTCCATGATATCCACCAAACTGAAGTTTCCAAACTCATCCCTACATTTACGAATGAGTTCATGAACTTTCATTTTGAATGGCACAAGTGGCATTTGTATTCTTGGAGCGAGCGCATTTGCCTGCCATTCCATCCAGCCGGTTGCATCTCTTTCATTGTCTTTTATTCCACCAACAACCTGGCATTTAATCTGTGTAGCATTGCTATTATATAACCGCTCCAGTTCAAATGCTTTTCTATGTAAATCCCAATGAACACACTCATGCACTATGGTATTATTAACTGATCCAAGATTGCGGAGGAAGTATGCTTTGGGATCTACTAAAATAGTACATGCATCCACTTGGGCTTGTACCATTTTATCGTTGTCCTTATCATAAAGTTCTGTGTTACAACCATGGAAGTATATTTGTCCAAAAACAGAAAAGTCTTTCGTTATTTCTCTGACTTTCACTGTGAGACCCATTTTTTCTGCCAGCACATGTGGTTCAACTGCTAATGGTGTTTTTAATGCCTCGGGGTAATGTCTGCGTAGGAAATCAGTGGCAACGTTTTCTAGATCATCCTTAGTAATAATCGGAACAAGAGAGTCGGACATAGGTTTTGATTGCTTATTCTTACCGGTATATTCTTTTATACTAGAGATTCTGAAATCATCCAAATTACAATCTAAATCTCCAGAACATTTCAGAATAAACCACTGAGTACAGTTTTCAGTTTCATCATAATGATAATCCGACTCGCGAACTTCTAACTCAGCTTCTACAGCGACATCGAATTCTATTTTCATATCGGGCAGATCACTAATAGATACAGATTTAACTTTTAAATCTGATAATTCTATGCCACCAATATTACGGATTCTGTAAAGCCGTAAGTCTAAGTTATTATATTCTTCGACGTAGCTTTGAATGGCATTGAACAACTCATTCTCGAATCTATCTGCTACATAATCTGTAAATGAACGATTATTCCCCACGATAGCATTACCCTCCCTAATTCATAGTCTTTACATACTACAAATTTCATCAATAAAATTCTGCCACTGTTCGTCTGAAATATTAAGATCACGAGCCTTTCGTAATGCTACACGAGCAATATCTGTTTTTCCTATATACTCTATTAAATCTGAGTGAATGTTGTTTCTGCTTTTACCCGCAAGATCATAAAAGTAATATGACTCCTCATCTGTAATATGCAATACTTGAATCATTTTATCTAAATAATTCTCTGGTGCATAGCGGTTTCCTTTTTCTATATCACTAAGATATGCTGGAGTCATATCAAGTTCCAAAGAAAGTCCACGAATGGATTTTCCGAGTTCTTCTCTACGTTCCTTAATATACTCTCCAAACGATCCATGACATTTGTTTGGATTCAAACTACTCTTCATGTATTCAGACCGTCCTTTTACATAATATGTAAGCTTATATGCTTACATATTATCATTTAGTGATATACCTGTCAACATTTTACATGTTAATATGTCCTATTTATTTTATTACCAAACTACAATACTATATTAATAAGAATTAAAGCCAGTAGGAAACCCACTGGCTTTAATTTTAGCTGGAAAGACACAAAAGAGTCTTTCCACTTATATGGTACTTTTATCTTCCACCTAAATGTCTTTGGTATTTATTAATTAATTCTAAGATCTTAAGTTTCCTCTGCTAATACAGTGCCTATAAAAATAGATCCGGAAACTCTACTAGGAACTGCTTCCAATTAAGACATTTCATCAAATCAATTGTTCTTATCTTCAATGGTCTTTGTTTTCCATTTGTATCAATAAAATGGTAGTCATCTATCATTTTGTCATTTTTTACGAATGGGTATAACAAAATAATTTCTTTAATATAATCGATACTTGTTGAATATGCATTCATCTGATACAAATCAGATTCTTTTGCAAACTTTTGTGGTATTTTCCATTTAGTATCAACAATTACAAATTCACCAGTCGTTTGCTTAATGGCAATATCCGGGCGTAATGCAATATGTTTCTTCGAATCAACATCCCTTTGTAATAAATAGTTACCCCTCATTTGATATGAAACCTTATTCCCGTAAACAATATGTGCAACTTTATATATAAATAATTCGTATAAATCATTCATGTTAAAAAGCATCATACTTATTGGTACATTGCCGGCACTAAGTGTACTAAATATATTATTAAGAAAAAGTTTTCCATATGTATACGATTCTTCTGCACTTTGATTGGTAGAATTAAAAATAATATCTTTTGCCAAAGCTTTCTCTTTACTTATGTCTAAAAAGTCCTCATACATTGGAATTAAATATTTAATGCGTCTTTTATTTTGTGAATCAGTACTAACTTTATACATTTGATTCAAACACAGTTTAAAGAATTGATTTATACTATTATCCGCAGTAAATTTAGAATACTTACACCAAAACTTTGTTGGTTCTAGTACATTTTTGGAAAGCTGCTTATTAAAAAGTATTCTCCCCTTAACTCGATTCAGGTTATTATCTTCTTTCCGATAAGAATGTCTTAAACCTTCTTTTGTATATTTTTCAAGAGATGTAAGAAAAGTTTCTATCAGCATTTCAATTAAAGAATTTTTACTTACTTGTGTCATACCAGGCATCTCTCTTACTGAAGGTTTCTGATGCGAGATTAATAACATTCGAGTAAGTACACTCCTTAGTTCATCCATAGAAACATATCCATAAAGCTTTGGAAGTATCTCAATATTTAGATCTTTCAAAGTAATGGTTCCAACCCAATGCTGTGCAGTAAGTTTTTTATATCCCCACTTAAACACAGGTTCTTCATTCATGATAACACTTTGAAGTGCAAGAGCATCATCCTTTGTGATTGTATTATTCTTAACATCTCTCTTTTCTCTAATATGCAATTGGTCATATTCTTTTAAAATTATAGTTTCCATCATTGATATATTTGCTTTAACGAATCTATCGTTATTTTTGCTGCAACGTGGTAATGTTTTTTATCATCAATCATATAATCTCCGGTATATGAAAAGAAATTATCAGCCACAATATCCTCATGCTTATATATCGCATTAACACGTAAGTCTCCAGTATCATCTAAATCATTAAATACTAACTGTATTTTTTGTATATCATCGTAGAAGTACTCTTCTAGTAGAGGGATTACCGAATTTCTAATAACTCCAGCAATTGCATCTGCTGTCGTCGCTCCAAGAAATAATGCGTGACCTAACAAATGCTGTGAATCTAGTAAAAGTTCTATCCTTGAATTTAGAGTGTTAAATAATTGTATAACGTCTACTCCATCAATATTATGAGCATCAAGTCCTTGTAATTCCATTTCATTTTTTATGACTTCTGCATTCGGAAGCATAGGAATAAATTTAAACCTTCTTCGAAGTGCAATATCAATCTGATCAATTGATCTGTCTGCTGTATTCATAGTACCATAAACATTTACATTTGATGGTACTGTAAATGTAGTTTTTGAATAAGGAAGAATAGCTGATAAAGCCCCAGTTTGCCCAGCTCTCTTATCAACTTCTATTAAACTAATCAATTCACCAAATATCTCAGAAATATTACCACGATTAATCTCATCAATAAAAATAGCATATTCTTTTTCAGGATGCTTTGAAGCTTCATCACACAATAATTTAAAAACACCAGGTTTTGGTGAGTAATCGATTGATTTTGTGCTAGCTATATACTCAGGTCTAATTCCTTCAATAAAATCCTCATAAGCGTATGACTGATGGAATGTCACAAAATTATATCTTTTTGTCACAGTTGACTTACTCAGAAATTTAGCGAAAAAATCCGCACGTGCTTGTTGAACTCTTACTAAATCAACATACCATTCACTAGGTCCAATTGATATAAAAATTCTAGGTTGCACTCTTGTAACTGCTGCAATTGGAGCAGGAAGAAGATTATGCTTATCCAATTCAGCACCAACATTAATCTTAATACCTAATGAAAGAGAATCAACTTTCCTTTGTATATCTGTTGTTGCCATTTTTCCATGATTTTGTAGTAAAATCAATGTTATAAGTATCCATTCTTTAGATTCACTAATAAAAGCATTTTTTATCTGCGAATCATCAATATCATAATCAATATAGTCATTCATCAATGACTGTATTAGGTATGTTTTTCCTGTTCCGGGAGGGCCATAAAAAATAATGTTCTTTGCCATAATCAAATTACCTCGTTAAGTATTTTAATCCTGGAAGAAATCCACTTCCATTAATAACATTTGCTACACCAAACTTTGCATTATACACCTTATACATATTCGTAAATTTAGTAGGAGAAATATATCCAACATTTTCCATGTAATACTCAACATTTTTAATTCTTAATTGAGGTTTTCTTGGTTCTCCTCCCTCTAAACGATCCCTCGCTGTATTGTAATTACAATCAAAACCAAAATTCTCAAATACTTCATATAAGAAATCCCCAATATCATCATTTGGACAATCTAATGACAAATATCTTATTGCTGCTTTCGGAATACTAATATCAGGTGTTCCTCGTCCATCAATAACCCCTAAAACAAATGCTTTTTTCACATCTCTTGATGCTGCTAATAATATAGGCTTTAATGTTGGAATTTCATTTCGTAAATCTGTCAAACCTATTGACTCAAAAAAAGTACTAAATCCTGGAAGACGATTTTTACCAGAATCTAAAGATGTTCCTTTAATATTATCTTTCATAACTGTATATCCATTAACCTTAGAACTGATGATACTAACATAATCAAAATGCTCTGCTGTTTGTGCTTCAGAAGAATATGTAGGGTTATATCTAACAGGAGCTGCCCAATATAGTTTACCATTACTACTGACTTTCTCATCAGCGGCATAAATTCCCCCTAAAAAGTATGCCACCTCAGTCGTTAAATACTTTGTACCTGTGTTGATTCCCGCATTGTAAATTTGATAACTTGACATTATGTACCTCCCTTTCTATACCAGCAACAGGCAGAGTCTAGTCTCTGCCGTTGTTTAGTATTTTGTTAATCATTAATTAGTTATTTTTCATATCTTTAATAATAGCTTCTGCTATTGCTTTTGAAAGTAAAGGTGGAACTGCGTTGCCTACTTGCTTCATCTGAGATGTCTTTGTCCCATAGAACCTAAATGTATCTGGAAACGACTGAATTCTTGCTGCTTCTCTAACTGTAATGGCTCTATCCAAATAAGGATGTGTAAATTTTCCCGATGAAGGAGTGTCAAATCTAGTAGTTATAGTTACTGATATATCATCAGCATCCATCCTCTCCCATGTCCCACTATAAATAGATTTCGTTAAATGCTCAGGTGGAAGATATTCTTTTCCGCCTTTTGGTGGTATCATAGCTAATCTCTCCAGTGCAATTTTGGAGTGATTCGTCGCAATATGGTTATAAACCTTTTCACAACCCATTCTCATCAATTTTTGATAATCCGAGTTCGCAGATTTTATATACTCTGCTACCTCCGTTCCTTCTCCTGATTTCAAATATGACAAATCACTTATTGCATCCCATATAGTTGTTTTCTTGTTTACCTTATTTGGCATTTCAACCAGTTTATCAGTATTCTTTTTTCCTATAATAAAGGCTCTATTTCTATTTTGTGGAACTCCATAATCCGCCGCACACAACACTTGTGCATTTATTGTGTACCCCAGTTCTGTAAATAATATTGTTAATTCATTCTTAAAAAATCCATTTTCAGCTGTTAATAAATTTGGTACATTTTCCATAACAAAATATTTTGGAGATACCTCCTTAACTACATCAACAAAATATCTAAATAGAAAATTTCTAGAATCATTTATCGTTTTTCTCTGCCCTTTTTGCGAATATCCTTGACACGGTGGTCCACCCACACATAAATCAACTATTCCTCTATACTTTCCAAAAGTCTCATGAATAGGAAGTTTTGTAATATCTGCAACAATCATATTAGGATTTTTGCGATTTTTGATATATGCCTGAGCTATTGACTCATCATATTCATTTGCAATAACCACCTCAAATCCCATCTGTTCAAATCCAAGAGAAAGGCCTCCTACACCTGCAAATAGATCGATCATTTTATATGTGTTCAACTTTAATCACCTGCTCTAACCTATCTTTTGTAATTCGGCAATACTCTTCATTTATATCCACCCCTATGAATCTTCTTCCATGTAATAGTGCTGCAACACCAGAGCTTCCACTTCCACAGAAAGGGTCAAATACCACATCATTTTCATTAGTTAGTAAATTTATAAAATTCTCTAACAGCTGAACTGGTTTCTGGGTAGGATGCTTTCCATATTTTTTTTCGCTAGATGGTGTTACTGGTGTTTCAAAAAAATCATGAATAGCTTTTCCATTATTATTAAATGTTCCAGTGTGCTTTTTATATGTAAAGTATATCCAAGCCTCTGTCGAGTTAATAAAATGTAAATTCATATTACGTGGCATTGGATTTCTTTTATGCCAAATCCCTGTTGTTTTATAATAAAAATTATGTTTTTCAGCCAATCTAATAATTGTTTCAACTTTTATAATTGACATAAACATGATAACCGATCCACGTTCTTTTATTATTCTAGCTAATTCAGTGAACAGCATGTCCATATCTTTTTCCCATTCATTATATTCAAGATCATCCCAACCAGCTGCTCCAAAGAAGTTTTCTCTCATTGCTTTTAAATTAGTCGCTCTATTTTGCATAAACAAACCCAAGTTATATGGTGGATCAGTTAGAACCAAATCAATTGATTTATCCCCAATCTCTTTCATCGCTTCCATACAACTTTTGTTATATAATACATATTTGTCAGTCATATTTTCCTCCAGTATATCATAAATGCCGGATAGTTACTCATTTGCACTTTTCCCACTTCTAACCCACTCATCTAATTCCGAACGTTTAAATTTCCATAGTTTCCCTATTTTTCTAGCAGGCAAATCTATGTCCTTTTTTATCCAATTCCTTAATGTGACCGCCTTAATACCAAGGTATTCTGCAGCTTCATCTATTCCAATATAATTATCATTTTTTTCTTGAATCATATTAGTACCTCTCATACTTACAAGCTTTTTGTTGCCTCTTTAGTATACTTAACAAGCAATTACAAATCAACTATTTTTATGATATTTCATTATATTTGATTATATTTATTATTAATAATGGAAATTGATATCTTATATTTATTTTATCAAATATGACATTTATATTACAATATCATACAAAAATCTTTCAAAAATTCAGTTAGTATAACAGTTGTTTTTAAGGGGGGAATTTGCTAAGCTTTATTCATATACTTATATTTCTTGAACTTCTATAGCCTGTCTTTAGGTAATATCTATTAATAATCACCAACAAGGAGAACAAATGATTACCAAAATTGAATTAAAATTTATTGATCCCCAGTATTTTAACATACTGCAGATGGGCTGTCTTACCATCTATGTGCAATCAAAAAATACAAAGCACTACTGGAGTATTCATCTAGAGGAGTATCCATCATTTAGGCATTTCAAAATATATCATAAGCATAACAACCATGACCAATATCACCGGCACAGAGACGCTAGAAACATTCGTGCTGCTATTGAACATATAAAATCCCATGATGCTTTTCAGTTAAATGGTAGGAAGTACATAAACAGTCAGACATTAACAACAGTTTTATAGTCTCAACCTATCCCCAAAAAAGTAGTTTCATAGTCTCGCAAGACTAAAAGCAGTTCTGTAGTCTCAACCCTAACCCTTTTTTCACTTTATTATCTATACTCCCAGGATAAAAAACAAGGTTTCTATCAATCGGTTATATTTACCGAAAGTCTAGAAACCTTTGATTTCAAGCCATTTAAGGCATATTTATTTGTCTTTGCATGACATCAAGACTACCGTTTCAACATGCACAGTCCACAGAAACATATCTAGCCAATCTCTATTATTTTACTCTCCAACCATTCCATCCCCATCACGATCATCCATATACGGATAAAGCCAATGATCAGAGTAAATTGGCATCTTATAACCAGCTGCTTTAGCTTCAGCTATTGTGACTTTACCATTTCCATTTACATCTACAGCTGATAAATCATTTTCACCATTTGAATTAGACTTTTTGCTTACAGTACTTTCTTTTTCTTGCTCTATCATTTCGCTATTAACTTCATCTGGATTGAGATTATCAAAGTCATCTACCACTTTCTCACCTTTTAAAATATATTCATAGTGATAATGTGATGGTATCTGTGTTGAAGTATCCGGATATGTAATAGTAGCAAAAAACTCTTCACAGCCACCAGCATCTCTAATAACCTTCTCCATATACGCTTGATCACCATGTCTGTTTAGTGTGCTATCTTGAGGAGTAATGTTATAAGCATTGGATACACCACCAAGGGAATCCGCTATAACATGTCCTTCATCTAAATCTTTATGTTCAGTTCCAGGAACTTTAGCTTCATCCCTATAATATCTTCCATCAGAATTTACTGGCTCATTTTTATCATCTTGGATTATTATTTTGCTTGCATATACATAAATAAGTTGCCCGTACTCATTTGTAAACGCCCAATATTCCCTATCACCAAAACCAATATCGACTGCTACATTTGCTTTTCTTTCACCGGATAAATCTCCACCATCAACCTGAATAATATTATATAAGGCTCCATTAAACTCTATAGTTTTCGCATCGTTATTATTTACTACTGTTTCCTTGCGTTCAGTGTTCTCATCCTTAGTTAGGTCATTTTGAGGTGAATCCTCTTTAGAGAGTTCTTCCTCAGGAATATCTACTTTGGGTAAGCCATCTTCCGGAATATCTTCTTTCAGTGAGTCTTCTTCAGGCAAGTTTTCAATAATTTCAGTCGGGATTACATTATCCACTAACCCTTCAGTTTTTATAGTGTCATTGCTACTACAACCATTTATAAAAATTATACATACAATTAAAATAGATATTAAAACAACAACTTGGGTCCTTATTTTTGATTTTGTCATCTCGGTATATACCTCCTCATATCCTACATTCTCTCTCCTAGTAAATTCTATCAAAATAATATCAAAAGTGCCAGCAATATCTACAGTTCGATTTTATTTTATTGTTCTTTTGATACTTTTCTGCTATACTTTACTCATACACTTATTAGGTCTTTTGACCTTCAAAACCCTCTTCTGGGCAAGATTCCCTCACCTTTTAATAAAAATATAAAGGAGAACATATGATAACCAAAACTGAATTAAAATCTTTTGACACCCAGTATTTCAATATACTACAGATGGGGTGTTTTGCAATCTATGTACAATCAAAGAATACAAAGCACTATTGGGGTATCCATTTAGAACAGTATCCAACATTTAGACACTTCAGAATATATCATAAACACAACAACCATGACCAATATCACAGGCACAGAGACGCTAGAAGCATTGATGCAGCCATCGAGCATATCAAAGCCCATGATGGCTTTCAGCTAAACGGTAGGAAACCTGTAGAGAAAATACTAACTGATACAAACGATTACATAATCACATTAAAATAGCCCCTTTGCAGAAACCGATGCAAAAAGGGCTTAACATTGATACTTATTTAATTAATGATATCCCTGTGAAATATCACTCTGAATGGCATGTTGGCTCTATATCATTCCATCTCTAGTATAAATTTTATAAAGTTTCTTCCTTAAGTTGTTTTGGTGTCATTATATTCTTTGCACTCTCAATTTTATCTTCAACATATATACCAAGACATTCTGCTGCAGCTTTACCTAAAACTTTTGACGTTCTTGCTCCTTCTTTTGGGTGTACTGATGTATAATCTTTTATTTGATTAACCGTCATATTATTATACTGCTCATCGGTTTTTCTTGCCATAATTAATGCACCTCCTATGAAAATAGGATGTTCATTTAATTATATAATATACTTAAACAAAAAATGTACGCTTCTATCATGTCAAAACCTACACAATCGCTACCCTATATTTATAATATAAGGTTAGTTATTACGATTTAACGATTACATAACCTTGTAACGATTAAACTATATCGTTAATATCGTTGTGCAAACGCAGTTATACCGGTTATAATTATTATAATTTATCCTAATGTTTTTCTCTTGAAAGTCTAGAACTATCTCCAGGCAATTCGCCACAAAACCCTTATACTAAGCCATTTACAGACTTGAACACAAAAACCGAAATTGTATCAATTTCGTTACCCTTTTGTTAAGCACTTCATATTCCGTGGCTGGTGCAAGCCCCCATTCCTTCCGGTAAAAATCCTGCTTCAGTCTCTTTACTAAAAGGTCTTCTCCCTCCCCTTCCAGATCACCGGTAAACAGCATATCAAACTCCCCATAATTTACACTCAGAACCAAGGAATAAGAATTAGACGAGGTAACCGCGAAATCCGGGGCCGGATGCAAACAATAGATATTCAAGTTCCCATCCTTGATCCCATCTCCGGCACTCATATAACGGACCGGAATCCCCTTCTCTCTTGCCAGAGCCTCCAATTGCAGGTACTCTTCCTCCTTCTTCTCTATGAAAGGGAGTGTCAGGCACCCGATCTTCACCAGCTCCTGCTCAATCATCTCGGACACCCCGCTGATATGATCCCTGTCCCCATGGGTTACTATAATATAATCCAGCCGTCCGATGCCTCTTATATTCAGAAAGGGCAGAATCCGGTAGGTTCCCAGCTTCTCTACATCCGAGCTGCCCCCATCAATGAGATAAGTCGTCCCGCCCCTGCTCTTCATAAAGATCCCGTCCCCCTGTCCTACATCCAGTAAAGATATCTCCAGCCCTGCCTGCGGCATCTTAAAAAACAGGACCAGCAACGCAGCCGCAAGAAGCAGGAGGACATGCTTCTTCCCATATTTTCGACCGGCCCATACAAATAAAAGCATTAAAAGAACAGACAGCGCTACACACCATATCTCCGGTCTTCCTGCAATCAGCAGATTTCCGGGCAATCGGCTTATTGTGATACAGATCACTTCATACAGCCTTAGAATATAATATGCGCCTCCCGCAGCAAATACCCCCAGGCTCTGGGATAGAATTCCCAGAACTCCCGCCAGAAAGGAGGTGAGGGTCAATACCGTTACAAAGGGAAGAATCAGAAGATTAGTCACAATGCCATAGACCGGAAACTGTCCGAAGAACCAGAGAAGGGAAGGGGCGGTGGCAAACATGGCGCTGAAGCTGACCAAGAGACCGTCCCTGACTGGGTTCTTTCCGGGAAAGAGATGCCGGAGCTCCGGCAAGATAATTGCAATTCCAATGACTGCACTATAGGATAGCAAAAATCCCGCACTTTGAAGCTGAAGGGGGTTCTCCAGCAGGATAAGCAAAGCGCTGAAGGCCACCCCGGACAGCATATCATAGCTCCTCCCCAAAAGCGGCGCCATCAGCATAACAGCGGTCATAATAACAGCCCGCAAAGTCGATACGCCAAAGTTCGTCAGTTCACCATAGCTGTAAACCGTAATCAGAGTAAGAAAAACCCCTGGCGCCCGGGGCAGCCCGCACTTGCAAAAAAGCCAGAAGGCACCCATGCCGATGAACGAAATATGAAGTCCTGAGATAACCAGGATATGAGAGATCCCATTCACTTGGTAGAGCTGCTTAATCTCATCCTCCAGCAGGAACTTCTCACCCAAAAGCATGGCAATCAGCGTCCCCGCCTCCCTTTCTCCCAGTATCTCGCGGTAGGAACGAATCAGCCTCTCCTTCATCTTGTCAAGAAAAGTATGATACCTGGAATAGCCGGGATCGGTAATGATTACCTCCTCCGCCATCAGCTTAAAATCAATATTCTCCATTTGATAATATTCTTCTTCATTGAATTGGCCCGGATTAGAGGCCTTTGAGAATTTCTTCAGAACACCTTGGACGGTAATGCCGTTACCAACACGGTAACTCTGCCCGTCAGATACATAGACAATGATATTTTCACAATCATAATCCCCTCCCTTCGTAAGGGATCCCTCCGGGAGGGAGATATGGTTCTCTTCAACATATAGGGCAAGGCTGTTTTGCTTTCTTACCAGCCTTTTAATCCGGCCCTTCAGCTCACAGGCCGTCTGCTGTTCAAAGGCATGGGACAGCTCCGGCAGCCTCAGATTCTCCCTCATGACCCCATATCCCAAGAGCAGAAGCAGGGGCAGAAGCCATAAAAATCTGTCCTGTCCATATGATTTTTCATACGATACATCAGCATGCTTTGCTAACCATCCATGCTTTTTTTGCAAGACATATCTGTGCCAAGGGCTGTAAAAGACCATCTTGCTCCAAAAGAAGAATAAAAAAAGATAGCCTAGCAGACACAGGACAACCGCCGTACCGGCCCCAACCGGCTGCCCGCCCAGAATCAAGCCGGATAAATATGCCCCCAGCATCCACACCAGCGGGCGTTTAATCACAGAATCCCCCCTTACCTAGCTTTCATCAATCAGGGAGAGATTCCGTTCAAAGAAGCCGTCTAAGGCCGTCCCATCCCCAAAGGTATTCTGAACCTCTCCGTTAATCAAAAACTTCACTCTTTTGATATACGGCAGTTCAATCAATGTATTAACCACGGAGTAAATGGCTGTTTTATCCTTCAGTTCCGGAAGCTTCTCCAGGAATTTCTCATCAAAATTCACATAGCAGCTTCCCTCCTTCATCTCCACCTCCAGCAGCTTCGTTCCCTCTGGAATGGTGGGATACATACCGATCTCTGCCGGCCCTTTGATCAGCTCCTCCAGCACCAGTTCCTCCAGAGAACCGGTACCGGTATACGTAATATTGGTCACATATTCCACCAGGGCATCCCCTGTCCCATTGGCATAATACAGCTTAACCTTGGTGGTGGTTCCGGTATTATCAATAAAATCTTCTTTTCTCATAATTCCCACCAGATTGCCGACCGCATCCATGAGAGGCTGACCGTTGACAGCAAACTGGATATATTCCACTCCCGGCACCTGGCTCAGGGTCTTTACCACGGCGGCTCTGCACAGCACCTCTCCGATTCCGGTAAGCTCACTGTAGTTACTTTCAAAATTAATGGTAAGGCTGCTGTCTTCGTTAAAATAGTATTCCTTCACCGTCACCGCGTTGGTAAAGGTACTTTTCAGCTCCAGATTCTCCGGATTCAACTTCAGCATATAGAGCAGCTCATCGATCTGCTCCTTCCGTTTTGTACTGATCAGCCGATAAGCTTCCCCTGTCAGGCCTGAGGTGCTGGTATCAATATAATACACCAAAACCTCGGTTCCGGTGGTATAGGTTCTGTTCTTCTGATTGCTGCAGGCTCCCAGGAGACCGGCCAGAAGAAGCAGAAGCAATGCATATTTTTTTCTCATATCAGTAACCATGCCTTTCTTCAATGCCTGCCAGGTAAAACCGGAGCCTCCCCTGCATGCATCCCCTTCTGTTAAGGGATATAGTTGAGCGGAATGCGGACGTTGAAGGTAGTGCCCTCCCCTTCCTTACTGTAAACCTTAATGGCACCCCGGTGCATCTGGATTACATTCTTAGTGATCGCCAGTCCCAGACCCGTACCTCCCGTCTCCCTGGATCTGGCCTTGTCCACCCGGTAGAAACGTTCAAATATGAAATCCTGTGCCTCCGGGGGGATGCCGATTCCCGAATCGGAAACCTTAACAAAGAAGTATTTATGATCCGCATTCAGGGAGATCCGGACCCAGCCATCCTCCGTATTGTACTTGATGGCATTTTCAATCAGATTGGACAGGGCAAGGGAAAGCTTTACTTCATCCACCTCCGCAACAACGGGACGGAAGCTTTCATAAATCATCTCGATATTCCTGCGTTTTGCGATAGGGGTCAGCCGCTTGAGGATCAGCTCCAGCAGCTCATTGATATTAACCGGCGCGATATTCATATCTCCTGCCGTCTTATCCAGTTTAACCAGGGAGAGCAGATCATTGATAATCTTATTCTCCCGCTCGATCTCATCTGTAATATCAACCAAAAATTCACGATACAGCTCCGCGGGAACCTCTTCCTGCATCAGCAGAGAATCCGCCAGCACCTTGATGGAGGTAATGGGGGTCTTCAGCTCATGGGAGACATTGGACACAAATTCCTGCCGGGAATTCTCCAGCTTCTGCATCCGGTTCATCATATGATTAAAGGAATCGGATATTTTCTCAATTTCCGTATACCCCTTGATTGACACGCTCTCATTCATATAGCCGTCGGTAATACGGTCGATGGAATTCACAACCCTGGTCAGGGGCTTGGTCAGAATACCGGAGAAATAGATGGCAAAGGATATGTTGATGATCCCCAGTATAACAGCAAACAGAACCACTCTCTGTTCCATGCTGCTGCGGATGCTGTAGATATCCTTTGTAGAAAAGCTCATGATAATGGCACCCATAACTTCCTTGCTCTCATTATGAGTGATGGGATAGATCAGCTTTATATATCGGGTCTTGCGGTCGGACACCGAGCGGGGACCGCCTCCCTGCAGACACTGGATTACCTCACCGGAGATCAGGTATTTCCCTTCCTCCAGAGAATAGGTATCCTTCACAATATTCGTACTGCCGTCGACAATGACGATTCTGCCTCCATAGATATCCGAGATCCTGGTAACCTCCAGCTCTACCTCCGCATCCTCACCCGTCGCCAGAAAGCCCCTGGGATACAGCAGACCGGACAGCATATAGCCTTGATTCTCCATCTCTCTGATCCGGTTGCCGAGAGCCTTCTCCTCATAAGTATTCAGCAAAACATGAGTAAAGAAATACAGAGGTATCACCCCGATGGCAGTAAAAATAAGCAGCAGATACACCCTCATGCTGTTTAAAAAACGTAATTTAGCCTTGATTTTGGAAAAAATAGCCAACACCCCATTTTGTATGTATAAATTTTGGCTCGCTTGGATTACTTTCAATCTTTTCGCGCAATCTTCGAATGTGAACATCCACCGTTCTGACATCCCCCGGATAATCATAGCCCCATACAATATTCAAAAGGTTCTCCCGGCTATAAACTTTGTTCGGATTAAACACCAGCAGCTCCAGCAAATCAAACTCCTTTGCCGTCAGATTCACTTCTTTCTCCGAGATATAGACTCTTCTGTTCTCACAGTCAATCTTCATCTCTCCAAAGCTCACCATCTTGACATCCGGACCGGAGGTGCCCGCCGCTTTATTGCTCCGGCGAATGATGGCTTTAATTCTTGCCTTTACCTCCAGAATATTAAAGGGCTTTGTAATATAGTCATCGGCACCGTATTCCAGTCCGAGAATCTTGTCCATATCATCACCCTTGGCGGTCAGCATGATAATCGGAACCATGGAAAATTCCCTGACCTGCTGGCATACCTCGAAGCCGGTGAGCTTCGGAAGCATCACATCCAGGAGCACCACATCGTACTCCTTCTTTCTCACCGCATCCAACGCTTCTTCCCCGTCGTAAGCACAGTCCACTTCCATTCCGTCCTGCTCCAGACTGAAACGGATTCCTTTGACAATTAACTTCTCATCATCCACTACCAAAACTTTCTTTGCCATCTCTTCACCTCATTATCATATATACCCTGCAGATTAGAAACTCATGGACTAATCTGCCCATCCTGGACCTTATTTTACCGTAATATAGGATGATATTTTATGAAATAAACCATCCTTAATACCCGGTATCTTCATCAAATCCTCTATCGCCCGGAATTCTCCGTTGGCTTGCCGGTATTCTATGATACTGGCAGCCTTTGCTTCGCCAATCCCCGGCAGCTTCATCAGCTCCTCTTTCCCGGCCGTATTAACATTGACCATCTGATTCGCGGACGCTTCCTTCCCCGGGGCAGCACTGTTCCTGGAATAATATTCCTCCGGCGAACGCTCCGCTGTTTCCTCCCCTGTCGGAATATAGATTCTCTGCCCGTCCGCCACCGGCTCCGCCTGGTTGATATAATCTCCGGCAGAAGCCTCCAGCAGGCCACCCGCAAGGGTAATAACATCCACTACCCTGGACTGCTCCGGTACCCGGTATACACCGGGATGAAGCACCGCGCCGCACAGATGCACATAAATCATTCTGTCTTCCAAAGAAACCTCTTCCGAAGCCGTCCCGGCAGAAGGCAGGGTTTCGATTTCATTCTCTTTTCCTTCCTTCTCTCTTGCATTCTCTTCTGACCGGCTGGAGAGTCCGGATATCTCAACCCCCTGAGAGGCATCTCTCCGGTAAACAAAACTATAGCAGATACCTGCCAGCAGCAGAAGCACACAGATAATTACTGGAACACAATACTTTTTCATCCTATCTCATCCTCTTTCATTGGAAAGAAGACTTAAAAAGTACCCTCTATACTTTTAACAAGACACTCTCATTTTACATAATCTACCCATCATTTACAATAGGTAATTCCTACAGAAATAATTAATTTCCTCAACATTTTTTCCAACTGCATTGGAAAATCACAATTCCGGCAGCCACCAGAACCAGCCCCACCAGCTTATGCCATTGGAAAGTCACCTTCTCCGAACCAAAGAGGCCAAGGAGTTCGATCAGATATGCCACCAGCAGCTGGGCTGTAATAATAAACATATTAGCCATGGCAGGGCCCAGTGAATCCACACTCCTTATGACGGTATAGGTGATAAACGCTCCCAAAGCCCCGCCCAGGAGCATATATTTGTTTTCAATCTTAAAAAGAGCGGAAAACTGTCCCTGGCGTCCGGTGACGACCCAGGCTCCGACGCACACCAGCATGGCTGTGAGCTGCACAAAGGTTGCCGACACCCAGATGCTGGTCTGCTTTGTCACGCCAGTATTGAATACCCCCTGCACACTCATTAAAGCGCCGGATAAAATGGCAATAAGATATCCTAACATAAATAAAACACCACACCTTTCCTGATCTATTCTTACATCATTTCCAGTTTGGTATTGAATTATTCCCGCCGCTTTTATATTAAGAAAATACCGGAATCCATCAAACGAACTCTAACGTCTTAATGAATTTCCGGTATTTTATGTTTTTTATACCATATTGAAAGAAACGGTCACCACAAACAAATCCGCAATGGTCTCCAGCTGAAAGCTTCCCCCGCAGGCCTCCGTGAAATTTCTTGCAATGGAAAGCCCCAGGCCGCTCCCTCCGTCCGTCCGGCTCTCGTCTCCTCTGACAAAGCGCTCGGCAAAATCCTTATCCGCTGCCAGCTCATAGCGGGAGGTATTTTGTACGCTGGCTACCGCCGTCCCGCCGTCCGTCCTCACGGTGAGGTAGACACGGGAGCCTTCCAGAGAGTACAGCAGGGCATTCTGTATCAGATTCTGGAATACCCGGTACAGCTTCTGTCCGTCCGCCTCAATCATCACCGGTTGTTCCGGGATCTCCGCTCTCACCTTCACCGGACTGTTCCGTATCCGTTCCTCCATATCTGCCAGGGTCTGACGCAGCAGCTTGCCTTATCCGTTTCTTCACTCTTGGCGCTTAACACAATGATGGGGATATTCTGTTTCTCTCTGATTCTCATGACGGCAGACAATCCGTCCAGCCTTGGCATCATCACATCAATCAGAACAAGCCGCACCGGATTCACAGCCAGCATATCCAAAGCCTGCATTCCGTCATAGGCCTTCAGAACCTCATATCCTTCCCCCTCCAGCAGTATGGAAATGGCTTTCACTATCTCTCTGTCGTCATCCACCACAAGTACACATTCGCTCATACCGGCTCCTCCTTAAAAACTGTCTTTATCATAAATGGAATTCCTTACAAAACTGTTGAGGGATTTCTTACATATTTCTTACAATTTACCTTTAAATCATTTATACCACAAAATTAAGCCTGAGAAAAGGTCTGTCTTTTGTACACAGATCTTTTCCCAGGCTCAGCGATCCATCGGACTCCCCCTGCCATTACCCTGCAAAGTCGGGCAGCTGCAGAACCTGATCCAATATGGCTGTCATTTCATCCACATGCTCTTTCTCAATTACCAGGGGCGGAACAAACCGGATTACATTGGTTCCCGCCGTAATCAGAATCAAACCGGCCTCCATGGCTCTGGGAATAATCCCCTTCACCGGTATGCTCAGCTCCAATCCCTGCATCAACCCCATTCCGCGGCGCTCCAGGATAATCTTATGCTTTGCCTTCAGCTCATCCAGCTTCTCCTCCAGATACCCGGAGATTTCCCGGACATGCTCTATCAGCTTCTGGTTCTCAAATAAATCAAAAACCTTGCTCACCGCCGCTGTGGCAAAGGGATTGCCCCCATAGGTGGTGCCATGATCTCCCGGCTCAAAAGCGGCCGCCACCTCCTCCGTCGCAGCAAAGGCTCCCACGGGAACCCCGCAGCCCAGTGCTTTGGCACTGGTTATGACGTCCGGCTTCACTCCGTAGTGCTGATAGGCGAAGAAATGACCGGTTCTTCCCATCCCGCACTGAATTTCATCCAGGATCAGAAGAATTCCTCTGTCGTCACAGAGTTTCCTGACCCCTTCGATGAATTTCCTGTCCGCAGGATACAGGCCGCCCTCTCCCTGAACCGGCTCCAGGATGACGGCACAGGTTCTGTCGTTCACCAGTTCCTTCACACTGTCCAGATTATTGAACTCAGCGAACACAACCCCGCCCATGAGCGGTTCGAAAGCTTCCCGGTATTTCTGATTGCCGGTTACGCTTAGAGCACCCATGCTTCTGCCATGAAAGGAATGATACATGGAAATCACCTGACTGTCCGCGATACCGTGCTTTTTATAATAGTATTTTCTGGCAAGCTTTAACGCACCCTCGATGGCTTCCGTACCGCTGTTGGTAAAGAACACCCGGTCCATGCCGGAGGCCTTCGCCAGCTTCCGGGCCGCTTCCACAGCCGGAACATTATAAAATAAATTCGAGGTATGGAGCAGCTTATTCACCTGTGCCTTCAGGGCAAGGTTGAATTCCCTGCTGCCGTAGCCAAGGGCGAATACCGCAATGCCTGCGGCAAAGTCCAGGTATTTTTTACCCTGGGTATCATAAAGATACAACCCTTCCCCCCGATCCAGAACGATCTGATAGCGGTTATAGGTATGCATCAGCACCTTTTCCGCTTCTTCTATATAATGATTCATCAATACCATATCCTTTCCTTCCATACATCTGCTTTATGCTCCCCATTACCTTCTGCCCTATGCTGCTCCTGCTTCTGTCTCATGCTCCTGCCCTTACAGGCTCCTTAATGCCGTTCCGGTATCTGCGTCTAGGATAATTCATTCTCATAGATACCTGCCTGATCAATAATGGCAGTGCCGATTCCCCGGTTAGTAAAGAACTCCAGCAGCAGGCAGTGTTCTATTCTTCCGTCCAGAATATGTACCCTGGATACACCGTTTCTCACCGCATCCACACAATTTTTCAGCTTCGGAAGCATACCGCCGCCAATGAAGCCGCTGTCCAGCAGCTCATCCGCCTTATCCAGCGTCAGGACGGATATTAAGCTGTCCTTGTCCTTGGGATCGGCATAGACTCCTTCAATATCTGTGAGAAATACCAGCTTCTCCGCACCGATGGCTGTGGCTACCGCACAGGCGGCATCATCGGCATTGATATTGTAATTCTGGTATTCATCGTCCAGACCGATGGGGGCAATGACCGGCACAAAATCATTCGCTATGAGGGTATCGATGAGATTCGTGTTGACCTCCTTGATATTGCCCACAAACCCGATATCCTGGCCGTTCACGGTCCTCTTCTCCACCTTCAGGGTGCAGCCGTCCTTCCCGCTGATGCCCACCGCTTTGACGCCCAGCTGCTCCACCATCTGCACCAGGCTTTTATTCACCTTCCCCAAAACCATCTCAGCTACTTCCATGGTCTGCTCATCGGTGACTCTTAAGCCCTCCACAAATCTGGATTCATGCCCCAGCAGTCCCAGCCATTTCGTGATTTCCTTGCCGCCGCCGTGGACGATAATAGGCTGCATACCCACCAGCTTTAAGAGCGCCACATCCTTGATCACATTATGCTGAAGATCATCATCCAGCATAGCGCTCCCGCCGTATTTCACCACTACCTTCTTATTATTAAATTTCTGAATATAGGGAAGGGCCTCGATCAAAGTCTGGGCCTTCATTAATATCTGCTCCATTTGTTCCATTCTGCATTCCTTTCCTGACAATAATAATCCTCCGGCAGCAATCCTCCGGTGTTATGAGCGGTAATCCGCATTAATCTTCACGTAATCATAGGACAGGTCACAGCCCCAGGCAGTTGCCGCGGCATTCCCTGCTTTCAGGTCTGCCATAGCTTTTACTTCCTTACCGGAGAGAATCCGGGTCGCTGTCTCCTCGGAATAATCCGTGGCCATTCCGTTCTCCACCAGCTTCAGCCTTCCGTCCGCGCTTTCAATATACAGATCCACCCGGTCAGGGTCAAAGCTGATGCCGGAATATCCCATGGCGCACAGGATTCTTCCCCAGTTGGCATCATTTCCGAACACAGCGGTCTTCACGAGATTGGAGGTGATGATGGACTTGGCAAGAACGGACGCCTCCTCCCAGGTTGGGGCACCCTGTACCTGTACCTCGAAGAGCTTGGTGGCTCCTTCGCCGTCCGCAGCCATCTTCTTCGCCAGATCTGCTGTGACATAATTCAGAGCCTTGCAGAAAGCATCATAAGCTTCGCCCTTTTCCGTAATCTCCGCATTGCCAGCCAATCCGTTGGCTAATAGAAGCAGAGAATCATTGGTGGAGGTATCCCGGTCGACACTGATCATATTAAAGGTGGTTTTTACATCCGCGCTGAGCGCTTCCTGCAACAGCTCCTTGCTGATCTTTAAGTCCGTGGTCACCACACCCAGCATGGTTGCCATATTGGGATGAATCATTCCCGAACCCTTGGCCATACCTCCTACCTTCACCTCTTTACCGTCAACCAGGAAGCTGACCGCGCATTCCTTCGAATAGGTATCCGTGGTCATAATTGCCTCTGCCGCCAGCAAAGCAGCCTCTCTTCCTTCCTTCAGCTCTCCGGCCAGAAGCTTTGCCCCTTCTTCGATTACATCGATGGGCATCTGCTTTCCGATCACACCGGTGGAGGCCGTATAGACCGCTTCTACCGGAATGCCCATGGCCTTTGCCACAGCCGCGGCCATTCTCTCATTATTCGTATCCCCTTCCGCCCCGGTACATGCATTGGCTACACCGCTGTTAAGGACCACCGCCTGAACGAAGGGACTTTCCTTCGTTATCTTCATATCCCATTTTACCGGAGCTGCCTTCACAACATTGGTTGTAAAGGTTCCCGCTCCCTTCGCCGGCACTGAGGACCAGACCAGTGCCATATCCTTTCTCTTCTTCTTAATTCCGGCATATATCCCTGCTGCCTGAAAACCCTGAGGGGCTGTCACTCCTCCATCTATCACTTTCATCCGACACACCCTGCCTTTCACTGTCATTCTCATTCCGGCTCATTAATATGCATGTTTCATATGCTTCCTTGGAATATGCAAAATCAAGCGCCGCTAAAATATTTATAATTATACATCCAAATTTAATTTTATGCAATACTTAATTTAAGTTTTTTAAATCAATCCCATGCCGAAGCATCACGGCATAGATTTCCGCAATAGGAAAACCTACAACATTATAGTAGTCTCCTTCAATTTCCTTAATATAGATGCCAAAACTCCCTTGTATCCCATAGGCACCCGCCTTATCCATGGGTTCTCCGGATGCAGTATAATCAAGAAGCTGCCGGTCTGTCAGCGGATTTACCGTAACTCTGGTGCAGACGGAAAAATGCAGCTCCTCTTCCCATCCCTCCCGGTGCAGAATTATAATACTGACCCCTGTCAATACCTCATGGATGTCACCGGACAGCAGCCGCAGCATTCTTACCGCATCCGCTTCATCCCTGGGCTTGCCCAGAGCATGTTCCTTATAAAATACCATGGTATCGGCTCCGATGATAATGAGATCCGTATCCGCTCCTGCCCGAACCTTTGCTTCTTCTTTAACCGCCGCTGCTTTCAATCCCGCCAGAGCTTGTACCATCTTCTTCGGAACAGTCTCCTCTGTCACTTCCTTTACCCGGCTCGTAAGAACCCGGTAGGGAATTCCCATATTCTCCATGATTTCTTTGCGCCTTGGTGATTCTGATGCCAGTATGATTTGATACATTCTTATCCTTTCCGGGGCTGCTGTCCCTGGGTTGAGCTTCCCTGTGCTTTCCTTAATATAGTCCGGTTAAAACCAGACGCCTCAAATATTATAATCGATTTTCCTCCATTATTCCAGCAGATTGATCTGCTTGTCACTTAAAGTAACAATTCAGCCTCCGCACAGCCACAGGCTGAACTGTCACTTTAATACAAAGAATAGTTTTGTATTTTTATACTTTTATTTATTTTTACCTATTGCATAATAATTAAATATGATGTATATTTAATCAAATAGAAGTTTTCCCACTTTATGAAAGAGTATACGGAGGTAGTCTTATGAAAGAGAAAGTAATTCTTGCTTATTCCGGTGGTCTGGATACCACCGCCATCATTCCCTGGTTAAAGGAAAATTACGATTATGATGTAATCTGTGTGTGTATCGATGTAGGACAGGGTAACGAGCTGGACGGTCTGGAGGAAAGAGCCAAGCTATCCGGTGCCACAAAGCTGTATATTGAAGATGTGGTCGACGAATTTGTCAACGATTATGTAATTCCCTGTGTAAAGGCCAATGCCGTGTATGAAAACAAGTATCTCCTGGGAACCTCCATGGCACGCCCGGTTATTGCCAAAAGGCTGGTGGAAATCGCCCGTATCGAGGGAGCCACCGCAATCTGTCATGGCGCAACGGGAAAAGGAAACGACCAGGTACGTTTTGAATTAACCATTAAGGCCCTTGCTCCCGACCTGAAGATCATCGCTCCCTGGAGAATCTGGACCATGGCTTCCCGCGAGGAAGAAATCGAGTACTGCGCAAAGCATGGCATCCATCTTCCCTTCTCCAACGATAACAGCTATTCCCGTGACCGCAACCTCTGGCATATCAGCCATGAAGGACTTGAACTGGAGGTTCCCTCCAACGCACCTAATTATGATCATTTGCTGGTTCTGGGCGTTACTCCTCAGGAAGCTCCCGATGAGGGCGAGACCATCAGCCTCACCTTTGAGAAGGGCATCCCTACCGCGTTGAACGGCAAGGCGATGACTGCGGCAGATATCATCAAAGAGTTGAATACCATCGGCGGCAAGCACGGCGTCGGTATCGTCGATATTGTTGAAAACCGTGTGGTGGGCATGAAATCCCGCGGCGTATACGAGACTCCCGGCGGCACCATCCTGATGGAAGCACATATGCAGTTAGAGGAATTGATTCTGGACCGTGCCACCATGACGGCGAAGAAGGAAGTCGGCAACCGTTTTGCTGATATTGTATACGAGGGCAAATGGTTCACTCCTCTGCGGGAAGCATACCAGGCATTTGTAGATGTGACCCAGGAATATGTAACCGGAGAGGTCAAGCTGATGCTCTATAAGGGAAATATCATTAAGCAGGGAACCACTTCCCCCTATTCCCTGTATAACGAAAGCATTGCTTCCTTCACCACAGGAAGTCTGTATAATCATCATGATGCAGAAGGCTTCATCAACCTGTTCGGCCTGTCCCTCAAGGTTCGCGCAATGAAGATGGCTTCCCTGGATCAGGAATAAATCATAAATCCGGTGATGAAAGGATGCGTCTATTCCACTTGCATCCTCTGATCACCGGATTTTTATCTGTCATACCATCGTCCATGCCCTTTCTCCCAGTTCCTGAGAAATCTCTCCACCACCTTCTCATATCCCTCCTTATTCCTGCAATAGCTTTCGGCATGGCGGGCTCCTGCCACAAGATAGAGCGCTTTATTCTTCTTTTTACAGGCATACATTTCTTTGGACATCGCGGCAGGCACGTAATGGTCATTCTTCCCATGGATAAACAGGATGGGGGTCAGAGTACGGCGGACCGTTGATACCGGGGACACCTCACTGTACCAAAAGCCTGCCCTCAGATAAGTGAGGAGGCTTTCCACCGGAATAAGAAAACAGGGCAGATGATAATACTGCTTTAACTGGTGGCATAATAACTGTGTCAGATCCGAATAGGCACAATCTGCAATTGCGGCACTGATTCTGTGATCAATTCCAAGATGCATCAAAACCGTGGCCGCTCCCATGGACTCTCCGTGAGTAATGATTTTGCAGTCAGTTCCAAAGCGTTCGATGCACCAGTCTACCAGTTTCTTTAAATCGTATTTTTCATAAAATCCCATGGAGGTATGAGCCTTCCCGCTGTAGCCGTGATTGCGGTGATCATAGATCAGCACCCGGAAACCCAGCCGGAAGAACATGGCGGCGTATTTTAAGCTGGTGTATTTCGCACAGCCAAGGCCATGACACAGGATTACCACCCTGCTGTGAGACCTCCTTTCGTCCTGCTCTCGCAGCTCCTTGCTCCTGCCATCCAGCAGCTCACAGGAAAGCCGGTAGCCATAATCCGATTTCAAGGTGAAGATCTCCTTATCCCAGGCATAATATTCCTCCGGATTCGCTCTGTTACAATCCATTTCTCTCTGATAGCCCTTATGATAGGGCAATTTCCTGGGCTTTAAGATCAAATCGGAAAGACACCATAGCCATTCAATCATCCATACTCCAATAAATTTCAGCATAATAAAATCCCCCCGAAAAATTATGGGATCATTATTCCCAAATATCCGGGGGGTTATGCATGCCTGAGATCAATCAGCCGCCATCCTGCTTTCCTGCCGCCAGCTTTCCGCCGGGGATAAATTTATCAAATATAAAGAGATCAAAATACTTCGAGCTGCTCTCCAGTTCCTCCTGGGATTTTATAGTCCAGGCGGCTGTCTTCACCCGGTACAGCTTTCTGCAGATCGTGAAAGAAAGGGCCGTTTTATACAGATGATTATAGGCTATAAAATCTGGCTTTGTTAAAAAGTTCATTAAAAGGTGTTTTAGTAAGAAATATTGAAACGAATTTCCTTCCGTTTCATCCTTTTTGAAATCAGAGGACAACTGCCCCCTGATTACCTGGGGATAATGCTTCTTATACCATATCAAACCGAAGGGATTAAAGGATTCTATCACATAGAAGCCCTTATAATCCTTCAACAGCTTCGCTGCCTCCGTACACAAGCGCTCCGCCTTCCAGGGAATCTTCAGTTCAACAATCAGGGGCACACGGCCATCCACCAGCTCCAGCACTTCCTTCAAGGTGGGAATCCGCTCCTTGGATTTAAACAGGGTGTACCGCCGCAGCTCCTTGCAGGTCAGGGAGGATACCTGGATATCCTTATGGCAGGCGCGCTGCAAGGTATAATCATGCAAAATAACCGGAACCTGATCCTTTGTCAGCTGAACATCCAGTTCAATGCCATACCCTTTCTCCACTGCCAGGGCAAAGGCTTTCAAAGAGTTCTCCGGCGCTTCGCTCTTGTTATTATGCAGTCCCCGGTGTGCATAGAGCCAGCCGTCCATGGAAGCAATCTTTTTACCTGGCCGAAGCTTCGGCATGATAGCCAGTAAATATAAAATACATACGGTAACAATAACGATGATTAGTATCTTAAGTAACATAATTTTGCCTCCGTTTATGTCATATAGTCTGCACTGCCGTCAATCCCCGTTTAATCGGGAATGTTAAAATTCTCTACCATATCCTTCTTTCTCACCGGCCTGGAGTCTCCATGCATTACAAAGAGCATCGTGCATAAGGATGCTACGGAAAAGATTACCGCATAAGGGAACAGGGTCCGGTAGGATACATACTCCAGCAGCGCTCCCGATGCAATGGGTGTTAACGTCTGGGCCGTCATGGAAAAGGTATAATAAAGCCCCGTGTATTTGCCGATGTCCGAGCCCTTGCACATCTCAACCACCATGGGATAGGAATTCACGTTAATAGCCGCCCAGCCGATTCCGGTGAAGGCAAATACCACATTGATCCAGGGGGAATACTGGGTGAACAAAGCTCCGCATAAATAGGAAGCGGTCATAAAAATGATACCTGCCAGTATGGTCTTCTTACGTCCCACAAGGCTGGCAATAATACCGATGGGGATGTAGCTTAGAATCGCCGCAATGGTAGCTACCAGCAAAGAGTCCGCAAAGCCTCCCTCACCCAGCCCCCATACCTGTTCCACATATCTGGAATAAGCTGTTGTGACGGCATTATAAGCCGTAAACCATAGGAAAATGGATGCCAGCAGCAGAATAAAGCTTTTCCGTACCTCTTTCGGCATCCCGCCGCCCTGCTTTTCGTCGGAGGGAGATATGGTCTCCTCTTTTTTATGTACGGCCCCTGCTTCCAGGTCAACCGATGCGGCAAGCTTCTTCTCTCTTATGGTGAGAAGCAGAATAATTACGGCAATCACCATGAGAACCGAAACGGAGAGAAATACTTCCTGATAAGCGGTCCCTTCCTTCACCAGCAGCTTAATCATAACCAGCGCATAGACACCGCCGATGGCTCCCATAAGATTAATGATGGCATTGGCCTTGCTTCGGAGCGGCTTGGGTGTAAGATCCGGCATCAGGGCAACCGCCGGAGACCGGTAGGAACCCATGGCAATCAGTACTACTCCAAGAGCAATCATGAACATAGGCAGGCTGGCGGCCTTATTGGCGATGGGAAGAAAGGACATGGCCACTACAGCTGCCAGCGTACCCCCGCAGATAAAAGGCGTTCTCTTCCCCAAGGGAGTATTCACCCTGTCTGAAAGGGACCCGAACAGGGGCAGCAAAAATAAGGCCAGTACATTATCCAAAGCCATCAGAACCCCTGTTACCGTTTCCCCAAGGCCAAAGGTTTTCTTCAATATCAGCGGAATGATATTGTCATACATTTGCCAAAAGGCACAAATCGACAGAAATGCAAACCCTACAAAGAATGTCCTCTTATAGTTTAACCTCATACTTCCTCCTTCCGCCCTATCCGGGCGACCGCATATTATGCTTGATTTGTGAAAATATATGCTCCAATCCCCACTGCAATGGTCAGATTCAGAGAATCCACATCTGGTGACTGGGGGATATAGATACTGGTTCCAACCTCAAGATAGGAGGCATCCAGACCCGTGGCCTCGTTGCCAAAGACCAGAGAAAAAAGCTCTGCCTTGGGGCAATCCTTAACCGTCAGGGGCTTCTTACCGTCAAGCATGAAGGTAAAGATCTCATGCTCCGGAAATTCCCTGCGGTATTCCTTAAAATCATGATAGTGATGGAAATTCAGCCGGAACAGCGCCCCCATGGAGGAACGCACCGTCTTCGGATGATAAATATCCGCCCCCGGCAATATAATGGCAATATCATAGATGCCAAAGCCTGCCGCGGTCCGCAGAATAGTCCCCAGGTTCCCCATATTGCTGGGATTCACCAAAACGATATGGGGCCGGTCCCCTCTCAGCCTGCAATCATATTTATGAAATATACCGGCGGCATAACAGTTCTCCTTATCACTGATTTTAGCAATTAATTTATTATTGAATTCCACGGGGATGTGATTTTCTTCGCACAGCGCCGCCAGCTTATCCCGGTCTGTAAAGCCGGTATCCATCACTGCCTTGATTACCTGCTCCGGCCTTGCCTTAATCAGTTCATAGGTGGGAAATGCACCCAGCGTATAAGAGTAATCCGCATCCTTTTTATATGGCTTTATCTGGCCCTGTTCCGGGCCGGATATTCTCCTTTTATCATTGTCCAAGCAATTATCCTCCCATTACTCTTGTGTCAATCATACATTGCTTTTGTACTCATTCTATTCTATTATAGTTATGTATAGTTATGCGAAACAAGAAGGTCGTATCATATTGGACTACGATACGACCCTACTATAATTATACTTAATTTGGCAGAGGAAAGCAATTGGATTCCTTCCACTTTACAAACATTTTAAGCAGAACAGTAACAATTCAAACGGCAATGTCATTTAGTTAGGCGGATGGCACTCCCCATGAATACCAGGGCCAGCATGCCCGGTCCGGTATGAGAACCGATCACAGGACCGATTTTGGAAATGATAATCTCCTGAACCCGGAACCTGCTCCGGATCAGCTTCTCCAATTCCTGCGCCTGCTCCAGGTCGTCCCCATGGCCGATAATAAGGATCTGGGAGGATAAATCCTCGCCCTCTTCTTCCATTTTGTTCAGCATGAATTCCAGCTCAGCCCGGCTGCCCCGGATCTTTGACACCACCGTAAGCTTACCGGCCGAATCCGTACTTAAGATAGGGCGGATCTTCAAAGCCGTGCCTACCATGGCCTCAATGGAGCTGAGCCTTCCGCCGCGCTTGAGATGAAACAGATCCTTTACTGTAAACCAATGGCGGACCCGTCTCTTATTGGCCTCTACCCAATCGCGCAGCTGCTCCAGATCCAATCCGTTCTTTTTCTGAATCGCGGCATTCAGTACCAGCAATCCTTCCCCGATGGAAGCACACAGAGAATCAATTCCATAGATTCTCCTCTCCGGATAATTCTCCGAAAGATCGCGTATTACCACCTGCGAGGTATGATAGGTGCCGCTCAATCCCGATGAGAAGCAGATATATAGTATATCCAGTCCCTGTTTTAGTATATCTTCAAAATAATCCATAAATATTGCAGGTGTAATCTGAGTTGTCCGGGAAACCGCGCCCTCCTTCAGCTTCCGGTAGAAGTCTTCAACGGTCAGTTCCCGTTCGTCGGGATAATGAAAGAATTCCACTTCATCCAGGCATATGCCCATGGGAATGACTCTGATCCCATATTCATCAATGATGCCCGCCGGTAAGTCCAGAGTCGCATCTGTTACAATCACATAATTGTTCATCCGTATAACTCCTTTATATGTTCATTCTAAGTTGCTCACTATATCATGAACATAAATTATGTTCATGATCTTCAGCTCCGATCGCATAATTCAGGCAAGCTTGATGTGCAAGTGTCCTTCTCGCACTGCTCACTACACTTTCATTCTATCATAACATCCGCAGATTAGAAACTCAAGATTAAAAACTTCTATTAAATTATATTTGCAAGAAACATTACCAGGGGGATGCTTCCCATGGACAAAAGCGTGGTGACCGCAAATATTTCCGAGGCATACAGATAGTCCTTATCATAACGCAGGGCGAACAGGTTAATCGTCGCTGCCGTGGGACAGGCGGCTGCCAATATCTGGGTCAGCAGCACCACCCGGGGAATCGGAAAGAAATGAAACAGAAACAACATGGCTATGGGAATTACCAGCAGCCTCAGTAGGCCTATGTAATAGATTCTCAACTTACCAAGCAGCATTCTGATATCTGTCCGGGCAATGGTTACCCCTGCGACCAGCATCGCCAGAGGAGTGTTCATATCACCCAGGTAAGTCAGGGTATCCCGGATTGTCCCCGGCAGCATAATCCGGGCCGTAAACAGCAAGAAGCCGGAGATCGTGGCGATGACCGACGGGGACAGAATTGCCTTGAAAATCGATTTTGCATCCGCCTTTCCTGTCATAAGGATGATACCATGCGTCCAGACCATCAAATTAAATACCGTCATATAAGCGGTGATATAGAATACACCCTCACTTCCGAACAGCCCGCCCGCCATGGGGATGCCGATAAAACCGCAATTGGAATACACAATCGCAAAACGCTCAATTGCCAGCTCCGCTTTCTGCTTATTGCCGCGAAGCAGTACATAACCGGCAGCAATTCCTATGACGTGGGTTATCACCGCCAGTACCAGGGAGATCAGAAGCCCCTTCAATAACGCAACCTCAAATTCTCTCTGATAGGATATGAATATAACGATGGGATTCACCAGCATCAGCACCAGGTCTGACAGCTTTTTATTGGTTTCCTTATCGATCAGATTAGCTTTGTAACTGGCAAATCCTACTGCAATAAGAAGAAACATAATTGCTATCTGGTTGAATGCGGTAGCAGCAAGAGACATGATATAACCTACTTTCCGATTATAATTTACCTTTTTAACCCGGATGCCGCGCAATACGGCATTGTCAAAAGGCACTGTCCATTATTATGCACCCTTTTGCCCCATGAGGCAAGAAAAAATTTAGCAAAATAATTTGATCCGGATTACTATTGATAATTTTTTATCAAAAGTTCAAAATTCTCCTTGCCAAACGGAGACTTACATGATAATATTTTATTAATTTGTGACAGGTACTAAATGAGGGAGTAGTTTGCATACAATTAAGTATGTGGCAAGTCAACATATTGATTTCGTACGAAATCTGGCTTACCTTAATGAACGAGACTCATGTATGGCTAACGCTTTGGCCATACATGGGTTTTTATTTTGTGCTTAAATTCAGAAAGGGCTTCCCCGCCTGACAATAACCGACAAGAAAGGGAAATGAACATGGACTTAATAACACTTGTATTACTGGCTCTTGGCTTATCTGCAGATGCTTTTGCCGTGGCAATCACCAACGGGATGTGCAGTAGCAAGGTAACCAAACAACACGCAATTGCCACCGGCCTCGCCTTCGGATTTTTTCAGGCTCTGATGCCGGTTCTGGGCTTTGTTCTGGGAAAGACCTTCTCCGATTTCGTATGCCGCTTCCAGCACTGGATTGCTCTTATCCTGCTGGGCGCAATCGGAATCAATATGCTGGTGGACACCTTCAAGGAATGGAAAAGCGCCGGAACCGTATCCGCCTGCAGCACACGTAATATTTTCAGTGTGAAGAATCTGCTGATACAGGCCGTTGCAACCAGCATCGATGCCCTGGCTGCCGGAGTGAGCATTGCCGTACTGAATATCCATATTCTATATGCCGCCCTGTTGATCGGCCTGATTACCTTCGTTTTATGCACCGCCGGAGTTTACATAGGAAAACGCTTCGGCTCCCTGCTGGGCTTGCGGGCGAAAGTAGCAGGAGGTGTGGTACTGCTTTTCATCGGACTAAAAATATTTACGGAAAATCAATTTATGTAATTCCGCCCATATCCTGGCACAAACAATATAGGTTTCCTCACAGGTGTATGCTTAAAAAATGCTTGAAATTCATAATTGCTACACATCCTGATGCTAAACTAATATCATAAATCGATCAGATACAGGATGCATGTGCAGGAATGGAGGAAGATATGAGGCTTCTTATAGTGGAGGATGACCGGGATACCAGTGACGGCATCTGTGAATATTTCAAGGTTGCGGGATACGAAGCCACTCCCGCCTATGACGGGGAAGAGGCTCTGGCTCTTGCGGGGCAGGCTTCCTATGATCTTATTCTGCTGGATGTGATGCTGCCCAGGCTTACCGGGCTGGCTGTGCTTCACGAATTACGCAAGTCAAGCAATGTGCCTGTTCTCATGCTCACCGCCATCGGGGATGAATATACCCAGACTGTCAGCTTTGATGGGTTAGCGGATGATTATGTCACAAAGCCCTTTTCCATTGTTTTGCTGGAAAAGCGTGTGGAGGCGCTGCTTCGGCGCAGCAGACCCGCGGCTGCCCCCGCCCTGTGGCAGTACAGGGATGTAACGGTTGATTTCACCGGATATACAGCCAGGGGTAAGGACGGCCCCATCGAAGTCACCCCAAGGGAAATCATGCTCCTGCAGCTTCTTGCGGAGCACAAAGGGAAGGTACTGACGAGGGAGCAGATTCTGGACAGGCTGTGGGGAGAAGACCGGCCTGTTTTTGACCGGACGGTGGACTCCCATATCAAGAATTTAAGAAAAAAGCTGGATTTGGACTGTATCGTTACCATCACCGGCGTGGGCTATAAGCTGGAGGTGGAGCAATGAGGATTTTCCCCAAAACCTTTTTCTATACCCTGGCTCTGCTGACGCTGATTGCGCTGCTGGCCAGCGGGCTGATTTACACTCTCCTGCCGCATTTCTATACCAATCAGAAACGCCAGACCCTCACCAATCAGGCCGACTGGCTGGTACAGCGGCTGGAGACAGCGAAGCGGGAGGATATCGTCAGCCTGATGGGAACCTCCGCCATTCCCGGACAATCCAATATTGTGATACAGCTGGGTGAGGACAACTATTCCTTCAGCAAAGCAGAAATGAGCGGAGATATAACAACCTCTGTCATCGTGACCTCCATGACCTACCCGGATCAGCAATCCGGCCAGGATAATACCGCTCCTTCCTCCTCTGCCACGCTCACAGACGGTGACACCAGCCGGGTCTATCACATCATAATCCCAGAGGATTTCCTCTCCCTTGACCAGGACAGCATCCATGTCCCGGCGAATACCATGAAGGCCAGCCGCAGCTTCACCATGGAAGGGGAAGCGGGTACTCTTACCGTATCCATGACCCTGGCTCCTGTCCGTGAGGCGGCAGCGGTCATTGTATCACTGCTTCCCCTGTCCCTTCTCCTGTGCATCGCCATTGCGGTTGTTTTCTCCCTGCTGTATGCCCGTGCCATTACCCGCCCCATCAAGGCCATTTCCGGCGTGACCCGGCAAATGACATTATTGGAGCCGGATGCACGGTGCACCGTCCGCTCGAAGGATGAGTTCGGCCAGCTTGCCGACGATCTGAACGGACTTTACCGGAAGCTGCTGTGTACCATAGTCTCCCTGGAGGCTGAGCTCAAGAAGACCGAGGCCGCGGAGAAGGCTAAGACCGACTTCCTGCGGGCCGCCTCCCATGAGCTGAAGACACCGGTAACCGCCATAAGTGTAATCATGGACAACATGATGCTGGGTATAGGAAAATACAAGGATCATGATCAATGGCTTCCCAAATGCAAGGAGCTGACCGATACCTTATCCAGCAAGCTGCATGATATTCTGGATGCCTCCAGGCAGGAGGATTTCTTCCTGCAGGATTCTCTTTGCCAGGCTTTCCCTGATCCGGCTTCTTCCCACCGGGAGACCGCATCCCAGCCCAACGCCGCAATAAGCATAGAGACAATCTGTACCGAGGTTCTGGAGCCTTATCTCATTCTTGCCCGCACCAGAGGATTATCTGTCACCACCGACTGGAAGGAATCCTTCCCTGTCACTGTCCCGCCAAAGCCTCTGGAGAAAGCCCTGTCCAGCCTCTTTTCCAACGCTGTTCTGTATGCAGTGCCAGGCGGGGCTGTTTTTGTCCACTGTCGGGAACGCCGTCTTATCATAGAAAATGAGTGCGTTCCCATACCTGCGGAGCAGATTGCAAGGCTATACGAGCCCTTCTACCGCCCCGACTTCTCCCGGAGCCGGGAGACCGGGGGAAACGGCCTCGGCCTCTACCTTGTAGAAACCATACTGCGCCGCCTCGGGCTGGAGTACTGCTTTGAGCCCATGGCCGAGCCGGAGGGGATGCGGTTCACCATTTATTTTTGAATTTCATATCCGCTACACAAGGCTTTCATACCAGCTCCATTCTCCGGTGTTATGCTTAAGGCATCACGGATGAATGGAGTTGATTTTTTTGAAAATTGAATTGAAGAACCTGCAGAAAACCTACAAAGGCGGAAAGAACGCGCTGAAGGATATCTGCCTGACCCTGGAAAGTCCAAGTCTCATCGGCCTTGTGGGTCCCAACGGAGCCGGCAAAAGTACGCTGATGAAGCTGCTCACCGCCCATCTCCTCCCCAGCGCCGGGGAAATACTCATTGACGGACAGCCCCTGATCCAGCAGGAAGGCCCCTCTAAGCAGCAGCAAGCCCCAAGCCCCTCGTCGTATGTCAAATCCAGCCTCGGTTATTTGCCCCAGGAGTTTGGGCTGTTCGAGGATCTCACCGTCACGGAGTTTCTGGATTATATGTCCGCCCTGAAATGCATCGGGAAAAAAGCAGCTAAAAAGGAGGTTGACAGGGTTATAAGCCTCACACATTTGCAGGACAAGCGCAAGGCCAGAATAAGGACCCTTTCCGGGGGACAAAAACAGCGTGTCGGAGTTGCCCAGGCTCTCCTGGGAGACCCCCGGCTCCTGATCTTCGACGAGCCAACCGTAGGGCTGGACCCGGCGGAAAGACTGGCCTTCCGGAACCTCTTCGCAGCAGCGGCAAAGGACCGGCTGATCATCCTCTCCACCCATATCATCGAGGATGTACAGTCTGCCTGTGACCATCTCATCGTATTAAATCAGGGGGAAATCCGTTATGTCGGAACACCTGAGACGCTGATGGCACAGGAACATGCCTCCTCCCTTGAGGATGCCTATATGAGTCTGATGAATGGGGGTGCCACGCTTGAATAGGACGAAAAACGGGTGCCTGACACCCCTTCTCATGCATGAGATACGGCGGATGCTGGGCGAGCGCATGACGCTCCTCATCATGGCGCTGACTGGGGCAGGCACAGTGTGGTTCTGCCTGAACGGGCAAGGCAGAACCGCCTCCGATATTTATATGGTAAGCGCCGCCCAAAGCAGCGCATTTTTGGGCGCTCTGCTCTTCACGCTGCTCTCCCTGGCACAGTTTCACAGAGATTATAAAAATAATACGGATGTTATTATTTTGGCTGCCACAGACCCTCTCCGCCATCAGATCCGCAGAACACTGGCTCTGATCTGCACCGCGGTCATGACCACCCTTCTGATCTCCGTATTCACACTTTGGTTTGGCATGGTAAAGACGGGCAGTTATTTCCAGACTGCAACCTTTCTGTCCGCATGGTACCTTATCTTTCTGGGTTCCCTGATTTTTGCCGTGCTGCTATCCATGGGCATTTCCATGCTGACAGGGCATGTGGGAGCCGCTTTTATTATCATGATGGGGCTGATCTTCCTCTCCATCCAGCTGAGAAGCATGTATACCTTAAATCCCAGTTATCTTCTCTATTGGGTTCAGACAACCGCATATAATTTCTCCGATCTGGTCCCAAACCAGTTTCAAATTGACATGCTTTTGTGGAACCGACTCTTCTGCCTGCCGGCATCCCTTGGTATATGGGCATTGGGACTTTGCTCCTTCCGGCGTTACGGACAGGGGCTCCCTGGATCATTTTCTGTCAATTGCCGCCGTATCTGGCCCCCGCTTCTGCTGGCCTCCTCTATTCTATCAGCCGGCATCCTCTATGTCCATGAGCCGCTTTTTGACGACAGCAAGCCGGCTGATTTCAGCAATATGGTCAGCTCTGGAACGGGGATCATTGTCTCCTCCGGCGATGAGCCAAAGATCAAAAACCCCGAGCTGATGCAAACAGAAAAGAGCTTTGAGCTGGATATCCGCACCGGAAGCCGCAAGCTGTCCGGCACTGCACGCTACAAGCTGTATAACGGGACAGGCGAACCTCAGTCACTGCCGGTTCTGATCAATACCGGCCTTAAGATCAACCGGGTTCTGATTAACGGGGCTGCCGGTGAGGCGATCCGGGGGGAGACCGGAGAAAACAGCATAGCAAACTGGAGTATCAAGCTGCCCGCCGCCTCGGAATATGAGGTTGAGATCGATTATTCAGGCGGGCTCCAAAACAACAATACCATTCTTCAGGTAGCCCTCTATGGTATTTCCCGCGGCTTTGTCCGGCTCCCGGTCTTTGCCGTTGCCCCCAGTCTGGATATACGGATCGCAGAAGACAGCATCTTCTCCGGTATGCTTCTTCTGGACGAGGAGCTGGAACCGGTCTTCACCTTAGGCAAGGCAGAAAAGAGGGAGCGTATAGACGGGAAAATCCGGTGGCAGTACACCGGGAACAAGGGCTCCCAGGGTACGGGCATCCTTGCCGCCGGGTACGGAACCAGCTCCTTTGAAGCCGGAGGGCTTGCCATCCAATTGAAGTATTTTAGAAAGCATGAAGAATCCATTGCCGCCATGGATGCGGTAAACGTAATCAAGGCCGCCATTGACTATTTTACAGATGCCTATGGACCGCTGCGTTACAGCGGGGAGCTTATCATGCTGGAGCTTCCCGCCTATGTAAGCGGCGGCTTCGCTACAGGCACCATAAGTGCCATGGATGAAACAAGCTTTGCTTCGGAAGGGTATCTTCCTGCCGATCCCTCGAATCTCCACGGGGGCGGCGGTATAGACATTCTTGTCCATGAGATTGCGCATCAGTGGTGGGGGCTTGCCACCATGCCGGTACAGGACACCGCCTCCGGCTGGTCGGCTGAGGGCATCACCTGCTACAGCACCTACTGCTTTATGAAGGACTATTTCGGAGAGGAGTATGCACAGGAACGCTATACAAAGGACTGGCAGAAGAGCTGGGACACTTATCGGAACGCATTTTATATCCGGAACCCGGAGTACCTGGCAAAATTATCTGAGGCAGATGCGTCAAACATCATGGGCTCCTTCCTCAACCGGAAGCTGTATGACCTCATGCCTCTGATGATGCTGAAAGCGGAGGCTCTCCTGGGCGGAACAGAAGAGTTTCAGAGTAAGCTCTCCCAGCTTTACAAAACACATTTGGGACAGATTATTACCTATGATGATTTTTTAGCCATAATAGGACTGACGAGGGAGGCGATGGAACTTGCGTAAGGGTACTATTTTTAAATATGAAATGAAAAGATTGTTTTTTTCAAAAGAATATCTGCTCCTCCTTGTGGCCACACTGGTCTATGGGATTTCGCTGCTCCGCAGCATGGTGCTGTACGGCACCAATTATACCGCACCCTTTTCCCAGCTGACCTTCAGTACCTATTGCTCCTCTCTCACACCGTTCCTTCTAATTCTGCTGCTGGCACTGTGCCGAAGACAGTCCCGGGCATCCGAGCTGCGGGCGGAAGCCATCGTCGGTGCAACACCCATACCCCTTCCCGTCTTCCGGCTCCTGCGCTGTGCCGCCGCGGCCTGCGCATTCCTGGTTGCCGCCGCGCTGCCGGTGTCAGCCTGCTTTCTTTTTTATCGGACGGTTTTTGGAGATATGCTATTTACAGCCTATCCCACTCTCCTTCCGCTGCTATGGACGGCTCTGCTTCTTCTCCTGCCACCGGCAATCCTTCTGTTCGGAGCCGCAATGCTTTTTCGAACCAGGAGAAGAACCGCATTCTCTATTTTGCTGACGGTAATTTTAGTGCTGGGTATCTTCCGGCTGACTCTGCCGGACTTCACCGATATCCTCGGAAGCTCCGCCGTATCCGTTCCGGTTGCCGAAGAATATACCTTGCCGGGGATGTATGAGTTCACATACTCTTCGGCCTTCATCGCCAGCCGGGTTGTCTTTTCCTTTGCCGGAATTGTGCTGATCCTCCTCTCGCTCCATCCCTCGGGGAGAAAAACAGCAGCTTGAATTATAATAAGACCCAAATTAATAAATTTTTCAAAATGCAACTGATATGCAGTTGCATTTTGAATTTGATTGGCTATATCATCATGATACAAGGATATGGGAAAGTGCTGCCGTAACAGGGTGCTCTTGTCCACATCCTCTTCATCATTGTAATCCTTCCATAATTGTGCTATGATAATAGTAATATTATGGTGCTGCTTTCCGAGAATGCGAGGGATCTGATTTTGTATATAAAACAAGCAAATGAACAAGATATAGATAATTTAATTAATATGTTTCCAGGAATAAAGCCTGTTTTATGCACCGGTAAAGACGGGTATACTTTGATAGCAATGGATTATGACCGTCCGATTGCTTTCGCTTCCGTCTTTAGAAGGGAAATTCCTGCTCCTTTACATGGAAAAACCGAGGATTTTATTAATGTAATTGATGTAGTTGACCCCTCCTGCAGAAATAAAGGAATAGGAAGTGCTTTCATAAATGAAGTTAAAAGGATTGCTTCCGAAGCCGGTTCAATGCAAATCAGAGCCTATTGTGACATTAATAATGAAGCATCACATGCTTTGTGGGCAAAGAATAACTTTGGCATTTCACCGGTCAAGAATACAGATGGGACAATATTGGGCAGTTTTGTAACCTATAGGTTATAACTTTCCATGAATGAATCATATTAACAGAGCATGATATAAAAGGAGAACGCAGATGAGCTACGAGGCTTTCTTTGAGAATTTGCCCAGGCTTGAGACAGAACGGCTAATTCTTCGCCAAATTACCGACAGCTCTTCCGACGGAAGGGACAGCCTGGAATTTATCAATGATTACAGTGTGTACCGTTTCTGGGGCGTGTACGATGAAGCCGGGGATACCGGCGGACGGAAACGGCCGAAGAAAAAGATCAAGCTGGACTACCATTATAACGCAACCATGAAGGAATACCGGGCCCGGAGGGAGCTGACCTGGCTTATGGAATTAAAGGACAGCCATAAGGTCATCGGTGAGATTGTATTCTATGATTTCCGGCTCCGCAGACAGGCGGATATCGGTTACCGCATCAGCAAGGCTTATTGGGGAATGGGCTTTGCCCCGGAGGCCGGACAAGCAGTCATCAAGGCGGCCTTTGAATACATGGGGCTGACCCGCATCCAGCTTCGCTGCTTTGCCGACAATCAGGCCTCGCTGCGGGTCGCCCAGAAGATGGGCTTCACCCAGGAGGGCTTCATCCGTCAGGGCGCCATTATCAACGTGATGACAGATTATTATATCTTTGGGTTATTAAAGGAAGACTACGATAGAAATCATAAAATATAAAAGATCATAAGGAGGATACGCATGAAAGCACTATTTATCGGAGGTACCGGAACCATCAGCACGGCGATCACACAACTGGCTCCCCTCTGCGGCTTTGAGCTCTATCTGTTAAACCGGGGTAATCGAAATGAACTGGTTCCTGAGGGAGTTAAAGTGATTGAGGCCGATATCTGCAATGAGGCCGATGTGGAGGAAAAACTCAAGGGCATGAGCTTTGATGTGGTTGCCCAATTCATCGCCTTCCATCCCGATGCCCTGAAACGGGATGTCCGCTTATTCGCAGGAAAGACAAAGCAGTATATCTTTATCAGCTCTGCTTCCGCATACCAGAAGCCCCTGTCCAGTCCGTTCATTACGGAAAGCACCCCTTTAGCCAATCCCTACTGGGAGTATTCCAGAAATAAAATAGCCTGCGAGGAATATCTCATGGAGGAATACCGCCGCCAGGGCTTCCCCATTACCATCGTCCGTCCCAGCCATACCTACGGCAATTATGATATTCCGGTGGCTTTGCACGGCAGAAACGGCAGCTACAGCATCATTGAACGCATCCGCCAGGGTAAAAAGGTCATTGTCCACGGTGACGGAAGCTCCCTATGGACCTTAACTCATAATACGGATTTTGCCAAGGCATTTGCAGGCCTTATGGGCAATATCCATGCCATCGGCGAGACCGTGCATATTACCTCGGACGAGAGCCTCACCTGGAATCAGATCTATGGTATTATTGGTGATGCGCTGGGCCGTCAGCCGCAGCTGGTTCATATTCCTTCCGACACTCTGGCAAAAGCATATCCCGACTGTCTCGGCGGCCTGCTGGGCGACAAATCCAATACTGTAATCTTTGATAATTCCAAGCTGAAGCGGCTTGTACCGGGATATGCGGCCACAGTGCGTTTTGACCAGGGCGTACGTCAGACGCTGGCCTTCCTGGAGCAGCATCCCCAGTACCAGCGGAAGGATCCCGAGTTTGATGCCTGGATGGACCGGATGGTTGAGGCATACGAAGCCTTGGAGCAGCAGCTCCCCTGCTTTTCGTAAATAGGATAATCCAGGGATAAGAAGGTAGAAATAATATGAAAACACTTTATATATCGGATCTTGACGGCACCCTTCTGCAGCCGGACATTACACTCTCATCCCGCACCATACAAACGCTGAATGAGCTGATCTCCCAAGGGATGCTCTTTAGTGCGGCTACCGCAAGATCTATCGCATCCGTAAAGCCCCTGCTGAAAGATGTCACGGTCACAGTGCCGGTCATCCTCATGAACGGCGTATGCATCTACGATCTCGCAGAGGAGAAATATATTAAGACAGAGACTTTACCGGAAGCAGGGATATCCAGTCTGATGGAAGTAATCCGGGAATATCAGCTGAAGGGCTTTGCTTACACCATCCGGAACGGGGTCATGTCCACCTATTATGAGGATCTGAATACTCCGGCGCTGCGAAATTTCTATCAGGAGCGGGTGGATCTCTACCGCAAACGTTTTACACAGATTGACCGCTTTGACCAGTTATCCGGGGAACCGCTGATCTATTTCTCCCTGATTGACCGGCAGGAAAGGCTGGAGCCGGTTCACCGGCGCCTGAAGGATATTCCCGATTTAAACTGTGTCTTTTACAAGGATAATTACTCGCCTGATCTCTGGTATCTGGAAATCTACCACAAGGCAGCCTCCAAGTATCACGGCGTACAGTTTCTGCGCGATTATCTGAATTTGGATCGCGTTGTCTGCTTTGGAGATAATACCAATGATCTATCCCTCTTTGATGCCGCCGATTACAGAATCGCCGTAGGCAATTCCGTTCTGGCACTGCGGGAAAGGGCGGATCTGGTGATCGGGTCTAACCGGGAGGACAGTGTTGCCCGGTGGCTGAAGGAGCATTACAGATGATTCATAATCTCCCTTAACCGGCTTACCCGTATTCCATCGTATTCCTGATGCTCCTCCGGGTCAGTACTGATCCAGAGGGGCATTATTTTTGCCTTCAGCGCACCTGCAACATCGTTGGGATAATAATCCCCGACATAAACCGCCTCTTCCGGCTCTACTTCCAGACGTTTGCAGGACAGGAGGAAAATTCTTTCATCCGGCTTTTCAAAGGCTTCTTCTCCCGATACAATAATGTCCTGGAAATAATCCGTTACCCCCGCCATGCGAATCTTCTCTCTCTGCACCGTGGAATATCCGTTTGTGATAATGCCCAGCTTATATTTTCCCCGCAGAGCCTCCAGCACCTCATGGGTTTCTTCGTAAGGAACGGTCAAACTGCCGAATATCTCATTGCGCTCCTTAATAAAGCCATCCACCGAATGGGGCAGGTCCCATACCTGCTTCAGCTGAATAATAAAGTTAACCAATCCGCCATAGCCATCCTTATCCGCCTCAACCATGTACCGGACCAGCTCCTCCTTCGTCATCTCAAAGGGATACTGCTCCTCATACCGTCCTATAAAATACTCACAAAAGTCACGAAAGGATTTCCTGCGGTCGATTAAGGTATTATCCACATCAAAGATAACTGCTTTTTTCTTATTCAATCTCTTTTCCTCCGTTCAATTCCATGATCGCCTGTGCCTTCTCTCCTATATCACAACAAAAGGCTGGTTTTACATCATCCAGCCATTGTCTGCCCTATCTTATAGAAAATGAATATTCTTGCTTTCCGCTTCATCCATTACATCCTGGGGCCAGATGGAGGACTGTACCTCACCGATATGCGCTTTGCGAAGATAAAACATACAGATCCTCGATTGTCCGATTCCTCCTCCGATGGTATAAGGAAGCTCCTTGTTAATCAGGGCCTTTTGGAAGGCCAGCTCGGCGCGCTCCATACAGCCGCTGATCTTCAGCTGCTCCACCAGTGAAGCCTCGTCTACCCGGATTCCCATGGAGGACAGCTCCAAACCAATGTCCAGCAAAGGATAGTAGACAATAATATCCCCATTTAACTTCCAATCATCATAATCGGGTGCCCTTCCGTCATGGCGTTCGCCGGAGTTTAAGGCTCCTCCGATTTGCATGATGAATACGGCTCCCTTCTCTCTCGCAATCAAATGCTCCCTTTCCTTTGGCGTCCGATCAGGATACCGGTCTTCCAGCTCCTGGGAAGATACAAAGGTAATGTCTTCCGGAAGAATCTCTCCAATATAATCGTACTTTGAGGCCATATAGCTCTCCGTATTTTTTAAAGCCTTATATACCTTGCGGACCACCTCCTGCAATGTCTCGATGGTACGCTCGCTCTTGTCGATAATCTTCTCCCAGTCCCACTGATCCACATAGAGGGAGTGAATATTATCCGTATCCTCATCCCGGCGGATGGCGCTCATATCCGTATACAGCCCTTCTCCCTGAGAGAAGCCGTAGCGCTTCAGCGCCTGCCTCTTCCATTTGGCCAGGGAATGCACAATTTCCACAACCGCGTCGTCCTGCTCCTTTATTCCAAAGATGACCGGTCTCTCCACTCCATTCAGATTATCGTTCAATCCTGATTCCGGCTTTACAAAGAGCGGTGCCGATACCCTGGTAAGATTCAACTGCTTCGCCAGTTCTCTTTCAAAGAAGTCCTTACAATATTTAATACCAATTTCTGTCTCTTTAATGTCTATCTGCGGTTTATACCCTTCCGGCACTACAAGTCTCATTGTTCATCCTCCCGAATTTCTCATTAAAACCTATACATGGCTGTCAATATAAAGCTTGTATACTCTGTAGCATATTCTACATTTTTATTCATACTTTGTCAATGTTTGTGTATAAGAATGCGGGCTGATCCCGTTACAGTTCACAGGGCAGTAAGTTAAGACC
>JAEWYQ010000002.1 GCA_023395555.1 Bacillota bacterium
GTCTCCACCATATTAATAAAGGCATTTACATTCTGGGGAGTATTCAGTTCCATTTGATTTCGGCTGTTAAAAAGTCCTCCGTCATGGCTCCATAGTCGAATCAGCAGCTCCAGCATGAAATCCTCCGGTAAGTTGGAGGAAATGGAGGTGCCATATTTTGTTGGGGAAGCGGGATTATATTCCCGGGTAAAAAAACGTGAAATACGGTTAAACTCCGTCCAGGTTCTGGGGGGTCTTAAGGAAATGCTGTGCGTTGCCTTGTACTGGCGCTGTAATTGAGGATCCTCAAATAAATCCTTGCGATAGAAGAGAAACTGGGTTCCGCCTATTACAGGAAACCCGTAGCTGCGGCCCCCGATTTTTGCATTATTTAAATTTTTAGGAAACACGGAGGCAGCCAATTCAGGGATATGGTTTAAAACTTCTGTGATATCCATGAATACATTCTTTTGCGTAAAATATGCCATCCAGGAGACATCGGACAAATAGATATCATAGTTCGAGGCATCCAACTGTGTGTCTTCTTCAATTAACAAAAAAAGTTCCCGGAGGGAGTAGAAATCTATCTCCAGCTTTATATTGTAAGCTGCAAGAAATTGACGGCTTACTGCCTGAACGGCCCGAATGGTCGGTAAATCCGTGCTGGCAATATGTATTGTCTTTGGATTTTCTGTATATGCCGCCAGCTTAAATTCGGGTTTCGGAACGGAAAGAGGAGTATTTAACACATTATCCTTGTATAACTTGAATTTTCTGTCATAGAGCTGGGGCGAGATGTTTTCCTCCATGAGGACTCGAAAGCTGTCCTCTCCCAGGGTATAGGCAGTGGCAGCAGTGTGAAGTACATTCTGATTATAGCCGGATTGGTTCCAGCGTTCTTCTGACAGGGTAATTAAGCAAATATTATCCTTTGGTTTGATATTGTGGACATCACACGCTTCAATCACTCCATCCATAATTGTTTGAGAGGAGGTGATAATCGCCTGGGGAAGAAAAGAGGACAGGTAGAGCATGGTAACTTTAAAGGCTCCCTCCTTAGACATATCGGTACAGAGAATATTTTCACTGTGATATGCTTTCCCATATTTATCATGGGCTTCCATAAGGCCGTTGATACATTCGCTTTCAGAAAAAAAGTCTTCCGGTCCGGTGACAATGGCAATATCCTCATAACCCTTTTGAAGCAGGCTTTCTGTTAAATAACGGACGGTATTGTAATTATCAAATCCTAAGAAATTCCCGGAGATTTTCTGAGGGAGCCGCATGATGAATACATTACTGATATCATTTTTAAATAATGTATTCTTGAAAAAGGCAGAATCATGGGATTGACAGGTCATCAGTATGATGCCGGCATAGTTTTTGCCGATAAATTTGTGGATGATGTCCTGCTCATTGCATGGATTGTTATAGCTGCAGGCCAAGTTGACGGAATAATTTGCTTTGCCGGCCTGGGCAATGATTCCCTTTAGTATTTCTGAGTTTGTGGAATCATCCAGGTTAGGCAAAATGACGCCAATTTCATCGGAAGATTTATTCTTCAGGCTGCGTGCAGAGAAGTTTGGGATATAATTCAGCTCGGCAATGGCTTCTCTTACTTTCAGCTGTGTTTCAGGCGATATGTTTTTTTTACCGTTGATGCAGTAAGAGACAGTGGCAACGGATACCCCTGCCCTGCGGGCGACCTCTTTTAATGTAACCATTTTTGTGACTCCTTTTCGTTAATTGTAGTTTGTCATATTAATGAATAAAAGTCAATGTTATTTGGTTAAACGTTTAGATCCTGTGTAAAGCATTTGTTGAGTTGTACTAAGCTATTCTGTATAATTAGTTGTATGTTGAGGAATATAGATGGTATTTATGGATTGAGGCTGTTGCAGGATAATCTGTTTTGCAGCGACCCCGTCATAAGCAAGGAGGAGGATTATGAACAGCAGAGAGCGTTTTTTTGCAACCGTTAACCGCGAAACAGTGGACCGTCCGGCGGCCTGGCTTGGAATGCCGGATATTAAAGCACAGCCGGCTTTGTTTGATTATTATGGAGTAAGAGATATTCATGAACTAAAGCTTGCGGTTGGCGATGATTTTTATGCGATTGAAGTACCTTATCAATCGCCGACCGCCAATGCCATCTATGCCGCCTTTGACTGGTATATGGACGGCGATGTGGATAGTGAGGAACGAACTCTTACCGCGGATGGGTGTTTTAAAGATGCGGAAGAAATAGAGGACCTGGACTTCTTTGAATGGCCGGACCCTGCTCAATATATTGATGTGGAAGAATGCAAGAGAAGAATTAATATGGCGCCTGAGGATAAGGTGCGTCTGGCCATGTGTTGGTCTGCCCATTTTCAGGATACCTGCGCGGCTTTCGGAATGGAAACGGCGCTCATGAATATGCTGGCTAATCCCGAGGTTTATGAAGCGGTGGACGAAAAAATTGTGGACTTTTATTTGAAGGCAAATGAAATTTTTTTTGAAGCAACGAAGGGAAAATTGGATGCGGTGCTAATCGGTAATGATATGGGAAGTCAGAGAGGCCTTATGCTTTCTCCCCAATGTGTCCGGGAATTTGTGATCCAGGGATGCAAAAAGCTAGTGGAACAGGCGCATTCCTATGGCTTGAAGGTGATTTATCACTCCTGCGGTTCTATTGTGGATGTGATTCCGGATCTGATAGAAGCCGGTGTGGATGTGATACATCCGATTCAGGCCTTGGCAGCAGGTATGGAGCCGTTGAATTTGAAAGAGAAATTTGCCGGTAAGGTTTCCTTCTGCGGAGGGGTGGATACACAGGATTTGTTAGTGAATGGCACACCTGAAATGGTGCGTAATAAGGTGAAGGAATTGCGTACGATTTTTCCTACCGGGTTAATTATATCTCCGAGTCATGAAGCAATTATGCAGGATGTTCCTCCTGCCAATATTCATGCTCTGTTTAAAGAGGCACAGGAAATATATTAAGCATCCAGCAGACGCAGTGAGAAATAGTGTTTTATATACACGAATAAAAATTAATGTGATCAGAGAGTAAGGGTAATTTTATCTTTACTCTCTTTTGTTTATTTAGTAATCCAAATGTGGGAATTAATTGGGAAAAGTATTATTTTATATAGAAATATGGGAAATAATATGATATATTGTAATTATCAGTTATAAGGAAATGTCTGTATATCAGTATATTTGATAAGTTGTCTGAAGATTTTACGATCATTGATATTACTATAAGGAGAGGCGTAACCATGCTATTAGCCCATAGAAGAGAGAGTGCTGACGGAGATATTTTGGAACAATCATTGGATGAGCATCTATATGAAGCCGGAAAAAGAGCAGGGGACATTGGGAGAAAAATTGGTTTGGAATCTTTTATGAAACTGGCTGGCTATGTTCATGATGTTGGAAAGAGTGATCGAAAGTTTCAAAAATATATTTCTGATACAAAAAAACAACAGATAAACCATTCTTCCGCCGGGGGAAGAATTCTGAAGGATATGATTTCTTCTGATCAAGCGTTTAACGAAGTGAGGGCTAGTAAGCAGTTTCGATATTTTCAAGAGATACTGGCTTATATTATTTTTGCCCATCACGGAATTTATGACCAGATAAACATTTCCAGCATGGAGCACAATGCCCATCTAAGATTTCGTTATGATGAAGACGGAGATTATCACTATAGAGAAGATGTAATCCCATTTGTCCAAAGCTTTAATGATAAATTACAGCAGAGGGATGAGACATCATTATCAGAATTGATCAGCGATGCCTATGAGGAATTTAAAAGAATTTATGCTGACATAGTAAGTCTTGCTGCTAAAAATAGAGATAAAGAAGGTCGGATGGAAGAAAAGGAATACTATATTGCCTGCCTGGCAAGATTATGTCTTTCTATTTTGAAGGAAGCGGATATATACGATTCAGCAAATGCTTTTTGTCATCCGAAGCAGCGTCTATGGAGGTCAGAAGAAAGGACTAAGGTATGGGAGGATGCCTCACAGCGAATTGAAGTTATGTATCAGGAATATACAAACAATTCGGGGATTTCTGAAATTAATAGATCCAGAAATACTCTTGCTGATCTGGTAAAAAGTGCGGCGGAAACCAGTGACACCGGTATATTCAAATTGGAACTGCCTACAGGGGCGGGAAAGACGAAAGCGGGCCTGCGATACGCATTAACCAATGCCAGAGAATATAAACGAAATAGGATATTTTACATAACGGCATATCTTTCTGTTCTTGAGCAGAATGCCGCAGATATCAAGTCTATTATTAGTCAGGATGAGGTGATTTTAGAGCATCACAGCAATATGACGGAGGAGCCCAAGCAAGGAGCGGAAGGCGAAGAAGATCGTGAGGAATACGAATACAAGAGCTACCTGAGGGATAGCTGGGAGAGCCCGATTATACTGACTACTGTGGTTCAATTCTTTAATACCCTTTTTAAGGAAAGAGCAAGTAATATCAGAAGATTTTGCAAATTGATTAACTCGGTGATTATTATTGATGAGGTTCAAAGTCTTCCCTTAAAGGTTCTTTCTAATTTTAATCTTATGATGAATTTTATGAAAACCGTAATGCACTGTAATATTGTACATTGTACTGCGACACAGCCGGTCCTGGATAATGCAGCTATAAAGTATCGGATTTACTATGGAGACAGTGGGGATAACAAGGCTACCATCGTAAATAGGGAACAAAATGGTTTGGAGTGCTTCCGCCGGGTCGATTTTTATAATCTTACAGGTCGGGATGCAAGATCCGTCATTTCTACGAAACAGATATCTTCTCTTATTGCAGCTGAGCTGGAGGTTTTTGATAGCTGCCTTGTGGTATTAAACACAAAGTCTGCGGTTGCTAAATTGTGTGATTATCTGGAGGATAATTTGCCGGAGACAGAGATTATTTATCTGACCACTAATATGTGTGCTGCTAACCGGCTTGATATCATCTTGGATATGAAGGTGAAAATGCAGCAGAATAGGGAGGAGTGTGCCCATAAAAAGGTCGTCTGTGTCAGCACCCAGTTAATTGAGGCGGGAGTAGATGTGGACTTTGATGTAGTATTTCGTTCACTGGCAGGTATCGACAGCTTGATTCAATGTGCGGGACGCTGCAACAGAGAAGGAAAATTGATGCTGGATGGAAAATATGTTCATGGTAAGTTATATATTATCAGGTACGTGGAAGAAAATCTCTTAAAACTACCGGATATTAAAGTCACGGCAGATGCTTCAGAATATGCTATCCGCGCGCGGAAAGGTGCGGAAGGTGCAAAAGACGATGCAATAGAAATAGGAACTTTACAGGAACCATATTTTAATAAATACTATGTGGAAAATAAAAACAAATTACATTATACAGATCTTAAAAGGAATAGCAGTATGTTGGAGGAACTGGGAAGAAATACACCGGACAGGGACGCCTATCATCTCATGGGGAAGCCGGGAAATCAAAATCCGGTATTGTTTCAGGCGTTTCGGCGGGCAGCAGAGAATTTTGAGCTGATTGGCCAAGAGACAACAGGAGTAATTGTAGCTTATGAGAATCAGGATTTGCTGGATAAGCTGGAGCAGCTAATGGAAAAAGCAGATTATGCAGGAGTTAAGAAATTATTGCAGCAGCTTCAGCGATATACGGTCAATTTATACACTTCTGCTAAAAATCAACCATATATTACAGAAAATAAGGAATTTAATATATATATTTTGCAAAAGGAGTATTATAATGGGAAAAGAGGAGTTGTTATGGACCGGCTTGCGGATTTAATTGTATAAGGAAGGAGGATTTATTATGGAGGAAAAGTTTAAGTCAAGGCCCTTTTATTATCGTCTGTACGGAGAATATGCCCTTTTCACGGATCCAGTAACGAAAGGGGGAGGGGAGAAATACACCTATCAGATTCCTACCTATCAGGCTCTCAAAGGTATCACCGAGCAACTGTATTGGAAGCCTACCCTGGTTTATTACATTGATTCAGTGAAAGTAGTAAAAAAAATTCAGACAGAGACGAAGGGGATTCGGGCACCGCTGAAAAATGGGGGCAATGATTTAAATTATTATACCTACCTTCGTGATGTGGAGTACCTTGTTCAGTTTCATTTTGAATGGAATCAAAACCGTTCCGAATTAATAGAGGATAGGAATGAGACAAAGCATGAACAGATTCTTCTTAGATCAATAGCAAAAGGCGGAAGAAGAGATCTGTTTCTGGGTACCAGAGAATGTGTTGGATACGCGGAGAGAATTAGGGAGGATCAATTTCAGGCAGCACCCACTTATTATGATGGAAAGAAGCTTTCTTTCGGGATTATGTTTCATTCCTTTCTTTATCCGGATGAGACAGTATATGGCGACCCGGATAAATTAATATCCGGTTTTACCGACATAAGAATGAAGGATGGAAGAATTGATTTTGTAAGGCCGGAAGAATGCCAGATTCATCACATTTTGAGAAATTATAACTTTAAGCCTTTCACAAGAAAAAATATGATATTTGCGGAGGATGAATTCGGTTCATTAACTGAGGAGGTGGAGACAGAATGAGTGTCTTGACTGCACTATACAGAACATATTGCAATGCGGCTGACAATGATATGGTAGATCGGACAGAACTGTCTCAGCAGACCGTATTACTTCCGGTATACCATTCAAGTAAGAAGTCTGCCGGCACCAATGATATAATAGAAGTTACGCTCAATGAAAGAGGAGAATTTATCAAAGCGGAGTGGGTGCCCAAGGATCAGATTATCATCTTCCCCATCACAGAAAGTTCCATTATACGGGCAGGAAAAGTAATAGCACCTCACCCGCTGTGTGATGAATTATCCTATCTGTCAAAAGAGCTCGACCCGGAGAAGCATCAGGAGTATGAAAGCATCCGGGAAGACTGGGTTTCTTATACTAAAGCAGGGAACCCTAACCGTTTGCTGGGGGCACTAAATGAGTATCTAGGCAGGGGAACCATATTCAGAGACTGTGTTGATTCGCTTTTTGCGGGTATGGATTATGAAATAGGCATGGATTATGCGATTATTATTAATAAAGGTGAGAAGACGGAAAAAACAATTAACCTGGATAAGACCTTTGTCACTTTCCGTATAGAAACGGATGAATCGATGGAAGAGAACCTTTCTGTGAGTACAGATCGGGAGCTGCATCAAAATTATATCGGCTATATACGGCAGAAAAATGCCGGACAGCCTCAAGAAAGATGCGATATATCTGGGGAAATGGCTTACTGCGTATCTAGGCATCGCGGTCTGCTGGGTAATGCCAAGCTGGTTTCCATCAGCAACCATAACGAGACCTATTATGGAAGATTCGATGCGGGAGAAGAGATTGTCCATATCGGATATGAAGCATCGCAGAAAATTCACCTTATGCTGAAGTACTTGCTGGAAAATGGTCAAAACAAGAGGCAGATCGGTGAAAGCTGTATTCTTGTCAACTGGTTCTCCGATGATATTGGCAATGAGGAACGAGTTAATCTGTTGGATCCGATTTCTCCTTATGAGGACCCGGAGGAGGAAGAGGAATATGCTTCTCCTAAAACCTTTGGCGGAAGTATGTCTGTTGTGGTTAATGATTATATAACGGGAAAGAAAAACAAGATTGATCCGGAGGGTAAGTTCTATGTTATGATTTTGGATAAGATCTCTAATGGCCGGATTTCGGTCAAGTATTTCAGAGAACTTCCTAAATCTCAGTTGTTCGAGCGGGTAGATAATTGGTATCAATCTGCGAGCTGGGTTTTCTTCAATAACACAACAAAAAAGCTGATTAGGGAAACACCTTCCCTTTTCCGTTATGCGGACGCGATATTCGGGCAGGAAACGGATAAGGGGTATGTGGAATGTAAGAATTCCAAATTGAGGACAAAGACCCTGGAACGTCTGCTCCTATGTATTTTAGAGCATCGTAGATTTCCGTTTGACTTGAAGAATCGGATGCTGGAGAATCTATGCAGACGTAATTCCTATGATAAGACCTGGAATTACGTACTGGCCATGGGCTGCTCTATTTTTAAAAAATATCAGATCGATAATCAAGGGAAGAAAGAGGTGAGTGAGATGTTGGATGAAAGTAAACAGAATCGAAGCTATTGGTACGGTATGTTGCTGGCGACCTACGAGAAAATGGAACAGGATGTTTTAAATAGCAGGATCGTTGACAATAAGGACAGGCGGACGACTAATGCAGAACGGCTTTGGAGCGTATATACCAAGATGCCGGGTAGAACCCTCATGATTCTGGAGGAGAAAGTGAAGCCCTACAGGGAGAGGCTGATTAAAATCAGCTACGGCTCTGTTAGGTATTATGACAGTATAATAGCAGATGTTACGAAGAAAATCAGAGAATCGGACAATTATGAGGCGGAAAAGAACCGGCCTTTGGATGAAGATTTTGTGTTTGGCTATTATGCTCAGAAACAGGATTTCTATACAAAAAAAGAGAGTAAACAAAATAATGAGGATATGAATCAAGAAGAAGGAGGAAGTAAATAATGACTGCGTTGGAAAATAAGATTGATTTCGTGATGTTCTTCACTGTATTTGGGGCCAATCCCAATGGTGATCCGCTGAATGAAAACATGCCGAGAACGGATTATGACGGGTATGGTGAAATCAGTGATGTGTGTATCAAACGTAAGATTAGAAACCGAATGCAGGATATGGGACATTCCATTTTTGTGCAGGCAAATGACAGGATTGATGATGCCATGAAATCTCTGGAAGAGAGGTTTGGAGCGGAATTTAAACAGCCCAGGATAGATCCGGATGATAAGGTGTATCAGGTATCCTGCGAGAAGTGGATTGATGTGCGCAGCTTTGGTCAGGTTATGACCTTTCAAAGCCGTTCCATCGGTATTCGGGGATCTGTTTCGATTACTCTGGCGAAAAGCCTGAGTCCGGTTGACGTTATGAGTATGCAGATTACCCGGAGTACGAATGGAATGAAAGCAAAGGAAGGTGCTACACGATCTTCCGACACAATGGGAACGAAACACTTTGTAGAGTTTGGAGTATATAAAGTGAAGGGAAGCATCAATGCGTATTTTGCAGAAAAAACAGGTTTTACGGCTGCCGATGCAGAGATAGTGAAGGATGCTCTGTGCTCATTGTTCGTAAATGATTCTTCTTCCGCAAGACCGGAGGGCAGTATGGAAGTGAAACAGCTCTATTGGTTTAAACATCCGTCAAAGTTAGGGGTCGCATCCAGCGCTAAAGTCCATGAATTGGTTGAAACTGAGGTGAAGGATAAGAACATCAGGCCAGCGAAATATGAAGACTATTCTATCAGCTTAAACAAGCAAAAGCTTGCTGTGTTGAAAGAAAAAGGTCTGCAGGTAGAGGTACTTGAAGGATTATAAAGAAGAAGATTATCTCATGATTTCCGGAATCCAGCATTTTGTGTTTTGCAGGAGACAGTGGGCATTGATTCATGTTGAACAGCAGTGGGAGGATAATTATTTCACTGTTGATGGGGAGTTAAAGCATGAAAGGGCGGATAATCCGGAATTCTATGAGAGGAGAAAAGATACGATAACGGTTCATGCCTTGCCGGTCAAATCACAAACCTTGGGGATTACAGGTAAATGTGATGTTGTGGAATTGAAGGAAACCGAAGGAGGGGTCTTTCTACCGCAATATAACGGATACTACTCTGTTACTCCAATCGAATATAAGCGGGGAAAACCAAAGGAGGATAATTCGGATAAGCTTCAACTGCTGGCCGAAGCTTATTGTTTGGAAGAAATGCTGGCGATGCGAATCGAAATGGGATATCTTTTCTATTTTGAAACAAGGAGGAGAGAAGAGGTACATTTTACAGATGTGCTCCGGCAACAGCTTAAAGAAATGGTGGAAGAGATGCATTCATACATGGATCGCGGCTATACACCTAAAGTTAGAACGGGTAAAAAGTGTAAAACCTGCTCTCTAAAGGATCTTTGTCTACCGGAACTCAATAGCAATAAGAATGTCAAACAATATATCCTGGGGAGGATATCAGAATGAGGCAACTGTTGAATGTACTGTTCATTACAAAGCCTGAGGTATACATTGGCTTAAGCGGAGAAAACGTTACCGTAAAGGAAGAAGATGTTATTCTTGCCAGATACCCGCTTCATAATCTGGAAGGGATTGTTTGCTTTTCTAATATGGGCATGAGCCCTGCCTTAATGGAAAAATGTATGGAAAAGAATATATCCATATGCTTTTTGACTCCAACAGGACGGTTTCGTGCAAGAGTAATTGGTGAAACAAGAGGGAATGTGTTATTGCGTAAAAAGCAATACCGTGTTGCTGATAATCAAGAAGAGAGCCTTAATATTGCCCGTAATTTTATTCTCGGAAAGGTGTATAATGAAAAATGGCAGTTAGAACGTTATATCAGGCAATATCCGCTCAGAGTGCCGGTGGGAGAGATGGAAAGTGCTTCTGAAAGGCTGAGTAATTATATGCATGAAATAGAAGCAAGCGAGAATTTGGATCAATTGCGTGGTTTTGAAGGCATGGCACAAATGATCTATTTCGGTGTTTTTGATCATATGATTTTGAATCAAAAGGAGGAATTCTATTTTCATAACAGAAGTAAGAGGCCTCCAGAAGACCGTGTAAATAGTTTGTTATCCTTTGCTTATACGCTGTTGGCGAATGATATTACTGCAGCATTGGAGACAGTTGGACTGGATCCTTATGTTGGATTCATGCATCAAGACCGGCCCGGAAGAGCGTCGCTGGCAAATGACTTAATAGAAGAATTAAGAGCTCCGATAGCAGACCGATTTATTCTTTCTCTCATTAATCGAAAGCAGCTTCATGCAGATGACTTTGAGATTAATGACAATAATTCCGTATACATTAAGGATTCCGCACGAAGAAGTTTTATCAGTGAATGGCAGAAGAATAAGCAGGAAGAATTAACTCATCCATATTTAAGTGAGAAAATGTCTTGGGGATTGGTTCCTTATTCACAGGCATTGCTGCTGGCCAGATATCTTAGAGGCGATATAGACCAATACCCACCATTTTTCTGGAAGTAGAGGAAACTATGTATATATTAATAACTTATGACATTAATGTAACTTCACTCAAGGGGCAGAGAAGATTGCGGAAAGTGGCGAAGATATGTGTAAATTATGGTCAAAGGGTACAGAATTCTGTATTTGAATGTAAGCTAACGGAGGCTGAATTATTAAGGGTAAAAAAACAATTGCTGGATGTGATAGATAAGGAGACAGATAGTCTTCGATTCTACAGATTAGGTGATAATTATGAAAAGAAAGTTCAGCATATCGGCGCCAAGGAGACATATAAAGTTGATGAGGCCATGATTATATGACAAGTGCGAACCCTAAGCTCACATGTAAAACCAGGGACTTTCGCACTCAAAAAGGGTAAAATGAACTCTGTTTTTTAATGTTACAAGAATGAAAGAGAAGATAAAAATCTAGTTCTTGTTATATGCTGCTATATAGCACAATATATAGCTGTCGCACCCTTTATGGGTGCGTGGATTGAAATTCGGATTGTTGGAGCCCATCGCCGAAGTATTGGCGCCGCCCCCTTTATGGGTGCATGGATTGGAGCTAATATTTATGGAGGATATCGAAATAAAATTGGGAAAGGAAATAAAAACGTCTATTGCCAGGTTTAAATACCGTAGCCTACACACAATAACATTACGATGGCGGGGAATTATACCAAAGAAGGGTTTTATTGAATAATACAAAACAATAGTTTATAATGACTAAAGCAATTCTAAATACCTTTGATTATTTATGAAACGGGAGAAAGCATATGAAACGGCTAATATTTAGATCACAAATAAAAGATGGTTATGAGGATAAAGTAACTAATTTGTTAAAGAAGGAAAAAGAAGTGCAGGGTCTGGTGGAAGATGGACATGCAATGGTAATTGCAGCATATTATTGGGAGAAGAATATTTTCTTATATTGCGAATGCCTCAAGGATGAAGTACAGCCGGAGGAATTGTTTCAAAGGGTGGGTGATTACCTGGAGGATTGGCCAGGAAAGGAAGTCAAGCGCAAATGGATTCCCATGTTTGATGTATTTCACTTCAATGAGCCGGTGAGTGAGGAGCATTGGAGAAGAAAAGAGCCGGTGGAAAGCAGAAAAGGCAGAGTTGCCCGCCTGAAGCCGGCGATGATGAGCAGCTATATCTATTATCATTATCAGCTTCAAGAGGAGCGGGCATTCTTAGGGCCCAAATATGAGATTATTGCTATGCATGAGAATCTTCTCTTCGGCTATCAGGAATTCCCGGCAATTGTAGAAGAGCCCCTGGCCCCTAAAAAGTTGAGCACCTCCGGGACTCCGCAAAATTGGAATGATTCAAGAATGGATCTTCATTTTCAGCCATGGGAAGACGGACACTTATATTTTAAACATATAGAACCGATTTTTGTCTATCATGCCTTATAATGGTATATATCCTTTGGGTCGTTTCGTGGTATCCATTTTATGTTTTCATGTTTCAATTCAATTGAAGACTTTATCTATGAGCAGATGCTTTTATGCGATTCCATTGTGCTGATGTCTTTTTTCCTGGTGAAGATGCTGGGAAGCGGATTTGCCGGTTTTCCGGGAATGCTCGCCAAAGGAGAGTTTGACCGCGCACTTGTAAGGCCGAGAAGCGTCATAGCACAGATCCTGCTGCTCAGAATGGATTTTTTTCACAATCTAGGGAACGGATGCTACTAACATCTTTACCTGCGGCGTACGCCAGTTTGGACGCTATCCTTATTCTATATACGGCAAGAGGATATGAAAGCTGGTTACTTATTGTATTCCGCTGGCATTGTTTCAATACTATCCGTCATTGTACCTGCTGGACAGAGAACAGAACAAATTGTTTATGCTGTTGCCGGTGCTTGGTTTATTATTTGTAATTCCCTGCTATGCGCTCTTTCGTTTGAGCCTGCGTCATTATGAATCAACGGCTTCCTGAGCACCTGGTTATAACAGAATCATAAAAGTCGTATTTCGCAAAGAAAATAGTCATTAATCGTGTATTAATTGCATATTACAACGTGCTATATTGCTGTTATACACAATTGAAAAACAAGATGTCAATAATAAAATGAAATATTGGTTGGGACCGTAAGAGTTGCGGTTCGGTTTACAACCAGGAGGAGGAAAGAAAATGAGTAATAAAAAAGACGGTATGAATTATGCACCCAAGGGAAAACCGGATCCTGTGGTAGCGCCCGGAGAATTTCAGATAGCGGCAATCGCGCTGGATCATGGACATATCTATGGGATGTGCAACGGGTTGATTGAGGCGGGTGCAACATTGAAATGGGTATACGATCCGGATCCGCAGAAAGTGCAGAGGTTTATGGCAGAATTTCCGGAGGTAAAAGCAGCTTCCTCGGAGGAAGAGATTTTAAATGATCCGGAAGTGAAGCTTGTCTGCGGTGCGGCGGTGACGAGCTTGCGTTGTGCACTGGGACTTAGGGTGATGGCTGCCGGTAAAGATTATTTTACGGATAAAGCACCCCTTACCACATTGGATCAGCTTGCGCAAGCCAAGGACATGGTGAAAAAAACAGGAAAGAAATATATGGTTTATTACAGTGAACGCATCCATGTGGAAGCTGCGGTATTTGCCGGGTATCTGATCGAACAGGGCGCGATCGGCACCCCCTTTCATATTGACGGCTTCGGACCGCATAGGGTAGGAGATCCCAGCGGGAGGCCGGAATGGTTCTTTAAGAAGGAATATTATGGGGGTATTTTGTGCGATATCGGGAGCCATCAGATAGAGCAGTTCCTGTATTACTGCGGGGTCGGGGACGCCCAGGTCAAATACAGTCAAGTAGGCAATTACGGGCATCCGGATTATCCGGAACTGGAGGATTTCGGAGATGCCATGCTGGTAGGAGACAACGGGGCTACACAGCATTTCAGAGTGGATTGGTTCACGCCGGACGGTCTCTCAACCTGGGGAGATGGAAGAACCTTTATTCTGGGTACGAAAGGATATATAGAATTACGAAAATATGTGAACATAGGATCTTTGGACGGAACCGGCAATCATGTCTATCTGGTTAATCAGGATGGGGAGCAGCATTTTGAGGTAACGGGGAAGGTGGGATATCCCTATTTTGGACAATTGATTCTTGACTGTATCAACCGGACAGAGAATGCCATGACGCAGGAGCATGCTTTTAAAGCGGCGGAGCTATGTGTCAGAGCTGAGTTGCAGGCCGAAAAAATAAAGTAGTATGCAAGTCAGGAATGTCAGGAAATAAGGAAGAGCCCGATGGATTATCATAATTTCGAGAGAGGAATGTGTTGAGATGATCAATGTAGCAGTTGTAGGAACCGGAGTGATTTCTAATGCCCATATACAAGGACTTCTGACTTTTCAGGAGCGGTGCAGGATTGTGGCTCTATGTGATATCTATCCGGAAAAAGCCGAGGCAGCCAAGGTAAAGTATGGGTTGAAGAATGCGCAGGTTTTTGACGACCATGAGAAAATGTTGGCATCCGGACTGAAAATTGACCTTGTACATGTGTGCACGCCGCCGTCCAGCCATGCCGAAATCGCAGTCAATTCCATGAATGCAGGTAAGAACGTATTAGTAGAGAAGCCGATGGCGCCCAGCTTAAAAGAATGTGACGAAATGCTGGAGGCGGAGAAACGAAATGGCGTAGTCCTGGGGTGTATTGCCCAGAATCGCTTCCGAAACAGTATCTATAAGCTGAAAAAGACCCTGGACAGCGGCCTGGCAGGAAAGCTTCGCTGTGCGCATATTAATTCCCTGTGGTGGAGGGGACACTGCTATTATGATTTGTGGTGGAGGGGTACCTGGGAGAAAGAAGGCGGAGGTCCGACGCTGAATCATGCGGTGCACCATATTGACATGATTAACTGGATGCAAGGTGAACTTCCGGCAGAGGTGACTTCCATGCTGGCTAATGTCATGCACGACAATTCTGAGGTAGAGGATCTTTCCTTTGCGGCCCTGCGTTATGCGGATGGTTCTGTGGGCGAGGTAACAAGCTCTGTTGTGCATCATGGGGAAGAGCAGGGAATTGTTCTTCAGTGTGAAAATGCAAAAATTGCAGCTCCGTGGTCCTGTGTGGCGGAAGTCTCACAACCCAATGGATTTCCGGCAGAAGGCCATAACCGGGAGCTGATGAAAAAGCTGGACGATTATTATGAAAGTCTGGAAGATTTGAAATACGAGGGTCATGCGGGAGAGATCGAGAATCTTCTGACAGCTCTTGAGAATAGTATCCGTCCGATGATTACGGGAATCGATGGAAAGAAGACGGTGGAATTGATTACAGCCATTTACAAGGCAGGCTTTGAAAAGAAAACAGTCAGCTTGCCGATACAGCCGGAGGACGAGTATTATACGGTGGAGGGTATTCAGAAGCATGCCATTTATTTTTATCAAAAAAATGCATCGGTAGAGAATTTTGGAGAGGGAAGCTTTACGGTTGGAAATTATGAAAAGGAATAAAGCCCCTTATATTTTAGCTGATATTGTTTGGGTGAACAATCGCTCTGTTTGGAAAAGGTACGTGAAAAATTAGAATAATTATTAAAACCTGTCATATAACAGACATCACTGGGAGAGTGGCCTTCGCGCAGAAGCTTCTGCGCAAAGACTACTCTTTTTGCGATGATATATTGCTGCAGAGAAATCCCCATAATGTTCTTAAAGCATCTGCTGACATAAGTTCCGTTATGATGGAGATGCCCTGCAAGGCCTTGCAGGGAGAGTTCCCCCGTAAGATGATCCTCAATATAGGCACAGGTGTCAGCTACCAGCTCCGGCATAATTCCGGAATAGTTGGGAATATTCTGTGATACGGTGAGTCTGTTGATCATGACAAGAATCTGTTTAATATAAGTATCAGCCAGGATATCGCTGCCAAAATCATAGGAATTCAGGGTAGCCTCAAGGAAAGAAGCATGTGTTGTAAACCGGGCAATTTCTTCTTCCTTTAAACGGAATATATTAAGATTCTTGGATGAATTATAATAAAAGCAGGAGGATAAGTCTGTTTTTTCAGTAGAAAGGGACTTTAATAATCCATCCCGGATGTTAATTGTAATCCGGCTATAGAGATTCGGACTCAGCAATTCTCCGCGATGAAAATCATAAGAACGCATGCATATGAGGTCGCCGCGTTTCAATCTTTTGCCGTCTGCTTCCGTATAAAAGTTTATATCCCCCTCTAATAAAAGGAAAATCTCACAGCCATCATGGTTGTGTAAAAAATGAGATGGATCAGAAGGAACACCTGTTATTTTGCATTCACACATCAGGTCTGCGGGCAGTATTCTCAGTTCTGTCTGCTTGTTCTGCATCATTCCCTTCTCCTCCTCATGCCATAAGATAATAGCATTTTACATCAGAAGAAAAGATTTGACCAGTGTCTTTTGTTAAATAAATCTATTTGCATTCCAGGATAAAGCTCTGTTGATTTGTGGTTCTGCTGTCAGGGCCAATGAATACACTAAATTTGCCCGGTTCTAATACAGTGCCGCGGGATGGAATGTAATATTCCAACTGTTCCCTGCTAATGGTAAATACTACATCAGTCTCTTCCTCCGGTAATAAGGTAATCTGCCGGAAATCCTTCAGCATGCGTACAGGACGGGAATAGGTGCCTGCCCAATCCCGTAAGTATAGCTGAACGGTTTCCGTGCCGGTCTCTTTTCCGGTATTTTTAAGATGAACTTCAGCTTGTAAGGTTTCGTCGGGTGTTATAACAGTTTTGGACAAGGTAACATTGGAATACTCAAATGTGGTATAGGTCAATCCATATCCAAAAGGATAGAGAGGCGCATTGGAGGAATCAATATATCCGGAAGCGAAACGGTTGGAATCGGAGGATTCACTTTGGGGACGGCCGGTTGGAAGATGGTTGTAGTAAAGCGGAAGCTGTCCGACACTGCGGGGAAAAGAAATGGTCAGTCTTCCGGAGGGCTTTCTGGCACCGGTCAGGATATCCGCAATTGCATTTCCTCCTTCTGTTCCGGGAAACCATGCCTGAAGGAGTGCATTGCAGCTTGCCGAAACTTCCTCAAGGGCTAAAGGACGTCCGCTAAACAAAACCACAACAACAGGCTTTCCCAAGGCGGTAATACGGCGGAGCAGGTTCATCTGATTTTCCGGCAGAGAAAGAAAGGCACGGCTTCCGGCTTCGCCGCTCATATTTGGATGTTCGCCTAATGCCAGAATGACTTTATCACAGGAAGCAGCAAGCTTTACCGCTTCCCGGAGGGCATTGGTATCTGTAAAAGGGCCGCTGTCAGGTGCGCCTAAATCAATCAGCTCACAGCCGGGGGCATATTTCACCTGAGCCGTATCGCATAATGCCTCGAAGATACTGGTGCATTCGCTTTCTTTCCCGTTGCAGTGCCAAATATCCAGATGCTTTTTTGAATTTGCATAAGGGCCAATTAAAGCGATGGTTTCATTTGGGGATAATGGGAGTGCATTTCCCTCATTTTTCAAAAGCACAAGAGACTTAGCGGAGACTTCTCTTGCAAGAGCAAGATGTTCTTCACATAAATGAAACTCTTTTTCTTTGTCTATGCTTGCATCTTTATATGGATTTTCAAATAAACCCAGTTCATCCTTTAGTCTTAAAATGTGTTCAACAGCAGTATCAATTTCCTGCAGTGTAATTTTGTTGTTTTTAAAGAGCTCTTCTCCATGTTCATAGAACGTGGTGGAAACCATTTCAATATCGTTACCGGCATGTATGGAACACATGGCAGCGTCCGCCTGGTCGATACATACACCGTGCGCTGTTAATTCATAGACAGCGGTGCAGTCGGTGATAATAGTCCCGTCAAATCCCCATTCCTCGCGCAATATTTTCCTCAGCAGAGTATCATGGACCGTACAGGGTATACCGTTTAATGTATGAAAGCCTGGCATAACCATCTTACAGCCATTGTACAAAGCAGCCCGGAAGGAAGGAAAATAGTTATTGTATAACTGATAGTCACTGATTTCAACAGAGTTGTAATCCTTTCCGCTTTCCGCGGCACCATAACCTGCAAGGTGTTTTACGCAGCTTGCAATACGGTAAGGTTCGCCCATATGATCACCCTGATATCCGCGGACAAAAGCTGCGGAGTAAAGACTGTTTAGATAAGGGTCTTCACCGGCGCTTTCAACCACTCGTCCCCACCTGGCATCGCGTACCAGATCTGCCATGGGAGAAAAAGTTACGTGAATTCCGGAGACAGAGGCTTCCTTTGCAGCGACAGCGGCTGTTTCTTCTATAAGAGAAGGAGACCATGTGGCCGCTAATCCTATGACAGAAGGAAAGATGGTACGAAAGCCGTGGATCACATCGGTCATAAACATAAGAGGTATTTTATTGTTTCGCTCTTCCAGATGAGCTTTCTGGGCTTTGATGATATTCTCTGCTCCGTAATATCCGAGAATAGAGCCGGCATGGGTTGATAAGTCTTTATTTTTATGGAAGCCGTGTTCGATTCCCATAAGAGGAGTGCCATCGGGACTCTCTCCCCACAATTGCGTCATCTGTGCTAATTTCTCAGTCAATGACATTTGAGAAATAAGTTCCTTATAGTTATTTATCATAATAAAATCCTCCCTGATCTATTGGTTCCCTTTATAGAAACAGATTATCACAGGCTGATACATAAAGTCAATTAATTAAATAAAAAACCATTAAAACGCAGTATAAATGGGCAATATGGGTTGAAAAATAAAAAAAGTTGACATGTTATTCGGTATAATGTATAATGTGGATATTAGATAAGTAAATGATTTAATTAATTCAAAAAGGATGGTAAGGTGTATTTATGAAAGCCATGATCTCAGCAGATATGAAACAGATGAACCGCAAAATAGTATTTGATATCATTAGGAAAGAAAGAGAGATTAACAGAGTGGCGTTATCTGAGATGACAGGTATGAGCGGCCCTTCCATATTGACGATTGTAAACGAGTTTTTGGAGAAAGGAATTTTAGTTCAGTTAGGCAAGAAGAGTACTTCTGTGGGAAGACATCCGGTCTCCATGGCATTTAACCCGGATATTATGTTATCCATCGGAATTGAATATGAAGGAAATAATCTATCGGTAGGACTTGTGAATTTGGATGGGAAAATTAGATATCAAACCGTTTCCAGGGTGCCTGCCAATATGGGAGACAGTTTTTTTCAGGTAGTGGAGAAGAGCATTGAAAAGATTGAAGAATTACTGGTAAAGGAAAATTTGGATTATTGCGGCATAGGGCTGGGCATTCCCGGAGCCGTGAATAATGAAGAAAAAATCGTTTACTTTGCTCCCTATGTAGGAATCAATCAACCATTTAATATATCAGAGCAATTAACGCTGATTGAAAAGAAGTTCCAGAAACCGGTCTTTATTGAGAATGATGTAAATGCCAGCGCAATTGGTGAATTTTATATCAGAGAAGCAACGGAGAGCGGAAGGGATCTGCTTTACATCTCCATAGGTGCCGGAATTGGTGCCGGGATTATTTTGAACAAGGAATTGAGGCACGGATGTAATTATCTCTGCGGAGAAATCGGATATTCCCTGCCGAGTGTTGATTGTGAAGTATCGAGGGGAAGAACCGGTTGGCTGGAGGAAAGTCTTTCCCATGTTACCTTATGCGAAAAATTTGAAAATTATCGCCTGAGATATGAGATGGACAGGGAAGTGATTCGCTATATTACGAGAACTCTATGCCCCTATATTACCAATTTAGTGAATATGCTTGATATTGACTTGGTGGTAATCGGAGGAGAATTGGTACTTAACGGCGGAGATATCCTGATAGAAGCAATTCAGAAGGAAGTAGCAAGATTAACCTTATCTGAAGTACAGGTTCAAGGATGCAGAACAGACTATGCAGGTATTGCAGGAACCGCTTTAATTGCCTCCAATAATTTATTTAATACGATTTTATAATGGAGAGAAGAGGACAACAGATGACCAAAAAGTTCATGGGAGCAGTAGATATAGGAGGAACCAAGATACAGGTCGGGATCGTAGATGCGGAAGGTATCGTCATGAAGGAAAAATGTATCCCTACAGTGACAGGAGAACAGAAGGCCGAGAAGGCAATCGTATCAATTGTAACAATCCTGGAAGAGTTCTGTACTCAGATGGGCATGACGGTCAGCAGTCTGGGCGGAATTGGAATCGCCTGTGCGGGACCTGTCAATGTGACAAAAGGTATCATCGAGAATCCTTATACTTTACCGGGATGGGAAGGCTATCCGATTGTGAAAAGGATGGAGGAGCTGACCGGGATTACTGTTAAGATGGAGAATGATGCCAATGCTGCTTTGCTTGGTGAGGTTCTCCTGCGTAACTTGAAATACCATAAAGTTCTGATGCTGACCTTCGGAACCGGAATCGGGGCGGCATGCTGGAATCGAGGCTTCCTGTACAGAGAAGGAGAGTATCATCCTGAGATGGGACATGTGATCGTGGCTTCCTATGGCGAAACCTGTTACTGCCGTCATAAAGGCTGTTTTGAAAGCTTGTGTTCGGGTACGGCAGTGAATAAACGTGCACAGGAAATTGGGTATGAAGATTTCAACTATTTATTTCAGGCCTATAAAAACGGAGAAGAAAAGGCAGGGATTTTCATAGAGAATTTCAGTCAGGAAATCAAAAACGGCCTCTGGAATCTGAGTATTATTTTTAAACCGGATATTGTGATTCTGGGCGGCGGGTTGATGAAGGATTACTTTGAATTTGTGAAAGAAATCATACTGGAAGATTATGGGTCAGAATGTGAGGATTTTGTATATCCGTTTCAGGTATTGCCTGCAAGCGAGCAGGTCAATCCTGCACTGGCAGGAGCAAATATGATATTGTCCGGCCATGAATGACTCGAAGGTGAATAACCGGAAGTGTCTGATTTGCATGATGACAGGGGCGAAAGACAAGAGAACTTTTGCCGGAATAGGAATAGTAAAGATTCCGGGCAGTGGGAAGGTGAGATATGTATACCAATCATAGGATGGAAAATTATGAAGAATTAAGCATGAAATTAGCAGATATCCTGGTGGATACGGTTATTGATAAAAAGGATGCCGTTATTATCATTGCAACGGGAAAATCCCCGCTTCTGGCTTACCGGTTGTTCGCAAACCGGGTGAAGGAAGAAAAAATAGACATCAGCAAAGTTACTTTTATTAAACTGGATGAATGGGTAGGCCTTTCGCCGGAATGCAATGCTACCTGTGAATATTATATCCGGCAGGAGCTTTTAAAGCCTTTAAATATTGCGGAGAGTGCCTATATCGGTTTTGATTGTGAAGCCAAGGATTGGGAAGCCGAATGTATCAGGATACAGGAAAGATTAGATGAACTGAACGGCATTGATCTGGCTGTTCTGGGGGTAGGCAAGAATGGGCATCTGGGGTTAAATGAGCCGGATGATTATCTGGTAATGGGACCTCATCTGGTTACCCTTGACAAAAAAACCAAAACACATGCAATGCTGACAACGGCAGATAAGCAAGTGGAGCAGGGAGTTACCTTAGGAATTGCCAATCTTTTTGCAGCAGAAAAAATAGTATTATTAGTATCCGGAGCAGAGAAAGAGAAAGCAGTAAGGGAATTTCACGGCGAATATATTTCTACAAGAATACCGGTGACCTTATTGAAGCTTCACAAAAACCTGGTTTGTATTGTAGAAAAAAATGCTTTTCCTCCATTGGAAGAAGGTGATGAGAATGAAGTTTGACACCAGATTGATCAGCACATTGGTGAAGGTGTTTCCCAATGATGAGCTGCAGGCGGATTGTTTTTATAGAAGCTCTGCATTGATCGGGGAAGCAGTTTCCTTTCAGCTTGCAGTGAAAGCGGAGTGCCTGGCACATAATGTGGAAGTCGCCATTACCTCGGAAATCAATGACAGGATAGAAATCGGTCATGTGGGCTTAGTTCCGTCCATGCTGCCGAATTATGATGACCATGATGATTATTTGTTAAAAACCCAGGCCGGACTTTATCCGGACCCTATCTATCCGGGAAACTGGGTCCATGCCGTTAGCGGACAATGGAACAGCTTTTGGGTTACTGTAAAAACGAAGAATTTAAATGCAGGTAAATATGAAATTCCGCTGCATATTGTCCATGAAAATAAAACCGCCGCCACAGAGATTTTTACAATTGATCTGTTGGATGCACCCATAGGATCTCCTGTATTAAAGCATACGGAGTGGTTTTATCTTGACTGCATTGCGGATTTTCATAAGGTTACAATGCTGTCGGATGAACATTTTGAGATCATCGGCAACTACCTGGATAATTACGTTGAACACGGAATGAATATGATTTTAACACCGCTTTTTTCGCCGGCACTTGAAATGTATGTGAATGGAGACAGACCCACCGTCCAGCTTGTGAAAATTAAAAAGAACCGCGGCATCTATTCCTATGATTTTACGCTGTTAGATCGGTTTATGTCCATGTGCCTGGCAAAAGGGATTCAATATTTTGAAATGACACATTTGTTTTCACAATGGGGTGCAGAATACGCGCCGAAGATCTATGCGGAGGTGGACGGTGTTGAAACTAAAATTTTCGGATGGCATACGCCTGCTGATTCAGATGATTACAAAGGATTTTTAACGTCATTTTTAGGAGCTTTGCATCTGTTCCTGAAAGAAAAGGGATTAGAAAATATATGCTACTTCCATATTTCTGATGAACCCAATATGAGCAACATAGAACAGTATACAGCCGCAAGAGATATTATTAAAAATACCGGCTGGGATGTACCTGTACTCGATGCCTTATCCGATTATGAATTTTATGAAAGAGGGCTGGTTGATATTCCCGTAGCCTCTACGGAGCATATTACAAAATTTATCGATAACAATGTAAAGAACCTATGGGCATACTATTGCTGCTGTGAGTATAAAGACGGACTATCCAACCGGTTTATGAACATGCCCGGTTTACGCACCCGCATTATAGGATTACAGCTTTATAGGGCTGGTGTAAAAGGATTTTTGCACTGGGGATATAATCATTGGTACGGCCATAAATGTTTAAACATGGATATTAACCCTTATACTAATACCGATGCGGACAGAGGTTTCCCATCCGGCGATGCATTTTTGGTTTATCCGGGGAAGAAAGGTCCCGTCAGTTCCCTTCGCTTAAAGCTGCTGCAGCAGGCATTTCAAGATGCCAACGCATGCGCGGCACTGGAAGCTCTCGTTGGCAGAGAAGCGGTGGTCAGGTTGTTAGACGATGAAATGCATATGGATTTTAATCATTACTCCCATCATGAGAAATGGTTATTGAACTTACGTGAGAAAATCAATTATGAAATTTTGAGAAATCAGAAACATAGGTAAATTTTCTGGAACTATTAGAATGGCGATAGGAGAATGGTAATAATGAAAAAAAGCAAGATGAAAAGATTTATATCCCAATGGCCGTTACAAATTATGATTTGGCCAAGTATCATATTAATGATTGTTTTCTCATTTATTCCGATGTTTGGCTTAATTGTTGCTTTTCAAGATTATTCTCCGCTGCGGGGGTTTATCGGCTCCAAGTTTGTAGGACTTGATAACTTTAAAGCATTTTTAACCGATATATTTTTCTTTAAAGCCCTGGTCAACACCTTCGGTATCAGTTTCATCAAGCTGTTTGTGGGGTTTCCGGCAGAAGTAATATTGGCGATCATGATTAACGAGCTGGCTGCTTCAAAATTTAAAAAAGTGACACAAACCATTTCCTATCTTCCGCACTTTTTGTCCTGGGTTATACTGGGCGGTATGCTGATATCGTGGTTGGGCACCTCCGGTTTATTTAATAATATCTTACTGGGTCTTGGCATTATCAACTCCCCTGTTTTATACCTGGCAAACCCTGACGGGTACTGGTGGATTGCATCACTTTCAGATATCTGGAAGGAGGTCGGCTGGGGTACGATTTTGTATCTTGCCGCCATGGCAGGCATTGACCCGACCTTATATGAAGCGGCGAAAGTGGACGGTGCAGGCAAGCTGAAAAGAATTTGGCATATTACATTGCCCGGCATAAGAAGCATTATCATACTGATGTTTGTACTGCGTATCAGCGGTCTCATCGGTTCAAACTTAGATCAGGCTCTGGTGCTGCAAAACTCGGCGAACTTAGGAAGAAGTGAAGTTGTGGATTCTTATGTTTACTTAATGGGTATGAAACATGGAGATTATTCCTACGCGACAGCCGTTGGTATTTTTTCATCCCTGGTTTCCGTGATATTCTTGCTGGCGGCTAATTTTGCAACCAAGAAAATTGATAATGATACATCCATATTTTAGACAGAAGGGAGAGCTGGATTTGAAAAAAGGTGAAAAGATTTTTAATGTATTTAATATAGCGTTTATTACGTTTTTCAGCATAATAATAATATTTCCCATTGTAAATATTATTGCTCTCTCATTTAATGACGGAATGGACTCAATGAAAGGCGGAATTTACTTTTGGCCCAGGATGTTTACGCTGGACAACTATAGAATTATTTTAAGCGATAAGACCGTCTTTCGAGCATTTTTTGTATCAGCCATGAGGGTTTTGATCGGGGTAGCCAGCCATTTATTCGTAACAGGCATCGCCGCCTATGCGATGAGTAAGCCGTCCTTAATGGGGAGAAGTATTTTTATTAAAATGGGTATTATCACAATGTTTTTCAGCGGAGGTATGATACCGTCCTTCCTGTTAATCAATTCCCTTGGCTTATACAACACCTTCTGGGTGTTTATTATCCCTGTGATGTTTAGTTTCTACGATATGATTATTTTCATGAACTTCTTTAGAAACTTGCCCGCCTCATTAGAGGAAGCAGCAAGAATTGACGGTGCCGGGGTATTTAAAGTTTTCTTTAAAATAATAGTTCCGTTATCCATGCCCGTTTTTGCCACCATTGCACTTTTCCACGGCGTGTTTCAGTGGAATGACTATTTTACAGCAAAGTTGTATATAGACAACTCGCATTTATTCCCAATTCAATATTATTTATATTTGATGCTGACCAGCGTAGGAAATCAAGATGCCTTAAAAGCGGGTGTCCGCATTCCGACGCAGGCCATGCAGCAAGCGGCAATGGTTATTACGACCTTGCCCATCGTATGTATTTATCCCTTCCTGCAAAAATACTTTATCAGCGGTATGCTGGTAGGCGGGGTTAAAGAATAAATAATCATTTATGCCAACGGCGTTTACTGCATGTTGATACGGCTGGAAGTTTGTAAACGCTCTGCGAATTAAAAGGAGGAGAAGGATTATGAGATTTAAGAAAGGTTTAACCGCTTTACTTATTTTAGCGGTGTTAGTCACATCTTTTGCAGCGTGCGGGAAAAAAAGCGGCAGCGATGATGGTAATTGGAACTTACCCGACTCAGCAATTAAGGTTGACGAAAATACGCCAAGCTGGAAAAACGACAAACGTACGGCAGAGTTGAATTGGTATGTGGGCTTTGACTGGTTTACACCGGGGCAGCAAGATACCGTGGCTGCGAATTATGTGAAAGAAGATACCGGCATTACCATCACTTATCAAAGCGGCGGAGATGATAAGATCAATTCTTTAATCGCTGCCAACAATTTACCGGACATTATTACAGTGGATGGAGGCAGCTCCGCAATTAAAGATTTAGAGCAGGTATCTATTCCCTTGGATGTTTTATCAGAAAAGTATGATCCGTACTTTATGAAAACAGCAGCAGACCCGGAGATTGCCAAATTCTACACAAGCGCTGACGGACATCTTTATATGTATCCTAACTTTTCAGTTCCGCCGTCAGACTTTACAAAAGGCGGAGCCTATGGTAACGAAGGTTTATTAGTTCGAAAAGATATATATGAAGCAATCGGTTCCCCGGATCTGTCCACCCCCCAAGGCTTCCTGGAGGCGTTAGATAAAGCGAAGGCATTGGGAGCGAAGGATGCAAATGGTAAAGATGTGATTCCCTTTGGTATCAACAACTTGGAAGCAAGCTGGGTGGGAACAGATATTACTTTGGCGAATATGTTAGGGATTCAAATTACGAAAGACGGAAAAATTGTTGATCGATATACCGATCCGGACTTTGTAGCTTGGATGAAGGTTTTTGCCGATGCCAACCGCAAAGGCTTTATGGACCCGGATCTGATTACCATGAGCGGTGGGGACAGGGAATCAAAAATATCAAACGGTGTATATTTTGCATACTTGAGTTCAAATTTTAATGCTGACCCTTACACATTAACAAACTGGTACAATCTGGACCCTGAAAAAGCATACATTGCAGTGGAGGGCCCCGCCTCATTAGCAGGTAATCCGGCAGTGCTTGCAGGTCCAAGCTTAGCAGGCTGGACACGCACATTTATTTCGAAAACCTGTAAAGACCCGCAGAAAGCCATAGAATTAGTAACTTACCTGTCAACCGACGAGGGTAATATGGCAGCATACTTTGGAAGAGAAGGCAAGGATTACACTCTTGTTGACGGAAAGGCTGTACAAAGCAAAGAAATCAAAGACCTGTACAATTCAGATCCGGTAGCCTACCAGGGAAAATATGGTTTTGGTGAAATTTATATGCTGAATAACACCTCATTTGTTTCCAGGATGAGCGGTATCGAGCAATTTGTTCCGGCGCTTCAGCAGCCCAAACAATGGACGGTGGACTATATTAAGCCGGTCAATGAAGATTTTAACAAAGATAGATATTTAACCTCGGAAGATCATCGTAATAACGAAAGAATTAAGACTCAATGGTGCCAGACCTTCAGTAAAATTCTTACCTCGCAAAGCGATGCTGAAGTGGATCAGTTGATGAAAGAATACACTGAGTTCAGAGATTCCAATGGATATAGTAAAATCGCAGATGCACAAAACAAGGCAATTGCTGAAAATACTGCAAAATTGAATTAGCAACCAATAGAAGTGATGATGAAAAGCCAGTCTTTGAGGCTGGCTTTTCATCATCAAAGTAAGGAGACAGAAATGCTTAGTGTGGAAGGGAAGTTATATGGTTTCTTAACCATTGTAATGAATCTGCTGATCCTGGATTTGTTATTTCTTATTATTTTTATCCCCATACTCACGGCTCCCATAGCCCTGTTATTTGTTTGCCGGGGCTGCATCAATATGATACAGGACGTTAAACTGATCAACGGCTTTCGGTTCGACAAAAAAACCTGGGTCAAATTAGTACCGCTTACAGGCGTAACCATATGTTCGGTATTGACAATAACCAGTTTGTTTGCACAGGGCAATGTGCTTCCAAACTATGTGCTGATAGCCATTATTATTTCATTTTTAGTAATGTCATACATCATGGTTATACTCTATTCTGACAATTTATTTGTGCTTTTGAAAAGTGCATTTTATTATACAGTAGTCTATTTCTATAAGACTGTAGTACCTATCTTTTTTCTGCTGTTATGGATTACACACCCAAAGAGTTTTGAGGCCTTTCTATTTATGCTGGTTATACCGTCAGTATATTTTTATTTGTTTTTACGCATAAATTATAAGACCTTTACAGAAATCAAATGGTTGATGAAGAGAAGCATATGATATAAAAACTATGTGCAGGAATGAGGTAAGAGGATGGAGCTTTGGACAGATGACTCATATAATAAAAATTTTAAAAACACGCTGAAGCCAGATGCTTCAAGCAGTATAATCGTTTTGGATGCAGCAGGGAATGAATACGAATCTGCTCAGATTTTAATGAGATCGGACAAGAATTTTGAAATTAAAGCTCTGAGTTTTACCGATCTCATAAACAGTGAAAACAGCATTTCCAGCCGCTTTATAAAATACAATTTTCAGGATTATATCTATTTTAACGATGAAACAGGCTATCCCGATCCGCTAATGAATGACAGGTCTGTTTCTGTCAGCGGCAATGAAACCCAGGGTATATGGATCACGGTATATGTTCCCAAGGGAGCAGCCGCCGGAACATACTCGGATAAAATTACGATTCATACCACCGAGGGTGACTTCGAAGTTAATATGGAACTCCATGTCTATCCTGTGACAATACCGGATTCTGAGGAAGGTGAATTCAATTTAGAGTATTGGTCTTTTTTTACCGGGGCATGGTACCATGATTATAGGGAAGCCGACTTTGTAAAGAATTACTACGGTTATAACAGATATTCCAAGGAATGGTGGGAACTGATCGACAAAGCGGCAGAGAATATGCGGGAGCATAGATGCAATATTTTGCTGGTCCGCTCTCAGGACTTACTGTTGGACGCGGGAACGTCCATAGACGCGGATCATAAATATTCATTTAACTGGAGTATATTTGATGAATATATACAACGTTTTATTGACAAAGGTGTTGTAAAAGGGCTGACAGGATTTCAATTACTGGAGCAATGCTCCGCTGACCGTGTTCATGTACTGAAGCGGGATCGTGACGGAACCATGAGGATGATGAATGAACCTTCAGGAAGTATGGATGCGGAAAATTGGCTTGATCAGTATTTGCCCGCATTACATTTACACCTTCAGGAAAAAGGATGGTTTCCTATCTGGAGGCAGCATATAGCCGACGAGCCTAACAGCCACCCGGAGGCATGGATTGCCGCCAGGGAAAAGGTAAGAAAATACATGCCGGGGATAAAGTGTATCGAGCCCTTAGATACAACCGCATTGAATGGAGAATTAACCGGACACCTTGATTTGTGGGTGCCCCGTATCGAGCTGTTTGATGAAAATCAGGATTTCTTTCAGGAAAGAAAGAGGGCCGGAGATGAAGTATGGGTATATACCTGCTGTGAGCCCTCTGCCGGGTACTTTCTTAACAAATTCATTGACAGGCCTTACTGGCACAGCCGTTTACTGTCCTGGGGCTGCTTCAAATACCGGCTGGGCGGTTTTCTCCACTGGGGATATAATTTTTGGGATGAGGAAGATATTAACTTTGGCCTGAATTCCTCCGCGCGGTTTAAGGGGGACGGCTTCATCGTGTATCCGGACCCCGTTCATAAGACGATAAAAAATTCCGTCAGGCTTATGGCTACCAGGGATGGGATAGAAGAATTTGAACTGTTCCGGATCCTTCAAAGGAAAAATCCTGATTTGGCAAATGAAATTGTCAATTCGATCTTTACGAATTTTTCTTACTACACAGGAAACACAAAGGTGATGAAAGAGAGGCGAAAAGAACTCTTAAAAGCTGTGTCCGGATTGACCATGTAAAATAACAATAAATTATAAGGAGAGATATGCTATGAAAAAGTATGAGAAGATCAAGATCGCCATCATTGGTGCCGGCAGTGTTTCGTTTTGCCCGTCCACGGTCTTTGATATCCTGAACAACGAGGCCATCAATACATTGCCTCTGGAGATCGCGCTGATGGATATAAAACAGGAGGCCTTGGATACGAGCTTTGCGTTCTGCAAAAAGCTCAGGGATAAGAAGAATCCAAATGCGAAAGTTTCAGCAACCCTTAACTTAAAAGAGGCGCTGCAGGGAGCGGACTTTGTTGTAACAGCAATTGAAAAAGACAGATATCATTACTGGTCACAGGATTTCCATGTTCCGCGCAGATATGGCTTTCGGCAGATCTATGGCGAAAACGGCGGACCGGGCGGAATGTTCCATACTTTACGCAATTTAGGCCCCATGCTTGAAATTGCATATGCCATGGAAGAAGTTTGTCCGGATGCATATTTGTTAAACTATACCAACCCGGAAGCGAAGCTTGTTGAAATGATCGCAAAAGCCACCAAGATAAAAGTAGTTGGACTTTGCCACGGTGAATGGTGGGGCGTTTGGCAGGCAGCCCATATCCTGGGAATGAAGATGGAGGATATAGAAACAGAGGTTTGCGGATTAAACCATTTTGGCTGTATTACCAAAATCATTGATAAAAAAACCGGTGAAGATCTGTACCCTTTATTGAAAGAAAAAGAGAAGCAGAAACCGAAGCTGGCTAGCTGGGATCATGATGCATTATCAAGGATTATGCTAAGATTATATGGAGTATGGATGTACCCGGGGGCTAACCATATTGGTGAATACATGGCATGGAGTGACGGATTTTTAGCAAGTGCGCTGATGCAGTATTACTATGACCCTGCTACGGAGAATCCGTGGGCGGATAAGGAAAATCCGCTGGAATTTATTTATACCATTGATTCTGTTGCCGGCCGTGACTGGGAAACAGATATGTCCCAAAAAGAAACAAAAGATATATTTGAAGAAGCCTTTACCGCTTCTGATGATTGGACTACCAGCAATGAGTACGGGATACCTATCGTTGAAGCAATTGTATTCAACAAGCCCACCAGAATGGGAGGCGTTAATGTCATGAATGATGGATACGCACCGAACCTGCCGGATGGAATGGTGGTTGAAATACCGGTTATTGTTGACGGAGATGGTATTCATCCGCAGAAGACCGGGAAAATCCCCACGGCAATTGCTTCTATGATTGCGACACAGGGAGCTATATCCGCACTTTTATATGAAGCTTATGTAGAAAAATCCAAAAACAAATTACTTCAGGCAATTATGTTGGATCCCACCGTATCCAGCTATCAAAGTGCAGTCGCGCTCATCAACGAAATGTTTGAACTGCAAAAAGAGATTTTGCCGGAGATGAGCTGGTAATGAGTTCTATTGAACTCTATTGTTAAAAAATAGGAACTGATTAAAAAACAACGTAAGTCAAAAGCCTACGTTGTTTTTTATAGAAGGATAAATGAATTTTAAATATAAGAGAAAGATGAATGGGGGTATCAATCATGTTAGCTTATGATATCTATGAAAAACAGATGCTGCATTACGATATTATTACCAAAGGACCAATTCCCACCCTTTATGATCCCGATGGGATATATCCTTATGAAAGCTATGTGGAGACAGTAAAACGTCCCAGACACAAGGACTATAAAATGATTGAAATTGAAAATAATTTTATAAAAGCCGTATTCTGCCCTGACCTGGGCGGTAAATTATTTTCCCTTCGTTTAAAATCAAAGGAAAAAGAAGTGCTTTATGATTCCATGGCTGTAAAGCCGGTAAGAATCTTACCCAGAATGGCATTTATCAGCGGAGGAATTGAAGTTAGCTTTCCGATTTCCCATACTCCCAGCCAAATTGAAAAAGTTTGCTATCAGGTGGAGAGGGTGGATGACAGACTTTATGTCCGGATGGGTGAAACGGAGATCTGTCATGGGATGCAATGGACCTTGGAATTCTCTTTGGGTGAAGAGGACCGTTTTTTGACCCAGAGGGTAATTTTCAATAATCCGACGAACAAAGTACATCCTTATATGTCGTGGTCCAATGCGGCTGTTCCTGCCAGAGAGGATAGTATTATCAGCTATCCTAACGGAAGAGTGCTGAGCCATAGCAGGGAAATGTCCGAATTTGACTGGAATGGGGATAAGAAGGTCTCCGATTTTGACCGGATGTACGGCTTTTTCTGGAAAACTACGGATTGCAACGCCTTCGGGGTGTATAATCCATCCTTAGGAACCGGCCTTTATCATATTGCTGATCAGGAGGAAGCTTCCGGCATGAAGCTATGGCTATATGGAATTGGAGAAGAGGAACGGTGGGCATACCAAACCTCTATAAAAAAAGAGAGTTATGTGGAAATTCAGGCCAGCTCCATTAAAGAACAGGCTGACAAAAAAGAATTAAGGCCCTATGAAAGCACAAGCCGCACAGAATTTTGGATACCGGCTGACCAATATTATGATATTCATTCTCTGAAGCTGCCCGAAGTCAATTTAGTGCCGGTGGATACGGTTCCTTTTTTCCCTGTGGCAGATAGGGAAAAGAATATAGCCTGGAAGAAAGTGTGCTATGCCTATGAAAACAAGCAGATGGCTGACCCTAAGATAATTGGTCACTGCAATTGGCCTCCCTGCGGAATAGAGGGGCTAAAAGAAGCGCTCCGCTATTTTAGTGAAGCGGATGGAGACCCCATGTGGAAATACTATTATGCTTTATATTTGCTTGCGGAAGACGAGTCAAATAATGAAAAAGCAATAGGGCTTCTGACAGAGTCAGATATTCCGGAAGCGTATGCTTTTTTAGGCAGAATATACAGGCTGAAAAAGCAATATGAGCGGTCCCTGGAGGCGTTGATGAAAATAAAAGATCCCTCATGGAGCAATCATCCTCAGATTGTTTATGAAAGGGATTTGACACTGGAGAAATTCAAGGATAAGATGGATTTACGGGTTAAATATTTAAATGACATTGACGAAATAAAGGATGATTATATTGTAGAGCGCAGGGTGAAATGTCTCATGGATTGCGGGGAGTATGAGATGGCAAAGGAGTTATTGCTGTCTCACAAATTTGAATTGGTTCATCAACGATATGACCGTACAAAAATGCTTCGGGAAATTCTGGATCAGTTGGGAGAGAAGCCGGTATTATGTGTTCCGCAGAATATCGGAGAGGATGAACTTGCGACCTACGGAGCATATAGAATAAACGAAGAAGGAGCCTGATGCGATGAAAACAGAATTACATGATTATGATATCTTCCCCAAAGTTGTTCTGGAAGGGAAAGAAACGACGGTTACCATTCAATCTCTTGGCAGACATAAGAATTTTAATCAGGGTGAGGCCTACCGGATCTATCCCTTGCCTATGAACCAGGTTTACGCTGATTTTAAGTCAGAAAGCCCCTGTATTGAGGTGATTGCAGAGACTGCAAAACTGTCCTTTCCCTTCCGCTTCTTAGAAGAGCAGCCCTACAATATTGTTATCCTTGATCAAGAAGGTTCTTCCGTTGTGGATTTAAGAATGTATTGTTTAAAAGAAGATTTATATCGGCTCATTCCGTTAAAGGGTGATTTGCACGTACATTCCTTCCGCTCCGACGGTAAGGAAGCACCTGAAATTGTGGCAGCCAATTACCGTAAAGCAGGGTTTGACTTTATGGCGATTACTGATCATGAAATGATGTATCCATCCCGTGAAGCCATTGACTGCTATAAGGATTCTGATATTGATCTGCTGCTGGTATTAGGGGAGGAAGTCCATATGCCAAAAAACGCGGTGCATATAATAAACTTTGGTGCAGATATCAGTGTAAATGAGCTGTTTCAGCAAAACATGGATCAGTATCTTAGTGAAGTAAGCCGGATTGAGGAGGGTATCGGGAAGATAGAAGGGATCGATATGCATCAATTTGCCTCCAGCATATGGGCATTTAATAAAATAAGGGAAAATGGCGGATTGGCAATTTTCCCGCACCCGAATTGGATTTATGAATACTGTTATCACATTCCGTCCAGACTCACCCTTGCCCTGTTTGAACATGGTGCTTTTGACGCGTTTGAATTAATCGGCGGACAAAGTCTGCATGAAAATACCATGCAGATTAATCTGTATAACGAATTACGGGCAAAAGGTATTTCTGTTCCGATTGTCGGCAGCAGTGATTCCCACGGTACTGTTAATTCAGAATGGTTCCAAATAGGAAAAACCATAGTATTGGCAGAAGAAAATAGTAAGGATGCCATTATATCTGCAATCAAAGATCATAAATCAGCCGCCTTGGAACAGTATGCCAGCAATGGGGAGATCAGACCCCGTGTTTATGGTCCGTTTCGCATCGCCAGCTATGTGGAATTTTTGTTAAACGACTATTTTCCGCTGCATGATGAATTATGCTTTGAAGAAGGCCGTTTGATGAAGGATTATGTGAATGGTGTGGAAGGCTCGAAAGAAGCACTCAAATTACTGCATGGCAGAACACAAAAAATGATCCATAAATATTTTAGATGACCTGATTTTGTATTCCTTTTCAGCAGAAGTTGACAATGAGATTCGTCCCCTATATAATTAGAGAGAGTTGATGACTAGTTATTGACGCTGTTTCATAAAACTAATGATAAAGAACCAGATTCCATAAGAAAAAGGAGGTACATTCATGACCGATATGATGGAAATGATATTGGAGGAAGAGGATACCCTGAAAGGGCGGTTTTTAACCTTTTCCCTTGAGGGAGAGAGTTATGGGATTGAGATCAGATATGTGACGGAGATTATTAAAATTCAGGCAATTACCCAGATGCCGGAACTGCCCGAATACATGAAGGGAATTATTAATATGAGGGGTAAGATTATTCCGGTCATGGATATTCGTCTGCGCTTTAAGAAGAAGCCGGAAGACTACAATGATCGTACCTGTATCATTGTAATTGATATCTCGGGGCTGAACGTTGGACTGATTGTGGACAATGTAGCCGAGGTACTTACGATTGAGGAGGAGAATATCGTTGACCCGCCCCAGATCACACAGGCAGGCAACCGCTATATCAAGAGCATTGGCCGGGTCGGTAATGATGTAAAGCTGATATTAAACTGTGAGAAGCTGCTTACAGAAGAAGAGGTCAGCACCATCAGCCAGGCCCTGTAATAACGGAATGGAGAATATTATGGTAAAACACATCGTAGCATATCAATATGCGGAAGGCTATACCCAAGAGGAAAATCACAGGAATGTGCAGAAAATGAGGACGGAGCTGGAGGCTCTGGTAGGAGTGATTGACGGATTAATTACACTGAAACTGTATGACACGCCCATGGAGACTTCCGAATTCGATCTGCTGTTATACAGCGAATTAGAGAGCGAAGAATCGCTGAGAGCATATGCAGTGCATCCGGAGCATGTGAGGGTAGCAGCAAATTATGTAAGACCTTTTGTAAGCGGCCGTAAATGCATGGATTTTACGGTTTCTTAGGAAGCTGCAAGCTAAAAGAAAGCATATCAGGTAAAGGAGAATAGAAAAACAATGGCTGAAGCAATGAAAGGCTTACACAGAAGCCACAGGTGCACCGAGGTTTCCCGGAAGAACATCGGAGAAACGGTAACGGTGATGGGATGGGTACAAAAGAGCAGAAATAAAGGCGGAATCATCTTTGTGGATCTGCGGGACCGCTCCGGTCTGCTGCAGATCATCTTTGAGGAAAGTGACTGCGGAAGTGAGAATTTTGCAAAAGCGGAGAAGCTGCGAAGCGAATATGTGGCGGCGATTGTCGGCAGGGTGGAGGCGCGTTCCGGTGCTGTCAATGAGAATCTTGCCACCGGTGATATTGAGATCAGAGCACAGGAGATACGGATTCTATCCGAGGCAGAGACGCCTCCGTTTCCCATTGAAGAGGGTTCCAGGACGAAGGAGGAGCTGAGACTGAAGTATCGCTATCTGGATCTTCGCAGGCCCGACCTGCAGAAGAATCTCATCCTTCGCAGCAAGGTGGCCAATGTGACCCGCCAGTTCCTTGCGGAAGAAGGTTTCCTTGAGGTGGAGACTCCGATGCTGACGAAGAGCACTCCGGAAGGAGCACGGGATTATCTGGTTCCCAGCCGCGTTCATCCGGGGAATTTCTATGCACTGCCCCAGTCACCCCAGCTGTTTAAGCAGCTGTTGATGGTGGCCGGCTATGACCGGTATTTCCAGATTGTAAAATGCTTCCGTGACGAGGATCTCCGTGCGGACAGGCAGCCGGAATTTACTCAGATCGATATGGAACTATCCTTCGTGGATGTGGATGATGTAATTGATGTGAATGAACGTCTGCTTCATAAAATGTTCAAGGAAAGCATCGGCATCGATATACCGCTGCCGATCCAAAGAATGACTTATGCTGAGGCGATGGAGCGTTTTGGTTCGGACAAGCCGGATGTTCGCTTTGGCCTGGAGCTTAAGAATGTGTCCGGTGTAGTGAAGGACTGCGGCTTCGCTGTATTTACCGGAGCCCTGCAAAAGGGCGGTTCCGTTCGGGGAATTAATGCCGAGGGACAGGCGGAGATGCCGAGAAAGAAGATTGATGCTTTGGTCGACTTTGCCAAGGATTACGGCGCCAAGGGTCTGGCTTATCTGGCAATCGATGCAGAGGGCGGCTACAAATCCTCCTTTGCCAAATTTATGACGGAGGAAGAGCTGAAAGCCCTGGTGGCGGCCATGAACGGCAAGCCGGGTGACCTTCTCCTGTTTGCGGCGGACGAGAATGATGTGGTGTTCGCAGTGCTGGGAGCCCTGAGGCTGGAGCTGGCGAAGGGACTTGGCCTGCTTCATAAGGATGAATATAAATTCCTGTGGGTAACCGAATTCCCGCTGCTGGAATACTCCAAGGAAGAGGGAAGATATACGGCCAAGCATCACCCCTTTACCATGCCCATGGAGGAAGACCTTCCCCTGCTGGATACCGATCCCGGTAAGGTAAGGGCAAAGGCTTACGATATCACCTTGAACGGCACCGAAATCGGCGGCGGCTCTGTGCGAATCTTCCAGAGCGATGTTCAGGAGAAGATGTTCCAGGTTCTAGGGTTTACCAAGGAGGCGGCCTATGAGCGTTTCGGCTTCCTGCTTAATGCCTTTAAATATGGGGTGCCCCCTCATGCCGGACTGGCTTACGGTCTGGACCGCCTGGTTATGCTTATGGCCCGGGAGGACAGCATTCGTGATGTTATTGCCTTCCCGAAGGTAAAGGATGCTTCCTGCCTGATGACGGATGCGCCCAATGTGGTTGATGACAAGCAGCTGAAGGAGCTTGCAATCGCGCTGGCACTTGAGCCGGAGAAATAGTCCCATGTCCTATAAACAGTATTTTATTATGGGCTATTTTGTTCTGGCAACCTTAGCCGGTTTTACTCTCATGGGAATTGATAAGAGAAGGGCTGTGAAGAGAGCCTGGCGGATTCCGGAACGGGTTCTGATCGGAACGGCTTTCCTTGGAGGAGGTCTCGGAGCCTTCCTGGGAATGTATGTCTTCCGTCATAAAACCAGCCGCACCAAATTCCTGGTTCTGCTGCCGGCGGCTGCTGCTTTGTCGGTATTTCTGGCATACAGGCTGGGGATGTAGATACCGTTTTATTGTTTGTTGATCGGCCTGTTGATATAGGAAAGAGTTAAGAAAGATGCCTGCGGTCATGGGAGTTCTCCTTACACCGCAGGCATTTTATATGTGATTTTTCTGTCCAGGTCGGACGGAATTCCGTCGGAACCCGGCGATGCAGAGTTTGCAATTAATTTAACAAAGAAAATGGATTTATATTGACACATGCGATCTAATTTGTTATTATTGCTTTAAAGTGTTGATGCTTTAAAGTATGGAAGTAACTACCATGTCAGAAGCGCAATACAAATGTAGAAAAGAACCGTGAGTGACACGCTGTGCGAGCCGCTCTGACGTTCAATAAAAACAGGGAGTGGACAAAAGATGCTTGTAAAAATAGTGTTTTTAGTAGTGTTCTTTGCCGTTATGATACTGGTAGGGATTTATGCCCGGAAGCATACCGCCAGTGTCGGTGATTTTGTATTGGGAGGAAGAGCGGTAGGGCCGTGGCTGACAGCATTTGCTTACGGTACGACGTATTTCTCGGCGGTTGTGTTTGTTGGATATGCCGGTCAGTTCGGATGGAAATACGGTTTATCCGCCACCTGGATCGGAATTGGCAATGCCTTGATCGGAAGCCTGCTGGCCTGGCTGGTGCTGGGACGCCGGACCCGTGTTATGAGTCATCATTTGAAATCCACCACGATGCCGGATTTCTTTGGAAGCAGATTTGACAGCAAAACCCTGCGTATTGTTGCCTCCGCAATTGCCTTCGTATTCCTGGTGCCTTACACGGCTTCGGTATATAACGGTTTATCCAGGCTGTTCGGCATGGCCTTTCATGTGCCCTACTGGGTGTGTGTATACGCCATGGCAATCCTTACCGGAGTGTATGTCATTCTGGGAGGTTATATGGCTACAGCCATCAACGACTTGATTCAGGGCATTATCATGCTGGCAGGTATTGTGGCCGTTATAGGTGCCGTGCTCAGCAACAACGGCGGATTCCTGGATGCGGTGAAGGAGCTGGCTAAGTTCGAGAGCGAGGTTGCCATAACCCAGGGCCAGCCGGGAGCCTATACCTCCTTCTTCGGACCGGACCCGCTGAACCTTCTGGGTGTGGTTATCCTCACCTCCCTGGGGACCTGGGGACTCCCGCAGATGGTACATAAATTTTATGCCATTAAGAATGAGAAATCCATTCGTTCGGGAACGATTATTTCCACTATATTTGCAATTGTGATTTCCGGTGGCTGCTATTTCCTGGGAGGCTTCGGAAGGCTTTACAATGGAGCGGAGATCTATAAAGCAGATGGGACGGTGGTATTTGACGCTATCATTCCTCATATGCTGTCCTCCTTATCCGATGTGCTGATAGGAATTATCGTTGTACTGGTACTGTCCGCATCCATGTCGACCCTGGCGTCTCTGGTTATGACATCCAGTTCTACCTTGACCCTGGATTTTATCAAAGGCAATCTCATAAAGAACATGAGTGAGAAGAAGCAGATTTTGGTTATGAGAATTCTGATTATATTCTTTATTGCCATCTCCGTAGTGATTGCATTGAACCCCAACACCTTTATTGCCCAATTGATGGCAATCAGCTGGGGGGCCCTGGCCGGCTCCTTCCTGGCGCCGTTCCTGTACGGACTGTACTGGAAACGAACTACCAAGGCGGCTGTATGGGCAAGCTTTGCAACCGGTGTGGGTATTACTGTCTCCAACCTGTTCCTCAAATATATTGCATCGCCCATCAATGCGGGTGCAATCGCCATGCTGGCCGGGTTGGTAATAGTACCGGCAGTAAGCCTCGTCAGTCCGGCATTGGATAAGAAGAAGGTACAGGAGATATTCTCCTGCTACGAGGAAACCGTAACGGTGCATACAAAGAAATCCATTGAAGAATAACAAAATAAATCCAGTTAGAACGAAGGGGAGAGAAAGCTTATGATATGGGCTTTCTTTCCCCGTGTATGTGTTTTTAGATAGAATAGTAAATAAGGATATGGAGGAATGAAAAATGATTTGGGCCAAAGAAGAGACACTTTCCAGAGAAAAGATGGAGAAGCTGCAGCTGCAGCGTCTGAAGGAAACGGTGAGCAGAATTTATGCCAAGGTACCGGCATACCGCAGCAAGATGGAGGAAGCGGGCATAAAGCCGGAGGATATAAAAAGCCTGAAGGACTTAGAAAAGCTGCCCTTTACCAATAAAGCGGACCTGAGAGACAATTATCCCTTTGGATTATTTACCGTACCGAAGAAGGAGCTGGTGCGTATCCATGCCTCCTCAGGAACGACAGGAAAGCCTACCGTGGTAGGGTATACGGCAAAGGATATGGATATCTGGACGGAATGTGTCTCCAGAATCGCCGTGATGGGTGGTGCGGAGAAGGAGGATGTGGCTCAGATCTGCTTTGGCTACGGAATGTTTACCGGCGCTCTGGGACTCCATTATGGCCTGGAGAATATCGGAGCCGCCGTCTGCCCCACCTCCTCCGGCAATACTCAGAAACAGATCATGTATATGCAGGATTTTGAGACCACTCTGCTGGTAGCAACGCCTTCCTATGCCCTTCACCTGGGCGAGGTGGCATGGCAGATGGGGTTTGATCCGGCGAAGGATCTGAAGGTGAGAATCGGCCTGTTCGGCGGAGAGGGCATGACGGAGCCCATGCGCCAGGAGATGTATAAGCTCTGGGGGAAGGACATAAAAGTAACGCAGAATTATGGCATGAGTGAGCTCATCGGACCCGGTGTATCCGGAGAATGCCTGGAGCTGTGCGGAATGCATATCAATGAGGATCATTTTATCCCGGAGATTATCGATCCCGAGACCGGCGAGGTGCTGCCTCCCGGCTCCAAGGGGGAGCTGGTAATCACCTGTGTTACCAAGGAAGCGCTGCCGCTGATCCGTTACCGTACCAAGGATATCTCCCGGCTGATATATGAGCCTTGTAAATGCGGCAGAACCACGGTACGTATGGAGAATCTCTCCGGACGTTCCGATGATATGCTGATCATCCGCGGGGTCAATGTATTCCCCAGCCAGATCGAAGAAGTCCTGCTGAAGGTTCCGGAGATCGGAGCCCATTATGAAATCGTTGTGGACCGTAAGAACTTCCTGGACTTTATGGAAATAAAAGTGGAGCTGGCGGATGAATCCCTGCTGGATTCCTATGCACGTCTCGGAGAGCTGGAGCGGCGGATCAAGTCGAACCTCAGAGTAGTGCTGGGCCTGGATGCCACAATCAAATTGGTTGCGCCCAGAAGCTTGCAGCGTTTTGAAGGGAAAGCAAGGCGCGTTACTGACTTGAGGAAGGAAAAGTGAGTATGCCTTGCTTATGCAAGGCGCGTTACCGAATTGAGGAAGAAGATGTAACATACGGGCGAGGAAAGGTAAGCCGGTTTCGCGCATAGAAACCGCTTTGCATCAGGAGAAAGATGTGATAGAATTAACATAGAATTCAGGATTATGTGACAGATTGGAAAGGAGATTTACATAGTGGAAGAAAAAGTTATTATGCTGGGAAACGAAGCTTTTGCGAGAGGGGCCTATGAGGCCGGCTGCAAGGTTTCGGCTGCCTACCCGGGCACTCCCAGCACGGAAATCAGTGAATATATTGCGAAATATGGGGAAATTTATTCAGAGTGGTCACCCAATGAGAAGGTGGCGATGGAGGTGGCAATCGGAGCATCCGTTAGCGGTGTGCGGGCGCTGGCATCCATGAAGCATGTGGGACTGAATGTGGCGGCGGATCCTCTCTTTACCGTATCCTATATCGGAGTGACCGGCGGACTGGTGGCAATTATTGCGGATGACCCCGGCCTGTACAGCTCCCAGAATGAACAGGATACCAGAGCAATCGCAAGAGCAGCCAAGGTGCCGGTGCTGGAGCCCTCGGACAGCCAGGAGGCCAAGGATTTTGTGAAGCTTGCCTTTGAACTCAGTGAAAAATATGATACACCGGTCATTGTCCGTTCGACTACAAGACTGTCCCATTCCCAGGGCATGGTGGAGCTGGGAGAGCGCCTTCAGAAGGAGGACAAGCCCTATGTGCGGGATGTGGCGAAGAATGTAATGATGCCCGGCAATGCAAAGGGGCGGCATCTGGTGGTGGAAAGCAGGGAGAATGCTCTGGAAAGGGACGGCAGCAGCCTGCCTGTCAATAGGGCAGAGTACCGGGACACCAGCATCGGCTTCATTACCTCCGGAATTCCGTATCAATATGTGAAGGAGGCTTTCCCGGAGGCCAGTGTACTCAAGCTGGGCATCGTGAACCCGCTTCCGAGAAAGCTGATTGAAGAATTCGCGTCCAAGGTAGATACCTTATATATTGTAGAAGAACTAGACCCGATTATTGAAGAGCAGGTGAAGTCCTGGGGAATCAAGGCTATCGGGAAGGAGATACTCACAGTCCAGGGAGAATATTCGGCAAATCTGCTGAAAAAGGCAATTTCCGGTCAGCAGCCGGAGCAGGTTCTTCCGGCACAGGTGCCCGGCAGACCTCCGATTCTCTGTCCCGGCTGCCCTCACAGGAGTGTATACTCTGTTTTGAATAAACTTAAGATCCATGCTGCGGGGGATATTGGCTGCTATACTCTTGGAGCCGTGGCACCCTTAAGCGTGGTAGATACCACCGTATGCATGGGGGCCAGCATCTCCACCCTTCACGGAATGGAGAAAGCAAAGGGGAAGGATTATATCCGGAACTGGGTTGCGGTAATCGGAGATTCCACCTTTATGCATACCGGAATCAATTCCCTGATTAACATGGTTTATAATAAGGGAACCGGTACGGTTATGATTCTCGATAACTCCACCACGGGAATGACGGGACATCAGGATCATGCCGCCACCGGCAAGACCCTGAAGGGAGAGGAAACCTATGCCGTGAATCTGGCAGAGCTCTGCCGGGCAGTGGGAGTAAGACGGGTCTTTGAAATCAATGCCTTTGATACCGATACTCTGGAGAAGGCCATTAAGGAAGCCGCATCCGCAGAGGAACCGACGGTTATTATAACGAAGTCCCCCTGTGTGCTGTTAAGTAAGGCACCGGTTAAGCTCCAATACCGCATTCTGCCGGAGGTGTGCAAACGGTGCGGCATGTGTATGAAGCCTGGCTGTCCCGCCATCACCAAGCGGGAGGACGGAACCATAGTAATCAATGACACCATGTGCACCGGCTGCGGCCTCTGCTGGCAGGCCTGCAAATTCGGCGCAATCGAGCCGGTAGAGCGATAGGAGGGGAAGACTATGGAGACGAAGAATATAATGATTGTTGGTGTCGGAGGGCAGGGAACCCTGCTCACCAGCCGAATATTAGGAGCACTGACCATGCAGGCCGGCTATGATGTGAAGCTGTCCGAGGTTCATGGAATGGCTCAGCGCGGCGGCAGCGTAGTTACCTTTGTCCGCTATGGAGATAAGGTGTATGAGCCCATTGTGGAGGAGGGACAGGCGGATCTCCTCATCGCCTTTGAACGCCTGGAAGCATTGAGATATGCCCATTTTCTCAAGGAAGACGGCGCCATGGTTGTGAATGATAACCGGATTGATCCGATGCCTGTTGTCATCGGCGCCGCCAAATACCCGGAGAATATTCTGGAGGATCTGGAGCAGAGCCACAGAATCTACAGTGTGGACGCGCTGGAGGAAGCGAAGAAGCTGGGCAACAGCAAGGTCTTCAATATTATTGTGTTGGGAGTCGCCGCACAGCATATGAATTTCTCACAGGAGGAATGGCTGAAGGTAATCGAAGAGACGGTTCCGCCCAAGACAATTGATATCAATAAACGGGCCTTTGAGGTGGGATATCATTTGCACGGATAAAGTAAATTAATTAGCTACAGCTTAGAATGAAATAGTCCCGCGAAAGACAGGCGGGCTGTTAGAAGGAGGGGGCAGGACAATGATTAAACAGCTTTCTGTATTTGTGCAGAATGAAAATGGAAGTCTGGCCGGGGTGACCTCGGTTCTGAAGGACAATGGAATTAATCTGCGGGCAATCGCATCCTTTGATACACCGGAATTTGCAATTCTCCGGATTGTAGTGGACCAGCCGGAGAAGGCGAAGGAGGTGCTGAATGCCGGGGGATTCGCAGTCAAGGTGTCCGAGGCGGTTGCGGTTGAGCTGGAGGATAAGCCCGGCGTACTGGACGGTATGCTGCATGTGATCGCGGATGCCGGTATCGGCATCAATTATATTTATTCCATCGTAGTCCGCAGCGGAAAGATTCCGCTGATGATTCTCAATACCGGAGACCTGGTAAAGACAGCCTCCGTCTTAAGAGAGCATGGATATATCGTTGCAGAGCAGGAGGATATTACCGCATGATTTGGAATGAGACAAAGGAATGTATGAGCCGTGATGAAATTCATAATCTGCAGAGCGTACGGCTGAGGAAAATGGTAGACCGGGTATACCACAGTGTAGAGTTCTACCGCAGGAAAATGCAGCAGATGGGTCTGGAGCCGGGAGATATCCAAAGCATCGATGACCTGGATAAGCTTCCCTTTACGACGAAAGAGGATCTTCGGGATAATTATCCCTTTGGATTATTTGCCGTACCCCAGTCAGAGGTAGTACGAATCCATGCTTCCTCCGGCACCACCGGCAAGGCCACCGTTGTAGGCTATACCAGAAAGGATATTGACCTGTGGCAGGAATGCGTGGCAAGAGTGCTTGCCATGGCAGGCGTGGGGCCCCAGGACAAAATCCAGGTGGCCTATGGATACGGCTTGTTTACCGGCGGTCTGGGCCTTCATTACGGTGCGGAGAATCTGGGGGCTACGGTTATCCCCATGTCCTCCGGCAATACCCAGAAGCTGATTACCATGATGGAGGATTTCGGAGCAACGGCCATTGCCTGCACGCCTTCCTATCTGCTCCATATTGCGGAGACTCTGGAGGAGGCGGGCCGGATCGGCAATATCCAGCTGAAGGCGGCTATCTGCGGTGCGGAGCCCTGGACCGAGAACATGAGGAAGGAAATCGAGACAAGGCTGAATCTGAAGGCCTATGATATCTATGGGCTGAGTGAAATCCTGGGGCCCGGTGTGGCTGCCGATTGTGAATACCATAACGGACTTCATGTTTATGAGGATCATTTTGTACCGGAGATTATCAATCCGGAGACCCTGGAGCCCTGTAAGGAGGGTGAAGTGGGAGAGCTGGTATTTACCACCATTACCAAGGAGGCCCTGCCCCTGTTCCGGTATCGGACGAAGGACCTGACCAGCATTACCTATGAGAAATGCCGATGCGGAAGAACCATGGCCCGGATTGACCGGTTTAAGGGACGCTCTGACGATATGCTGATTATCCGGGGAGTGAATGTATTCCCGTCCCAGGTTGAGACGGCACTGCTGGAAATAGCGGAGACCAGCCCCCACTATCTTCTCATCGTGGACCGCGTCAACAACCTGGATACTCTGGAGGTGCAGGTGGAGGTAGAGGAGCGGTTCTTCTCCGATGAGATCAAGCAGTTGGAGGGACTGACCCGAAAGATTACCCAGGTGCTCCAATCCGCCCTGGGCCTGGCTGTAAAGGTGAAGCTGGTGGAGCCTAAGACCATACAGAGATCGGAAGGAAAGGCCAAGAGAGTCATAGACAAGCGGAAACTCATCTAAATGGAAGGAGGAGGACTATGGTTATAAAGCAATTATCGGTGTTTATCGAGAATACCAAGGGCAGCCTGGAGCGGGTAACGGAAGCCCTGACGGAGCACAGTATCAATATTGTGTCCTTCAGTCTGGCGGATACTTCGGAATTCGGACTTCTCAGGATGATCGTATCCGACCCGGAGGAAGGCAGGAGAATATTGAAAGAGGAAAATTTCTCCGCCATGCTGACGGATGTCATTGCAGTAAAGATTGAACAGAAGCCGGGAACCCTTCACAAGGTGCTGAAATGCCTGGCGGATGCAGGCATCAGTGTAGAATATATGTATACGCTGGCGACTGCCGGAAGAGACACTTCCATCATCATGAAGCTGTCTGACCTGGCGGATGGTTTAAAGCACCTGGTTTCCAATGGTTACGGTCTGTGTACCGCTTCGGAAGCATACGAACTAAATCACTCTGTCGACAAATAACATTTGACATGGTATGGAAAGAGTGATATCATAAACTTGTTGTCAGAATACTGGCAATTAATAAATATTATTTTTCATTTTTGGAGGAATTAGCATGAACAAAGGTACAGTTAAGTGGTTCAACAATCAGAAGGGATTTGGATTTATCTCCGATGAGCAGGGCAATGATGTATTTGTACACTACAGCGGTCTTAACATGGATGGCTTCAAGTCTTTAGAGGAAGGCCAGGAGGTTGAGTTTGAGGTAGTTCAAGGAGCAAAGGGCCCTCAGGCAACAAATGTAACAAGATTATAATCAATGTTGGGTTTACAGTGTACCTTTTTCTAGTATATAAATTTAGTCTTGATTAAGAAATAAGTTTATAAAGAAATGGCTATATTGTTTGGGACAGTTGATTAAGGAGCTGTTGCAGCGATGGATGGATCATCTATCGCCGTAACAGCTCCATTTTCATACCGGTCCTGTGCCTGATCTCAGCACATTATCTTTCGGTGGATTCCATCCAGTACATGGTAAAGAGGATGGAAGAGCAGCAGGGTAATAATAAAATTACTGATGCAGTGTGCGATATCGAAAGGAATACCGGCAATCCAGTAGCTGACGGCAGAAGGAAGCCCGCTGAGGAACAGGTTGGGGATGGCGCATAATGCGCCAAAGGCCAGTCCGTAGAAACCGGACAGGATGGCCCACAGCAATACGGAGCGCTGCCTGCGGAATAACATAACTGCAAAAAACAGGAGAGTCCAGATATACAGATAGTTAATCCACCAAAGGCTTATACCGTAGATCATACCTTCCACTATTACAAAAACATAAATGATGTAAAGGGTTTTCCTGCCAAAGACCAGAGTGTACAAAATAATCAGCAGCGAAACCAGTTCTATATTGGGAAGGAAGCTAAGAGCTACCTGAACGGTAATTAATATGGCACTCATTATCCCGATCAATGCAATATCCTTAATTCTCATAGCCGCCTCCCTGTCCGTATTCTTTTGTGACGGATAAAGCCTCTGCGATTGGCAGGCAGTGCATTAATAACCCACCGTCAGGGTAATCTCGTATTTATCACCGTCAGCAATTGCAATGGAATCCACTCCATATTCCACTGAAGCACCGTCCTTAGTAATACACCACCATTCCTGCTTGGCAGAATCGATGCTTCGTCCGTTGACCTCCGTAATAAATAAACCATATTCCGAATCGGAGCCCTGAATTAGATCCTTTTCTTCCAAGGCCTGACGCAGATATTCGGCATCCGTATGAAGGGTGAATTTCTGTGTCTCTTCTTCGGGAATTATAACTTCAATGGCGATTTCCTTGGCGCCCTTTTGAGGCTCTGGTTTAAACCGGTTATAAATCAGCACCATAGCCAGAATGACCAGCACCATGGCCAGACAGGAAATAATAACTCGTTTGATCGTATTGCTCTGCTTCATTTTGTTTTCTCCTTCTGTGAAACGCATATACCGTATTTCGATTTATTAACGCCCCCAAGTATAACATTAGGGCTGGGAGCTGTCAATTGAGTAAAATACATACAAAGAAAATATTTGATATTTTACATGATTATGTTATAATGAAATGTAATTGTCATAGCAGAGTGCATAAACTCATGAAATAAAAAATAAGGAGTAGAAAGAAACATGGAGATTACACAGAAATCATTTGGAAAAACAGCAAAAGGGGAAGAGGTAACTCTGTATACCCTGTCCAATCGCAATGGAATGAAGGTTTCCCTCACTAATTTTGGAGCCAATATTGTAAGTATTATTGTTCCGGATTCAAAAGGGAACTTTGCTGATGTAAATTTGGGATTTGATAACCTGGCGGGCTATGAGGAGAATGGGCCGGGCTTCGGTTCCTTTATCGGCAGACATGCCAACCGGATCGGTGATGCCAGATTTGAATTGAACGGCAAGGTATATGAATTGGACAAGAATGACGGTAAGAATAATCTTCATGGAGGCTTTCGCGGCTATAATAAATTTGTGTATGAGGCAGAGGTGTATGAGGATGAGGATATCGTAAGCGTTGAGTTCTCAAGACTGAGCCCCCACATGGAGCAGGGATTTCCCGGCAACCTGGATGTGGCGGTAACCTACAGCCTGACCGAAGGCAATGAACTGGTAATTGAATATCTTGCGGTATCCGATCGGGACACCATTGTCAATCTCACCAATCATGCTTACTTTAACCTGGCCGGACATAATTCCGGATCGGTTTTAGATCATAAGGTATGGATTAAGGCAAACCAGTTTACACCCACCACGGCAGATTTAATTCCTACAGGGGAATTGCGGGATGTTGCCGGGACACCCATGGACTTCAGAACTATGAAGACCATCGGCCGGGACATTGATGCGGATTATGAGCCCCTTGTTCTTGCCGGAGGATATGATCACAATTATGTACTGGACATTAACGGCGGCCAGGTGGAGAAGGCAGCGGAGCTGGTGGATGAAAAGAGCGGCAGAAGGATGGAGGTATTTACCGACCTTCCCGGCATCCAGTTCTATACCGCCAATATGTTAACTCCGGTGAATAACAGCAAGAACGGAGCAGATTACCAAAAGAGATACGGTGTCTGCTTTGAGACACAGTATTTCCCCAATTCCTGCAATATCAGCGGATTTCCTTCCTGCATGCTGAAAGCGGGAAAGGAGTTTGATACGGTTACGATTTATAAATTCTCAACTTTGTAATTAGTCCGGCTTATTCCATATAAGCCGTGAACATACAGAAGGGGCTCCGCACTATAATTGATCAGTGCGGCGGCCCCTGTTGTTTGTTTTCTCATTCGGATATGGTAACTAATTATTTTGTTCCGTAGATTCTGTCCCCGGCATCTCCGAGACCGGGAAGAATATATCCCTTTTCATTTAATCTCTCATCCAGATTGCCGATATAGATCTCAACCTCCGGGTGAGCCTTGGTAAGCCGCTCCACGCCTTCCGGGGCTGCAATGAGACAGAGAAAATGAATTTTGGTAATTCCTCTTTTCTTCAGAATGTCGATTGCCGCCACAGCGGAGCCTCCCGTAGCCAGCATGGGATCTACTACGAAGATCTCACGTTCCTGGGCGTCGGAGGGAAGTTTGCAAAAATATTCCACCGGCTCCAGGGTCTCTTCATTGCGGTATAAGCCAACATGTCCCACCTTTGCACTGGGGATCAGATTGAGAATACCGTCCGCCATATGAAGGCCTGCTCTCAGAATGGGGACGATACACAGCTTTTTACCGGCGATTTCCTTTGCGGTGGTGGTGACAAGCGGGGTTTCAATTTCTATGTCAGTAAGCGGAAGCTTGCGGGTCGCTTCGTAGCAGATCAGCATGGCAACCTCGGATACGAGATCACGAAACTCCTTGGTGGATGTGGTTTTACGTCTCATAATTCCCAACTTATGATGGATTAAAGGGTGGTCCATAATCATTACATTTGACATTTTTCTTCCTCCTGGGTTAGTTTTCTAATGAACAGGATTCTCAGAAAGCAATACTCTTTGATCTCCTGATGAACCTTTACTACCGAACATTATAACAAATTATTCGGCTACATTAAAGAAAAAAATATATTTTGTTAGAAAAAGGCCGAAGCATGGGAGTGAAAGAGAGGAGATGAACAAAGTATGGAGAATTCCATATATTGTATTATGAAGGCAAACCATGTTTATGATCCTGTTGCCCCCTTCGTTCATACTTCCTCCGGAGCCCCTGGCAGGCACAAAAAAAGATGGAAACAGGTTCCATCGCGGTGTAGGCTTAAGGATAACGGCCCGATAAAAAGAGGAGAAGCCCGGTAGAGGGGGGAGGGTAGCTGCCGGGCTTATTTTATGAAAAAAATTATCTTGTAAGCAATATTAAATTGGTATTTCTTATTTTTGTTTCGCTGTTTCCTATCAGTTGCTTTCTTAACTTGTTTTTATTATAATGGACATATATGTTTTTAATATGGATATATTATGAACATTTTGTTAATAATTCGACCTGAATTGCGAAGGAATAAGAAGAATAGATACATTAGGTAATAGTGTCATTATTTGCAGAGTTTTATTTTGTGTCCACAGAGAATAATAGTAGTATCACAGGATCAAAAAATTATGTTTTTGTGGCCGTGGAATGTAGAATATACTGGACAATAAAATAGGAATGTGATATAAAGTTCAGAAGGAAGACTGCCAACATGGGAAAGAGAGTAGGTGATTATATGTCAAGTGTATTTAAAAAACTCATCAGCAGAGAGCTGGGGGAAGCAAATTATCTCCGCTATTCTGCTTTCGTAAAAAAGAACCTGGAAACGAAGATAAGCGACAGTCAGATCCTTTATAATGACATTTATGATAAGCTGAAGTATAGAGATTTCAAGGTAATCACTAAAATGCACAGCCGTTTGAATGATACGATGATCATTGCCTTTAAGATCAGTAAGAATTTCTTTCTGGCATTTTTATTCTACCTGGCCTCCTGTATTTTCATCATTGCCAGAATTCCTCAGCCGATCCTGTCAATCCCTGCGCTGATTCTGATTAATGCTTGCTTTATATATAAGTCATACGAGTTTATTTCCAATAAGTTCTGTTATATTGATGCCCAGATCATATTAGTATATAAGGCGGTGCTGGACCGTATCATTTTGAATGAACGCAAGAGCGCCCAGGAGAATGACAGGGGATAATTCAATGTACTTACGCTCCATGGAAGATCAAGGGGGAAATTAGAAAATGAACGTATTTGACATTATGGGACCCATTATGGTTGGGCCCTCCAGCTCCCATACGGCGGGAGCGGTGAGAATCGGATTTACGGCAAGACAGCTTCTGAAGGAGGAAATCAGAAACGCGAAGCTCTATCTTCATGGCTCCTTTCTGGCGACGGGAAAGGGGCATGGTACGGATAAGGCGTTGATTGCGGGACTTCTTGGGATGAAGCCGGATGATGAGCGCATTCCCGAGAGCTTTCACTATGCAAAAGAGAAGGGGCTGGTATTCCAATTTGCCGGAACCCAGCTGCGCAATGCCCATCCCAACTCCGTGCTGATGAAGCTGGAAGGGGTGAAGGGGAATAAGCTGGAGCTCATCGCCTCTTCCGTCGGCGGAGGGGCTATTCTGATTAATCAGATTGATGGAGTGGAGGCGGATATCAGCGCCGGCTGTCCCACCCTGATCGTCCATAATGAGGACAAGCCGGGACATGTGTCCCAGGTGACCTCGGTTTTGAGCCGGAAGGCAGTGAACATAGGAACGATGCGGATACACAGGGATAAGCGGGGCGGCAATGCCGTTATGATCATTGAATGTGACCAGGAGGTTCCGGCGGATGTGCTTACTCTGCTCCGGGAGGCAGAGGGTGTGAAGAAGGTAACTTACCTGAGTATGGAGGAAGAGCATGAGTTTTAGATCCTTGGATGAGATTATTAATAAATGCCGTGAGACCGGGGGACCTTTCTGGCAAATGATTCTGGAGGATGACCTGGAGGAGCGCATGGTAACGGCAGAGGACTCTCTGGAGCGTATGGACCGGCTCTATCAGGCGATGCAGGATGCGGACAGGATATATGACAAGAGGCTTAAGTCTGCCAGCGGGCTGGTGGGCGGTGACGGCGACAGGATGAACCGGGCATTGTCGGAAAACAAGGTATTAAGCGGCCCATTTATGGGTGAAGTAATTGCGAAAGCGTTGAAAATGGGGGAATCCAATGCCTGTATGAAGAAGATTGTAGCGGCTCCCACCGCCGGCTCCTGCGGTGTGATTCCGGCGGTCCTGTTAAGCTATGAGGAGCAGTACGGCGCATCCCGGCAGAGGATGATAGAAGCCCTGTATGTTGCATCGGGAGTCGGGCAGGTAATTGCTGCAAGAGCATTTCTGGCAGGGGCGGCAGGAGGATGTCAGGCGGAAATCGGCTCGGCCAGTGCCATGGCGGCAGGAGCGCTGGCTTATCTTAACGGCGGGGATGCGCAGTGTATTGCCCATGCCGCGGCGATGTCATTAAAAAATCTCCTGGGACTGGTCTGCGATACGGTGGGAGGTCTGGTAGAGGTTCCCTGCGTGAAGCGGAATGTGGTGGGTGCTGTGAATGCCATTGCCAGCGCGGATATGGCAGTTGCGGGAATACGCAGCCAGATACCACCGGATGAAGTGATTGATGCTATGCGGGAGGTTGGCGAAGCCCTTCCGAAAACGCTCCGGGAGACAGGGGAGGGCGGCCTTGCCGCCACACCCACGGGCCGTGAGGTCATGGAACGGATTATGAATTGAGCCGCATCAGCAGAAATAGGCGGGAATAGAGGAAAAGAGAGAAGACACAGCATCGGACTGCTGCTCTTCCATGTTGCAGGTACGGGAATCGCCGGATCAGACAGGAAGATGCAGCAGTATTTTGATGGCGTTTTTTGATTGGAGGAAATTGGAGGACGCCGATTTCTAAAAAAGTTGAAACCCATTGGAAGCAAACTGCGTCTAATCCATGTATCGAAGAGAGAGCACAGATAATATTCATCGATTGCGGAGAGACGAACGGAGAAGGGGTTTACACCTCCGCTATTGTGAATGCCGGTTCTCATTGCGATGGTAAATTACTTATTAAAACAACTGGAGGAAATTAACGATGAGATTAAAAAAAATAATGATAGCTTTATCCTTTGCCGCAATTACACTTGCATTTACCGGATGTCAGAAGCCGGTTTCGGATGATAACCTTCCGAAGGAGAACGAAAATGTTGTTACCGGAACAGACGATGTTCAGGATGGGAAAGACGACGGCCAGGATGAGAAAGACAAGGCGCCGGAGGAAGGAAACGGCACAGGGGAAGAAAGCCAGGGAACCGGCGACAAAGGCAATGATGGTCAGGAAATACTGAAAGGTGACCTGACCAAGATCGTAGAGAAAATATATGAGAAAAAAAATACAGGCCTTAATCTGCAGGATACATCGGTTGACTTGACAGATAAGGACTCCGTGAAGTATTATACCGGACTGGAAGATGCATCCAAGGTGAAGGAAGCGGTAGTATCCGAGGCAATGATCAGCTCTATGGCATATTCTATGGTGCTTATTCGGGTGAATGATCCTGCCGATGCGGAGGAGGTTGCCAATGCCGTGCTGAAGGGAATTGACACCAGGAAGTGGATCTGTGTGGAAGCGGACGACATTCAGATTGTGACCAATGATGATCTGGTGCTGCTTGCGATGGTTGCTTCCAGCCTGAATGAGACGGTAACCTCTCAGCAGCTTGTGGATGCTTTTGGTGAAATATGCGGGACAAAATTTGAGAAAGCTTTAACAAAATAGAAGGTTTGGTAACTTATGGTATTTTCAAGCATAACTTTTTTGTTTTATTTTTTACCTCTGGTGGTAGGAATATATTTTATCAGCCCGGGAAAGTTTAAAAACTATATTTTATTATTGGTTTCCCTGATTTTCTACGGCTGGGGAGAGCCTAAATATATTCTGCTTATAGGAATATCCATCCTGATAAATTATATCATGGGATTACTGATTGAAAAGGATGCGGGAACAGCCAGGCCAAAGCTCTGGCTGATCCTGTCCCTTGTGATATCCTTAGGGATGCTGGGATATTATAAGTACACAGATTTTGTCATTGGGAGCGTGAACTCAGCTACCGGTTGGGCCATCCCCTTACAGAAGGTGGCGCTTCCGGTGGGAATCAGCTTCTATACCTTTCAGATCCTCAGCTATACCATTGATGTATACCGCGGCAATACCAAGGCGCAGAAGAATCTGGCCTATCTGGCCACCTATGTGGTTTTTTTCCCGCAATTGATTGCAGGGCCCGTTGTCCGCTATATTGATATTGTCCAGGCTCTGGAGAACAGAACCCACAGCCTGGAAAAAATCCGGCATGGGCTGCGGAGATTTCTGCTGGGCTTATCGAAAAAGGTACTGATTGCAAATTCCCTTGGGGAGCTGTGCAGTATTGTCACGGAATCTCAGGAGAGGAGCGTCCTCTTCTGGTGGATGTATGCGGCGGCCTTTACTTTGCAGATCTATTTTGACTTTTCCGGCTATAGCGATATGGCCATAGGGCTGGGTAAGATCTTCGGCTTTGAATTCCTGGAGAATTTCGATTATCCCTTTATCTCCGCCAGCATTACGGAGTTCTGGCGCAGATGGCATATGTCCCTGGGTACCTGGTTCCGTGATTATCTGTATATTCCCATGGGAGGAAACCGTGTTCCGCTGCCGCGATGGCTGTTTAATATCCTGGTGGTATGGCTGCTGACGGGCCTGTGGCACGGTGCGGCATGGAATTTTGTCGTATGGGGGCTTATGTTTGCCGTATTGTTGATCCTGGAGAAGCTATGGATGGGTAAAATTCTTAAAAGAATCCCCAAGGCATTGTCTCATTTCTATGTCATCTTTCTGGTGATTATCAGCTTTGTGATATTTGATGCTCCGAGCCTGGGAGCAGCTGTGGGGAGAATTGGGGCAATGCTGGGAATGCAAGGACTTCCGCTGTCCGGAATACAGTCGGCTTATTATTTGCGGAGCTATCTGGCGATATTGCTGATTGCTGTGATTGGAAGCACCCCTCTGCCGAAAATGATCGGTCAGAGTTTAAGCAGGACACGGCTTGGAGATACGGTGCAAAAAGCGGCGGAGCCCATAATATGTGCAGGACTTCTTATATTGGCAGCAGCATATCTGGTGGATGCTTCCTTTAATCCGTTCTTATATTTCAGGTTTTAGGGAGGTACCGGGATGAACGATAAAATGATGAACAGAGTGGCTGTTCTGCTAATAGGGTGTGTGTGGACTATTATTACACTGCTGTCCTGGTTTCATATACCCCAGGAAATCTCGGTGAGTGAGCGGAGAAAATTGAAGCAGTTTCCCGAAGTCAGTATTAAAAATCTGGTCTCGGCAGATTTCATGGATGATTTTGAGCAGTATGCCAAGGATCAGTTTCCGAACCGCTTTTTCTTCCGCACGCTGAAAGCCTATACCAGATTCTATTCTTTGGGGCAAAAGGATAATAATGGAATTTATATTGAGGACGGCTATGCGGTTAAGCTGGATTATCCCTTGAATGAGGCCTCGATCCAAAAAGCTGCGGAGAAGTTTAAATATCTTTATGATAAATATATGAAGGAGAAGGATGTCAGCATCTATTTCTCCATTGTTCCGGACAAGGGTTATTTCCTTTCGGAAGAGAACGGCTATCCTTCCATGGATTATCAGAAGCTTTTTGAGATTATGAAATCCGGCATGGATTTTGCACAGTATATTGATATTACGGATACACTGACAGTGGAGGATTACTATAGGACGGATATTCACTGGAGACAGGAGGGGCTTAAGAAAGCAGCCGATGCCATCAGAAGAGCCATGGGAAAGAACCGTGCCGGAGGCGCGGATAACAGCAGTGTCAAAGAAGGGGGCAATGGGAGTGATTATACCGAGATCAAGGCGGAGAGGCCTTTTTACGGAGTATATTACGGACACGCGGCTCTGCCGATGAAGCCGGATACCCTGATCTATCTGACCAATGAGATCATTGACGGATGCAGTGTATATAATTTAGAGACGGATGCCGTAACCCCCGTATATGATACGAAAAAGCTTGCCGGTAACGATCCCTATGATGTATATCTCTCCGGTGCGGCACCCTTGCTGGTGATTACCAATCCAAAGGCTGATACGGACAAGGAGCTGGTAGTATTTCGCGATTCCTTTGGCAGCAGCCTGTCACCCCTGTTGGTGGAGGAGTACTCCAAGGTGACCCTGGTTGACATCCGGTATATCAGCAGCGATCTGCTGGGAAATTACCTCACCTTTGACCGGCAGGATGTGTTATTTTTGTACAGCACCTCCATCCTGAATTCCAGTGCGGTATTAAAGTAGAAAATCGGAAGCTTTTGCCATGGTATTTTAGCGAATGTTGTACTTGCTTTGCCAATATATTGTATTAACACAGGATTCTTCTGGAGGGACTATGGCAAGAAGGTCAGGTGCTCGCGGCGAAGCAGAGCAAATAAGGGAAGACGAAAAGGGGCAGGAGCTGCCCGATAAGGTGCTGAAGTGGCCAGGCAGGGAATTGGGATGGCCGAACCAGGAAGCAGAGAAGAGTGATACCGGAACATACGCTGCCAGCAATGCCTCCTTATTTGTTAAGGTGGGTATTGTAGTATTGAGTATAATTATGATAATCGGATTTGGCATAAAGCTGATTCCGGGGGCGGTTACCGTCACCACTCTCAGCACCAGGAACAGCCTGCCGATTCATAGTGTTGACTGTGAGGAGGCCAGAGTTTCGCTCAGCTTTGATGTGGCGTGGGAAAGTGATGATATTCCGCGGATTCTGGATATTCTGGAGCAGCATGGGATTAAGGCAACCTTTTTTCTGACCGGTGAATGGGCACGCGAATATCCGGAAGAAGTAAAGGTAATAGCAGCAGCAGGCCATGACCTGGGTAATCACAGCGAGAAGCACAGGGAAATGACCCGTCTGTCAAAGGAGGAGTGCATCCGGGAGGTTATGAATACCCATGAAACGGTGAAGAAGCTTACCGAAGTGGATATGAAGCTGTTTCGCGCTCCCTATGGGGCATATGATAATACGCTGATCGGGATCGCAAGAGAGTGCGGGTATGATACCATACAGTGGAATATCGACAGCCTGGACTGGAAGGATTACGGTGTGGACAGTATTATTAGGACAGTAATTGATAATGAGGGGCTGGAGAATGGTTCCATTATATTGATGCACAGCGGGGGGAAATACACTACGGAAGCATTGGAGGCAGTTATTACCGGCCTGCAGGATAAGGGATATGAACTGGTTCCGGTATCCCAACTGATTTTTACCGGGGAATATACGGTAGATCAGACGGGAAGACAACTTGCCAAATAAGAAAAAAGTAATGTTAAAATAAGAGAAATATGTTAAACTATAGGTATCTGGAAACATTATGTTTTATATTGTTTTCAGATGCCTATTTTCTTAATTCAGAAAGGCTGTGAAAAACTTGATTAATGAAGAAATTAATGTAATAAAAGATAAATCAACTACAGTGAAACTGAAAAATATTTATTTGATTCTTATGCAAAAAATTTTTATACTGAAGAAAATGAAGACTTAAAAAATCAGTTTTATCGAAAAAGGTATTATTGTATGCAGAACCAGAAAATCATTGAGGAATTACTTTAGCAAAGGGGAATGGATAATTATGAGGAATAAAGTAAATAATCTCACGTATAATGAAGAGGAACTTTTAGAGAATGAGGAAGAACTAAATACTTCGTTTAATAATGAAGGGATATATCCTATGCTTAATATTAAAGTCGAAAAGAGTTTTTACTCGATTTTTGAATTAAAAAGAAAATTTGACAGAAACGATAAAAAGATAGTATTGGATAGCGATTTTCAAAGAAATAGTGTATGGGGACATTTGCAGAAATCAGAATTAATAGAAAGTATTTTAATGGGTCTTCCATTACCTTTATTTTATTTTTTTGAAGATAAACTAGGAAGATTAATTGTAATAGATGGTAGGCAGCGTCTAACAGCTTTTTTTGAATTTTTGGATAATGATTTTGAATTAAAAACATTAAAAATATTAAAGGAGTTTAGCGGAAAAAAATTTAAGGATTTAGATGCTATAGCACAATCAAAAATTGAAGATTATCAAATACAAGCCAATGTAATTCAACCACCTACACCAGATCAAATAAAATTTGATATCTTTGATAGAGTAAATAGGGCAGGAACGCAGTTAAACAAACAGGAGATAAGAAATGCATTATACCAAGGGAAATCAACTCAACTATTGAAGGAAATCGTTCAAACCAAGGCATTTTCTGATGCTACAGGTAATGCATTTCAGAATAATTCACGTATGAAAGATCGATATATAATTTTAAGATTTTTAGCATTTGAAATTTATTATGAGAATAAATTATATGATGACAAAGGTTATGCTTATGAATATAAAAATGATATTGATGATCTATTGGGAAAAACCATGGAATATATAAATAAGCTAAAAGACTCAGAAGTTGAAATACTAAAGAAAATCACCTTAAGTTGTTTGGAAAAATCTTATTTTTATTTAGGTAATGATGGATTTAGATTAATACAAAACAATAGAAAAAGCCCAATAAATATGAATATATTTGAATGCCTTATGCATTTAATGCGAAAAATTCCATCTAGTGATGAAATTTTAAAAAATGATGTAAAAATCCAAGTGAATTCATTGTTACAAGATAGATTGTTTGAAAACAGTATAAGAAAGCATCGAGATAATTGGAATAATGTAAAGATAAGATATTCAATGATAGACAAAATTACAGAGGAGTTGAAAAAATAAATGATTGAGGAAATAAAAATTAGAGCTATAAAAAGCATTGCTGATATTACTTTGTCTTGTTCAAATTTAAATTTGTTTGTTGGTACAAATTCATCTGGTAAATCAACAGTAATTCAATCTATATTATTGATTTCACAAAACATCGAATATAAATATGGACTAAACGGTCCACTAATCTCTTTGGGTGATTTTAGAGATATAAAGAATTTTAATATTAATGAAAAGGAAATGGTTATTTCTGTAAAGGGTGAGGGGGCAAAACTCAAATTACAAATAAATGAGAATATAATTTATAATACTGATTCCCAAATTATCAATAGCAAGTTATTTCATGATTTAAATTATAATAATCAAAAGCTGCATTATCTTTCTTGCCATAGAATTGGTAGTCGTGATACATATGAAAAAAATCTATATAATATTGATCCTTTTGGTATTAATGGTGAATATACGATTAATTACTTAATGGAACATGGTAGTGATGAGATAGATAATAAATTAATAAAATATCATGAAAGTTTTACATTACTGAACCAAGTTAATTATTGGCTTAAATATATTATAAACGCTAATGTCAGTACAGAAAATGTCATAGGGACAGATATTGTAAAGGCAAGATACAGCATCATTGATGGAATGCATGTGAGACCCAAAAATGTTGGTTCCGGAATTAGTTATTTAGTCAGTATAATTATTTTGTGTTTAGCCACAAAAGAGGATGATATAGTTTTAATTGAAAATCCTGAAATCCACTTGCATCCTTTATCGCAATCGAGGTTATGTGAATTTTTGTATTTTATTGCGCAATCAGGAAGACAATTATTTGTTGAAACACATAGTGATCATTTTTTTAATGGTATTAGGGCTGGTATAGCGTTAAATAATTTCGAAGAAAATATGGTAAAAGTGTACTTTTTTTCTCTAGATGATAATAATTGTACGAATAGTACAGAAATTAAATTTGGTAGGAGAGGTAAAATACTGAATCCAATAGATAATTTATTTGATCAATTTGATACTGATCTCAATAAGATGTTAGGAATATAGGTGATTAAATGGTGTTTTTATTTAATGATTATTCTTTAAATGGGCAATTTAATGATATTGATGAGTTTACGTCTGAAGTAAATATAAGCTTCATCCCAATGTTAAAACATATTCGTAATAAAAAAATTGATTTACTAAAGAACTTTACTACGTATGCTAGAAAAGTAACAGATAAAATGAGCTTAATTGATGTGTTTTATTTAAAAGGGAATGCTGAAGTTACATTGATTAAATCATATTTGGTTTCATTATATGCTGATGATCCATATTGGAATAATGATATACAAACCAATGTTATGGATAATTATGATTGTATTTGTACAGATGATATACCGAATTGTTTTACAGAAGCATTAGAAAGAGGCAATCCAGTAATTTCAATACGGAATAAAGATTTTATGTCTGATAAACTTTCTATCAAGAAAAATGGAAAAGAGTGTTTTATACATAATGCTTATGACGAGTTTATTTTATTAAATATAATGCATTCATTTGGCCTTATTGATGAAACTTATTATGTGGAAAGCCTTGGTATTGGGGTGGAATTTTGTTCTGCTTTTGGACATACTTATACACAAGAATTTCTGAATATTAATGAAATTAATAGTGATGACAAAAAAATTATTATATCAGATATGATAACATTATCTAATCATATACTCGCAAGAACAGATCCTGGTCATTTGAGTAAGTATTTAAACGAGGGAATTTGGGAGTTGAGAAGTAATATAAGTGAAAAAAGGATTACTAGAATTTTTTATACCTTAATAAAAGGAAAGATAATATTTTTAAATGGTTTTATTAAGAAAACGCAGAAAACCCCTAGAGATGAATTGACTTATGCGCAGTACATATTGAAATCCTATTTGCATAATGTTCGTTAGAACAAAATTTGACCTTAAATATTCTGGCATAATATTATTGATAATCAACTAAAACCGGTCACTTTTCCTTACAAACACCAGCTTTAAAGTTGTGTACATGGACTGGCGGGATTACGGTATGGACATCATGATTAAGTCCGTGATTGAAAATGAACAATTGAAAAGTGGCACACAAACCATCAATTGACCTTCGTATGCCGGTATGGCCGTATACGTACACCTCGTTTGTGACGCATCTGCCATTTCTGGCAGACTAGAATGAAGTAAAATGCTTGCATTTCTAATTAATTATGATTTTGGAAGAAATCTGATTGACTTACTATTCGTTGATTTGTTTTGCGGGTACCGTCAAGTGTTTTTCGCAAAATCAGCCGTTTGGTTACCGGTAGTCAGCCAGCTATGTGTATACGGTAAACGATATCGGAGCCGACGTTTCATTGATCCGGCAGTTCCTGCTTTAGCGGAAGGAATTCTGTAAGAAGACAGCATCTATCACATCAGCCGGAAGAACCAGGGCAAACCTCACATAGCCTTCTCCAAGGGTGCCGAAGCTGCTGCCGGGAGTACAGAGGATTCCGGTTTCGTCAAAAAGCTTCCTGCAATAATCATTGGAATTCGTATATCCGTCCGGGATACGGGCCCATACAAACATGGAACCGGCAGATTTCTGTACCTTCATGCCCAGCTTTTTCAGGCCTGAGCAGAGTGCATCACGCCTTTTTTCATATTCCCTGCAATTAACGGCTATCTTGTCCTGGGGTCCGTTCAGAGCGGCAATGGCTGCCTTTTGAACCAGATAACTGGTGCCGTAATCAAATTGGGAACGGATTGTCTTGAAGGTGCGGATGATATCAGGATTGCCAAGCAAGAAGGAAATCCGGATGCCCGTGATATTATAGGTCTTGGAAAGAGAGTTGAATTCCACACCGACCTCCTTCGCACCGGGAAAGCTTAAGAAGGAACCGGCCTTACCGCCGTCATAAACGATTTCCGAATATGCATTGTCATGGACAATTACGATCTGATTCCGGACAGCAAAGTCAATCAGCTCCTCATAGAAGGAATCGGGGGCAATGGCACATACAGGGTTGGCAGGGTAGGAGACGATCATCATCTTAGCCTTTGCCGCAGTTTCCTCAGGGATGGAACTAAAATCCGGGAGGTAACCGCGTTCCGGCAGAAGATCATAGTATTCAATTTTTGCTCCGCATAGATAGGGGCCGATTTCAAAAATAGGATAGCCGGGGTTGGGAACTAAGACCGTATCCCCATGATTGAGAAGGGCCAGTCCGATATGTGTGATTCCCTCCTGGGTACCGCTTACGGAAGTGATTTCATCGGCGGTTAAATCAACCTGATACCTTCTCTTATACCATTGAATAACAGCCTCCGTAAGTTCGGGGGAATCGCCGAGGGAGTACTTGTAATTTTCAGAATCAAGGGCAGCCCTGGAGACGGCCTCCATGATGAAAGCATCGGGCTTAAAATCGGGAGTTCCGACGGTAAAATTATATACGGCTTTGCCTGAATTCAGACGTTGGTTTTTTAGATCATTCAGAGTATTAAAAATATTGCTTCCAAAGCGATTGGCTCTTTCCGAAAATTCGATATTCATAAAGCAGCAGCTCCTTTCAATTCTATAAAGAAAGATACACTATTATCATTTGATTCGCAATATCCTAATCCATTATATTCGTAATTATCTGATGTAAATTTAAGTGTAGCATAGGAGGAAATATAACCGATAGCATTTTATATATGGAAACCGGGATATTCATTGAATAGAATCTGTTACTTCCCGAGGTATTGGTTTCTATCCATAGTATCTATTTTAATCAGACCAAGGAGGAGCAGTCCTATCAATACCACCGTGTCAATCAGCAGAATGACTGTAATGTGCTTTACAATCCCGGCAATATACAGAATAGTAAAAATCTCAACGGAGAAAGCAACAAAGCACATAAAATTTGTTATATAGTTAGCTATGTTTTCACTATAATACACATTGATCTGCATCCATCTCAATATATAAGGTTTAAAAAAGAAACGAATAAGAATGCAAGAGAGGGGATAGGCAAATATAAACAATTTTGATACGGAGGAGCTGACATACCCTCTGCTCCACTGGACGGGGATCTTGTCCGGCAGAGAAGGATATGCGAAAGCAGCAGCAATTAAGCATAATACGGTGATGAAGCCCCATGTAATAAGGCCGCCCCACATATAGAAAAAGCTTACGGAATCCAGCTTGAACACTTTTTGATTTTCAGACCAATAATGATCCATATTATCAGCATACTGTTCCACTTTCAAATTATTGATATTCAAATTATCGATTTGCAGCATTCTATCACATAAAGATTTTGCTAATTGCAGTTCTTCGATTTGTGTATCAAGCTTTTGATATTGAATAGAAATTATCTCATATAGTTCAGTTTCATGAAGTATTATTTTCCTTATTTCTTCGATTGAAATACCTAGTGTCCTTAAAAAAGCAATTTTTTTCACGTTCTCAATATCTTCTTCCGTATATTCCCGATATCCGTTATTTTCATTTCTATTCGGAGCTATCAGCTTTTCCTTTTCATAGAACCGGATATTTGAGCGGCTTAAACTGGTCCGCTCCTCAACTTCTTTTATTGTCATAGCAAACCTCTCCTTATGTTTATGTAACTGTATTTTAAAGTATAAACATAGTTTACAGTCAAGCAGTTTAATGATTAACATGATATTATATAACAAGAAGGAAGCAAAAGATTCCTTCTTGTTATATAATATCATTTCTTTGTTGCCGTCATAAGTATTAAGGTAAGGTAATTTTCTGTATCGGCATCATGGAGTTCATAATCTGCTGTCATTCTCCAAATTGATTTGCCATCCTTCTCCCTGACAGATTTTATTGCATGTTCGTAGGCATGAGTATTGAGTATTAGTGACAGCATAAGGGCATAGTAGAATCGTTTGCTACAAACAACTACTGATGGTTATACAACGTAGCGAGTTTATATACTGTTAGATATGCAAAAAGGAGACGATATGGCGTCTCCTTTTTGTAGAATAACCTTACTTTTCCCCCCTGCCAATCAGACGTAGTTTCCATTGTCTAAGTTTGCAATTTTTCATTTCGGGTGAGCGAGCAAGCAAGAATATGCCCCATAGCTCAAGAGTAATCGCGGACAACATCAAAGCATAATGTAAAATGCTAGGTATGATTAAAAAGCGGCTTAAAATTTGCGTTGCCGAAAAAAGTAGTAGTCCTATGCCCAACGGTAGATTTGACTTAAATTTCATTATAATTACCTCCTAATATTTATTGCGATAGTATAGCTTAAAAAATCCGCGAATCAATGTAAGAAACAGGCAAGCACCTAAGAGTGTGAGAAATACAGTGTCATTGATATTTCCTGAGACAGCGGTTCCGACCGCCAAACCATACATAGCGATATTCATTCCAATGGAACCTGATTTTTGCATGATAAACAATTTACGCTCGTCTGTTTCGGAAATGTACAGCTTTTTTAGGCGCTCAGAATCTCGCATTGCCATAATATTTCTTACTAAAAAGAAAATTAAAGTAATAACAAGTGTCATAAGAATACCCACCTGAAAGCCTTCAATAAACCCTTGTATGCGTTCAGAAACTGCTGCCTCTTTTGCAAAATTTCGAGTTAGCATAACAGCACTGCACGCTCCAAGCAATCCACTAATTAGTAAAAGCTGGCGACTAATCAATTTTTTCTTAAAGTTCTCCATCTACATCACCTCTACTTCTGAAAGATCAAAAACTTCCTCAATAGTTTTACCGAAATATCTTGCTATTTTATAGGCCAGCACTAAAGATGCGGTATATTTCCCCACTTCAAGGGATGTAATCGTCTGCCGTGTAACTCCAACGGCTAATGCAAGTTCTTCCTGAGAGAGCTTATGCTGTTTTCGTAATTCTGGTATCATTGTTTTCACATCATCACCTTCATGAATAGTTTACTTTGCATATTTAGTATAGCGTGCTTTGCATTTGTTGTCAAGTGTGCTTTGCAAAATTTTTATATAATGAATAGTATAAGCAGGGCGAAAACGCTGTTAAATTGCATTTTTCTTAATCCCGTAAGTATCCTCATTAACTAACGTGCGGAGGACAGGTAACTCCCATCCTCCGCACGTTATTCATTTCCTTTGTCTACAGTTCCGCTGCCAAACTCCGCGACTTATCCTGCCTGTCCTCCCGCAAAAGCGCCTCTACGCTGCGACGGATTTGCTCTACCTCGCGGGTTTCGTCCTTGAGCAAGCCATACTCACGGCTAAGTGCTTCTTTTTCAGCAGTCAGCTTTGTTTGCTCCGCTTTCCACGTCTTAACCGGCATAGTGGTATGCCCATTCATAACGCCCTTGAGATAGCGGTCGGCTGCTTCATACAGCGTAAGCTCACGGCGGTGGCTCTCGTAGAAGGCCTCCCGCTTATTGGATTTCTTCTGCTGATACTGCTTGTAAATTCCCTTAAACTCTGTATAGTAATCGGCTTGCCTGATATGCTCGTCCAGCGTTTTCAGCCGCCTCTCTACGGGCTTTAGCTTCTCGCGCATGGCGGCCTGCCGTCCATACATTTGCCGCACTTTTTCTTGTAACCCGGTCATGTCCCTAATATATCTATCACATCCTTTTCTGTATTATAATTAAAATATATCAGTGATTTATTTGAAATGCAAATTAATTCGTTTGCCGTGACTTGGAGACACAAAAGTGAAATGATATGCTATAA
>JAEWYQ010000012.1 GCA_023395555.1 Bacillota bacterium
TTATTATACCGGTAACGGGTTATTCTTCTGAGCTTGGCATCCTTATAGAAGCTGTAGCCCCCCGCCGTATTCGAGATCAGGGAGAAAAACTCCTGAGAACCCAGGTAATTGATCCAGGGATAGGGAGTCGTGGGTGTGGTGATTACGTACTCCTTCCTGGAATCGTCAAAATATCCAAATTGCATAAATAATAACCTCCTTATAACTATTTTGCATTGCTTGCAGCTTATACTCTCCTCCCACATTATATTATACCTCCGCCTCCATTTCAACAAAAACCGTAACAGATCAGCCGACGGCAGATTTGTTATAATCAACCTCATTTTTAAGAGATATTTTATAATTAATTTCTTTTTTTATCCTTGTAAATATGATAGACTATATGACACAGGAACCAGTATGATATAAAGCGAGGTTTTAAACATGCCAAAGGAAACCAGACTTGCTGATGACGCGGTAATCTATCAGCAGAGGCAAGAACTAACAGAGAAGCAAAAACTAAAAGATATGTCCAATCAGGAAAAGCTGGCGTATCTATGGGAATATTACCGTATCCATGCCCTGGCTGCTGTTGCTGCCATCGCACTGATTGCCTATATTATCTATGAGATTGTGACACCCGATATCGAGACCCTCTTCCAGGCGGCAATCATAGACAGCCCCGTCAGCGATGAAGTGTGGGAACAGTACCGGGCCCAGTTTGAAGAATATCTGGATCTGAATCCCGAACTTCAGGAGATACAGTTGAATTCCTCCTTCTACCTGAGCAGCGACGGCGAATATGCGATGAATATGCAGCAGGTGTTTGCCGCGCGTGTTGCCGCACGTGAGATAGATGTAATCATTGCTCCGGAGTCCCGCTTTAAGTCTCTCACTTACAGCGGCTATATGGACAAATTGACAGACCGTATACCTACGGATCTCTATGCCAGCCTGGCGGAATACATGTTCCAGTCCGACACGGAAGCAGAGCCCGACAGGCAGAGTGTCTACGGCATCTATCTGACCAACACAAAGCTCTTCTCGGAGAATTCCGTCAGTACCGAGCCATATCTCCTGGGAATCGTGGCCAATGCGGAGCATAAGGATAATGCGGCAGAATTTCTGCGTATGCTTTTTAATGAGTAATCGGTTTTTCCATAGATAATAAAACTCTCAATAAGGAGGGTGCTGCAAAATGATACGAGAGGTTCCTATCACCTCAGTCTCCCGTACCATTTTGCAGCACCCTTCTTGTATTTATGAAACAATGATATTTCTTATTTTGCTGTGATATGCCCCAGCGCTTTCAACAGCTCTGCAGTGAGAACCGCGCCGCCGGCGGCACCGCGGACTGTGTTATGGGACAGGCCTACAAATTTATAGTCAAAAACCGAATCTTCCCGAAGTCTTCCGCAGCAGATTCCCATACCGTTCTCATAGTCCCGGTCCAGCTTTGCCTGGGGACGGTTATCTTCTTCAAAGTATTTGATAAACTGCCTCGGGGCGCTGGGCAGCTCCAGCTCCTGGGGAAGTCCTCTGTATTCCGCCCAAGCCTTGAGTATCTCTTCCTTCCCCGGCTTCTTTTCAAAATTCACAAATACCGCGGCTGTATGTCCGTCCGTTACCGGAACACGGATGCACTGGGTGGTAATCATGGGGCCATCCGCCTTGACGATCTGTCCGTCCTCTACCTTACCCCAGATACGCAGCGGCTCCTGCTCGCTCTTCTCTTCTTCCCCGCCGATATAGGGAATTACATTATCCACCATCTCCGGCCAATCAGCAAAATTCTTGCCTGCTCCTGAAATTGCCTGGTAGGTAGTAGCCACTACCAGCTTCGGCCCGTACTGGCGCAGGGCATGAAGGGCAGGCGTGTAGCTCTGAATGGAGCAGTTAGGCTTCACAACAATAAAGCCCCTCTCCGTCCCCAGCCTCTTCTTCTGTGCGGCAATCACTTCCAGATGCTCCGGGTTGATCTCCGGAACTACCATAGGTACATCGGGTGTCCACCGATGGGCGCTGTTATTGGATACCACCGGAACCTCTGCCCTGGCATAGGCTTCCTCTATGGCTTTGATCTCATCCTTGGTCATATCTACCGCACTGAAGACAAAATCAACACCAGCGCTCACTTTTTCAACATCATTTACGTCCATTACAATTAACTTCTTCACGCTCTCCGGCATCGGGGTCTGCATCTTCCAGCGTCCGCCCACTGCCTCCTCGTAAGTCTTCCCGGCACTTCTGGGGCTGGCTGCCACCGTAACCACCTCAAACCAGGGATGGTTCTCCAACAGGGAGATAAACCGCTGCCCGACCATACCGGTTCCTCCAAGAATACCTACTCTTAATTTGCCCATTCTATAATTCCTCCCTTTGTTCTCGTACGACATACATTTGTCTTCGCTGTAAGTATACTATATACTAATTTTCAAAAAAATCAACACTTTTTCACAGAAATCCGAAGATTTGTTACTATTATATAAGTTAATTCCCGGCAGGTTCCTCTGTTTGGTTATTTTTTTCGTATTCCTCCAACAACCGCTGAAGATCGTCCATGGTTTCAATTTCATTGACTCTGTTTCGCAGTCTGGCAGAACCGGGATAACCTGTGGTATACCAGGCTACATGCTTGCGCATCTCCCGGATTCCGGTGAATTCCCCCTTATAATCCACCGACATGGCCGCATGGCGAAGAATCATCTCCCGAACTTCCCGAAACTCAGGTTGGGGAAGCAGGATTCCTTCTTCCAGATAAGCTTTTATCTCAGCAAACAGCCAGGGATTCCCCCGGGTTCCCCTTGCCATCATGAGTCCGTCGCAGCCTGTCTGCCGAAGCATATTCCCGGCATCCTGGGGGGTGAAAATATCTCCGCTTCCAATAACCGGGATTGACACCGCTTCCTTCACCTGACGTATAATCTCCCAGTCCGCCTTGCCGCTGTAGTACTGCTCCCTGGTTCTGGCATGTACGGCAATTGCCGCCGCGCCGTTCTCCTGGGCTATCTTTGCCACCTCCACCGCATTAACGCTTTCTTCATTGAAGCCCTTGCGTATCTTTACGGTTACCGGCTTACTATAGCCCCTGACCACCTCGCGGACAATCTCGCCGATTCGTTCCGGCTCCTTCATAAGGGCGGAACCCTCTCCGTTGTTGACCACCTTGGGAACCGGACAGCCCATATTAATGTCCAGAATATCAAAATTACGGTGCTCCAGTCTTCTGGCTGTCTCTCTCAGTATGCCGGGATCCTCCCCGAAGAGCTGGAGGGCCGCCGGGCGCTCCTCCTCCGCTATCTGGAGGAGGCTTTCCGTATTCTTATTATTATACTGGACCCCCTTGGCACTGACCATTTCCGTATATACAAGATCCGCTCCCTGTTCCTTGCATAATATGCGAAAAGGCAGGTCCGTCACTCCCGCCATGGGCCCCAGGCACAATATTCCCTTCAGCTTCACGTTACCTATCTGCAAACTCATGAAATCTCCATGTCCTTCCTGTCATTAATCCTGATAACCGATACGATAAAATAAAGATATTGGCATTCAGCATATGCTCATACCAATATCTTCCTCCCCGCTGCTCCTGAACTAACGTCCAGGCGCGCAGATATATAGCGGCTGCAGTCTGGCCGGCAACGCGGGCCAAACCGCAGCATACAAGCAAAACCTAGCGTGCTTTATTTTTATCATTGATGATCTTCAATCCCTTAAGCGTCAGATTGGGATCATATATCTCAATGGCATCCGTCGCCTCGGATATGATCTTTCCCAGACCTCCGGTTGCAACCACCCTGCACTTCTCAATTCCCGCTTCCTTCAGCATCCTTTTAATAATATACTCCGTCTGCCCGATGCAGCCGAAAACCAGACCCGCCTGCATACTGGTCACCGTATCCTTCGCCAGGATAGTATCCGGCATGGCAATCTCGATCTCCGGAAGCCTGGCTGTTCCGTTCCACAATGCGTCGGCACAGAGGCGGAGGCCGGGACTGGTTACCGCAGCAATAAAGGTTCCATCCTCTGTAATCAGATCATAGGTAATGGCCGTTCCGAAATCAATGACCAGGACCGGTCCGCCATAGATCTCATAAGCAGCCACCGCATCCACCACACGGTCAGCCCCCACCTCCTTGGGATTTACCGCTCCGATCTTAATACCGGTCTTGGTTCCGATTCCCACGATCAGGGGGGTTAGGCCCAGATACTTAATAATCCCGGAGGTAAGGGAGTGCATCAGCTTCGGCACCACGCTGGCAATGGCAACTGCCGTAATCTCTTCCATCTGGATCTGCTTTGCCTTCAGCAGATCATACAGCACCAGGCCATATTCATCCGAGGTGCGGATTGTACTGGTGGTCAGGCGGAAGCTGGCCTTCAAATTCATTTCTTCAAATACCCCTAAGGTTATATTGGTATTTCCAACATCAATCACTAATAACATGTTTAACCCCTCCGTAAAACCATCATACCAGACGCCGGTACACGGCGCTGAATTTGTGCTGTGTTACAAAAGCTCCGAGGCATTTTCTCCAAGAAAAAACACCTTGTAATACAATTCTAAAGCCTCCATCAGCTCCTCCTTGTCCCTCTGAAGCTGTTTCATCTTCAGGGCGCTGCCGATTTCATCATAAAAGAAATCATCCTCCCGGGAATCCACCCGCATCATCAGCGTACCGTCCTCTTCAAACTCCAGCGACAGTATTCCGCCGATTTCCTCCGTAAACAATACACACATTATCTTCAGCTCCTGCTTGATCTGCTCCGGCAGGGCATCAAACTCATGATTAAACCAGAATTTCTTCTCATAGGCGCTGCTGGCACATAGCACAGCCTGCTCTTGCTCCATATCCGTCTTCCTTCCCTGTTAAGCTTTTATAGCATATCCATAATAATAAATCCTAACACGATCACAATGATTCCCATCATAAAGAAGGTCATCCCCATCGTCTTTCGTTTCGGATTCTTCCAATTCCTTAATCCGCTTAAAATATTAACCAGACCGCCGAAGAGACAGGTGGAGAGAATGGCATAACGGTTGCTTGGGTTATAGAACACCAGAACCAGCGAAACAATCAAAGCAATTCCCGCCAGAGTGTTAAACAGATCCATCCGGTTGGATGCATTGTCTTTTGACATGAATTTCTTCCATTGTTCCTTCAGCTTGCCCACACTTTTCACCTCAGTTTACCTATTTCCTAATGTAGCCACCATAACTGCCTTAATGGTATGCATACGGTTCTCCGCCTCATCAAATACCACTTCGGCAAACCGCTCAAACAGCTCTGCGGTCACCTCATTCCCCTTTACTGCCGGCAGACAGTGCAGAAATATGGTATCCTTCTTCCCGGTCAGGCTGAACAATTCATCATTTACCTGATAAGGCCTCAAAAGAGCAACCCGCTCAGCTGCCTTGTCTTCTTCGCCCATGGAGCACCAGACATCGGTATAGATTGCGTCTGCTCCCTCCACCGCAGTGAGCTGGTCCGATATATCGATCCTGCTGCCGGAGGCCTTGGCATATTCCTGACAGACAGCAGTTAACGCTTCTTCCGGCCACAGCTCCTTCGGAGATAATATGGTAAAATCAATTCCCAGCTTGGAAGAACCGATCATAAGGCTGTTGGCCATATTGTTGCGTCCGTCACCGACATACACCAGCTTTAACCCTTTTAGCTTACCAAACTGCTCTTTCAAAGTCAAGAAGTCCGCAAGAATTTGTGTGGGATGGTCTTCATCCGTAAGGCCGTTCCATACGGGAACGCCGCTGTACTTTGCCAGCTTTTCCACAGTCTCCTGCTGAAAGCCCCGGAATTCAATTCCGTCAAACATCCTGCCAAGAACCCTGGCGGTATCCTCCACACTCTCCTTATGTCCCAGCTGGATATCCGACTTGCCCAGATATTCCGGATGGCCTCCTTCATCCACACAGCCCACCGTAAAAGCACAGCGGGTTCTTGTGGAGGGCTTCTCAAAAATCAGAGCAATGTTCTTACCCTTCAAGCGATCTCCCGTAATTCCCTGCTTCTTCTGCTCCTTTAATTCTGCCGCCAGATCAATGAGGTATTCGATCTCCTCCGGCGTATAATCCTTTAATGTGAGTAAGCTCCGTCCTTTTAAATTCATATGATCCTCCTTATATTTATACTTACAAATGTTTATTTATACATTATTCCAAGTTTCATGATTTGTCAAGAAAAATATGAGAGCCTGCATCCAACACCCTGCCCGGGCCTTGAATACAAGCTCTTATCTTCATCTTTATTCACAGAAGCAGAATTACTCCTCTTCCTTCACAGCCTCCGGTGCCTCATCTTCTGTTTCCGTCACCTCATTGGTAATAAAGTTGGACATTAAATTCTGCCCCAATATCTCCTTCGAAGTGGTCTTCAGCAGGATAGCCCTCTCGTACTGCTCCCGGTAGAGGGATGCATCAACCGCCTCATTGGTGCCGATTTTCCAGGCACGGCTTCCTTCGAAAATCCCTCCCCTGGAAATCTCAAATATAATATCATTGGTGGCAAAGGACCCTTCAAGAAGATAGCTGGTGAAGGCAACAAAGCCTTCTTTGGCATTGGACAGATCCTGTCCTACAATGAAGGTATCATCCAGGGACAGTCCCATAATATTGGCCATTGTCGGCATGAAATCCACCTGACCGCCTGTCGTATGGATGGTCTCCCGCACTCCGCTGCCGGGCACGTGTATAATCAGAGGTACATTAAGCATCTCATCATAATCATAGGTACGGCCAAGGAAAGCATTCATCTGCGCCATAACCTCATCCATTCCGCAATTCAGACCATGATGGTCTCCGTATAAGGCAATTATCGTGTCCTCGTACAGTCCGGCCTCTTTCAGATCCGCAATCAGCTGACCAATAGCCTCATCCGTATAATGCACGGACTGCAGATAGTCCCCGAACTTGGTATTCTCATCCTCTTCCGCTAAGGTCAGCGTACGATACTGCTCGTCAATATCAAAGGGATGATGATTCGACAGGGTAATGGCAAAGGTAAAGAATCTGGAAGTCTGCTGCCGAAGTATCGGTACCAGCTGACCGAACATAGACTTATCCGAGATACCCATGCCAATCATCTCATCCTGGTTTAAATCCTCCATGCTGTAAAAGTCCTGGAAGCCCTGGTAAGGATAAGCATTCTCACGGTTCCAGAAGCTGCCTTCAAAGCCATGAACGGCAAATGCATAATAGCCCTTCTCGCGCAGCAGCCAGGGCAGTCCATGAAAGGTATTGGCTTCATATAAGCGGTAGCTCTCCCCGTCCGCCACCGGATACAGGCTGTTCATACTGGTAAATTCCGCATCCGCCGTATTCCCCTTACCGACATTGGTATAATAATGGTCAAAATATAAGGTATCTCTTTCCGCCAGGCGGTTCAGATTAGGAGTGATCTCCTGTCCCTGATACTTTGCTCCTATGACAAAATCCTGCACTGCCTCCAACTGGATAACAATCAGATTCTTGCCCTCACCGATTCCTCGGTAGCGGGGAGCCTCAGGCTCCGGCACCACCTGGTCCAATACCTCCAGAATCTCCTCCTGTTGCATCTTCTCCGGCCCCAGATGATCAGAAATCGTCTCATAGATATCGGTCACATGGCTTGTAAAAAACTCCATACTGTTCACCCGTTCAATTGCAGCAGAACGGAAGGGGTTTACACACAGAGTAATCATCACTGCCGTCAGAACATAGACCAGATATTTCAGCTTACGCCAGGAATAAATCTTTTTCAAAATATCCCTCGATGCGTACTTTTGAAAACTATGATATGCAAATGGGATATCCAAAAACAGCAAAAAGCTGGAGGGTATGATGGTCGCAATAAAGCTCTTGGGAACCGCCGTAACACTCTTTGCCTGCCATAGCTGCTTAATGGATACCGTCTGATTATAATAATTATAGTACATGGTGTCTGCAAACATCAGCAGACTCAGCAGAAAATAAACGATCAGGAAGATCCCCCTCTTCCTCTTCAGACCGCATCTGCCAAAGCCTAAAAAGATTACCGCCCACACAATCAGGCTGAAAGCAATCATAACGATTTCCATCCGATGAACCCTGATCAGTGAATAATATACCCCCATCTTCCCCACAAACAGGAGTGCAATAAGATACGGTGATGCCAGAATTTCTTTTAACTTTTTCATAAAGCCTCCCTAAATCTCTAACACAAGCGCAAAACATACATTCGATCCGTACAAGTATGATGTCTGCGCCATTATACTTCATCACTCTGACAGAATCAAGATAAAAAACAACTAAATTTCTTACATTTTTCTTACTATTCTTTTATTCTGCCGCTGATATTTCCATAAAATCAAACGAATGCCATAACCGGAATATTCTGTCCATTAGCTATGGTCGCAATCCGGTCACCGCATTCGTTTTATATCTATTCTCTGCTGAAGCAAGGCTTAGTTACTGCTATCCTCTTTGCCAACCTCGGTCAATGCTTTGACCATACCGGCCAATCCCTGGATTTCGGAAGGAATAATAATCTTTGTCGCCTTACCGTCCGCCGCCTTAGCAAATGCCTCCAGACTCTTCAACTGTATTACCGCATTGCTGGGAGCAGCTTCATTGAGGAAGTGCAGACCCTCTGCCATCGCCTTTTGCACGGTAACAGTTGCTTCCGCCTGACCTTCGGCCTCCCGGATGGTGGCCTCCTTAGTTGCTTCCGCCCGAAGAATCGCGGCACTCTTCTCGCCTTCTGCTTCCAGAATAGCCGATTCCTTCTTTCCTTCTGCTACCAGAATCGCAGCCTTCTTCTGCCCCTCGGCAATCAGGATCGCCTCTCTGCGTTCCCGCTCCGCCTTCATCTGCTTCTCCATGGCATCCTGAATCGCAGCCGGAGGAATAATATTCTTCAATTCAACTCTGGTTACCTTGATACCCCATGGATCAGTTGCCACGTCCAGGGTCACTCTCATCTTGGTATTGATAATTTCCCTGGAGGTTAATGTCTCATCCAGTTCGAGATCACCGATAATATTACGAAGGGTAGTAGCCGTCAAGTTCTCAATTGCCCTCAGCGGATGCTCCACACCGTAAGTAAACAGCTTCGGATCGGTAATCTGGAAGAATACCACCGTATCAATCTTCATTGTTACATTGTCCTTTGTGATAACCGGCTGGGGAGCAAAATCCGCCACCTGCTCCTTCAGCAGTACCTTTCTGGCAACCTTATCAATTAACGGCATCTTGAGATGAAGTCCAACCTCCCAGGTTGCCTGATAGCCTCCCAGCCGCTCTACAATATAGGCATTGGCCTGGGGAACAATCTTGATACAGGAAGCTACGATCAACAGTATCAGTATTGCTAAAATAATAACAAGAACCTGCCCTAAATTCATTTTATGAATCCTCCTTATGTTTTAATATCAAGAGTTACCGGCAATATTCCAATGGTGCCGCCATGCTACATATTGTCATCCGTTCGGCTCTCCTGCCGAATTACACTTACTACCAGTTTTACTCCTGTAATACTGTTTATTACCACCCTGGCACCCTTTTCAATGATGCTTCCGTCCAAAGATCTGGCGGACCATTCCTGCCCATTTACAATTGCCTGACCCACTGCATTCATATTGTCAATAGTGGCTGTCACCATTGCCTCCTTGCCGATAAGCCCCTCATAATTCGTCTTCGTTCTCTTGGGGTTAAAGTACTTTAGTACCAACGGCCTTGTAAAATACAGCAGCACTATGGAAACAGCAATGAAGAGGATTAGCTCCACCATCAGGTTGTCATAGAACAGGGATACGATAAATGCAACCAATGCCCCGCCTGCAAACCAGATCGTGGTCAGTCCCAATGTTACAATCTCGACGATAATTAATAATGCCAGAATAATCAGCCATAGAATTGAATTCGTCAATGGAATGCCCCCTTTCTTCTATCATTTATATACTATAGTTTACTAGCTTTTGAAATATTCCACAATAGGCTTTCTGGTTTTCTAATAATACTTTAATATTTACTGCATCTTAAACCCTCTCTGTCTGGCTGCCTCATACATGAGAATGGCCGCGGCAACCGCCGCATTCAGGGATTCTACTCTGCCTCCCATGGGAATCCTTATGAGCGTTCCGGCGTAGGAGGAAGCCCGGTCAGACAGGCCGTTCGCCTCATTACCGATCAAAAAGGCACATTTCCTGCAAAAGCTCCCTTCCGTATCATAGGGAATACCTTGAAGATGCGCGGCATAGATCTCTATTCCCTGATTCTTCACCATCTGCAGCATATCGTAAAAGTCTTCTGCCTGACAGATGGGAACCCGGTAAACGGAGCCCATGGTAGCCCGAATCACCTTGGGATTGTATAGATCCACCGAGGATGCACTGAGAATAATCCCGCTTATCCCTGCTCCCTCTGCTGTTCTTATTATGGTTCCCAGATTCCCCGGATCCCTGATATCTTCCAACAGCATCAGACAAGCATTCTGATCCCGGAGCATCTTCTCCGGGGAATGCCGGACGATCTTCGCCAGTCCCATAATCCCCTGAGGTGTTTTCGTCTCAGAGACTTCTTTGAATACGGAATCCGTCAACACCTCACATTCCAGGCCGTCAAAATACTCCGGCTGTTCCTTCCTCTTCTCCTGATAAAAGCTCTCGGAGGCATATGCCTTGCAAAGAAGTCCGGCTTCCCTTGCTTCCTCAAACATTTTTATGCCTTCTATTACATATATTCCCTGTTCTTCTCTTTCCCTTGCCTTTTTCTGAAGCAGGGCCAGCTTCTTCACCTGGGTATTGCTCATGCTGCTAATCATTGCATTCCTCCTCACTTATTACAATAAAGAGTCTGCTTGCGGACTCTTGCGCTGCCGCGCAGTTGCCTCCAGGTAAATCTTCCCATGGACAGAATATGCATTTTGCGCGGCATGTGCATCCTGCGGAGCATTTTGCCGTGTAGGCCGAATTTTCGATATGATGAATTAGGAGCTCCGTCTTCCAGACTTCGCTCCCTTTTTCAAAAACCAACTATTAATGCTCGTTGAGATTAGCCAGCTTCGCGGCCTGATCCGCTGCAATCAGACTATCAATCAGCATATCCAGGTCGCCGTCCATCACCTTATCAATCTGATATATGGTCAGATTAATTCTATGGTCTGTTACACGGCCCTGGGGAAAATTATAGGTTCTGATTTTCTCAGATCGGTCTCCGGTACCTACCTGGCTCTTCCTGGCCTCCGCTTCCGCACTGCGGGATTTCTCCAGCTCCAGATCATACAGCTTCGCCCGCAATACACGGATAGCCTTATCCTTGTTCTTTAGCTGGGACTTTTCATCCTGGCAGGAGATCACGATTCCCGTGGGAATATGGGTCAGACGAACCGCTGAATCCGTGGTATTAACACACTGTCCCCCATTACCGGAGGCACGGAAAACATCAAATTTACAGTCATTCAGATCCAGCTCCACATCCACCTCTTCCGCCTCCGGCATGATGGCTACCGTAGAGGTGGAGGTATGAATCCGGCCGCCGGATTCCGTTACGGGAACACGCTGCACCCGATGAACACCGCTTTCATATTTCAGCTTTGAGTATGCTCCCTTTCCGTTAATCATGAATATAACTTCCTTGAAGCCGCCAATCCCGTTCTCATTTATATTCATGACATCAATCTTCCAACGGAAACGCTCCGCATACATTACATACATCCGGTATAACTCAGCCGCAAATAAGGCCGCCTCATCCCCGCCTGCTCCGCCTCTGATTTCTACGATAACGTTTTTCTCATCATTGGGGTCCTTGGGAAGCAGTAATATCTTCAGCTCTTCCTCAATTTTCGGGATACGCTGCTTGCATTCGTTTAATTCCTCTTTGGCAAGCTCACGCAGCTCTTCGTCACTCTCCTCATCCAGGATTGCAAGACTTTCCTCCATGCTGCTCTGAACGGCTTTATATTCCTTATACTTCTCAACAATTTCGCTCAGATCGGCATGCTCCTTGCGAATCTTCCTGTAATTATTCTGATCGTTCAGGACATCCGGACTCATCATCTCATCCTCCAGCTCCTGAAAACGAATTAGAAGATCTTCCAGTTTATCAAACATAACAACAATTCCTCCATATCTATTACCATCTTCTTGCGGATACCACCCGGTCAAGTCCGCTGAGATCTTTTTTTATCTCAATATCGGCAAAGCCTTCCCGCTGCAGAATCTGCCTTACCGCCTCTCCCTGGTCATACCCGATTTCATAAAACAGGTAGCCTTCCCGGTTCAGATGGCGCTTCGCCGCTTCACTGATTCTGCGATAGAACAACAGCCCATCCCCGCCTCCGTCCAAGGCCATTCCAGGTTCATGATCCCTGACCTCCGGCATCAGCTCCCGAATCTCTCCGGAAGGTATATAAGGGGGATTGGATACCAGGATATCATACGTTACCGGCAATCCGGGGCTTTCTGCTATCTTCTCAAAAAGGTTGCTTTGTACCAGCTTTACCTCTGCTCCATGTCTTTTTACATTCCTGGCCGCCACCGCAAGAGCTTCCTCGGATAGATCCGCTCCGACTGCCAGCTTCGGACTGCCCAATTTGGCAAGGCTAATAATGATGCACCCGGATCCGGTACACATATCCAGAATAGAACGATCTTTGCATACCTTTAAAACCTCCTCCGCCAAAACTTCCGTATCCTGCCTCGGAACGAGAACATTTCCGTTTACCTCGAATTCCAGGCCCATGAATTCCTGGACTCCCGTGATATGCTGCAGGGGAATGTGCCTCTCCCGCTGCCGGACCAGCTCCAGGTACCGATCCTCCAAAGGCTGCTCTACAGGTATATCTCCCCTGAGCAGCAGATCCGTACGATTTATCCCGCAGACATGGGCAAGCAGATACCATGCATCCACATCGGCATCTGCTATTCCCTGCTGTTTCAGCAATTCCCGTCCGGTCTGAAGTAACTGTTTATACGTGCTCATTCCAATCCCCTACAACCCTATTTCCTAAGCCTCTTTCTTATCATTAAAAAAACGGTCAAGTGCTTTTAAAATATCATCATCCTCATCCTCCAGCCTTGAAATATCAGGCTTCAGAGTTACGGGGGCCATTCCCTTATTGCGATTGGAAATGCTTCGGAAAGCTTGGGAATCCGCAGAACTGTCATCCCTCACCTTCCCTGTATAAGCCAGTCCTCCGGTCTGAGGCTTCACATCAAATAGAACCTCTTGGGCCGTATTGCTTCTGATGCTCTCGTCTTTTGCATCCTTCTGTCCCGCATTACCCTGTTTTCCACTGTGCTTTATGCTGCCCGGCTTTTCGTCTGTCCGCTGCACATCGTTCTGCTTTATACTATTCTGTTTTATGCTATTCTGCTTTACATTACTTTGCTTTACATTACTTTGCTTTTCACTATTTTGTTTTTCATTATTTTGCTTTTCACTGCCCTGCTTTACGCCATTCTGCTTTCCGTTGCTCTGCTTTGTGTTATTTTTCACTGCTTTGCCCGTTCCAAGCTCTTTTTGATTTACGCTGTCTGCCTTGCCGCTCTTCTCCTGGGACCTTTCCTGCCCTGCTGCATGACGGACAGAGGCCGCCTTCTTTCCCGATTTCTTCTTCCCGGAAGCAGAGGACTCTAAAAAGGCCCTCCAATCGTATACCGCACTGACTGACTGGATCGCCACCTCAATCATAGAATCGTCCGGCTCCTTTGTTGTAAGCGCCTGCATCCACAAACCGGGCTGACTCAGAATATGAACCACCTTACTGTCACTCTTACCCGCCAGGCGAATGAATTCATAAGATACCCCTGCAATAAACGGAACCATAAGGATACGGCTGACAATCTTCCATATCAGATTACTGACGGGTACAAACAGGAAAAATATAAGGCTGATCAAAATTACCAGCAGCATGAAGCTGGTTCCGCAGCGTTTATGCCGTTTTGTCTGCCATCTGACGTTCTCCACCGTCAGTTCCAAACCATTTTCAAGGCAGTTAATTGTCTTATGCTCCGCCCCGTGGTACATGAACACTCTTTTGATTTCTTTCATTCTGGAAGCCAGAAACACATAGCCGATAAAAATCCCAAGGCGTACCACACCCTCAAGGAACAAAATCAGATAACGGCTGCTGATGAAACGGGAAAAGAAATTAGTTAAAATCACCGGAAGCACCATGAATAATGCGACGCTCAGAAC
>JAEWYQ010000029.1 GCA_023395555.1 Bacillota bacterium
GAGGTACACCAATATCGCCAATACCACAAACCCGGAGATGGGGTTTGCATTGCCGGAGGATACGGTGAAGGACCGGCTGTTTGTTTCCGTGCATTACTATGACTGGCATTTCGGACTGCTGGAAACCACCCAGCAGACCAACTTCAGCTATGATGCAGCTAAGGCTTTGCAGGCGGAATTTCAGAAATTAGAGACCGCCTTTACCTCTAAGGGGATTCCGGTCATCCTGGGGGAATACGGTGCCATTAATAAGCAAAACACCCAGAGCCGAGCCTATCATATGGAAATTGTCAACCGGATCTGCCAGCAGATCGGCATCGTCCCCTGTTATTGGGACCAGGGTTGGTATGATCTGACGATGAATCCGGATTTCAGCTTTACCCTGGTGGACCGGAAGACCTATGAACCGATTTATCCGGAGATTATTAATGCCATTATGCGGGGAATGTTTCTGCCGGGGAAGGAGGATCTGTCGGATATCGTTTTGGATACCCAGGTTACTCCCATTACGGATCTGGGGACTCAGGAAGGAACCTGTCTGTTACGAATCGGGGGAGCTGCTGACATATCCCTTGGGCAAACGGTGGATAAAGCCGCAGGCAATGATGTGATCCTGTGGAAAAGTGCAGATGAAACCGTAGCTTGTGTGGAACCGGACGGAGGGAATTTAAAGGAATGGAAAGCCAGGGTACATGGGACGGGAATCGGCAATACGGTGATTACCGCATATGCCCAGAGCGGAAAAGCGGTTCTGGACATACCGGTGGAAGTAAGAGCAGCGAAAGCAGATAACCCCTGTACCGGGATCCATGCGGAAAAGGAAAGCTATAGCCTGAGCAGCGGACAGTCTGTTTATCTGAATGCTGCTATGACCCCTGCGGGTACCGATGCGTTTCTTACCTATCGTTCTTCGGATACGGAAGTGCTGACGGTGTCTAAAATCGGGAAGATAGTAGCTAAGAATCCCGGAAGAGCTTATGTGATTATAACTTCCTCCGATGGCTTCACGAAGGCCGTTCCCGTTACAGTGGAAGAGGAGGAAGCCAAGGCGGAGATAGCGCTGTCCCTGAACGTGTATTTTAATGACAGCGAACATAATTACTTCAGCAATGAGACCGGTGAAGCCATTACGGTCAGCGGGGAAGGGCAGTATACTCTTGCTTTTGACACCGGGAAGGATTTTTCCAAGGCGGCGCAGGATGCGGGAGTGACAGGGCTGTCCAATCTGACGGCTATTTATATTAAGGATGACAGTGTGATCAAGGGTGCGGCCAAAAAATCTCCGTTGGCCTCCTGTGATATCCGGTATGACCGCATTACGGTGGACGGGATGGAACAGAAGCTTCTTATGACACAGCCCAAATCCGCTTTGAAGGCATCCGGGATTTTTGATACCAACGACCCCATTAACTCCTGGGACGGATCTGTAATTGAGGGAGTGACAGTAGAAAATCATGTGCTGAATTTTATTGGAATGGATGATCCCCGGCATGTGGAGGTAACCTTTACCTTGAGCAATATGGTGTTTGAGGAAGGGGCGCAAGGAATTCAAAAGCCGGAAGCAAAGTCCATAGAAGCGGTGGGAGAGCAGATGATTACGGCAGAAAATAAGGCTCCCGCACAGCTGACGGTAAAGGCAGATCCGTCAGGGAGCGGTAAGGTCGTATTTGTATCTTCCGATGCATCGGTGGTTTCTGTAGATAACAGGGGAATTGCAATCGGAGGGGACCAGACTGCTTCTGTTACCGTATATGCCCATGCAGACGGGGAAGCGGAAGTGATCGCATATACGGATAATGGTCTGAAGGCTGTCTTTACCGTAAAGGCAGAGGTCCCCCAGGAAGCGGCTGATGAGCCCCAGGGAACAGTGGATAGTTCCCTGGAGGCAGGAGATGCGTCCCAGCCGGTGGTGGATGAGAGCTCACAGAAGGAAGCTGTGGAAGCAAGCACAGCTGACAAGGAACCGGCAGGAAAGAAGAGGACACTTAATCCTGTGCTTCTGGTTGCTGGGATTGCTGCATTGGCGGCATTGGTATTTGCAGTAACATGGAAGATTGCGGGCGGTGTACAGCCCCCAAAAGAAAAGGAATAAACAAAGGTCAGCCCCCCAGACTAATCAACCTTGAGGGATAGAATAAGTTTTTAATATTAAGAAGGAAAAGAAGTATTTGTGCGGAAGTCTGTGATGCATGAGGCTTCTTTTCTTTTTTATATGCGCCGGCCGCGATGTTGTGTTCCTCTAACATTACAGTTGACAGCGATAGGATTGTAAGTATAATTAAATCATAATTGCTTGGATGAAACTGGATTTTCCGGAAGGATGTGAGATATAAGATGAATTTTCAATTTTTTATGCCGACCAAGGTAATCATGTCAGAAAGGGGAATAATAAATAACTCGGCGCTGCTGAAGGAATTCGGAACAAAAGCGTTGATTATTACCGGGTCTGCTTCGGCAAAGCTGTGCGGAGCCCTGCCGGAAGCAGAGCAGGCGCTGGAGGCGCAGGGAATTGCTTATGATGTTTATGACCGGATTAAGACCAATCCCACTGTGGCCAGCGTATATGAGGGCGCTTCCTATGCAAGGGAGTCAGGAGCGCAATTTCTGATCGCCATCGGTGGCGGCTCCGTAATGGATGCGGCAAAGGCGATTGCCCTTCTAGCGGAACAGGAGCTCGGGGAGGAGGAGCTGTTCTCCGGGACCTACGGCCGGAAGGCCCTGCCGACGGTGATGCTTCCTACTACAGCCGGAACAGGGGCAGAGGTCACACCCTATGCCATCCTGACCAACGATAAGCGGCAGACCAAAACCAGTATCTCTTCTCCCATATTATTTCCCAGGATTGCTTTTCTGGATGCCAGATATACAAGAAGCCTGCCCATGGATATTACAATTAATACGGCCCTGGATGCCCTGTCCCATGCCATAGAGGGAATGCTTACCGTAAGGGCGACATTTGTCAGCAATTCTATTGCTGTAGAAAGCATCGCAAGAATTTCCCCATGCCTTCGCAGCCTGTCACCGGGCAGGGCGCTGAGTGAGACAGGCCATCTTTCCATGGATATACGGGAGAAGCTTCTCTTTGGCTCCATGCTGGCGGGAGTGGTCATAACCCATACGGGTACCACAGCGGTTCATTCCATGGGCTACGGTTTGACTTATTTTAAAAATGTGGATCACGGCAGGGCCAATGGACTGCTTCTGCCCAGCTATCTGCGCTTTGTGGCAAAACAGGAGCCGGAAGCGGTGAAGAGGATTCTGACCGCCATGGGAGTGGATACCATGGACGAGCTGGAAGCGATTTTCTTAAGACTTCTGGGCGAGCGGGAGAAGATCACGGCAAAGGAGCTGGAGCGCTATGCCGCTATTGCCATCCAGGCGAAGAACGTGGCGAACTCCATTGTCGCCCCCAGCAGGGAGGACATGGAAAATATTTATGCAAGGAGCCTGCAGATACTGTAACAAAAATATAATAAAAGTAGGAATGCCGGAACACGTTCATTTCATAGATTATGACAAAATTGTTACGAGAAAATTATTGTTCATTAAGCACTGAAGCATATTTACGGTTGTTGTAGGTTTGGTTTTTTTGGATAGGTTTTTGATGTAATTCCTATGAAACATGATTGCAAGTTTACGAAATGCATTGAATGACTTGTTTCCGTCGTCGGATGCGATCTTACTGTTGTCCTCATCCAAAATAACGTCCAATAACCAGTGCATGGATTCGACGCCCCAGTGTTTTCGTGTTATATCGAGCAATTCAACGGGATCCTTATCAAGGCTTGATATGTAATAGCTTGTTTCGGAGGTCGTGCCCTTTGATGACGTTGTTTTACGTTCTACCATGATGACGCTTTTCAAGCCGGCCCACTCATTCTTTGCGTATAGCCAGCTTATATCATAGCACACGGAAATCGTACGTTTTTCCAACCTCCCCCCGTTCTTCTCGATTGGGGCCTCATATGTCCGTATATCCCCGGCGTTGACCGTGTCGCCGAAGAAGAGCTCAACATCCTCCAGCAGTGTGCTCTGGTTTCCCTTTAAACCTAGGACATAGTTACCGCCACCGCCCATGATCTTTTCACAGGTTTTATGCTGGCAATGCATGGCATCGGCGGTAATGATTTTTCCCTTTATATCAATGTTTTCAAGCATATCCTGAAAAATAGGTATTTCATTGGTCTTTTCATGGATGGATGCCTGGCCAAGCACAACGCCGCTTTCAACAAGATATGCTGTTAAAATCTGCAGGGCAGAATGTGGTTCGCCGTTTTTCGAAGTCCCACGCATTGCCTTGCCATCCACGGCTAATATGTCGCCTGTTTCCAAAACATGCGACTGCATTATCCTGATGATTGCCTGTGCGACCTTGTCACCATCTATAACACGCATTATGCGGCTTATCGTGGAATCTGACGGGGTGCTTTCGACCCCAAAATAATTATGGAGGAATTCAAAGTTATTCTTTCCATAGGCCTCTATCTCTTCATATTTTTGCAGACCGCACAACACACCACACATAATGACAATAAGTAGGTCCACAAGTCGAATTTTTGTTACCTTGTCAGATGGGCAGCGAGGGTCCTCTATCTCCAAAAACGCGCCTCTGACAGCCTGCTTGATTTGATCCATATATAACACAACCTTCCCGTTTTTCTGATATTGTACCATATAAATACCGAAAAAACAGGGAGAGGTGCTATTGTTAAAAATTTGTTTACAGTTGATTCATATCTGATTCACACTTGATTCATATTTGATGAAATGAACGTGATTTCCATATTTATGATATTTCGATGTTTCTGATATATCAGTATTGGAATATCGATATCCTTTTTTTGAATTTCACAATCCGGAAAAAGATTGTTAAAGTATAGACAAACAGAAGTGAGACTTTAAATTATATCATGAGCAAAGGAGATTAGAACAATGGCAAGATTTACACTTCCAAGAGATCTTTATCATGGCAAAGGCTGCCTGGATGCATTGAAAACATTAAAAGGCCGGAAAGCAATTGTAGTTGTCGGCGGAGGAAGCATGAGGCGTTTCGGATTCCTGGATAAGGTTGAAGCATATCTGAAGGAGGCTGGAATGGAGGTCCGCTTATTTGAAGGGGTGGAACCCGACCCTTCCGTTGAGACTGTTATGAAGGGTGCCGCGGCAATGCGGGAATTCGAGCCGGATTGGATCGTATCCATCGGCGGCGGATCACCTATTGATGCTGCCAAGGCAATGTGGGCGTTTTACGAATATCCGGATACGTCCTTTGAAGACCTTTGCGTTCCTTTTAATTTCCCGACTCTGCGTACCAAGGCAAAGTTCTGCGCCATTCCTTCCACCTCCGGCACAGCTACCGAGGTAACAGCCTTTTCTGTAATTACCGATTATACCAAGGGGATCAAGTACCCTCTGGCTGACTTTAATATAACCCCGGATGTTGCAATTGTGGATCCGGATCTGGCAGAGACCATGCCGGCGAAGCTCACTGCGCATACCGGTATGGATGCCATGACCCATGCGGTAGAGGCTTATGTATCAACCCTGCATTGCGATTACACCGATCCCCTTGCTCTTCATGCAATCAAGATGGTAAGTGAAAACCTGGTGAAATCCTATCAGGGGGATATGGAAGCCCGGGCCAGGATGCATAATGCCCAGTGTCTGGCCGGAATGGCATTTTCCAATGCGCTGCTTGGTATTGTACACTCCATGGCTCACAAGACCGGTGCGGCCTACAGTGGCGGGCATATTGTACATGGCTGTGCCAATGCCATGTATCTTCCCAAGGTAATTAAATATAATTCCAAAGAGGAAGCCGCCGCACAAAGATACGCTGAGATTGCGGCGTTCCTCGGACTGGAGCCCAATACAGACGCCCTGATCAAGCATATCAACGACTTAAACAAAGCACTTGATATCCCGTCCTGCATCAGGGACTATGAGGGCGGCATCATTGATGAAGCGGAATTTCTTGAGAAGCTTCCCCGGGTGGCTGAACTGGCGGTAGGCGATGCCTGCACCGGCTCTAATCCCAGATCCATTACCCCCGCGGAAATGGAGAAATTATTGCATTGCTGCTATTACGATACGGAAGTTACTTTCTAATTGGAGCAGTAAGATGAATAAGGAGATGCCCCTGATACACAGAAGGAATTCGTTCTGTGCATTAAGGGCATCCCTTTTTATCATCGTCTTTTTATCATTGCCTTTTTAAACCCTGATTTATCATAAGCTGTCATGTGAATTTTCCTGCTTTTTTTCCTGCTTTTCCAGCTTGTTGCGAATTCTCAGGTCCTGGAAAAACTCCTGGAGCACCCCTGCACATTCTTTCTCCAATACACCGGTCTCCAGCTCTACCTGATGGTTGAACTCCTCCCGCTGGAGCAGGTTCAGAATGGAACCGGCGCAGCCCGCCTTAGGATTCATGGTTCCTACCACCACTCTCTTCATCCTGGACTGAACAATGGCTCCCGAACACATCTGGCAGGGCTCCAGGGTCACATACATCACGCAATCCTCCAGCCTCCAGTCACCCATTACCTTACTTGCCTTCTCAATGGCAATCAGCTCCGCATGGGCAAGGGTTGTCTTCCTGGTGTTGCGTTTATTATATCCTCTTCCAATGATCTTGTCCTGATACACGATAATACAGCCGATCGGAACCTCACCCAGGCGGATGGCCTTTCTTGCCTGCTTCAAGGCTTCCCGCATGTATTTTTTATCTTTATCCTCATCGCTGCTTCTATTTTGTTTCTGCTCTCTGCTTTCTTTGTAATCTGCTTTACTCATTTTTTATTATTGTTCCTTTGCATATGGACTAGTTTGTCCTCTTTTGATATAGTATATTACAGAAACAAAATGCGTGTTCCTGTAATCGGGATGGACGGCGCAAAAGCAGCGCCTTTTATCAGAAGTATAAGACTACTTCTGATAACTTATATTACAGGAACAAAATGCGTGTTCCTGTAATCGTGGTGTACGATTTAGATATAGTCGTTCTGATAACTTATATTATAACATTCGCAGATTAGAAACTCAAGGAGGTGACACCATGCTGATCCATGGTTTCAATAAGACAACACTGCTGGATTATCCCAGGCATCTGGCGGCAACTATTTTTATCGGCGGCTGCAATATGCGCTGCCCCTTCTGCCATAATGCTTCCCTGGTAACCGGAACCGCCTCACAGCCTGTCCTGTCAGAGCAGGAGATTCTCTCCTATCTGGCAAAGCGGACCAATATCCTGGAGGGCGTATGCATCACCGGCGGCGAACCTACGCTGCATCCGGATCTTCCCGGACTAATCACCCGGGTGAAGGAGCTGGGGTACCGGGTCAAGCTGGACACCAACGGAACGAATCCCGCGATGCTGAAAGATCTGGTCAGCCGGGGGCTGATCGATTACGTCGCTATGGATATCAAGAATTCGCCGGAGAAATATGCCCTTACTGCCGGCGTTAATCTCCCTCTCCTTAAGCCGGTCATGGAGAGTGTTGATTTTCTGCTGTCCTCGCCTCTGGACTATGAGTTCCGGACCACCGTGGTAAAGGAATTGCACACGGCCCGGGATATGCTGGAGATCGGCCGCTGGCTGTCCGGTGCAAGAGCCTATTTTCTTCAGGCCTACAAGGATTCCGGCGACATCCTGTCTCCGGGGCTCAGCAGCCCTTCTGCCGAGACTCTGAAGGAGTATGTCCGGCTTCTGGTGCCCTTTATTCCTGCCGTATCCCTTCGGGGTGTGGATTGACAAGGGGGCTGCGGATGATCAATTACTATGAAACAGAACGCCTTATCCTGAGGCAGTTAGGGAAAGAGGCCGCTCCTATGGTCCTGGCCTTCTACCTGGAGAACCGGGATCAGTTTGAACCCTGGGAGCCTAAGCGCAGTCCTAATTTCTACACTCTCTCTTACCAGAAGGCTTTTCTCACCGCAGAATACAACCAATCTGCTGAGGGAAAGCTCCTTCGTTACTGGGCATTTCTAAAAAACAAGCCGGATGAAATTGCGGGTTCTGTCTGCTTTCAGAACATTTTGAAGGAGCCCTATCACAGCTGCAGCATCGGGTACAAATTCGGAGGAAAATACCAGCACCAGGGCTATGCACTGGAGTGCATCCGGAGATCCATCGAGCTGATGTTCTCCGAGTATCATCTGCACCGGATTAATGCTTTTATTATGCAGGAGAACACGCCCTCCCTGCAATTAATCAAACGTCTTTCCTTCCACTACGAAGGAACCTGCCAGGCCTTTGCCCGGATTAACGGAATATGGACCGACCATGAGCATTACGCGCTGGTGAATCCGGTTTATTAAAGGGCGACCGGCACATACCAATAACCAAAATCTCCTTGGCGGAGTTCCCTTTTACGGATGGATTTAAAGTTTTCAAAACCGAACATTTTTGCCATAAACCGTTCCCGGTTGTGGTAGATCCCCGGTACCCCCAGGATATAACGGGAGCCGTACCGATCCTTCATTTTTGCAAAAATCAAATGGTGGTAGCAGTAATATCCATGCACCAGAAAGCTGTTGCTGCTCAGGGCCCATAGCTCTTTCGGAAACAGTCCCAGGTCTTCCGGCTCTATTTTCGCACAGAGCAGGATCTCATTATCTTCAAAGGGATAGATTCTTGGATGCTTCTCGAAGATCTTTGCCACAATTCCGGGTTCCGCCTCCTCTTCCTTCTCCTCCGGCCGTCTTCCCGTTTCTTCCGTCTGCACCGCATCGACCTCCTGGGTCCAGGCCTCCGCCTTCTGCGTTTCCGAAGGAAGTCCTTCTGCGCCGGCCGTGGGTACAGCTTCCTGCCGCTCCCTGTTATCTGTACCATGCGTCAAAGTCTTCACCGCCTGCCCGAAGACACTGCCGCCTCCTGACAGGCTGGAGGCGGCACCCTGTAAACGCTCTACTGTTTTATAGCCGCCCGGCATCCGGTATCTGGGACGCGAAAAATCCTCCTCCGGCGCCCAGACCTGCTGCTTATTTCTGGGTCTTAAAGCTGCCAATACCTTCTCCGCCTCAACCGGCCTGTCATCCCATTCCGTAGCAAAAAACACACTATCTTTCAGAAAGAGAAGAAGCCCTCCCACCTCTGAAAGAGAATGCCCGGAATCCATAATGTTGGCGGCATTCACCGTCAGCTTGCTGTCCATAACCTGATTCTTCAGCACCGCATCTCCCACATAGATTAAGTCCATACTCTTATCATCCCTGCGGATCAGATAGGTGGGAAAAATGCTGTCCAGCTGGCCGATCAGCTGCATATGTAAAGTGATCTTGCATTGCCCGTCCCTTGTTTCCACCCGCGCAAAGCCGATATTCTTTTTCTTCTCTCCGTTCTCGTATTGATACATGTAGGATACCATTCTTTTATAATCAGTCACAAGCATTCCCTCACTTTCCCGCTTTCCATGAATATTTCCGCTCCGCAGGGTAAACTTTTCCCATTGGCTTGTTTCACAATTCTATTAAATATATTCCCGGCTGTCGGCCAATATTCCAACGAGAAGCCAATACACGCTTTTTTACAGAAACCTGATCATAAAAAGAGGTCGACCCGGTAATCTCCGAATCTCCCTCTTTCGCTGTTATAGCTTTTGATGATTACACCAGGCTTTCGCGCCAGGCATAATTCTATCCTTTTAATCACATCTCACTGATTTCCCGGTGGAATTCCTGCAGGGACTTCACTCCCACCGCATTGTTTCTTACGGCCTTAATGCCTGCGACAGTTGCCTTGGCGGCCGCCATAGTGGTGACATAGCTGATTCTCCCTTTGATGGCCGCCTTGCGGATATAGCTGTCATCAAAGGCCCCCTTCTTATCATCAGGGGTATTGATTATAATATCAATCTCTCCATTGGTTATGGCATCCAGGATATTGGGCCTTCCCTGCTGCAGCTTGAAGATCTTCCTTGCCTGGATTTGATTGGCCGTGATCATGTCATAGGTGCCTCCGGTGGCCAGTATCTGAAAGCCGCATTCTGCAAAGCCTTTTGCAACCTCTACCAGCTCCGCCTTGTCCCTGTCATTAACACTGATTAATACGATTCCGCTCTGGGGCAGCTTCGCCTTGGTCGCCTCCTGGGATTTATAAAATGCTTCTCCAAAGGTCTCCGCCATACCCAGCACCTCGCCGGTGGAGCGCATCTCCGGCCCCAGCAGCGGATCTACCTCAGGAAACATATTAAAGGGGAATACCGCTTCCTTTACCCCGTAATGGGTGAACTTACTTTCCTTCAGTCCCGGAACGGGAGAGGCTTTGCCGGTCAGCGTGCCGGTAATGATCTGTGTCGCCAGCTTTACCATCTGGATATTGCATACCTTGGATACCAGCGGCACGGTACGGGATGCTCTGGGATTGGCCTCCAGAACATAGACGGTTCCATCCTCGATGGCATACTGCATATTCATCAGTCCGCATACCTTCATTTCCTTGGCGATCTTCATGGTATATTCACGGATGGTATTGCGGTTCTCGTCACTGATATGCAGGGAGGGGATTACACAGGCCGAGTCTCCCGAATGAATTCCCGCCAGCTCGATATGCTCCATAATCGCAGGCACAAAAGCATTGGCTCCGTCACTGATGGCATCCGCCTCGCATTCCAGGGCATTATTCAGGAAACGGTCAATGAGGATCGGACGGTCCGGCGTTACCCCGACTGCCGCCTTCATGTAGATTTCCAGGCTTTCATCGTCGTGTACGATCTCCATTCCCCGTCCGCCCAGCACATAGGAGGGACGAACCATAACGGGATAGCCTATTCTTCCTGCAATCTCCAGAGCCTCCTTTCCATTGACTGCCATTCCCGATTCCGGCATGGGGATGTCCAGTTTCTCCATCATCTCCCGGAACAGATCCCGGTCCTCGGCCAGATCGATGGTCTCAGGCGAAGTGCCAAGAATGTTCACTCCGTATTTCTTTAATTCCGCCGCCAGATTCAGCGGAGTCTGGCCTCCGAACTGGGCAATTACCCCCAGAGGCTTCTCCTTCTGGTAAATGCTGAGAACATCCTCCAGCGTCAGCGGTTCAAAATACAGCTTATCCGAGGTGTCATAGTCCGTGGAAACCGTCTCCGGATTACAATTGACAATGATGGTCTCAAAGCCCAGCTCCTTTAAGGCAAAAGCAGCGTGGACGCAGCAATAGTCAAATTCGATACCCTGGCCGATTCGGTTCGGCCCGCCGCCCAGGATCATGACCTTCGGTTTATCAGAGCAGGGGGATTTATCCGCCTTTAAATGATAGGTGGAGTAATAGTAGGCCGCGTCCTTTGTACCGCTTACATGAATCCCCTCCCAGGCCTCCTTGATACCGGCCTCATAACGGGCATTCCGGATGCTTTCCTCGGCAATCCCCAGCAGACCGGCAAGATATCTGTCAGAAAAGCCGTTCAGCTTGGCGCTTCTAAGGGCTGCGACGGGAGGCACATTGCCATGCCAGGATTTTAATGCCTCTTCCTCCAATACCAGCTCTTCCATCTGCTCAATAAAGTAGTGCTTTATTTTCGTCAGTTCATGGAGTTCATTGACCGTTGCACCTTTTCTCAAGGCCTCATACATGATGAACTGACGCTCGCTGGTGGGGATATGAAGCATGTTCAGCAGCTCCTGCTTCGACTTGGAGGCGAAATCCTTGGCATAGCCCAGACCGTAACGGCCGGTCTCCAGGCTTCGGATCGCCTTCTGGAAGGCCTCTTTATAGGTCTTGCCAATGCTCATTACCTCACCCACTGCTTTCATCTGGGTCCCCAGCTTATCCTCGGCACCCTTGAATTTCTCAAAGGCCCAGCGGGCAAATTTAATTACCACATAATCGCCGTCCGGTACATAGTTATCCAGGGTTCCGTATTTGCCGCAGGGGATATCCGACAGATTCAGGCCGCAAGCCAGCATTGCCGATACCAGCGCGATAGGAAAGCCGGTGGCCTTGGAGGCAAGGGCGGAGGAACGGGAGGTTCTGGGATTAATCTCAATGACCACGATTCTTCCGCTCTCAGGATCGTGAGCAAACTGTACATTGGTGCCGCCGATCACCTGGATCTCATCTACAATCTTATAAGCCTGTCTTTGCAATTCCTCCTGGACTTCCTTGGAAATGGTCAGCATCGGTGCCGAGCAGAAGGAATCTCCCGTATGTACGCCCAGGGGATCGATATTCTCAATGAAGCATACCGTAATCATCTTACCGGTGGCATCCCGCACCACCTCAAGCTCCAGCTCTTCCCAGCCCAGTATGGATTCCTCCACCAGAACCTGACCCACCAGGCTGGCCTGTAAGCCTCTTGCCACTACGGTCTTCAATTCTTCCACATTATAAACCAGGCCGCCGCCGGCGCCGCCCATGGTATAGGCCGGACGGATAACTACCGGATAGCCCAGGTCTTCCGCGATAGCCAGCGCTTCCTCCACGGTGTAGGCTACCTCGCTGCGGGCCATTTCAATACCGAGAGCGTTCATCGTCTTCTTAAACTCAATCCGGTCTTCCCCCCGCTCGATGGCATCCACCTGAACACCGATCACTTTGACATTGTATTTCTCCAGAACACCGGCCGCGGCTAATTCAGAGCAAAGATTTAGACCTGATTGTCCGCCCAGATTCGGGAGCAGACCGTCGGGTCTTTCCTTTTCGATGATTTGTGTCAACCTCTCCACATTCAGTGGCTCAATATAGGTTACATCTGCCGTCCCCGGATCTGTCATAATCGTTGCAGGATTGGAGTTCACCAATACGATTTCATACCCCAGCTGCTTCAACGCCTTGCAGGCCTGGGTGCCGGAATAATCGAATTCACATGCCTGCCCGATAATAATCGGGCCGGAGCCAATAATCAGTACTTTGTGAATGTCTTTTCTCTTCTTCATAAAAATCCCCTCTCGATTGGTTTGGAAAAGCTTTTCCGTCGTTTACTAAAAATGGGCAAAAAAAATTTGTCATTTTCTTTTTGTCTTTTCATAGCTTTGAGTTGTTTCAATGCATGGGTCCTCCAGCTGCCCTCTTTATTGTTATATATCATAATCGATTACTAATCATTATGCAACCGGAGAACTTATTAAATTTTACATCCCTATTCATAAGCATTACTTATCTCTTAACCTTAGTTCCTGCTCATGTATATATAATAACATATGACTCATAATTATGCAATAAAATTTTTAATTATTCTATGCTTTTATATTTTTACACTTCTCACAATTCTTCAAAGTGTCCATAAGCCCGACATAATTAAGGATTATTGGCCCCTTGTATAATTATTAATTAAAAATGATGTTGTATATTTAAAACATAAATCAGATAAATTGGCAAGGAATCATACCGATAAATATAGGGAGTGTTATGTAAAAGCTATACTGCCGATCTTTACATAATACTCCCTGCATATAAATCAAATCATACTCGCACCGCATCCAACTGATCCGCCAGAGCAGCAAATTGTTCCAGCGTCAGCGCTTCTCCGCGGATATTCCCCGAGACACCGATTGCGGAAAGCGCCTGTAGAATCTCTTCCTTAGAAAAGGACAGCTCCGATGAATTATTCAGGCCATTGACCAGGGTCTTGCGCCTCTGGTTGAAGGATGCACGGATCATGCGAAACAACAGCCTCTCATCCTTTACCACAACCGGAGGTTCGGTATGCAGCGTCAGATTAATGACGGCCGACCCCACATTAGGCCTGGGCATAAAACAATTAGGCGGGACGTTGGCAGCAATGTAGGGCCTTGCATAGTACTGCACTGCCAGAGACAGGGCGCCGTAATCCTTACTGCCGGGAACCGCCTGCATCCGGTCCGCCACTTCCTTCTGTACCATCACCGTGATATTCTTCAACGGAAGGCGGCGCTCCAGCAGATCCATGATAATGGGTGTCGTTATATAATAAGGAAGATTTGCAACCACTTTGATAGGGCGGTTCTGATTTCTTTCCTTTACCAGCTCATTTAAATCCAGCTTCAGAATATCCTCATTGATGACGGTGACATTATCATATTCCGACAGGGTATCCTCTAAGATGGGGATCAGCATCCGGTCAATTTCCACCGCTACCACCTCTTTGGCATGTTCACACAGGTATTGCGTCAACGTACCGATTCCCGGACCCACCTCCAGGACAAAATCCTCCTTTGTAATATCCGCTGCCCGGATTATCTTATCCAGGACATGGGTATCAATCAAAAAGTTCTGTCCGAATTTCTTCTGGAATACGAATTTATATTTATTCAAAATCTCTATTGTATTTTTGGGATTGCCCAGCTGCGCCATAAATCTCTCCATTCTTCCTTATTCTTCAGCCCTTCGGGCCAGGTGGTTTATTCCTTGATCCGATAGAAGCGCTTTGCGTTCTCAGATGTTACTTTCACAACCGTATCATAGTCCACCTGCTTAATGTTTGCAATTTCTCCGGCAACATAGGTCAGATAGGTTGAGTCATTGCGCTTTCCCCGATAGGGCACCGGCGCCAGGTAAGGACAGTCCGTCTCCAGAACCAGCTGCTCCAGAGGAGCATAAGCTACAACTTCCTTTAGCTTCCTGCCATTGGTAAAGGTCAGCACCCCGCCGATTCCCAGGAAAAAGCCCATATTCAGATATTGGCGTGCCTGCTCCACGCCGTAGGAAAAGCAGTGGATAATTGCTCCCAGCTCGCCTGCCTTTGCCGATTTCAACATTTCATAGGTATCATTGGCGGCATCCCGGCTATGAATGACCAGGGGCAAGCCAAGCTCCCGGCCCAGTTCGATCTGTCTCTCAAACCAGATCTTCTGCACAGCAGGCTCCGAGATATCCCAGTAATAATCCAGGCCAATCTCTCCGATTGCCAGATTCCTGGGATGTGCGGCTTTCCCTTTCAGCCATGCGAAGTTCTCCTCGTTAAGCTCTCCGGCGGATTCCGGATGAATGCCCACCGCAGTGTAGATATACGGGTATTGCTCGGCCAATGCCAGCACCCTGTCGACGCTGTCCATGGTGGAACAGATATCTACCACATATTCAATTCCCTCCTTGGGCAGCCTGTCCAGCAATTCCTTCCTGTCTATATCAAATGCTTCGTCTTCATAATGCGCGTGTGTTTCAAATATCATAATCTTTCATGGTTCCTTCCGTAATTAATCATTCCAACTTATAGAATAGATCAAAACTATAGTTTTCGCAATCCTGTTTTGATTTTATTCCTTATCCATATGCTTCCTTCCCTCTCATCCGCATCCCTGTTCTGTTTAAACCCCCTCTTCCTCTGTTCATAAGAAAGCTGGTTTTAGATCTGTAGCAAGAAAGCCCAGGAGGGGTCTTGGGCTTACAATTCTGTTATACCATTAATCATACATAACGTCAATAAATACGGGCAAGAACCACTATCACACGGCCTTGCCCATAACACTTTTTATATCATTTCTTTAAGCCGGCCCATCATCCCCCCGAAATACCGTTTCTCTATTCCACGGTCACGGACTTGGCCAGATTCCTCGGCTGATCTACATTATAGCCGCGGTGTACGCAGGAGTAGTATGCCAGCAATTGGAGCACCACTGCGGAGGTAAAGGGGGTAAAGTAATCCGACGTCTTCGGCAGCTCAATATGGTAATCATAAGCAGACTCTTCTACCTCCGCCTTGCCATTGGTGATCATCACCACAAAGGCTCCTCTTGCCCGAACCTCCCGAACATTGGATACCATTTTGGAAAATACTCTTGCCTGGGTTGCCAGCGCAATCACAGGAACTCCCTCGGTAACCAGGGACAGGGTGCCATGCTTCAGCTCTCCGGCGGCGTAGGCCTCGGAATGGATATAGCTTATTTCCTTCAGCTTGATGGACCCTTCCCAGCACAGGGCGTAATCTAATCCACGGCCAATGAAAAAAAGATCCTCTTTATCCACAAGATGCCTGCAGATATCCCCCACTGTCTCATCAAAGGACAGGGCTTTCTCTATGGCAGGAATGACTTCTTTTAACTCCTTTATATAGCACGCACATTCCTCCGGGGTAATCGCTTTTCGGATGAGGGCAAACTGAAATGCCAGCAGATACAGGCAGGAAAGCTGCGCAGTATAGGCCTTGGTGCTTGCAACTGCGATCTCCGGGCCGGCATGGGTATAGAATACATAATCGCTTTCCCGGTCAATGGTGGATCCCTTCACGTTGACAATGGAAAGGGTAGTAGCTCCCGCCTTCTTTGCAAGCCGGAGGGCGGCAAGGGTATCTGCGGTTTCCCCGGACTGAGAGATCAAGATCACCAGCGTATCCCGGTCTAGGATCGGGTCCTTGTAGCGGAATTCGGAGGCAATCTCTACCTCCACGGGAAGCCGGACTAATTTCTCCATCATCGTCTTCCCCACCAGCCCCGCATGCATGGCTGTTCCGCAGGCTGCAATAATAACACGGCTTACCTTCTCAAAGACCTCGCCGGGAATTTGATCCACTGTAAAATCCGGCAGGTTCTCCGGGGATATTCTTGGCGTAATGGTTGAACGGACGGAATCCGGCTGCTCATAGATTTCCTTCAGCATGAAATGAGGATAGCCGTTCTTCTGTGCGGCGGTAATATCCCAGCTGACATGGAGCATAGCCGGTTCTACTTCGTTCCGGTCAAAATCATATATAGTAACTGCTTCCTTCGTCAGTCTGGCGACATGGCGCTCCGGCAGCACAAAGTAATCCTTGGAATAGTCCATTAATGCCACCAGATCGGAAGCGACAAAGGAGCCGTCCTTTACATGGCAGGCAACCAACGGACTGGCATTGCGCAGAGAATAAATCACCTCCGGCTCCTCTTCAAAGAGAATGCAAAAGGCATAGGCTCCTTCAATCTTCTCGGCAGCCCTCACAATTGCTGCAATAGCATCCTTCTCATACAGGCTGTCAAGGAGCATTGCAACGATTTCCGTATCCGTCTGGGATACCGGAAATCTCCCGGTTTTGGCAAGCTCCAGCTCCAGCGCGTGATAATTCTCGATAATTCCGTTGTGAAGCAGGGTCACTCTTCCATGAGTGTGGGGATGTGCGTTCACATCCGTTACCCCTCCATGGGTGGCCCAGCGGGTATGGCCAATGCCGCAGGTTCCGCTGACCTCCGGGCCGGATTCTGTTTTAGCGGCAAGATCGGACACCTTACCCACCGTTTTTATGGTATTCACTCTGCCCTCATGGCAGAGGGCAATGCCGGCGCTGTCGTAGCCCCGGTATTCCAACGCGGCAAGGCCGCCTAATAATATATCTTTCGCCTCATGGCTTCCTGTATATCCTATAATTCCACACATAGCAAGTTCTCCTTTTGCCCCGGCATAACCGGGTAGTTCTCAAATTGAGCACAGAGCACCAGACCGGCTCTGTACCGGCCATTTTTTTGGCCTGACCGACGGTTCCAGTTTATCAATCATTCGCTTAAATTCACCTGATCGCGGTACCAAAAAGCGGTATTACAAAACTCTTCCGTAAAAAACGCTCAAAACAACAAGCCGTAAGCCACTTGTCTTACGTTCCTAAGAGAATATGCATTTTTAACTATACTGCTCAAGACCGCTGAATAAAATCTAAAACAATATGAATTCACAGCACAATAAAGCTTTGTCCTCTTATACAAAGTCAGTGTTGCACCTAATTCACCTTACCGGTTATGCTGCTTTGTTCTGTCGTTACCGACGCTTTTGACAGTCATATTACGTGCCCGGCAGCACGAGAGAGCATCCGCCGAATAGTTCGATAAGCCCTCTTCCTCGTTAACCTCCAAGTTACTTTCCCCAATGAAGGTGCATGGCGCTAATAAAATGCATTTCTGCAAATCAGATCCTGGGTTGATCCTGTAAACGGGTACCGGTATCACAATCCTGCTTCCAGATTTATTGCTGCAGGCGAAGCGATTCGCGAATCTACTCCTACCTCATTGTATACATTAACCCTCCTTTTTGTTCCTGTTTCCTGGCTGGCACTCACTTTCTTTGCCCAAGCTTCCTCCGGGATAACTGCAAACGGCATCGTTACTGCAGACCGTCTTACAATGCATATTCCCCTCAGCGGGATCAGAAGGTGATTTATGTGATGCGTACATGTTATCATCTGAAGGGTAAGTTGTCAATGCCGGTATTTAATAGCAAAAAAAGAGGGATGATCCCTCTATTCGGTGCCTCATCCCTCTCCGGCTTAATATTTATTATTCTGTCTGCCGATCCCTTCTTTTTTCACATTATTGCTCTGGTTCTGATTCTCCGGTTTTACAGAGCCGGTGACACTGTTGAATTTCTCCTGTTCCTTCTTCTGCTGATGCTTCTCCTGCTGTTTCACTCTGCCGCTCCTCCTTCTACGCCACGGTGTCAGGCACCTCTTTATTTTTGTTTTATTTCCTACTGTTAGTATGCGTCATTTTTCTTAATTTATTAAATGGGTGTCAGCGAGTATGGGTGTCAGGCACCACAGGAATGGTG
>JAEWYQ010000054.1 GCA_023395555.1 Bacillota bacterium
GAGTTATATCAACAACCGGGTAATCGAGCCCATATCGGGGAGATTACCGGAAAGCAACAAGCGCTATATGAAGCTATGGGTGTTAATGTCCCGACCTAGATATAAAATGTCGGGACTTAAGGTTGAAAAAAATCCTGTAATTTTTGAATGATTTGTAAGTTATCGGTATGGTCATCTGCAGTGTTAATTGGAGGAAAACCTTGATTACCCATTTGCATTACCCTGTATGATTAGAATTAACAAAATTCCATATACATTATCCTTTCATTATCGTTTTTGAATTAATTTACAATTTATTTTGGTGATGTATGAAAACTCCATTTTGTTAGATAATGGGATAATTTAAAATATATCTTGGGTTGGTGTAGTAGGGAGGTCTAGGGCCAATCAGAGGCATTTTCCAGATATAGTTAAGGTATTTTAAATTTACTGTTTCATCTGAATGGTTTACAAGCAATAATTCTCCGGGTAAGCTAATTTGCTGATTCATATTTGTCTCACTTTAAACTTTAATATTCTTTATTAATATATTTTATATTTTCCATATTATGAATATCTGGCAGGTCTGCTTCATAATAAGCTGCTGTATGGCAAGGTGGAAATCTTCCAACTCCTTCCGGGTGGAATAAAGCTCTCCTGCAAGAGTCCTTCGCCAATGAGCCTTAACAAATAGGACTTGACGCCGCGGCGGAAGGAGTTCTCTGCAATAGGCTGAGTAAGGAAGAGGAGGATGTGGAACAAATTAGTAGAATAGCAGAAGAGAATGCACTAGTAAGAGGGATTATGCATTATTTATAACTCTATTCTTTTACAATAGGTACCCTAGGCAAGGGTAAGGTAATATATGGCATCCTAAATGAAGAAGTAATTGAAATAACCAATAACAAATAAGAAGGAATGAAGAGAATGTTATTCAATAAGAAGCCTTATTTACAAAATCCGAAAATAGATAGCATGACAATTATGTGGGAAACAGATAAGGTATCTACTTCAAAAGTATATGTTGCTTCATAACTCGATCCCGTATTTGATCAACCACCCGGATTGGACCGGTAACATTCAGAACGGGGCCAAAACTTAATAATTTGATCAGGAGCTCGGTCTCATCCTGCAGGTCATACCAAAGGACAGCACTGCATTTTTTACCCTCCTCGTCTATCACAGTATGCTTTTCATAACTTGCAAATTCCATCATAAAGCGTTCAATTCCATTACGCTCATTTGTAATCTCCAGAGTAATGGGTTCAGTACAGCGCTTCCAATGGTATATGCGGGCCATATCAACAGGACGGGGATAACTTATATCGGAAACCTTTATATGATTGATTCGTGATAGATTAATGGTACCGCTGCATATACGGAAAATTTTGCGGCAACAAACCGCTCAACATACTTGAAAACAGGCTATTCCAGCCACAAGCAAAACCCCCGCTACGTCGTTGTAACGGGGGTTCTACTAAAAAGGGGAGGCTGTGCATTTGAGATTTCATGGTACTTCATCATATGTAATAGGATATTCCGAAAGGGCATATTTGGGGATTTCAAATTCATCTTGTGTTGTCTTGTGATATCTAAGTTGCGTATAAAGTTGTGTATAGACGAGCGAGCAATGTACAAGATCAATAGAAATTACTATATGTTCGTTTGCATCGTCAGTCTACATTTTGTTAATTATAATTATTAAATGTTTCCCCGTTGCTGTCATTGGTGATGGGGATTTTTATTTGACAATATCTTAAGGAAATGATATATTATGCGTAACGATATATCGCAACGCATAATAACGTGATATATAATAGGTAGGAGGAGAAAATATGCCATATCAGGAAGGGCCTATGACAGAAGCCATGTATTATGTGCTATTGGCACTTAGTAAACCAACGCATGGTTATCAACTGATGATAGATATTAAAGACATATCCGGTGGGCGCATTGAAATGGGGCCGGGTACTTTGTATGGGGTGCTCACTAGATTACTGAAAGAGAACCTGTTAAAGATAAAGCAAGATGACGGCAGAAGGAAAACGTATGAACTGACAGTGCTAGGGGAAACGGCTTTAAAAGCAGAATATCAGCGTTTGAAATTGATGTTAAATGATGGAGCTTTTTTAGAGGAGGAGCAGTTATGAGAGTGAAGAAGTTTCGAACCATCAGCATATATGAAATTGGCAAGACAGAGAGCTATCTGTCAGATATGGCGAAAGAGGGTCTTTTTTTAGCTGGTATGAGCCAGAGTTACAATATTTTTAAGATAAATGAACCAGCTGATATTGAATATCGCATTGAATTTGGAGAGAAGGAATTAAACTCGGAAATGCGAGAAATGTATGAAGTATCAGGTTGGAGTTATGTATGCTCCATCAGGGGAATTCATATTTTTAAGGCAGCAGCTTCTGATACTTTGGTGGAAATACATACGGATCCGGAAGAGCAGAGTTATACACTACTGAAATCTTGTAAAATTCTCACGAGGTTGATTTCATTCGAGATAATAATGTTATTGCTTGTGATTGCACTTTCAGTCTTTGCAACAATGATTGGTAGTACACCGGTACTAAATCTACTGGAGAATAATTTTATTTTTATTATTGAAATAGCATTTATGATTTACATTATATTTGAAATTGTTAGGCAGATGCAAACGATTATACATATAAAGAAAAGACTTCAGATGGGCTTTTATATCAATCATCATGAGCAATGGAAGAAGCGTTCGGCAGGAAAATTCGTTATATATAGTATTTTGGCTGTTTTGTCTATTTTGTGCCTGGCTTCTATTGCCAGCAACATACTAACTATAGCTGGATATATTACAGGCAGGTCAAATTATGCGCTTACACTCGCCACAGAGGTTCCAGTTGTTCGATTGAATGATATCGAGAAGCTTGAATCACCGGTGATCCGCACAGATTACTTAAAATATAGCCATCATCTTTTGAGTAATGTTAGCGTCAAATACAATGTATTTATAAAAGAATATGAGATATATGAAGAATTTGTCCAGGAAAATATGACTTGGGAAGGGGAGGTTTACACACCTTCAATTCGTACAAATTATTATAAAGTATATACACCTTTTATGGTACAAGGTGCACTTTCAGATGTATTGCATAAGGCTGAGAATTATTTTTTTGTAGGCATGACAGATGAAAAAATTGCTGCTGAAAAGCTTGATTGCAATGGATTAGATGAGGCTTATTATATATCGTCACGTGATAATGGAGAGAATTATTTTGGACTTGTTGTAAGAAAAGGGAATGTTATTTTATGGATGATATATATGGGTCAGAAATCTCGAACAGAAGTTGTTGAAGCTTCTCAAGAATTATTTGAATAGCTATAAAGCAAAACCCCCATGGCGCCATTGTGAACAGGTTAAGTAACCCACTTGTAAACAAGCAAACAGCCCGCCACGTCATTGTGGAGGGCTGTCTACTAAAAAGGGGAGGCTATGCATTTGAGGTTTCATGGTGCTTCATCATGTGCTATATGGTGTTCAGGAAGAGGATATGTGGGGATTTGTAATTCGTCTTGCTTCATCTTGTGGTATAAAAATTGCGTATAAAGTTGCGTATAGACGAGGAAATAGCATAGGGGAAGTAATAGAATTAATATCATGTTCGATTGTACCCATAGGGATTATATGGTAAGATAAATATAGGAGTAATCGAGACAAGGTGTGTTAGCCTCCCGGAAGGGAGGTGGTGCCAATGAATTATGTTACATACAGTGATTTATTTACTTTTGTATTAGTAATCATTGCACTGCTTACCTATTTAAATAATAGGAATAATAAGCATAAAAAATAACTGCCCCTTGTCTTAGCCGGACACTTAGTAGGGGCAGTAAAGCCATATTAGGAGGCTAACCACCTTGTGGTCGGTTACTCCTTTTCTTATATTTACTGTAACACAATTCCAGATAAATGTAAAGTGATATTACGGTTTGGAAATCGAATATTTGCATTTAACATTTAACAAATATGAAATATTATTAAATTCAAAAGCTAGAATTATGGATAGAAATGTATTATACTAACAATACATGATAATTGGTCATTTGTAATTATGGACTGTTAAAGGGAGACATTACAAACAGAAGATTTAACTGCAAATATAGTAATAAGAGGAAGGATATAACCAAACAAAAAGATTGTTGTAGATAGTTTGGTAAATAGTATTAATTATAAATGGCAATGATATTGTGCTAAATATTAAAAGGGGGTTCTTAAGTGAGTAAAAAAGATTTGTATGATCAATTATTGGATCAAAAGAAGAAAGTTGATTTCAATTCTTATGATTTTTCTGTGAAGGAGTTAATCTCTTTAGTAGCCACTGATAAAGTTATAGATATAGCTCCTGATTATCAAAGACAATTTAGATGGGATGATAAGCACCAATCCTCCCTAATTGAGTCAATATTTTTAGGACTTCCAATTCCGAGCTTGTTCATGGCTACGAATGGCTCAGAGGGCAATTGGGAATTAATCGATGGTGTTCAACGTATCAGTACGATTATTCATTTTGCGGGTACAGATGAACAGCAAGCTGTTATTAATTGTAAAGATAAGTTAACTCTGGTTGGACTAAAAAAAATGAGCCAATTTAATGGATTAACCTTTGATGATCTTCCGCTGCAAGTACAGTTGTCCTTCAAGATGGCTGTAATAAAGGTGATTTCGCTCACTGATAAAAGTGACAAAAGCGTTCGTTTCGATTTATTTGAACGATTAAATAGAGGAGGTGTGATATTATCAGACCAAGAAATTCGTAGTTGTGTATATCGAGGAGAATTTAACGATTTTCTCAAACAGTTAGCTAAAAATAAAGATTTTACATCATGTATCAGATTAACAAAGTTGCAGCAATCTGACGGAACTAAAGAAGAAATGATACTGCGTTTTTTTGCTTATTTGAATAATTATCAGAAATTTGAACATAGTGTAGTCGAATTTTTAAATGAATATATGGAAAAGGCAGCTATAAGGTTTAATTATGAGCAGGGAGAAAAAATATTTAATGCCGTTTTTTCATCGCTTTCAGTAGCATTTCCGAGTGGAATTGTAAAGCATGGCATAACACCTCAAAACCTATTTGAAGCGGTTACTGTTGGAGCGGCGCTGGCTTATTGTAATAAAGGAAAAATTAATATTGCTGATGTTTCTGAGTGGATTAAAGATTCAGAACTCACAAAGCTTGCAACAGGTGCAACCAACTCTCGTAAAAAAGTCGAAGGAAGAATTAAATATTGTCAAGAGAGGTTTGAACGATAATTGTGTATGAGGATATTAAAAGAGAAGCAACAGATAAATTAATTAAAGTTAAATTATATTTGAATGAAATTAAGGCAAGCATAGCACCACCCCCAGCGTTGCCAAACGAATTTCAGAATACATTAAAAGGACTTTTCTTTGTTTATCTTTATGGTATATTTGAGATGGTAATTACAAAAACAATTGGTCGTACAATTGACGGATTGAATTCATCTGGAGTAAAAGTGAGTGATTGTAAATTGGAGTTGTTATCTCTTATACTGAACCCAGAATATGATGCGCTTTATGGTGTGGGTGAAAACAAAAAATGGCCAAGACGATGGGATGTGAGCCAAAAACTTATTGAGGATCAACCATTATGTATCATTGAAACACTTTTTCCAACAGATGGAAAAAACATTCAAAAGAAACAATTAGAAAGTTTAAATAAAAGTTTTGGAAATAATCATCCCATTTTCCCACGTCCAGAAATACAAGGATATTTAGAGGAACTTGTTAGATTTAGAAATTACATTGCTCATGGAGATATGCTTCCCCAGGAGATTGGAAGAAGTTTTTCTATTGTCGAACTGGAAAAAAGGTGTAGTAGTATTGATGAATTATGTACATATTTCATTGATAGTTATGAAGAATATATTTCAAATCAAGAGTATCTGAATGTTTAATTAAGGTTATTATAAGTATTTTTGCTTTCATGTTACTTCATCATGCGTTATCTTATTATAAAAAGTTGCGTATAAAGTTGCGTATGAACTAATCTTAAGCAATAAATTTTCGAGATAAATCATTTAGATGAAACCCTTAAAACCCAGTAAATAAGCCTATTGTAGCCATAAGCAAACAACCCACTACGCCTTTGCAGTGGGTTGTTGCTAAAAAGGGGAGGATAAGTATTTAACTTCTCTTTGGTAACCATAATTGGAGGGGGAATCCAATTATGAAAGAGCATACGCATTTACATCCCTCAATGGAACCTTGTTCCTTATTAGGATATTACTATTATGATACACATTTACAAGATTTATACATTAAAATAAAAATATTTCATATTGGAAATTTATATATATACATGGTATAATAGCCACAGATATCATACCTGTGCCGAAGAATCAAGGGAAGAGGAAGGTACAGAAGCCGAAAATGGTTATTTTTATGTACGAGGAAGGATGGAAACCATGAGTTTATTACAAGAGTGGAGAGATTATGCTTATGCCAATGATATGGATAATCGCTCCGGCCAATTATTCTGGGCCAATTATTTTAACATTGAGAAGGAAATTTATAAGGTTTTACTTGCGGATGCAAATAAAGTGTGGGAAGGGACAGTAGCTTCTCTTGCGGCGGAGTTTGATACGGAGTTAAAATACTTTGTCGGCTTTTTGGATGGGATCAATGACAGTCTGGTGAAGCCCAATCCGATTGAGGAGATGGATGAGAACACCACTGTCAGCTTGGCCTTTGACAAGGAGAAGCTGTATTATAATATGGTTGCAGCTCATGCGGAATGGCTTTACGAGATGGAAGAATGGGATGCGCTTCTTACACCGGAGCGCAGAAAAGAGCTGTACCGTGAACAGAAGCAATCCGGTACCGTTGTTAAGGATAAGAAGGTGGGGAGAAATGATCCCTGTCCTTGCGGCAGCGGTAAGAAGTATAAGAAATGTTGCGGAGCTAACGCATAATAAACGGGTGTTGCAGGCCTTGGATACAAATCCCCTCCTTATTTTAAATTATAATAAGGCGGTGGGGTTTGCGCGGTCTGCAGCACCTGTGCTATTTCAATAAGGTCTTATACTTGTATCAAGATAGATTCTCTTGTTTGTAAATCAGATACCTTGCATAGTTTTTGATTTCGGCCACATTCTCAGGAGATAATTGTTGATACAAATCAAACAATTCTACGATGTCTTTGTCCAGGATTTCACCGCCGATGGGCAGATAGGAGTCGGTGACTCCAAGCAGATAATCACAGGATACTTCAAAGTATTGTGACAGAACAATTAACTTTTCGATGGATGGCTCATTTCTCTCAGATTCATAATTTGAAATAGCGGTGGGTTTTAACCCAAGAATTTCAGCCAGTTCACTTTGTGTTAATTTATGCTTTTGCCTTAATTGCTTGAGACGTGCGTTAAAATTCATTCGATTTTCCTCCTGTGCCAAGTCAGTGCAATTTTGATAGAGTACCTGACACCCTAATTAATTATATATCCAGGAAAATATCAGTGTCAATCACAATACGGAAGATTGTATATAATGTTCAAATAACTTTTGATGAATCCGGCACCGGCAGACGGAATGAAATGCAGCAGACAACAAGAAAATGCAGAAACAAAAGAATATGGAGAATTGCAATGAAACAATTATTGCATCGATGTATTGGTAAGTATAGTAACGGCAGAAATAATGCCGGTGAATATAGTGAATGCGCATCCTGGCATGCGATACCGTATCATTGGGGCCTGCGGCGGTGGTATAAGTTTTTTTGCAGGAATTCGGAAGAAATGCTCCTTTTCTTCAACCGGGAGGGCAGAATAACGAAGTGCAATCCGGTGGCTGCGAGGGAGCTGGGCTATGGAAGGGAATGGAGAAACGTAAGAATACAGGAGATATTCAAGAGCACCTTCCTGCCGGGAAAGCATGGCCCCAAGGTTTTGAACTGCCTTGATTGGCCGGAGGAAACTGTGGCATACCGGAAAAATCATACCTGTTTTCCTGTTCAGCTCAAGGTATCAGTGTACAAATGCGGAAAGTATTACATAGGTCAATGCAGAGCCAGAAAGCAGACAGAATTCGGAGAGAAGGGCAAGAGGCAGGGGCAGACGAAGAATGGCTTTCATCCCCTGAGCAGCAGCCAGAACCGGATTATTGCCAATATTACGCATGAGCTGAGGACTCCGGTCAACGGTATTCTTGGACTTAGCAATAATCTGCTGGATACCCCGCTTACTCCCAAACAACAGGAATCCGTTGAGCTGATTAAGCGCTGCTGCAGCAATATGGAAATAACCATCAATAATCTATTGGATTATTCCAGGCTTGTCAATGATAAGATGGATCTGGAGCAGCGGGAATTCTGCTTCCATGATTTTATTAACTCTGTCCTTGATTTTAACAGGCCGGGAATTAACGACAAAGGGTTGAAGCTGCTGTTTTCTATTTCAGAGGATATTCCGGAGCGGGTAATCGGAGATGAATTTCGCCTGACCCAGATCTTAAATAATTTGATTTCCAATGCGGTAAAATTCACTGCCTTCGGACATGTTATACTGAAAGTGACTTCGCTCTCCCAGACGGATCAATCCGTGGAGCTGTTCTTCATGGTGATGGATACCGGGATTGGCATCAGTATGGAAGAAAAGGACAAGCTGTTCCAGAGCTTTTCCCAGGTGGATGGCTCCATTACAAGAAGATTTGGCGGTACCGGCCTGGGTCTTGCCATCAGCAAAGGGTTGGTTGAAGCCATGGGAGGCTTCATTGACGTGGACAGCGAGAAGGGAAAGGGCAGTACCTTCTCTTTCTCCGTGCATTTAGGATTACCTGACCGGCAGGATGAGGTTTACCGGAGGGAAGGCAGAGACGCGGGAGAGGATAGGCATTATTGCGGCAGCCCGGTGGGCACGGCTGTTGGGAAAGAGATCATTGCCGATGCGGAATATATCGACAGATCCCTGAAGAGGGCCGGTAATGGCAGATCGGAGATTCCGGTAATATTTACGAGGCAGGAGCTGTTCAAGAGTATTTCTGCGGCACTGGAGAAGCTTTCTATCTGTATTGATATGGAGCGGTGGGATAAGGCGGAAGAAATGGTGTATCTCATCCGCAAGAAGCTTCCGCCGGAACTGAGGGATATCGCAAAAATGATGTTTCGTCTGCTTCTGGAAGTCAGGAAGGAGAATTACAGCGCTTCCATCGCAATACTCGGTGAATTGAAAAACCTTATGAAAGAAGGCTAAAGTGCTGCACGGGGCGGCAGAATGGAGATAACAATGGATAAAAAGTCATTTTCCCCATCTAGCGTATTGGTGGTGGATAGCTCAGACTCGGATCTGGCGGTGCTGACAAAGATGATACAAAAAGCGGGATATGTTGCCCGTCCTGTGCCCAGTGCGAGACAGGCCGTGGATGAGATGGAAGCGTTGCTGCCCGATCTGATTCTTTTGGATATCTTCATGCCTGGGATTGACGGCTTTGCGTTCTGCTCCATGCTGAAGAAAAATAGAATTACCAGAGACATTCCGGTAATCTTAATGACAACTCCGAATTCGAAAGAAGATAGAAGAAAAAGTTTTCAATTGGGGGCGGCAGACTACATTACCAAGCCCTTTGAAGCAGAGGAAGTGATGGCACGGATCAATACGCACCTAAAAATATATAAAATGCAGCAGGAGCTGGAGATATATAGTAAAAAACTGTACCGGATCATCAACGACCAGATAAGGAAAATCTATGAAGGCCAGAAGAACGTGGCGGAAGCATTGGCAAAGCTCTATATCGAAAGCGGAAGAGGAAGAAAAGCGGATATTGAGCGGATTGGAAACAATTGCAGAATATTAGCCATCAGCCTGCAGCTTTCCCCCAAATTTAAAGATGAGATTACCAATAGCTTTATAGATATCATCGAGAAAGCAGCCTTGCTTCATGATATTGGTGCGCTTTCTGCCGATGAAGAGACCCTGTGTTCCCATGCGGAGCTGGGAGCGCGGATATTGAAGGAGGTTCTGAAGGTAAATCCCGATAACGATTTTATCCGAATGGCAGCAGATATTGCCTGCTATCATCAGGAAAGATGGGACGGAACAGGATATCCGGCGGGAAAGTCCGGCAATGAAATACCGATTTGTGCCCGAATTGTGGCCATAGTGGAAGCCTATGATAAGCTGATTTCCTCAGGAAAGGCAAAGGGATTCTGTTCCCAGGAGAATATTTTGAATAAGCTTCGGCAGGGAGCCGGAACCCTATATGATCCGGACATGATTACGGTACTTTGCAAGGTACAGAATCAATTGAGAAGATGATATTGGCAGCTTTGGAATAAATGGAAGACAACGTTAATATACATCTAGTATAAATGACCTGGAGGTGTCCTATGGATAAGGCAATCCGTCAGAATACAAAGATGTTTGCAGTGCTGAAGGGGCTTCTTTTTTCCTATATCATAACGGCTTTCCTGTTGTTGCTTCTATCCTTACTTATGCTGAAGCTGGATATGTCAAGCACGGTGATCAGCGGAGGAATTATCCTTGCGTATATTCTGTCTAATTTTATCGGAGGTTTCTTTGTAGGAAAGAAAGCGGAGCAGAGAAAGTTCCTGTGGGGCCTGCTTTTGGGCATATTTTATTTTGTCATTCTGATGATCATATCCCTGGCCATGAACCATGCCGGGACTCTGCCGATTGGGAATTTGGCAACAGCCCTTCTGATCTGCGGATTAAGCGGGATGGTAGGAGGAATGGTCAGCTAGGAAAATGCGGCAGAATAAGACTTGTAACAGGATAGCGATATCGCCTCTTATAGGGGATATCGCTGTTTGTCTTATGAATAAGCGCCAGCCGTTGGTATTGCGATCGAAATGGGATATGGTTAGGGTTTGAAATTTGATAGTGAATTGATTATACTATAGTTGAATTCGTGGGTTACGGCGCAATAGCGGGCATGAAAGGATTCAGCAGACAGGAAAGGGACTGGTAGATATGAAGCGTGCCATGATTACGGGAGCGTCGGGGCAGTTGGGACTTGCGCTCTGCCGGTTGATGAAGGGACAGGCCCGGTATGAGATTTTACAAACCGGTGTCGATGAAAATTCTGCTTTGAACCGATTAGATATTACGGACGAGGCAGAGGTGGAAAATTATATTAAGGAAAGCAGACCGGATATTATTATTAACTGTGCCGCCTTTACTGCGGTTGACCTGTGTGAGAGCCAGGAGGATACGGCATACCGGGTTAATGCGCTGGGGGTCAGGTATCTGGCGCAGGCGGCGGAGCGGATTGGAGCAAAGCTGGTGCATGTATCAACGGACTATGTATTTGACGGACAAGCAGAGAGACCCTATGGGGAGGAGGATTCCCCCAATCCTGTCAGCGCGTATGGAAGAACGAAGAGAGCCGGTGAATGCTTTGCTCTGGAGAACTGCAGCAGGCTTTATATCGTAAGAACAGCATGGGTTTATGGAGAAGGCAAGAATTTTGTAAAGACCATGCTGCGCCTTGCCGAAAGCGGCAACCCGATTCGTGTGGTAGAGGATCAATACGGAACACCCACCAGTGCGCTGGAGCTGGCCAGGGCAATTCTGTTTTTGATGGAAACAGATGCTTATGGCATCTATCACGCAACCTGTGAGGGCAGCACCAATTGGTATGAATTTGCCTGTACCATCTTTCAGGCGGCAGGGCTTGAGGCTATGCCCGAGCCGATTCCTACCAGTGAATATCCGACACCGGCCAGGCGTCCCATGTATTCCGTTCTTGACAATAAAGCCTTGCGCGAGAAACATGGGTACTATATGAAGGATTGGAAGGATGCCTTTTATGAATTCATGGCTGAGGAAGGATTGCTGAAGATCTGAGATAAGACGGCAAAAAATAAGAAAGATAAAGCGAGGATGGGACAATGAGAACTTATCTAGTAACCGGAGGAGCCGGTTTTATCGGATCCAATTATATATTGTATATGTTGAAGAAATACGGGAAGGAAATCAGAATCATCAACCTGGATTCCCTGACTTATGCAGGGAACCTGGAGAATCTGCAGTCGGTAGAGCAGTCTGATAATTACGAGTTCCTTAAGATAGATATCTGCGATAAGGAGGCCGTGACAGAGGTATTCCGGAAATATGATATTGACCGGGTAATTCATTTTGCAGCGGAGAGCCATGTGGACCGCAGCATTCGTAATCCGGAGGTATTCGTAAATACCAATGTACTGGGGACGGTGAACCTGTTGAATGCCGCCAAAGCGTCCTGGCAGACAGAGGAAGGCTTCCTGCCCGGCAAGAAGTATGTTCAGGTATCTACAGATGAAGTCTACGGCTCCCTGGAAGGCGAAGAGGGGTATTTCTATGAGACAACACCTTTGGATCCCCACAGTCCCTATTCTGCCAGCAAGGCGGGGGCTGATTTTATTGTAAAATCCTATGTGGACACCTATCATTTTCCGGCTAACATCACCAGGTGCAGCAATAACTACGGGCCGTACCAATTCCCGGAGAAGCTGATACCGCTCATGATCAATAATGCGCTCTCCGGCAGGAAGCTGCCGGTATACGGAACGGGCAGGAATGTCCGGGACTGGCTCTATGTCATGGATCATGCCAAGGCAATTGATATGGTGGCGGAAGGAGGCCGGATCGGAGAGGTGTATAATGTGGGGGGCCATAACGAAAAGAGGAATATTGAGATTGTGACTACAATTATCGATACTCTTCTGGAGCTTCTGCCCGCAGACGACCCCAGGAGGAAGAATGTCGGCCGGGAATTGATTACCTACGTGGAGGACCGTAAGGGCCATGATTTCCGTTACGCCATCGCACCGGATAAGATTAAAGCTGAGCTGAGCTGGGAACCGGATACCAATTTCTCGAAAGGCATCCGGCTGACGGTGGAATGGTATCTTAACAACGCGGATTGGATGGAGCGTGTGACCAGCGGAGATTATCAGAAGTATTATGAAGAAATGTATCAAGGATAAAAAATAAACCTGGGGGTAATTCATGAGATACGAAGAATTTACAATAGAAGGCCGTAACGCGGTAATGGAAGCATTCCGCTCCGGCAAAACCATTGACCGGCTGTTTGTTCTGGACGGCTGTCAGGATGGCCCGGTGAAATCGATTGTCCGGGAAGCGAAGAAAACGGATGCGATTATCACTTATGTGAAAAAAGAACGTCTGGATCAGCTTTCCTCTACGGAAAAGCACCAGGGAGTCATTGCCTATGCCGCGGCTTATGAATATGCCGAAGTGGAGGATATTCTGCAGGCGGCGGAAGAGAAGAAGGAACCGCCTTTTGTGGTGCTTCTGGACGGTATCGAAGATCCGCATAATCTGGGGGCAATTATCCGTACGGCACATCAGGCAGGCGCTCATGGTGTTATCATTCCCAAGCGGCGTGCCGTTGGCCTGACGGCGACGGTGGCCAGGACCTCCGCAGGGGCCCTTAACTACCTTCCCGTAGCCAAGGTGACCAATCTGGCGGTAACCATCGAAGAATTGAAGGAAAAAGGACTCTGGTTCATATGTGCTGATATGGAAGGGGAATTACTGTACCGGATGGATCTGAAAGGGCCCATTGGACTGGTAATCGGCAGCGAGGGCGAGGGTGTGAGCCGTCTTGTGAGGGAAAAATGTGATTTCATGGCTAAGATCCCCATGTTCGGCAAGGTGGATTCCTTGAACGCATCGGTTGCCATGGGAATTCTGGCGTATGAAATTGTAAGGCAGAGACTGGGTTAAGGAAGCATGTAGCAGGCAGGAGGGTACCTGAAGTGGGCGCAATGGTAAAGTATGATACTATGACCGATGAAGAGATCGTGAGCCGGATTCAAGAAGGAGACAAGCCTGCCATCGACTATCTGATGGAGAAATATAAATATCTGGTTCGCAGCAAAGCCAAGACCCTGTTCCTGATCGGGGGGGACAGGGATGATCTGATCCAGGAAGGAATGATCGGTTTATATAAGGCAATCCGGGATTATCAGTCCGGTAAAGATAATTCCTTCTTTAACTTTGCCGATCTCTGTGTATCAAGGCAGATTTACAGCGCCATCAAGGCATCCAATCGCAAGAAGAATATTCCCTTAAATACCTATATTTCACTTTACGCCCCTGTTTATGGGGAAAATGGAGACGCGGAGGATAAGGAAGCCCTGGTTGATATCATTCATCAGAAAAATATATCGAATCCGGAAGAATTAGTTATTGACAAAGAGAGTACCAGTATGATAGAATATGAACTCGTAAGGCGTTTAAGTGGCCTGGAGAAACAGGTTCTGGATTTGTATATGCAGGATTTAAAATATACGCAGATTGCAGAGGTTCTTGGAAAAGAACCGAAGACAATCGACAATGCATTAACCAGAATTAAGGCGAAGTTAAACCAGGTACTGAAGGTAATCTAGCCGAGCATGATATATGCTGTTGTAGCTCAGTTGGTAGAGCACCTCATTGGTAATGAGGAGGTCAGCAGTTCAAGTCTGCCCAACAGCTTAAAGAAAAAGCACTCAATTGAGTGCTTTTTTGCTATTCTCCATATCGGATTTGATTTTCTGGTTCATTGCGATGCCGATTCCTATCAGCACCCAGAACACCGGGGCAACTGTGATAGTAGAGTCATTGGAGATGCCGCTGAACAGGTATCCAATGACAGCTACGAAAATGGCTGCACCGGCAGCAGCGCCAGGCTGGCTGAGTTTGCACCGGAAATATAGCTTGGCACTGGATAGGATATACCAGCCGCAGAAGGCCAGGAAAGCCAGCAATGAAACCGCACCGGTCTGTACGCCGATCTGCAGGTAGAGGGAATGGGGCTTGGACATAACCTGTCCCTCATAGCCGTTGGCTCTGTAATGTACATAATCATTATGGGGGAATACCAGGGCAAAGGTATCTGCGCCGGAGCCTAAGAGGATGCGGTTCTTCAGGAGGGGAATGGTCCGGGACCAGATATATCCCCGGCCGGAGGCATAGCGCTCATACCCGGTGAAGACAGCGGAGGGGGCCAGCACGATTTTATCGTATTTACCGTAGGCATTTACATAATAATAGGTATTATCCCCCCTCTGGTTAGTAAAGAACCATAATTGCTGATTAATATTCGCATCAAAGCCCACCACACCATCCCGGTTCGAGGCAGGGGTGAAGACAAAGCCGGGAAAGCGTTCATCTGTCACGGTTACAGGGCCGTTAACCGTCTCAACGGTTGCCGCAACCGGACTGTCTGTCTGATCCTGAAAGAAGAAATTGCAGATACCGTATTCATCCACCTCGAAGACTACCTTTAAAGTATTGCCTCCATACTGGATCACCAGATTGTCATCATTTGTCTGGATATCTGTCAGCAGGGGAGCGTATTTCTCAATATTTGTCAACTTCTTTATCTGGCTGCCAATATAATTATTGGTATAGTTGTTGATTGTGAACAATCCCAAAACAATAGCAAGAATAACCGGTATGGTAAGATAAAAATACCGGATCAGATATCTCCACAGCAAAAGCACTGTAACCAGGATGGTGACAGCGACACCGGCGAACCCCGCGGTGGACCGGGAACCATACAGGCTGATCATGAGACCTGCGATGATCAGCAGGCAGGCAGGCTTAAGCCACAGCCTCTTTGAAAACAGGAGGATATAGAGTGTAATGGGAAACAGGAGGGACACATATACACCCACATAGTTAGGATTTAGCAGGGACAAATAAACTGTTTTCACAGGAAAGGTTGCCTTGGTATCGGCATAAAGCGAGTTTGATATCATACTCCAGCCGATATCTGTGCTGTAGAAATCCTTCCCGAAGGCTTGTGTCATGCCAAGGAGGCCCATGACAAAGGCTCCGGCCAGAAGGGCATACAGGACAAATTTCAGATCCCGTTCCGATTTGACGAACAAATAGGAGTAATAAGCCAGAAGACAATAGGATAACAGGGCCCATACCGATTCAAACTGTTCCAGGGTGCCGGTAAAGCTAAAGCTCCGGTATTTTGTAAGAAGAGAAGAAAGCAGAGCCAGCAGACCATAGATTCCTAAGGGAATAAATATCTTTGGGAAGGCTATGCTGTTTTTATCAGTCATGCGTTGATACAACAGGATGATGCCCATGATAACAGCGGTAAGGATCAAAAATATCTGTTTGTAATACAGAAAGAAATCAACGAACAGATCGTTCTCGCTATGCCAGGGAAATTGCGAAAAATGAGTTGAATATACATGAAGCTTTACGATTAGCGGAAAGATGCTGACAATAAACATAATCGGCAGCAAAAATATCAAGCCCTTGTCTGCGGGCGGGCTTTGATGCGTCTTTGATTGCTTTTTACCAGGTGAATTGCTTCTGTTTTGAACTTGTTTTGTTTTTTGGTTCTTCATATTACCCTCCATTGTAATGCGGTATTTCAGCAATTTCCCTTTCTATCGGTACATCTTGTTTTTGACCTGGGGCACTTTAAGGAGCAGGGGAAACAGCAGGGTGGATATTACCACGCCAAATCCGTTCTGAATTAAATTGAAAGGAATATTTGCCGATGCCGCAGCAAATCCCAGGCCCAGGAAAGCGCCTTCAAAGAGAAAGTATCCTGCGGTCACAAGCGCTCCGCTTAATATGCCGGCGATCGGCACAGAGATGATTTCCGGCCTTCTATTTTTATGAAGTATGCGGTAGATGCAGGAAGCTGTCACCGCTGCCAGGCATTTGATCACAAGAGTAGCCGGAGCGTAGGCGCCATAAACAAGAATGATGTCGGCAAGCATCGAGCCGAGGCCGGCAGCCATTCCTCCGAAGAAGGGACCCAGCAGGATGCCGGACAGAATGACAAAGCCGTCGCCAGGATGAATAAAGCCTCCCATTGGGGAAGGAACAGCAATTGCAATGGTTGCAACGCAAGTCATGGCGGCCATTAAAGCTGCCGTTACTAATTTGTTAATACTGTTTGATTTCATAAAAGCCTCCCAATACTTCTGTCACAGATTCGTCTTAAAATTTATCATGACAAATCATAGCACAGTTTTGCCCCTATTACAAGAAATTGTTGCTTTTCCCTTGTATAATAAGTTGACAGCAGGCGATGCTATCATATATAATTATTAATGCAAATGAGTTGCAATTAGAAAGGGATTACTATACTATGAAAAAAAAGTTGGCGATGCTCCTTGGAATTATGCTTCTGTTGGTAGTGCTGGCAGGAATCACCATTCACATTATAGCTGAAAAATCAGATAGGGAGGCGGCGAATGCAGGAGAGCAGCTTCGAATTATATCCACGTTTTATCCGGTGTATATGATAGGTTTAAATTTAACGGAAGGGATGGACGGAGTGCAAATTGACAGCTTAACCGACCTGAATACAGGCTGTCTGCACGATTATCAGCTGACCACAGAGGATATGAAGCTGATATCCAATGCGGATGTAATGATTATCAACGGCGGCGGGATGGAAGGCTTTCTGGAGGATGTAATGTCCAATTATCCTCAGCTTGCCGTAATTGATGCCAGTGAAGGAATTACCATGCTTTCCAGTGAAGAGGATCATCATGACCATGACGCGGACGAGCATGACGATGAGCACAGTCATGGCGAATGGAATGCCCATGTGTGGCTTGACCCCCAGCTCTACATCCGGCAGATTAATAACGTGGCCGAGGGACTGAAGGGATTGATCCATTCCGATTCTATTGAGAAGAACGCGGATGCCTATATTGCTAAAATAGAAGAATTGGATGCTCAGATTGCAGAGCTGAAGCGGCAGTATGAGGAGAAATTCAAGGAAGGAAGCGGACAGCAGGCACAAGGCATGCAGGCGGTGATTTTCCACGATGCTTTTCTTTATCTTGCGAACCGTGTCGGTATCTCCGTAGCCCATACTGTGACGCTGGATTCGGATACGGCACTCAGTGCGGGCGAGATAGCAGAGATTGTAGAGGAAGTAAAGCAAGACAAAATCCGGTATCTATTTACAGAGGAACAATTCAGTGACTCCATCGCCGGACGGATTGCCGCGGAGACAGGGGCAACGGTTTCTATTATAGACAGTGCGGTAACAGGTGACGGCGCATCCGATTCCTATCTGCGTTCCATGCAGAAAAATATAGATACCCTGACCGGCTTAATTCAATAAATACAAGAAAGGCAGGATGTGCCATGAAAGCAGCAAGAAATAACTCCGGAAAGCTAATTCGGCCGGATGGGCCGCAGGAGGCCGCCTGCGGTCTTCACTGTATTCAGATGAGCAATATCACGGTCAGAGACGGATCCCAGGTAATTATCGACCATATTAACCTGCATATCCATTGCGGCCGGATTACAGTCATCATAGGAAAAAACGGAGCAGGAAAATCCACCTTGATCAAGGCTGTTCTGGGGGAGATCCGGCATGAGGGCAGCATCGAATTCAAAGACCTTAAATTCCAGAGGGTGGAGAACCTGGGGGTCGGCTATGTGCCTCAATATATTAATATGGAAAAGAATACGCCCATGAGCGTATATGATCTGTTTGCCGGATATATCAGCAACTCCCCAATCTTTTTCCATAAAAGCCGTAAGGTATACCAGTATGTGAGGAAGCAGCTGGAGATATTCGAAGCACAGGATCTCATTGACAAGCGCGCCTGCGATTTGTCGGGCGGAGAGCTGCAGCGGGTTCTGCTGGCCATTGCAATTTCACCGGTTCCCAATCTGCTGTTGCTGGACGAGCCGGTATCAGGGATCGATTCCAATGGGATGCAGCTCTTTTACAAGAATATCGGAACCCTGAAGTCGAACTATGATCTGGCGATGATTATCGTATCCCATGACTTTGAATTTGTCCGCCGGTATGCCGACCATGTTATACTGCTGGATAAGGTGATTTTAAAAGAAGGAACGCCGGAGGAAGTACTGGACAGCGACGAGTTCCATGCAGTATTTGGATAAGGATGGAGGATGGGAATGGAAACTCTGTATAAAACATTAGAAGCCTTATTGCCGTTTTCCTGGACGGAGTACGATTTTATGAAAAATGCACTGCTGGCGGTGCTGATCATCACCCCGCTCTTTGGCATTCTGGGTACCATGATCGTCAATAACCGGATGGCGTTCTTCTCCGATGCCCTGGGACATTCCGCCCTGACGGGAATTGCCCTGGGGACGATCTTCGGAATTGTGGATACTAATTTATCAATGCTTATTTTTGCGGTAATCTTTGCATTACTGCTGAATCGGATTAAAGGGCGCAAAACCGTATCCACCGATACGGTAATCTCCGTGTTTTCTTCCTTTAGCATGGCTCTCGGACTGGTGATATTGTCCCGGGGAGGCAATTTTGCCAAATATTCCGCATTGCTGGTGGGAGACGTCCTGAGCATCACAGTCAAAGAACTAGGAATGCTCTTTGCTGTTTTTCTTCTGACACTGGTTTTCTGGTTTCTGGGCTTTAATAAGCTGCATGCCATCAGTGTCAATGAATCTCTGGCAAGGAGCAAGAAAATCAACATTCGCCGGATGGAGGATCTGTTTAGCGTTATCATCGCAGTAATTGTAATGTTTTCCGTAAAATGGGTGGGAATTCTGATTATCAACGCTCTCTTGATTCTTCCCGCGGCGGCCAGCCGGAACATTGCGTCCAATGTTCGGGAATATCATCTGTTCTCTATTATGATCTCCTTGTTTTCGGGAATTTTGGGACTGCTTCTGTCTTATTACATGAATACGGCAACCGGGCCGACCATTGTCATCATTGCGGCAGCTATCTTTTTCCTTACCTTAATGCTGAAAACCCTGGAAGGAAACAGAACATAACAGTTCTAATAAATAAACTAACACTCATATTCATCTCACAGTCTAAATTACACCCATTTTAATATTTTAGTTAAATATTCTTTTACTATTTCTACAAATTTATGATACAATAAAGCAGGGAAAGCATTCCGTGCTTTTTTTTGTATGCAGTCATGGGAGTATATGATGTTTTGCGGAGGGAGAAGCTATGAACCGTTTTTTACTTTATTTAAAAATCGTAATTAATTTTCTGCTCTTTCTGGCCGGCGCCTTATTAATCATTTTTGTGCTGCCCGGATTACTTCGTTTTTTTATGCCCTTTGTCATCGGCTGGATTATCGCAATGATTGCGAATCCGCTGATGCGTTTCCTTGAGAAAAAGGTGAAGATACATCGCAAGCATAGCTCCGCCATATTTTTGATTCTGGTGATTGGCGCAATTATCGGAGCAGGAGCATGCATTATATCCCTGCTGGTAAGAGAGATGAGGGGGTTGATGGAGGATATGCCTAATATTCTCACCGGCCTCAGACTCCAGTTCCAGGAAGCATCGGATACGATACGCAGATTTTCAACAACGCTGCCGCCCAATATACAGGAGGTTATTAATAAGCTGATAGACGGAGTGGCCAACTATACCTCGAATTTCACCGGTCAGATAGAATTGCCCACCATAAGTACGGCCGGAAATTTTGCCAGGAACGTGGCGGAAGGTTTTCTTGGACTGATTGTCATCATCATATCCGCCTATTTCTTTGCGGTGGGGAGGGATGAGATCACGGCGGGCCTGAAGAAGCATCTCCCGGAGACTTTTACAAATTACTGGCGATTAATTATAGATAATTTTAAAGCAGCCTTTGGCGGCTACTTTAAAGCGCAGTTTAAAATAATGATCATACTGACGGTCATCATGTTCGTTGGTTTTGAAATGCTAAGGGTAGGATATTCCTTTATTTTTGCGTTGGGGATTGCATTTCTGGATCTTCTGCCTGTCTTTGGAACCGGAGCGATATTATGGCCCTGGGCGGTCATTGAAGTGATTACCGGCAACTATCTCCGGGCGGTGGGTCTGGTGGTCATTTATCTGATCTGCCAGGTGGTGAAGCAGGTATTACAGCCGAAGATGGTGGGAGACAGTATAGGGCTGCACCCGCTGGCAACCTTGTTCTTCATGTTTATCGGCTATCGGCTTTACGGAGTTTTGGGAATGATCATTGGTATTCCCATTGGTATGGTTTTGGTGAAGCTGCACCGCATCGGTCTGTTTGACCGGATGATCAGAGGGTTTCATATTATTGCAAGGGATTTGAATGAGTTCAGGAAGTTTTAACATTTAGGAGGATAAGAGCGTAGCATGAGAAGGAAGAGAAGTGAAGTTGAAAATGACACAATAATTACAGCCGGTGAGATCAAATTAATCCTTGACTATTATCGGATCGGCAAAAAACCGTTGGCAAAGCTGCTGGGCTGGGGAGAGACAACCATCATCCGCTATATGGAGGGGGATGTCCCCACCAGCGAATATTCGAATAAGCTCAAAGCGATTCTGGAGGATCCGGAGTACTATTATAATATTCTTTGCAGAAGAAAGGAATGTCTGACCGGTGTTGCATTCAAGAAAAGCAAGAATGCGGTAATGGCAAGAATCATGTCCTCCAAGATTTATGCGGTGGCATATTATATTGTAAACCGCTGCAATGCGGAGATCTGTCCCAGCTACATCCAGTTCCTGCTCTATTACACCCAGGCATTTTACCTGGCTCTCTGCGACAGGGAACTGTTTCAGGAGGAATGCGGAGTGAATAATGAACAGATGCCATTTCTAAAGCTGTATGAGGGAATGAAGCGCTGCGGAATTCATACGCTGGAAGGCGGGGAGGAGTATCTGGAACCGGAAGAGAGGGAGATCATAGATGCGGTCATGGATGCATTTACCTGGTACGGTCCAAAAGCCCTGCGGGCAATGACCGCCTATGAGAAATCCATGCTGAAGATATCCAGGGATAAATGCAATAATAAGATCATATCCAAGGAAACGCTGAAAGCATATTTTAAGGAAATCCTGGAGCATTACCAGATCAGAAGCGGCAAGGAGATCGGAAAATATCCGGACCGCAGAATATTAGACATAAGAGAGTTGGACAAATAGTTTTTTTTAATGCAGTATGTGAAAAAATTATCAAAAAAAATCAAAATCATCATACCGGTTCTGTATGCCATAAACGACAAAATGGACGCGATTATGGCATACAAAGCCGATGATATTTATCGTATCGGAAAAGTCCGTCAGTTTCCCTGCCGGTTTCTCCTGTCTCTCATCCTCATGGTAGAATCCAGAATCTTCTTTCGAATCCGAAGACTGGAGGGCGTAACCTCCAACAGTTCATCTGTTTCAATAAATTCCAATGCCTGCTCCAGACTGAGTACCTTGGGAGGTGTCAGACGCAGGGCTTCATCTGCGCTGGAGGACCGGGTATTGGTAAGCTGCTTCCTCTTGCATACATTAACCTCAATATCCTCGGTCTTAGGATTCTGTCCTACCACCATACCCGCATATACCTTTACTCCGGGTCCGATAAACAGAATTCCGCGTTCCTGGGCGTTAAAAAGTCCATAGGTAATACTTTCCCCGGTCTCATAGGCAATCAGACTGCCGGTCTTGCGGTACTGAATATCGCCCTTGTAGGGGCCATAGCCGTCAAACAGGGTATTTAATATACCGGTACCCTTGGTATCCGTGAGAAATTCACCCCGATAGCCGATCAGACCGCGGGCAGGGATGGAGAACTCAAGACGGGTGTGTCCGCTCCCGGAGGTGTTCATATGAATCAGCTCACCCTTGCGCTGTCCCAGTTTTTCAATAACTGTTCCGGCAAATTCATCAGGAACGTCAATCACAGCATGCTCCATGGGCTCCAGCCGCTTGCCGTGTTCATCTGTTTTGTACAGAACCTCCGCTTTGCTTACCGAGAACTCAAAGCCCTCTCTTCTCATGGTCTCGATCAGTACGGAGAGATGAAGCTCTCCCCTGCCGGAGACCTTGAAGCTTTCCGTAGTATCTGTTTCCTCAACCCGCAGGCTGACGTCCGTGTTCAGCTCCCGCAGCAGCCGGTCCCTCAGATGCCTTGAAGTCACATACTTTCCTTCTGTTCCGGCCAGAGGACTGTCATTCACATTAAAGTACATTGCGATAGTGGGCTCGGAGATCTTCTGAAAAGGGATTGCCTCCGGATTCTCAGGAGAGCAGATCGTATCCCCGATGTGGATATCCGCGATGCCCGAGATCGCCACAATGGAACCAATGGTGGCCTCATTGACCTCCACCCGCTTTAATCCGTCAAATTCATAAAGCTTGCTTATCTTAACCTTGAGATTCATATTGGGATCATGGGCATTGACCAGCACCGCGTCCTGATTGACCCGGATCACTCCGTTATCCACCTTGCCGATGCCGATACGGCCCACATATTCATTATAATCAATGGTGCTGATGAGAATTTGGGTATGCTTCTGGGGATCGCCCTCCGGAGCGGGAATATAGTTAACGATGGTTTCAAACAGCGCCGACATATCCTCCGGCTCCTCCGTATAGGACAAGGAAGCGATGCCCTGTTTGGCGGAAGCAAATAGAAAGGGACAGTCCAGCTGCTCATCATTGGCATCCAGCTCTAATAATAATTCCAGAACCTCATCCACTACCTCTGCCGGTCTTGCCTCCGGGCGGTCAATCTTATTGACGCATACGATGACCGGGAGAGACAGCTCCAGGGCCTTCTTAAGAACGAACTTCGTCTGGGGCATGGGGCCTTCAAAGGCATCTACTACGAGAATAACGCCGTTCACCATTTTCAGCACCCGTTCCACTTCACCGCCGAAATCCGCATGTCCCGGAGTGTCTATAATGTTTATCTTATATTCCTTGTATTGGACCGCGGTATTTTTAGAAAGGATTGTGATCCCCCGTTCCCGCTCCAGAGCGTTGGAGTCCATGACCCTCTCCACCACTGCCTGATTGGAGCGAAATACACCGCTTTGCTTCAGGAGTTCATCTACAAGAGTTGTCTTACCATGATCAACATGTGCAATTATGGCAATATTGCGAATGTCTTCTCGTTTCATAAATAATAACCATGCCTTTCAGTTTAAAACTTTATATCTGGTTGAATGCAACCGAATCATTGTATCATACCGTCTAATTAAAAATCAACGTATGTTGGAGAAATAATTCATAAAAAATTTAAAATTTTTTGTATAGAATAACAAAAATTGTAAATAATATAGCGAAATGGAAAATTTTACTTCTAAAATATGGAATAAGGCATATACTTAATCATAGGTGAATGTAAGTTGCCAGCTGAGACGATGCAGAGCTTTTTGTGAAATGGATGAAGAGGGTTGCAGGAAGGATCTGCCGGAACATTTGCCCCACATTTTAGAGCAGAATGGCGTCAAGATACGCCGGAAGGAAGGAGAGGTACGGTTATGACAGATAAAGTATTTGATAACAATCAAGTAAGTATTGCAGGAGAGGTAATCAGTGACTTTACGTTCAGCCATGATGTGTTTGGGGAAGGCTTCTATGTATTGGAGGTATTGGTCAGCAGGCTGAGTAATTCCTATGACATGATACCGGTTATGGTATCGGAACGGCTCATTGATGTAAAACAGGATTATAAAGGGAAATTCGTTGAGGTTCTGGGACAGTTCCGCTCTTATAACCGTCATGAAGAGAGCAGGAACAAATTAGTACTTTCGGTTTTTGCACGGGAAGTTAAAATGGAAGACGAACTTTCGGAAAATGCAAAGCCTAACCATATTTTTTTGGATGGATTTGTATGCAAGCCGCCGATTTACCGCAAGACTCCTCTGGGAAGAGAGATTGCCGACGTGCTGCTTGCCGTAAACCGTCCTTATGGAAAATCAGATTATATTCCCTGTATCTGCTGGGGCAGAAATGCCAGATTTGCAGAGACTTTCGCAGTTGGCGGGCATGTTCAGATCTGGGGCAGAATTCAGAGCCGGGAATATCAGAAAAAGATAAATGAAGTTGATTTTGAGAAGCGGGTTGCTTATGAAGTCTCCGTAAGTAAATTGGAGTATCTGGAGGAGTATTAAACCTCCGGTGTTAAGCGATAAAATAGAGCGGGGTTGTCATATTGACAGCCCCATTTTTATTGGATTCAAGAGAGGAGTATAATATGACAAAAAAACACGTGATATGACAAAAAACAACTTGCATTCTTTGGAAAGCAGGTTGTATTATTAGTACAACAGCCTTTGAGGATGAGAAGCCATGATATAGAAAGCCGGACATCCAGGGGTTCGTCAGAATGGAGATTATTATGGAGCATGTTGTAGGATTGGGAGAAATTATTGTATCGGACAAAGAAAAGGATATCATCAAGACCTTTGCGCTGGCATCCTGTGTGGCGGTGACGGTCTACAGTCCGTCCAATAAAGTGGCGGGGATGATTCATATTGTGCTGCCGACCCCCTTTGACGACAGGGATTATGCAGAGAGGCCGGGATATTTTGCTATGTCCGGTATTCCCCTGCTGTTTCGGAAAATATGCAGCGACTACGGCTGCCGTAAGGAAGAGCTTCAAGTGCACATGTATGGCGGTGCGGATTCCATCTATCAGAAGGATATCTATGGGGTGGGAGAAAGAAATATTAATGCAGCCCGGCAGAAGCTGGCGGAGTTGGGAATTACCCCATGCCGGACACAGCTTCGGGGAACCGAGAGCAGAACCATCCGGATGGAAGTGGGAACGGGCAAGATTGAGGTGTTCTGCCACCCTATGATTTTATAGGCTGCAAGGCAGGGACGCCAGCGTGAAAATGATTGAAAGAATGTCGTATTATATAGTATAATGCTGACAAACCAACTCGGCAACCTTCCAGGGGCAGCCAGGATGAGATGCTTAAGAGGCAGATCAGCCCGGAGATGCTTCTGATGGGCAGGTATTAACCTCATTTGACATTTATCTGTTGACAACGGAATCAGTAAGTGCTACTATGTGCTTACAAGTCAATTTATATTATTTATGGTAGAGGTGCATTGTTTAGGAGTAGGCTGCCGGATATGTCAGGCATAGAAGAACGCAGTGAAAGGAAACAGTGCCGAAGTGATAATAACCTGAATTATTATTGCTGGGCATAGGGTGAAGAACTCTATGACTGTCATCAATCACTTGATGGAGCGCTGCCTGAAGAATGTCAGAAACCGAAGATTCATAGGGGGAATTAGCCTTATGATTCTGCCGGGTTATTCTTTAGAGTTAAGTTAGGGCTTTTATCCATAGTGAACAGGCGCATACCATAATCACAGATGATTATTGTATGCGCTATTTTAATGAACATCGGGCGGGCGGATGCTGTTTGCCGTTGTTTGCACAGGTAGGCTTTGATAGAGTATAAAACAGGAGGAATGAAAAATGGCTGTATTTAAAGGAGCAGGGGTAGCGATTATAACACCCTTTACGAAGACAAATGAGGTAGATTACGAAGCGCTGGGAGAATTGATTGAGTATCAGATTGCCGGGGGCACGGACAGTATCATCATCTGCGGCACGACAGGCGAGGCGTCGACCTTAACCCATGAGGAGCATCTGGAATGTATTCGTTATACCGTAGAGAAAGTGGCAAAGCGGGTGCCTGTCATTGCAGGAACCGGCTCCAACGCCACGGACACGGCGATCTATCTGTCCCAGGAGGCGGAGAACTATGGAGCGGATGCCCTGCTGCTGGTGACACCCTATTATAACAAGGCGACCCAGAAGGGATTGATTGCCCATTTCACAGAGATCGCCAATTCCGTTAAGATACCCATTATCCTGTATAATGTACCGGGAAGAACCGGCTGCAATATCCTTCCCCAGACCGTAGCCACGCTGTTCCACAATGTGGAGAATATCGTGGGAATCAAGGAGGCCAGCGGGAATATTGTCCAGGTGGCCGAGATGATGCAGCTGACCCAGGGAAAGCTGGAATTATACTCCGGCAATGATGACATGATTGTTCCGGTGCTCAGCCTGGGCGGCCTGGGCGTAATCTCCGTATTGTCCAATATCGCTCCCCGCCAGACCCATGATATGGTCATGAAATTCCTGGAAGGAGATACGGCAGGCAGCCGTGATTTGCAGCTTAAGCTTCTTCCCCTGATCAATGCGCTGTTCTGCGAGGTGAATCCGATTCCGGTTAAGAAAGCGGTCAATCTGATGGGCTTTGAGGCGGGCGGCTTAAGGATGCCGCTGACGGAGATGGAGCCTGCCAATGCAGAGCGTCTTTTAAAGGAGATGAAGGAGGCCGGGTTGTTATCATGACAAATATCATTTTACGGGGCTGCAACGGCAAGATGGGGCAGGTAATCACAGAAATTGTAGAGTCTGACGAGAATGCGGTAATTATGGCCGGTATTGATGTCTTCCAGGGCCGTAACAACAAATACCCGGTATACCAGAGCTTTGGCGCATGCAATGTCAAGGCGGATGTCATTATTGATTTTTCAGCGCCGCGGAATGTGGAGGAGATGCTGGACTATGCGATTAGTCATAATATCGGAATTGTGCTATGTACCACGGGATTGGATAAAGAGCAGCTGGAAGCGGTGGAGGAGGCGTCTAAGAAGATACCCGTATTGCGTTCGGCTAATATGTCCATGGGAATCAACCTGATTTCCAGGCTGGTGCAGGAGGCGGCCGTGATTCTCTCCGATGCCGGGTTTGATATCGAGATTGTAGAGAAGCACCATAATAAAAAGGTGGATGCACCTTCGGGTACGGCTCTTGCCCTGGCTGATGCTATTAACGAAGTGTTGAACAATGAACTGGAATATCAGTATGACCGCACCAGGGAGCGGGTTCCCAGGGGCCGGAAGGAGATTGGGATCTCAGCGGTGCGCGGCGGAACCATCGTTGGTGAGCATGAGGTTATCTTCGCCGGAACGGATGAAGTGATTGAAATAAAACATATGGCTTATTCCAAAGCGATTTTTGCCAGGGGGGCGGTCCAGGCAGCTAAATATTTGCCCGGAAATCCCGCCGGAATGTACAAAATGAGCGATATAATGAAAGCGTAGTGAGCATGATGTGAGCTTGCTTGCGATCATGCGATCGAAGCCAGGAATCGTGAGCATGGTTTATGTTCATGATATAATGAAAGCGTAGCGAACATGATGCGAGCTTGCTCGTAATCATGTGAACGGAGCCGGAGATCATGAACACGTTTTATGTTCATGATATAATGAAGGCGGAATAATGAAATGCAGGCTTGCCTGCAATGTTCGATTGATGAAAGGCTTTTGATTACAGAAACGTCTCTGTGATCAAGGGCCTTTTATATAATTAAAAAGTTTCAATTATCATAAGTTTTGGTAATAAGTATAATATCCTCCCGGATATCCCTATGCTACAATGAAAAAAAATCGGGATGTGATAAAATCAAATGAAGTCGGAATTATTTCCAGGGGACAAGCTTCGCAAATTAATCATTCCCCTCATCATGGATCAGCTATTGATGGTGCTGGTGGGGATGGCGGGCACAGTGATGGTCGCGTCCGTAGGAGAAACAGCTGTTTCCGGTGTATCGCTGGTAGATACGCTGAATACCCTTGTTATCACCTTACTTACAGGTCTCTCAACGGGAGGGGCTGTTTTATGCGCCCATTATATGGGCAGCAACAATAAGGACGAGGCTGCCAACGTATTGAAGCACATGCTGATCATAGGCTTAGGCGTCTCAGTCTGCTTCATGGGCGTGTTTTCCCTGGGAGGCAGGGGGCTGCTGGGCATTATATTCGGCCAGGTGGAGGAAACTGTTCTTGATAACGCGTCTGTTTATTTTAAGATTGTCACCTTATCCTTTCCCTTTCTGGGTATTTACACAGGCTGCACGGCCGTGCTCAGAGGAACCGGCAACTCCAGGCTTCCCATGATCGTGTCAGCCATCATGAATGGGATCAATATTGCGGGAAATGCCATACTGCTTTATGGACTAGGTCTGGGCGTAGAGGGAGTTGCCATACCGGCGCTGGTGTCCAGAATAGCCGCTGCCGTTATTATGCTGGCAATCCTTTGCAGGCCGGGACTGGAGGTACAGATTAATAACATAAAAGTCCGTTGGAACAAGGACATCATTACCAGAATTCTTCGGGTGGGGATTCCCGGCAGTCTGGAAATGAGCATCTTCCAAATTGGTAAAATATTAGTGCTGGGGCTGATTGCCCGGCTGGGAACCACTGCAATTACGGCCAATGCCATCGGCAACACCCTCAATAGCTTTCAGGCCTTGCCGGAGGACGCCATTGGCCTGGCTTTGATCACGGTAGTCGGGGCCTGCCTGGGGGCAGGGGAGAAGGAGCAGGCGGTGCAGTATACTCGGAAGCTCTTGAAAATGGCCTATGTCAGTATGTGGGTCATCAATATTCTTGTATTTGCCGGAGCGCCAGTGATTGCCCGGTTTTTTGCATTGTCGGCGGAAACAGCGGGTGCAGCCATTCATATCATACGCTTTAACTGCCTGTTTGCCATAACAATTTGGCCTCTGGCCTTTGCCCTGCCCAATGCTCTGAAGGGAGCCTATGATGTGAAATATCCCTTGCTGGTATCCTTGTTCTCCATGTGGGTATTCCGGGTAGGCCTAAGCTATCTGGCAGTTACTTTTTTCGATGCCAGTATTTATATGCTGTATGTATGCTTTGCGCTGGATTGGATCTTCCGTGCAATCATGTTTGGAGGAAGATTTCTCAGCAAGAAGTGGCTTTGTTAAAACGCAATCAAAGGAAGGAGAAATAGAAAATGACGGATAAGAAAGTAAGGCTGATTCAATGTACCGGCAATAAGAGGATCGCACTGGGGGTCCAATATGTGAGGGATGGCCTGCTTGCGGCAGGCTATGAAGTAGTGGAAGAGAGCGCGGATGCCGCGGAGAATATGAATTTCCTTCAGGACCGCTCCTTTCCCGGCCCCACCGTATGTATTGGCGACAGAACCCGGAGCGCGCTGTTTCGGACACTGGAAGAGAAGGAACTGCTGCTTTACCATACAAAGGAACCGGAACAGGAAGGGTTTTACCTTACGATGATACCGGGAATCCGCCTGCTTGCCGTGATCGGCGGAAGCGATACCGGCGCTCTGTACGGGGCGTTGGAGCTGTGCCGCATCATAGAGGAGGAGGGACAGCTCCCCAGGGATCTGGCCTATGGGGATGCTCCGGTATACCGGCTCAGAGGCCCGGCCATCGGATTGCAGCTGACCAAAGTGGAACCGCCCAGATTAACCTACGAGTATCCCATCACCCCTGCCCGTTTCCCCTGGTTCTATGACAGGGCCATGTGGGGACAGTTTTTGGATCAGATGCTTTGGGAACGCTGTAATGTGATCTACCTGTGGACGGGACTTCCTTTCTCCTCCCTGGTGAAGCTGGAGGATTACCCGGAGGCTTTGGAAGTAACCGAAGAAGAGTATCAATTAAACCGGGAAATGTTCACCTGGCTGACCAACGAGTGTGACCGCAGGGGCATCTGGCTGGTGCTGAAATTCTACAGCATCCATATTCCTCTTCCCCTGGCCCAGAAGCATGGAATTGAGCTGCTGCAGAGCAAAATAACTCCGCTCAATACGGACTATACCTATCAATCCATTGTGGAATTCATCAAAGGCTACCCAAATATCGGGCTTATGGTATGCCTCGGTGAGGCGCTGCGGGGTGCCCGGAATAAAACGGACTGGTTCCTGAAAACAATCATTCCCGCGGTAAAGGAAGGTGTGAAGCAGGCTGGTCTGGAAACGGAGCCCCCTCTTATTCTGCGGGGACATGACTGTGATCCCAATGCCATCCTGAAGGAAGCGGTTCACATGTATGGGAATTTGTATACCATGTGGAAATATAACGGGGAAAGCCTAACCACTTATCTTCCCGCCGGTAAATGGCAGGAGATCCATAAGAATCTCTCCTCCCACGGGCAGACCCATATCATGAATGTGCATGTGCTGGCAAACCTGGAGCCCTTCCGTTTTGCGGCTCCCTCCTTTATTCAAAAATGTCTCCAGGCAGGACAGAACAGGATGGGAACCAATGGGCTTCACCTCTATCCGTTGTTCTTCTGGGACTGGCCCTATTCCGCTGACAAAGCAGAGCCCAGACTGCTGCAAATGGAGCGGGACTGGATGTGGTATGCTTCCTGGTTCCGGTATGCCTGGAATCCCGACAGGGAGCCGGGGACGGAGAAGCTGTACTGGCAGAAGGTGCTCAGCCGGCGTTTTGAATGTACGGCGGAAACCGCAGGCAGTATTTTGGATGCCTTAAGCTTTGCCGGGGAATGTGCGCCCCGTATTTTACGGCGGGTGGGAATCACGGAAGGAAACCGTCAGACCATGAGCCTGGGAATGACCATGAGCCAGTTCACCAATGTGAAGAGATACCGGCCCAATTATGAGCTATGGCATTCCGTATCCACCCCGGGGGAGCAGCCGGATGATTATGTGGTCAGGGAGCTGGCGGGAGAAGCCCATTACGGCGAGACTCCCTGTGATATGATGGAGGATGCGGCCTGCTATGCCCGGAAGGCATTGGCTTCCATAAGGGATTGCATCGGAAAGGTATCGGAGAATGCAAGGGAATTGGAATACTATCTGACCGACATAGAAGCGATTCATGATATGGTCATGAGCTATGTGAAGAAGCTGGAGGCAGCCCATAAGGTATTGCAATATAAATATACCATGGGCGAAGACCTGAGAGGTGACCTGACCCTGCTGGAGGAAGCCATCGCACCCTGGGAGGAAAGCCTGGAATGGTACCGCAAATTAGCGGCATTAACAGACAGGACTTACTTATATGCCAACAGCATGCAGACTCCCCAGCGCAAGATTCCCTTCCCGGACGGCTCCGCCTTCGGTCACTGGGTTCAGTGCCTGCCCAAATACGAGGAAGAATTCCTTCACTTCAAGGAGCACTTGGCACAGATGCGGGCGGGGCAGTTCCCCGGCGGCGAGCAGGACACGGAAGAAGCAGGGAGCCTGCCCCAGGCAGAGTTCCGGCTGCTGAGTGAGAACTGCCGCTTATATACCATAGAAAAAGGGCAGCAGGTATTTACGGACATGCCTTCCCGGATTATGACCTTTGCATCGGAGCTGAAAGGCTTAACCGGCATCAGCTTCGGACTTGGCGAGGCGATTACGGAGGGTGTGACCGTACGTATTGATTTGCATCAGGATGCTCAGATCCTCCTGGCCTATATGAATGCAAAAGGAGTGGAATGGCTGCAGGTGCCCGATTTAGAGACAAATACTCATGCGGACGACAGGGGAGGACTGGCGGTGGTCTTTGGAAATGCGATGCAGGCAGAGGGGTGCCCGGATATGAATATCCATGTATTCCAATATGAAAAGGGCGTGCATGAAATCTACATGGGTACCGGAGGCTATACGATTGTAGGCATCGTACCCGCAGGAGTGCTCATACAGGGCCGGAATGCAGGACTTTCAGGAGAAACCCTGGATAAATTGGACTGGTTATACGAATAGGTTTAAAATGCCAAAAGGAAGAGATCGATATACAAGCGCGCTTGAGTCTGGTATTTCCGGTTGCACCTTCGCAGAACAAGAACAAGCACGTTTCTTCACAGAACGAGCATATCACTTTGCAGGCGGATAAAATACCGGTATTTCATATCTGGGCTTCACCCCGGAGGTAGCGGATGCCATAGGAGAGGAAATCATAGATCACGGATTTTACTGTGGCACAACGTATACCTATATAGTACTAACCTTTTTATCCCTTCTATAATTGACTGGTGAAGTATCGAAGTACCGCTTAAAGGAACGGTTAAAATAAGTCTGGCTGGAGAAGCCGATTTTATCAGCGATATCCTTGATTTTCATATCTGTCTCTTCCAACAGCTTGGCGGCATATTTAAGCCGGGCCTCCGTAAGGTAATCATTAAAATAATAGCCTGTCTGCAGATGAAACACCGTTCCCAGATAGGAAGGCGTTACATTTAATTTAGCCGCCAGGGTTTTTAACGAAATATCCTTGTCGGAGAATTCATGAACCACCTTAATCACCGCATCCACACAGGGATACATGGATTGCTGCACTTTGAACATCAAATGGTCGCTGTCCTTCAGGAAGCTGAGAGTATATTCCATGAACTCCGGAAGGCTGCTGTCCCGGTGGGGCATTTGCTGCAGTTTGTCCGTGAGCTCCTTATATTTATCCTCCAGCTCATACTCCTTTTTGCACAGGATTCCAATCCGTTTGGACAGGATGTGTACCATGCATAAAAAAGGGCTATAATGCCGGAATAATCCGCTCAGGGCATTCGTATCCCTGCCCTGGGAGTGCTCATATACATTCAGCGCCGCCGCAGCCTGTTCGGGAAGACCTGCCAGGGTCGCATAGGATATGGAGGTGAGGGAGGTGTATTCCAGAAATGCAAAGGAATCTGCCTGGGCATAGCTTTGATATACGGAGGAATACAGATCCACCGTCGATCCGGAGGTGATAAAGATCTGTAAACCGGAAGCGGATACGGCGCGGGAGATCCGGTCAAGAAAATCGGAAATATTCTCTTCATTATCACCGGCAGGTGATAGGACACCTACTAAACGTATGGGAGTCTCAAAGAAAAAATTGCCGGTATAATGTCCCGGAAGATGGCGCAATAAAAGGTCAAAAAAACGGGACATCCATTCCTCCCTGGATTTTGGGCAGGAAAAAATGACTACGGTAAAATTCGGTGCGGACAGGTTGATACCCAGGAGATCGGCTTTAGTGGCCAGCTCATTGGTGGAGAGCAGGTTTTTCAGCCATTGCTCCGTGAAGGAATTGCGGAAGGTCAGCATGGCCCGTCCATATGTATAATTCAATTGATCCCGTTCCTGGATATGGCTTATGGTCTGACTGATGGAATTGGCCAGCTCATCCGGGTCCAGGGGCTTCAGCAGATAATTTTCGGCGCCGTAGCGCAGGGCTGTCCTGACATATTCAAAATTATCAAAGGCACTGAGTACAATAACAAAGATGGAGGGCTTGCGGTCCTTGATCTGTTGGATCATCTGCAGCCCGTTCATCACAGGCATGGATACATCCGTTATGACAATATGAACCGGATTGGATAAAATGTAATCTAGTGCCTGAACCGGATCGGTGGTAGCCAGGCATATCTCTGTATGGAAGCCGGCCCAGTCGATGGCTTTATTGATTCCCTCGACAATGTACGGCTCATCATCTACAATAACGGCTTGATACATAATTAACCCTCCTGCAGGCAGACTCTTTATTCAATACTATAATGCCGGGGGAGGATATGTCAAGTAAATGCCTGGCAATTATACCTGCTGCAGAAAAGTAGTTAAATAAAGTATAACTTTTTAGAAAAAATTCAATATAAAAATTTGGATAAATAGACTTAAATCATAATATAGAGCAAGTTTCTATGAATAATCTGCAAGACATCCTTCCTGCCGTTTGCTATCCTAAGGATGAAATACATGACCTGAGGACTTTATTTGTTCCGCTGTGTGCGGCAGAATAGGAGAAAGAGATGAAAGATAAATTTGCAATGGGTGTGCTGGGATTAGGCGAAGGCAGAAGCATTATATCAGCTGTTCTGGGGAGTGAATACTGGGAGCTTGGCTCCATCTGTGATCTGAATGAGGAGTTGTGCCGGGAAAGATGCCGGGAATTTGGAGTAGATAAGTATACCACCAGGTATGAAGATATGCTGGAGGATGCCTCCATCGATGTAATCGGCATCTACACGCCGGATCAGCTGCATGCCGACCACATCAGGATGGCTCTGGAGGCGGGAAAGCATGTGATCTGCACCAAGCCCCTTATGGTGGACTTAGACAGGGCGAAGGAGCTGCTTCAGGTACAGAAGCGGACGGGAAAAGCAATCTTTGTGGGACAGAGCTCCCGTTATTTTGAGCCCGCCATGAGGCAGAGAGCGGACTACGAGGCCGGCAGGCACGGGGAGCTGACCACGGTGGAAACCCATTATATCAGCGATTCCAGGTGGTTTTTAGAACGGGACTGGAGCCGTCAGAAGGGCTTCTCCTGGATGTATAATTTTATGATACATGCGGTAGACCTGGCGGTATGGTACCTGCCGGAGATCGAAGAGGTCTACGGCCTGGGAACCGTGAGCGAGAATACCAAGGCTTACGGGCTGGCGGTGCCTGACACCCTGAAATTCATCCTGAAAAACAAAGACGGGCGTTTTGCCAGCGTTACGGGAATCTATGCCCTCCCCACCCTGGGAAGCGCGGTGGAGCAATCCATCAGCTGCACCCTGAGGGGCTCCAAGGGGATCAGCCGCGCGGGCTATCCCAAATTAAAATATTACACCAATTTCACGCCGGTTCAGAAAACGGCCCAGCTGCATGAATACGAGGAAACCCACGGCTTTTACTTCCGCTTTGAGCAGGAGACGCATCATGCGGGAGAATACCAGAATTATATCGATTACTTTGCAAAAGAGATGCTGGCAGGAAGAACGCCTGCGCCGGATCTGAAGGAAGGCATCCGCACCCTGGCTGTTATGGAAGCCATGGAACGTACCATGGCTACGGGAAAGGCGGAGAGGGTGGCCGACGTCCTTCGTGACAGAGGAATCGATCTAAGCTGACAGGGAGATAGGAATGAATTATAAGAAGGAAGTATTCTCCTTTGGGGATACCCACCATTTTCGTCTGTTCCAGATAGCAGAGAGACAGCTCCAGCTGCATTGCCACAATTGCCTGGAGCTTAATCTGGTGGAAAAAGGAAGGGGAAAATACATCATCGGAGGAAAGCTGTATCCCATCGAGCCGGGAGATATTTTTGTCATTAATAATTCGGAGCGTCATCTGGCGATACACGATGAGGAAGAATTGGCCCTTACGGTGGTTGTATTTGATTCGGACTATATCTGGCGGACCCAGCATGGCAAGAATTATTTAAAACCGTTTTTTCAAAGGAAGGATAACTTCTCCCACCGCATCAGCCCGGGGGCGGAATCCTATTCCCAGATGCTTTATACCTTCGAATGTATGAAGCAGGAGGCGGAAGGAGAACGGATTGGCCGGCAGATGGTAATGGAGGCCGCGGCCAATCTGTTATTATCGCTGCTGTACCGGCATTATTACGAGAAGCAGGAGGTGGGGGAAGAAGGAGAGCAGCAATCCACCTTCGGCTGCATTTCCAGCGTATTTTCTTATATCGATGAGCATTTTGCGGAGGAGATAACCCTGGAAGCCCTGGCCAGGGTATCCTCCATGAGTAAGACCTATCTGTGCAAATGCTTTAAGGATATGACGGGCCAGACCCTGTTTGGATACATAGAGCAAATCAGAATCCAGTATGCCTGCTATCTGCTTCAGACCTCCCGGAGATTGATCTCGGAAATTGCAATGGAAGCCGGTTTTTCCTCCATATCCTATTTTAACAGTCTCTTTAAGAAAAGCTGCGGGGTAACTCCCGGGCAGTTTCGCAAGGGGGCTGGAGCAGCGCCTACACAAAGGACGAATGAAGCTCGTCGGCCGTCATAGCCGCAAAGGTTAAATCCATCTGAAATCTCATATCACCGCTGCCGGAGCGGATCTCCATATGACACCTGTCCTGGAACACAATGCGGAGACGGTTGTATATATTGGTTAACGCAAAGCCCATGCTTTCCTGGTTGGCGTAGATATTTTGCCTCAGCTTACCCTCGATGCAGGCGATGCGCTTCGGATCGATGGGATTTCCGTTATTGCACAGCCTCAAGTGGATGTAACGGGTTCCTTCCATTATTTCGGTGGTTGCGGTAAGCTGAAAAAAATTATCCTGCCGCTCTGTCGCAATGCCGTGAACAAAATAGTTCTCGATCAGGGGTTGCAGCGTGTTCTTCGGCAGAGCATATTGCCCGGCATCTCCCGCAACGTCAAAATCATATTCAAAATTCTGAAACCGGTATTGATATAATATCATCAGGTTTTCACACAATTCCGCTTCCTGTGAAAGGCTCACAAACATATTGGTATTTGTCTGGCCCCGGTAGATTTTCGACAGCAGTAAAATCATCTGGGAAGCGTCGGAGGAGCTGCCGGCGGTCACCTGATTCCTTATGATTTCCAGGGTGTTATAAAGAAAGTGGGGATTGATGCTGGTCTGTAAGGCATACAGCTCCGCCTTTTTCTGCTGCAGCTCGTAGACATAGGAGCGTTCCACATTGCGCTGCAATTCATCACACATGATATTGAAGCCTTCTATAATCTGTGTAAATTCATTGCGCCCCTTCGGCCGGTTCAGACGGTAGGTCAGATCATTTAGGCTGAATTGCTTCATTCCGTCCAGTATGCCCTTGATATTGCGGTGGGATAGATAATAGGTTATGTAGTACAGGCTGAAGGAGAAAAAGGTAACAAGTGCCGCAAAAGCAATAATCATATAAGTAAGGGTGCTTTGAGGCAGACTGAGCTTGGACACATAATAGGTAACCTGAAAACCATACTGCTTATTTTTAATATTTTTTGTATAATAGGCTTTGGTGTCCGGCTCCAGGGAAGGATTGGAGTTGAAAAACACATTTCCGTTGAAATCCTGGATGATAAAGGTGTTCTGTGAATCTAAATCAAAGTTCGTCAGTATATTTTCAAACTCCGCAACGGAAAACAGGGGGATCAGGTAACCCAGAGGGTTGGCCGGATTCTTATACAGGGTTGCCGTTATGCCATAGAAGCGGTTGGTATTCTGGCCGCTGTTGGTGCAGGCCAGCAGCATCTTATTGACGGTTTCCTGATCTATTTTACTGGCGGAAAAAGGCTGCAGGGCCCCGATCTCCGGCAAAGAGCTGGTATGGCTCAGGGAAGCGCTGGAATCGGTATAATAGTAGAGCTGCCCGGTGCTGAGGGAGCAGAGAAAGAACCCTCTTAAATACCGGTCGTCCCTGCAGATGTCCGAGAGAAGACGTATGGAGTTGCTCCGGGTGGCGGCGGACACCTCTTCGTAGGAGGAAGCTTGAAGAAGCTGGAGTAAATTGGGATCGCATTGATTGTCGGTCAGAACCTTTCCTGCCAGGAGGTAGAAGTCGGCAAAACGCTCGTAAAACGCCTCAGATAGATTTACCATAGCCAGCTCATAGCTTTTGAGATACTGGCTTTCCTCATATTTTCCCGACAGATGGCTCACAATGATACTGACTATAATGGAAAAAAGAGTTAATAGAGCAGTACAGATCAGCAGCATCCGGGAAAAGAAGCTATGGTTTTGGTCTCTGTGCAGGAAATATTTCATTATAAGGTCCCCCATCGATTACCCTTCGTATTGGAAATAGATACTTTGTTATAGGAATTATCATAACATATAAGAAAAAATAGAGAAAGCATCAGAAATTTGCAATTATTTCAGAATGTTGAACTAATTGAAAGTAGTTTGGATATGAGGTTGTAACAGGAGAATAAATATCGTATAATAATTTATTTTATCTGGTCAAAACTATTAAAAACGAAAACAAAAATTATGCAATAATTATAAAATTGTACTGCTTTTTGAAATAAGTTCAATTTACATTATGCAGTATGTCTATATATAATTAGTGATGTAAAAACGAAGTATACAGGGTGAACAAATAAGGAGAGCGAAGAAATATGCAAAATGTAAAAGCAATTAAGAAGAAAAGTCCAAGGGATAAAGCAGGTTTCAGATTATTTCTTCTTTCCTTACCGTTTTTGATCGGTATTTTTATTTTTTCTTATTTGCCGTTGTCAGGCTGGGCCTATTCCTTCTTTAATTATAAGCCCGGAAGAGCCTTGCTGGACTGTGATTTTGTGGGAATCAAGTGGTTCGTCGCCCCCTTTAATAATCCGGTTCTGAGGCAGCAGTTTGTAAGAGTAATGTCTAATACGCTGGGTATTAATTTATTGTATATGGCGGCCATGATACTTCCGCTGGTATTTTCCATGTTTCTTATGGAAATACGGTGGAAGGGCTACCGGAAGATCGTGCAGACCCTGACCACCATTCCTAATTTTATAAGCTGGGTTCTGGTGTACGCGGCATTCTTCTCCCTGTTTTCCACGGAAGGGCTGGTCAATAATCTGTTAGGCAGCGCGGGAATCTTGAAGACGCCTGTTAATTTTCTTACGAACTCCTCCCATCTGTGGTTAAAAATGCTGGGCTACCATCTCTGGAAGGGCCTGGGCTGGGGAGCGATTGTATACATTTCGGCCATTACCTCCATTGATATGGAGATCTATGAAGCGGCCAATATTGACGGAGCCGGACGTTTTCAGAAAATGTGGCATATCACCACCCCCCATCTGATCCCCACCTTCTTCGTTATGTTTGTTTTGCAAATCGGCAATATTATCAACAATGGGATAGACCAATACCTGGTATTCTCCAATGCCATGACACAGGATAAAATAGAGGTGCTGGATCTGTATGTATACCGTTACGGTCTGCAGCAGGGAAATATATCTTATGCAACCGCGGTAGGCATGTGGAAGTCCCTGATCAGTGTGCTGCTGGTGTTCTTTGCTAATACGCTGTCAAAAAAAATAAGGGGATCATCCATATTCTAGAAAGGGGAGCATAATCATGGCAAGAAAAAAAAGAGATGACGATATCCGCAGCGTAGAAAAACGCACCTGGAGAGACCGCATCATTGATTTGATCATCGCTTTGGTATTCGGGGTATTTACAATTATTTGTATTTTTCCCTTCTACTATATCTTCATCAATACGGTCAGTAATAACTCGCTGGTAACCACGGGACGGATTAACATTATTCCCATAGGAATCCATTTTGAAAATTACATAAAGGTATTATCCTTAAAGGAGCTCCCGGGAGCGGCATTCGTGTCCTTGGCCAGAACAATTGCCGGTACTGCCTTCACCGTGATCTGTGCTTCTTTTCCGGCTTACTGCTTCTCCAGGGCGGAATACTGGAATAAGAAGATTTTTTACCGGATGGTAATCATCACCATGTATTTCAGCGCAGGTGTCATCCCGCAATTCTTAACGTACCGGGCGCTGGGCATTTACGACACCTTCTGGGTATATATCCTGCCCTGCTGTGTGACGCCCTTTAATCTCATTCTGGTTAAAACCTATATGGAATCCCTGCCCCAGTCCCTGGAGGAGTCGGCGGAAATCGACGGCGCGGGATATCTCGTAAGATTTATCCGAATCGTAATGCCCCTGTGTAAGCCCATACTGGCGACGATTTCCGTATTCTCGGCCGTGGGGCAGTGGAATAACTGGATGGATACGGTTTTGTACACAAAAAGCAGAGCCCTGCAGACCCTGCAGTATGTTTTGTACCGCTATTTGAAGGAAGCCAATACCCTGGCAGAAATAGCGAGGGAAAGTCCGGATCTGATGGCTCAGATGGACCCCGCCACCATGCTGTCACCCTTGACGATCAAGTATACCGTATGTATTGTCACAATCATCCCTATTCTGGCGGTGTATCCCTTCTTCCAGAAGTATTTTGTAAAGGGTGTGATGATCGGAGCAGTCAAGGGATAAGGGAACAATAACTCGGAATAAGGCAGATTGCTTTATCAATAAAATTTAAAACAAGAATTAGGAGGAAAAGGTATGAAGAAAAAACTGATTGCACTGTTACTGGTACTTGCCATGGTATTGTCCGCGGCAGGCTGCGGTAATAAGAACACTCCGAAAACAGGCGGGGAGGATACAAAGGCAACGCCCATCCCGGCGAGCTCTTCCGATGCGGAAAAGGAGACCACGCCCGAGGCGCAGGAGAGACAGGAAGTGACCTTAACCGGCTTTATCATGCAGGCCGTTACGGGTGAATCAGGCATCTGGCAGGGCTGGGGAGCCAAGAGGCTGTATGATGACTTAAAGATTAAAATTAATTTTGACCCCACAGGAAACGAAGTTGAATCAAAACTGCAGATGTATCTGGTATCCGGTCAGCTTCCGGATCTCATCGGCTTAAAGGGTCTGGAACAGGCGAAGCTGGCGATGGATGCCAATATGCTTCTTCCCTTGGAAGAGTATAAGGACAAGCTGCCCAACCTGTTCGGGAATGACGCTTATTCCAAGGCAATCAAATACTCCCAGGATTACACAAGCAATGATACGGGCCATCTCTATATTATGCCTGTAGCCATCGGCCCCACCGCATATAACGCATTTAACTGGGTTCCCCTGCTGCAGTGGGACGCATACAAGCAGGCGGGTATGCCGGAGGTTGGCACCCTTGAGGATTACCTGGATATCGTGGAGAGTATGGTTGCATTAAAGCCTGCCACAGAGGCTGGAGAAAAGGTATACGGCTTCTCGCTGTTCTCTGACTGGGATAAAGTAACGGCCCTGGAGATCTCCACCTTATCCTTTATGTACGGTATTGATACGGAATATGTATCTCCCCTGATGGAGACTAATGTTATTACAAGACAAACTAATTCCCTGCTGGCAGATAACAGCTTTTACAAGAGAGCTTTAAAATTCTACCATGATGCGAATCAAAGAGGTCTGTTAGATCCCGACTCCATGTCCCAGACCTACAGCGATGTAGATGCAAAATTCAGTGCCGGAAGAGTAATGTTCTCCTGGTTCTCCTGGCTGGCCGGAAGCTATAACTCACAGGATAACCAGAATAATGCGGAAAAAGTAGACGGTATGGCAAGCGTAGTTGCAAAGGATATGAAGCTTTATAATGCGCCTGCACAGTTAATCGGACGTAACTGGTATTTCGCGATATCAAAGGATTGCTCCAATATTGACGCAGCTCTGGAGCTGTTAAACTGGCTGTACGATCCCGCCATCCAGCAGTATTTGTCCAACGGACCTCAGGGCGTTACCTGGGATTATAATGCAAGCGGTGAGCCCGAAATCATCAACTGGGAGGTAGTGGATAAGAAGACAGAGATTTTAATGCCGGAGGATATCGGCGGCGGAGCCTTCCAGGACGGCGTATACAGCTTTAATACATTAGGTATGCAGGCTGCCACGGTGATGGAGGATGGTTACACCTTGAGCTACCGCTACTGGCCTTCCACCTTAAAGCGCAACCCTACCTTAATGAAGCAGGAAGTGAACAAGATGCTGGGCGGAGTGGATGTGCTCGCAGAGTATTTATATGCTAATGATATGGTGGCAGAGTCCACTCAGGCAGTGAATATGATCACACCGGCAACCGATGACATGGAGATCACGGTTACCCAGATCGGTGAGGTGGTTAAGAAATACTCCTGGCAGATGGTTTATGCAAAGGACGAAGCAGAGTTCAATTCTCTTTGGGATACCATGGTAAACCAGGCAAAGCAGCTGGGTCTGGATGATGTTACCGCTTATTATACTTCCGAATGGGAAAAAGCTCAGGCTATGGTTAAGGATTACGAATAAACCCTGACGCATTGAAACAGGCAACTGAAGATGGGATGCTGTGGTAAATCCCATGGCGTCCCGTTTTCATAGCTTACACAGACAAAGGTAGCAAGAAAAATGGATAGCTGGGACAATCATGTGATATACTTTCCGGAGCCGGCATGTGCCTGGAATCAAGGCTGCCTGTTGGGAAATGGTTTTATGGGGCAGGTGGTATACGGAGATCTTGAACGAGAGCGGATTGATCTGTCGGAGATTACCTTCTTCTCCGGTTCGGACACGGTAGAGCCATACCGGGAGAACGCTGATAAAGTATTTATGGAAATGAGACAGAAGGCGGCAGCAGGGGACTTTTCCGCTGTATCGGAGCTGGCAGAATCTTTTATGGGGATAAGAGGAAACTACGGCACCAATCTTCCGGCAGGCAGTCTCTTGATTGAATTCGAGGATCACGGCCCTGTGAGTGATTATATGAGGAAATTAAACCTTATGGAAGGTGTGGCCGCCATTCACTATAAAACACCGAAGGGACGGGGCAGGCGGGAAGCCTTTACCTCCCATGAGGATAAGGTCTTTGCATATCTTCTGGAGGATGACTCCCCGGAGGGAATGACGTTCCGGTTAAGCTATGAAGGCGGCGGGAAGCCCCACAGAGCTTATGCGGCGGACGGAAGATATTATTTCTTGACACAGGCCCTGGAGCGGATCCACAGTGACGGCACCGAAGGCGTGAAGCTGCTGGGAACAGTACATGTGAGCACCTTCGATGGGGAATGTACCTGCACTGACAGCGTAATCCAGGTAAGAAATAGTCATAAATCAGTAATATATCTGGCAATGGAGACGGATTACTGTCTTGACCGTAAAAAGAAAAACCTGACGGAAGAAGCAATATACAGCAGGGTGAGTTATACGCAGGAGGACTATTGCAGACTCAGAGCCGGACATGCAAAGGATATAAGCAGCCGGATGAAGCGGCAGTGTCTGACATTGGGAGGGGAGGACCGCAAGGGCTATCTCCGGCAGCCCACTGCCGGTGAATTAATAGAGAATGCCAGGGCGGGAAAGGATAACAGACAGCTGACGGAGCTGATGTATCAGTACGGAAGATATCTTTTGTTATCCTCCTCGCGGGAAGACTCTCCTCTGCCGGCTCCCCTGCAAGGGGTCTGGAACGATGATGTTGCCTGCCGCATAGGCTGGACCTGTGATATGCATCTGGATATCAATACACAGATGAATTACTGGATCAGTGAAGCCGGAGGGCTGGGGGAGTGCCATGAACCGTTGTTGCGGTGGATGGAAGGACGGCTGATTCCCCTGGGCAGGAAGACGGCAAGACAGTGCTACGGCCTGGGAGGATGGGTTGGAGAGCTGGTGTCCAATGCATGGGGATATGCTGCCCCCTATTGGCATAAAAGCCTTTCCCCGTGTCCTACCGGCGGTATCTGGGCAGCATCTGATTTCATGGAGCATTACCGGTTTGGACAGGATCGGAGTTTCCTGAGGGAAAGGGCGTATCCGGTTATCAAGGAGGCATTGGAATTCTTCCTGCCCTATTTATTTGAGGAGGGGAGCGGATACCTGGTGGGAGGCCCCTCCATATCTCCTGAAAATGCATTTTTAGTAAACGGAGAAAAGCAGTATGCCTCGAATGGATGTACCTATGAGGTGTTAATGATAAGAGAGCTGTTGTTAGAATTTCTGGAAGCCTATGAGGAGCTGGAGGAGGCAGCGGCAGAAAAGGCGGATTGTGAATTGGCTGCAGCGGCGAAGGCCGCATTGGGTAAGCTGCCCCCTTACCGGATACTGGAGGACGGTACTTTGGCAGAATGGGCGCATGACTACCCGTCGGCCGATCTCCAGCACAGGCACACAAGCCATCTTCTCGGGCTGTTCCCATATGGGCAGATCACGCCCGGAACCACCGGAGAATTGGCCGAGGCCGCTTATAAAAGCATCCGGGCGAAGCTGACACCCTATGAAAACTGGGAGGATACCGGCTGGGCCAGATCGATGCTGCTGCTGTACTGCGCAAGGCTGGAGAAGGGAGAGGAGGCGTATGCTCACTTACGAAGTATGCAGGAGAAGCTTACCGGCTCCAATCTTCTGGTCATGCATCCACCCACAAGAGGCGCAGGGTCCTTTTGCGATGTATATGAATTGGACGGTAACACCGGTTTTTCTATGGGTGTTATGGAGATGCTGGTTCAGAGCCATAACAAAGTTATCAGTCTGCTTCCCGCACTGCCGAAGGACTGGCCTGATGGCCGGCTGGAGGGGGCGGCGCTCCGGGGAGGGCTTACATTAAACCTCGAGTGGAGGGAAGGGCGTCTCCTCCAGGCGGAAGCGGTATCGGACAGGGGCGGCAGGGCAGTCTTTGCTTATGGAGAAAGAACGAAAGAGTATGTTCTGGAAGCGAAAAAGAAAGTAATAATTAAATTATAAAACACTTAGGAGGATAAAATCATGGTTGAATCGGCGATGAAGAAAAAGTTTAATATAAGGCCCTTAGTAGGTTTTCTGCAGCATTCCGCATTCTGGGAAGGCCCTTGCCGTGCGGGTAAATGGGAAAATCTGCAGCCGGAAGCGGAGAAGGAATGGGCGGCGAATTATTTTGAAGATATCAAGAAGAAATTAGAGGAGATCATTCCTCAGGTGAATGTAATGGAGCCGATTCCGGTTCCCTACATAGAAAATCTTACGGTTCCCCGGGAGACCTGGGATAGGATTGAGGAAGATTTAGACCAGACCGATGCCTTTGTTGTTTTCTGCTATCGTGTTCCGAAGCTGGAGAAATACCGGAAAACCACCATTGTATTTTCCAACGGCAATGAGGGAGCCGACCTGTGCGCATATAACAGAAGCATTGGGGTAGAAGCATACAATGCCATTGACATGGAGGATCTGAATGATATTCTTCATGGCCTGTGGGTTCGCAAGTGCATTGCCAATACCAAGGCGCTGATCCTGACTGCCGGGCAGGTGCCGACCTATGGCATCCAGAGCAATATCCGCGATATTGAATACCTGAGAAGGGAATATGGCTTTGAGGTTCTCAAGCTTCCTTTCAAAGATATTTTCGCCTATATGGACCGGGTGGACGAGGCCGAGGCGGAGAAGATCGCCGAAGAGCTCCTTGCCAATTCCAAGGATACCAAGGTGAATACAGAATGGTTTATCAATGATATTAAATATTATCTTGCGGCAAAGGCTATGATGGAATTCTACGGATGCAATGCATTTTCCACCGCTTGTATTGAGCTGTGTGCATCCAGGGTGCCCCAGGAACGCAAATTTACCCCCTGCGTCTGCCACTCCCTGCTGAAAGCACAGGGAATTCCCAGTGCCTGCGAAGAGGATTTAAATGCGGTAATGGCTATGATGGTATTAACCTACGGATCGGGCCGTTCCGCCTTCATGGGCAATCCCTTTCTGCAATCGCCTGAGATATTGTCGATTCACCATGCGGTTCCGGCCCTTAAGATGAACGGCTTTGATAAGGATGATCTGGATTACAGCTTATGGGCATTTACCGGCCAGGGCTTCGGCGGAAAGCTGCAGATCGCTTTTGAACAGAATGAGGACAAGTATGTTACCTTTGGACGCTTCAATCCCGGAGGAAATAAGATGGTGGTCAAGGTGGGCGAGGTCGTTCGTTCCGAGTTCAGGCAGTATTACTGCAGCCCCCATTATTTCATTAAAATAGAAAATGGCCGCGATTATATGCACAATCTGGCTGATTTTGGTCATCACCAGGTGCTGGTATTCGGAGATCAGGTTAAGATGGTCAGAAAGATAGCCAGATTTATGGGATTTGAAGTGGTAGAGGGCTAGTGCGCTGTTCCGCTCATAATCAGCTCCGAGCAGTAAACTGGTCTTCTTCCTTGCATTGTAAATGTTGGAAAGGCGTGATGATTGGTATGGTATATTTGAATCATGGAGCAACTTCCTATCCCAAACCGGCAGAAGTAATTCAAAGTGTTACCCGTTGTATTGAAGAACCGCCTCAGTCCCAGTACCGGGGAAATGCCGTTACCGGGGCTGGGAAGGACATCATAAAGCTGTGCAGGGAGAATCTTGCACAGCTGTTTCAGATTGGGGAACCGGAGCGCATCTATTTTACCAGCGGTTCCACTCAGGCATTAAATATGGCTATTCTCGGCTTAAGAAGCAGCAGGCGGGGAATTGTGATCACTGCCACGGAGCACAATGCGGTTCTGCGTACCATTGCGGACGGTCTTGTGAAGGAGCTGCAGCATGGGGCGTATGAGCTTACTACAGTGCCCTGCGATGAAAGCGGCTATATCGACATGGCGAGGATGAAGCAGGCCATCACCCGGGATACTGCTCTGGTAGTGGTGAACCACAGTTCCAATGTGACCGGAGCGGTGCAGGAGCTGGAAATCATAGGAGAGTGGACCTCCGAGGCGGGCGCCTGTTTTCTGGTAGATGCATCCCAGTCGGCGGGAGCCCTGCCCATTGATGTGGAACGAATGCATATTGATCTGCTTGCCTTTACGGCCCACAAGGGTTTATACGGTATCGAAGGCTGCGGAGGGCTTTATATCAGGAAGAGTATTACTCTTCGGCCCATCTTGTTTGGGGGCACCGGAACGGACAGCAGGACGATGATTCCCAAGGAACCCTTCTATGAGGTGGGAACAGCGAATCTGCCGGGGATTGCAGGTTTAAATGCAGGGGTGGAATATATTCTGCGTATCGGCCTTACCCGTATTATGGAGAAGGAAGCAAGGCTGATGGGCCTCCTGTACCGCGGCTTAAAGGAGTGCGAAGGAGTAATGGTATATGCGGGCAGGCAGCCGGGAGGCACCGCATTAAGCTTTAATATCCGGAACATGGAGCCTTCTGATATCGGTTATATCCTATCCGGTACCTATGGAATTATTATTAGGACAGGACTTCACTGCTCCCCGCTGATACACCGGTATCTGGGAACAGAAAAAAGGGGAACCGTGCGGGTGAGTATATCCTATTCCACGACAGAAGAGGAGATAGATATTTTTCTTAATGCGATAAAGGAGATCACAGCCAGTCTGTCCCGGCAGTTATAGTGCGGTCCGGCAGCCGGTTACTGGCTGGACAGGACGGATTTTGCGGGGAGCATTGGCAGGGAGGAACATTCATAATGAAGGTACTGGATAAACAGGAATCAATAGAGCTATGTACAGAATCGGGCTGGAATGCTTATGATTTAACCGTAGATGAACACATTGACAAGGATACAATCAAGAGGCTGGGGAGTCTGGGATTTCTCACCTATTTGGGAATGCTGAGCCAGCCCTTTTACAGAATAGAGCGGGAGCATTATATGATTAAGGGCCTGGAAGGGAGCCGCAGCATAAGAGTAGCCATGCTGAATGGAGAGGAAGAGATTCTGGAGCGAGTCACCGAGCTGTTAGATGAATTATGATGGTATATGCTGCCGGTATGATATGGGTATGAACGGCGCATGCGAAGAATGTTATGTGCCGGGATGTTATGTGTCAAGAATATTATATGTCAGGAGTGTTGTAAATAAAGAATACTATATGTACAGAATGGTGCATGAAAAAAAGAAAGACATTGGGTGTACAGAAATGGAGGAAGGAACGATGGAGAAGAGAGCCCCACGTGAAATGACGGGAGCAGAATTAAAGTCGATGTTAAAAAGCAGTGTTAATTTTAAGAGCCTGGGAGGGATGAAGTGTGAAGAGCTGAATCTGCCTCCCGAGGACAAGCAGTGGTGGAGAGATGCCAAGATCGGTATGTTTATCCATTGGGGCCTGTATTCCATACTGGGCCGCGGGGAGTGGGTGCGGTTTAATGAGCAGCTTCCCAAGGAAGAGTATGAAGCCCTGGCGGATGGGTTCATTCCCCAGGATTTTCAGATGAAGGAATGGACGGATCTTGCAAAGGATTTTGGCGCCAGATATGCGGTGATGGTTACCAGGCATCACGATGGCTTCGCGCTGTGGAACAGTGAGGGGAGCTATGAGCATTTCACCTCTTACCATCGCGGAGCACACAGAGACTTTGTTAAAGAATATATAGATGCCTGCCGTGAAGCAGGACTCAGGGTGGGGCTGTATTATTCGCCCATGGACTGGAGGTTTCCCGGATATTTTCATCCGAAGGAGCAGCCGGAGAACGCCGCTTTAATGAAGGAGCAGTGTTACAGACAGGTAGAGGAGCTGTGCGGTAATTACGGCCCTGTGGATATCCTCTGGTACGACGGAGGATGGCTTGCGCATCAGGGAAGTGATACCTCCAGCGCCTGGTTCTGGGAGCCGGTGAAATTAAATAAGAGGGTCCGCAGTTATAATCCGAAGACATTAATTAATCCCCGTTCCGGATGGGAAGGTGATTTCTACTGTGATGAGGGTTCCCACGAGATTAATGGTAAGATCATTCCTGTTCCCTGGGAAAAAAATATGTGTGTCTGCTCCGGAAGCTCCTGGGGCTGGATGCCGGATGATCCCGTGTCTGACTTTGACTGGCTGATCCGCATGATGGTGAATGTTATGTGCAGAGGAGGCAACTGGCTGGTGAATATAGGACCTGACAGGAACGGAAAGGTATCTTCTGAAATCAGGAACCGGATGAAGGAGGTGGGAGCTTGGCTGGGTCAATACGGTGACAGTATCTACGGCACTAAGGCAGGTCCGTTTGAGCCTGTCGACAATGTATATGGAAGCACCTGCAAAGAGGACAGGATATTCCTGCATATCTTGGATACCGAGGCGTTCCGTAAGGAAACTCTTCCTGAGGCGGAAGGAAATCAGGTCTTAAATATCACCCTGTGGGACGGTACGCCGTTACAATGGGAGGCCTCGGAGAGGGGAATCAGAATACGGCTTCCGGAGAGTGTCAGCACACTGGATTGTAAGAAGGAACCGGATCTCATTGTTGTGATACAGATGAGGGATAAGATACAGGCTTCTGCCAACATGGACGTGTATTTCACCGGTAAGGAATAAAGATAGCAGCTCTTTGGGCTGAGATAATCATAGGAGGGAACTCATGAAATACGGAGTATCATATTATCCCGAGCATAAAACAGAGGAAGATCTGAGGCATGATATGCAGCTTTTGAAGGAAGCGGGCATTAACACAGTGCGAATGGGAGAGTTTTCCTGGTGCAGAATGGAACCGGAGGAAGGAGTATATGACTTTGAGTGGCTGAAGGAAGCGGTGGATGAACTTGGCAAATCAGGAATCAATACGGTGCTTTGTACTCCCACGGCATGTCCTCCGGCCTGGCTTATCTGCAAATATCCCGATATGCTATATACGGACAATCGGAGGATACGCCGCCCCTTTGGAGGGAGAAGGCATTACTGCTATAACAACGAGGATTACAGAAGGTACAGCGTGAAAATCGCCGGAGAGCTTAGCAGGGCATTTGAAGGCAATCCCTATATTGCCGGGGTGCAGATCGATAACGAACCGGCCCAGGAGGGGACCGGGAGATGTGCCTGCCCGGTGTGTCAGCAGAATTTCAGTAGCTGGCTTAAGGCGAAATATGAGAGTATTGAGGAATTTAATCGTAGAAGCGGAGCCATATTCTGGTCTCAGGAATATCAGAGCTTTGATCAAATTCCCATTCCAGTGAATACCATAGAGCCAGGTGCCCAGCAGCAGATAAACGCATACTATGAAAACCCCACGGTAAGGCTTGAATTTGAACGATTTTCCAGCGCGTCTCAGAAGCAGTATCAGGATCTTCAGGCAGAGGTAATACGCCGATCTCTGAAAGTACCGGTAACAACCAATGGAACCGGCCTTGCTACCAACAGCATTGACTATTTTGACAGCACAGAGAATTTAGATTGTTATGCCTTTGATTACTATCCCGGATTAAGAGATGCTAAGGTGGATTCCTTTCCCTATGCCTTTGCCAGGGGGATTAAGGCGGATACTCCCTTCTGGGTTCTGGAGTTTATGTCAGGAGGAGGCCACCGTCTGGGTGGGAGCGGAAGAATGCAGCCCAATCCGGGGGCACTGAAGCAGGCGGTAGTACATTCCATGGCACATGGCGGGGAGATGATGCTGCACTTCCAGTTCCGTACCTATCCCTTTGGCGCAGAACAGCTCAATTATGCCATTGTGGACATGGACGGCGTTCCAAGACGAAGATACAGGGAGATGCAGGAGACGGCGGAGCTGCTGAAAAAGCTGGAGCCCATCGAAGCCTCCGGTTTTTATAAGGAGGCAGCCGTATGCTTCGATTATGCTTCCCATTGGGCATTGCGGATTAAGCCGGTGAATGATCCTGATTTTCATTATGTGGACTATTGCGGCAAGATGTACAAAATGCTGGAGCAGGCTGGGGTAAACGCCGATGTGGTATCCCTGGACGGAGACTGGTCCTCCTATAAGGTGATCATTTTTCCCGCAACCATCATCATGAGCAGGCAGCAGCAGAATAAGCTCAGGGCCTATGTGGAAAATGGGGGGACAGCAATTGCAACCTTCCTTACCTCGGTGAAGAACCCGGATAATGTGGGATTTACAGATCCTTTACCGGCAGGGCTTACGGATGTGTTTGGATGCAGCGTGGAAGAAGTGGAGCCGGTATTTGGGAAGAATCATACAAAGCTTGCGGTTCGTGCGGATAAAAGAGAATGGACGGCCGATGACGCCATCTGGAGCGAGCTGCTGGGAGGAGCTTCCGAGGCAATTGGAACCTATCAGGAGGATTATAAAACAGGAAATAAGGTAATATCTTCTTATCCCTATGGAAAAGGGCGCGCGGTATACATAGGAACAGATCTGCCGGCAGAGGTCTGTCAGGCTCTATTGGAAGATATCCTGCAGGAGACCGGAGTTAAGCAGACGAAGATGGAAAGGGAAGACGGAGTAGAAGTCGTAACCAGACGGGGCGAGATCCAGGATTATATCTTCCTGTTTAACTTTACAGCAAGGGAAACCAGGGTAACCCTGCCGGATGGCTGGAAGGATTATATGACAGGGAGAGACCTTGGAAAGAGCTGTGAGATCCCGCGAAACGGTATACTGATTGCAATAGCGCCCAAATAACAGAGAGGTGACAGATAGGATGAATATTATCAGAGTAGTGGGGAGTCCGGAGGGGAAATGTCCTATGCCGGGCAGGATAATCAGTACGGAAATTACTCCGGATAAGGTAATTGTGCAGGATAAAAGTGCCCCCATAAGCTTCAACAACAGCGGAGCACTGCTGCAGGAGGAATGGAAGCTTATTCCTAAGGATATCTATCGCTATTCCATAGATGGAAAGGCGGAGCTTGTAACCAGGAAGACCATTGACGGAGAGCGTGTCTTCGTAGAAAATGCCAGGAATGTGTGTATAGGAAGCGCCTATGAAGGAAAGCTGGTATTCTCCATCACGCCCCAGGAAAGGATATTGGGCCTGGGTCAGCATGAGGATGGGATCAGTAATTATCGGAACTGTACTCAGCATCTGTATCAGAACAACATGCAGATTCCCATGCCGGTCTTCGTCTCCACCAATAATTATGCCGTGGTGCTGGACGCGGAATGCCTGATGATCTATAAAGAGAAGGACAATAAAATTACCATTACCTTAGATGCGGCAGAGCGGATTGATTATTATGTAATACAGGGCCAAAGCTTAGAGGAGGTAGGAAGGGGCATTCGTAAATTAACGGGAAAGGCGCCGCTTCTGCCTCTCTGGGCTTATGGTTACATCCAATCGAGGGAACGCTACAAAACCCAGGAGCAGGTTCTGGAAATTGCAGAGGAATTTAAGAAACGCAAAATCCCCGTATCCTGTCTGGTGCAGGACTGGATGACCTGGGAGGAAGGGAAATGGGGCAACAAGCGCCTGGATAAAAAACGTTTTCCGAATGTGAAGGAAATGACAGAAAAGCTTCATAAAGAGGGAATTGCCTATATGTTCTCCGTGTGGCCCAATATGAACAAGGGTTGCGAGGATAATCAGGAGATGCTGGATGCAGGAAAGCTGTATGCGAATCTATCCACGTATGATGCTTTTGATGAAGAAGCCAGGCAGCTTTACTGGAAGCAGTGTGAGAGGGAGATTTACTCGGGAGGCACGGACGCTTGGTGGTGTGATTCTACGGAGCCTTTCACTCCTGATTGGGGAGGCATAGAGAAAAAAAGCGATACGGAACGGTATGAACTCGCGAAAGAATCCCTCACAAAATATATGGATGCCAGACAGGCTAACAGTTTCGCTCTCTGCCATGCCAAAGGAATGCACGATAATCAGCGTAAATCCGCTTCTTATAAAGAGAAGAGGGTGGTGAATCTGACCCGCTCCGGTTATCCTTCCATACAGAAATACGGTGCGATTCTGTGGTCGGGTGATATTATGGCCACCTGGGATATCTATCGGAAACAGATCATAGAGGGCCTGCAGATGAGCGCCAGCGGAATTCCTTATTGGACGTTGGACATCGGAGCATTTTTTACAGGTAATCTGAACGCCTGGAAGAGGTTCAGCGGTGCACAGGAAGGCGCCCAGCCCTGGTTCTGGCATGGGTTATACGAGGACGGTGTTGCGGATAAGGGTTACTGTGAGCTTTATGTACGCTGGCTCCAATACGGCACCTTCCTGCCGGTCATGCGTTCCCATGGAACGGATACCCCAAGAGAACCCTGGAATTTTGAAAAATCCGGGCAGGTATATTATGACACTATACTAAAATACATACAATTGCGTTACCGTCTGCTCCCGTATATTTATAGCCTGGCAAACAGGATATATGAAGAGGATGCCGCTATGATGGGATGGTTGGTGTTTTCCTATCAGGGGGACAAGAAGGCGGAGGGTATCACCGATGAATATTTGTTCGGAGACTTCTTAGTATGTCCGGTGACTTCCCCCATGGAATATGTTGCGGGCAATGTAAGGATAGAAGCCCCGCAGACCAGAGAGGTCTATCTGCCGAAGGGTAACGGCTGGTACGATTATGAAAGCGGTCAGTGGTATCCCGGCGGAACGGCTTTAGAAGCCGCGGCCCCTGTCTCTAAAATGCCGTTGTATATACGGGATGGAAGCATCCTGACCATTAACCGGGATACCTCCGGCTGCAATTTATATGAGGAACAGAGGCCGGAGGAGATAGGGATAGAAATCTTTGCCGGAAGAGACGGGCAGTTTACCTATTATCTGGATCAAGGCAATGGATATGGCTACCAAAAGGGCGATAAAACAGAGATATGTCTGGAATGGAAAGAAAATGAACAAATTCTTTGCATCGGAAAGGCAGAAGGCACTTACGGATATCCTGAAAAAATCACGATCCGTCTTCATAAACAGGATGGAGGCATAGTGGAAAAAGAAACAGCATATAGCGGCGAAAAAACATTTGTTTCATTTGTGCCCGGTCTTTGACCGGGCTTTCTTTTGGTAAAAGGACATAAATTTATTAGATTTGTTCACAAAATTTTCGTATTTATTGTGTATGATAATTTTTATTGAGGAATTGATTTGCTTGTAGGGATAAATGTTAAAAATCAAAATGATAAGGAGGAAATGATTTTGATTGAAGTAAAAAATTTGGTAAAGCGCTACGGAAATCATACCGCGGTGGATCACCTGTCCTTCACCGTTGAGAAAGGACAAATTCTTGGGTTTCTGGGGCCCAATGGAGCAGGAAAGACAACTACCATGAACATTATCACCGGCTACCTGACCGCAACGGAAGGATCGGTCACGGTCAACGGAGTGGATGTGGCTGAGGAGCCGGAAGAGGTCAAGAAAATGATCGGCTATCTGCCGGAGTTCCCGCCCCTTTATCCTGATATGACGGTACGGGAATATCTTAACTTTGCGGCGGAGCTTAAGAAGATCAAAAAGACGGAAAGGAAGCAGATGGTTCAGGAGGCTATGGACGCAACCATGATCACCCCTATGGCGGATCGTCTGATCCGGCATCTGTCCAAGGGCTACAAACAGAGAGTAGGCCTGGCCCAGGCAATCCTGGGTTATCCGGAATTGATTATTTTGGACGAGCCTACGGTAGGACTGGACCCAAAGCAGATCATCGAAATCCGTGAGCTCATTAAGGAATTGAGCAAAAAGCATACAATTATCCTCAGTTCCCATATCATGCAGGAGGTCAGTGCGGTGTGCGACACGGTAATGATCATAGATAGGGGTACCCTGATTCTCAGCGACAAACCGGAGAATCTAAGCTACCGCCTGGGAGCCACCGGAGGGCTTCGTTTGTCTGTGAAAGGGGATAAAACCACGATTATAAATGCGTTAAGGAAAGTCAGGGGAATCAAGAAGATCAAGGAGCATCCGATGATAAGCGAGGGAGTTGTTGAACTCATGGTCTTCTGTGATGAGAAGGATGACATCCGGGAAGAGGTATTCCATACCATGAGCCAGGCCGGAACTCCGATTCTGGAGATGCAGAGCATCCGTATGAGCCTGGAGGATATCTTCCTGAAGGTTACCAACAAGGAGAAGCCCACACCCATAGAGCTGGATGCACCGCCTGCCCTGGAGGAAGAAGCAGAAGACGGGGCGGAAGAGATTATCATAAACAGGGAGGAAGACGAAGATGCTGGCGATTTATAAAAAAGAATTGCGTGCCTATTTCACATCCATGATAGGCTATGTATTCATTGCAATATTTCTTGTGATTATCGGAATTTACTTTGCGATACAGAATTTATTATTTGGTTCTGCGAATCTGGAAATGACTCTATCCTCCTTTTCCTTCTTAACGGCACTGCTGATTCCGCTGCTGACCATGAGATTGATGGCGGAGGAGAATAAACAGAAAACGGATCAGCTTTTGTATACCTCGCCGGTGACAGCCTCCTCCATTGTAATGGGCAAATTTCTGGCGGTACTTACGGTCTTTGGCATGGTAGTGCTGATGGTAGCTGCCTTCCCGCTGATTATGAAAATGTACGGCAGTGTCTCCTTTGGCAGCGCCTATTCGGGAATACTGGGCTTTGCGCTGCTGGGAGCGGCTTATTTAAGCATCGGCCTGTTCATCTCCTCCCTTACGGAGAGTCAGGTGGTAGCGGCAGTCATTACCTTTATTGTATTTATCTTTACTATTTTTATGGATGCCATCGCAAGTATTCTCCCCGCCAGCAACAAGGCGGCGGTGGTTATCTTTGCCGTTTTGCTCATCGCGGTATGCGCTGCGATCTATTCCATGGTCCGCAATGAGACGGTTGCTATTCTCATCTGGATTCTATGTGTTGCCGGACTGGGTGCGGTTTATTATCTGAAGCCCTCTCTGCTGGACGGCTCTGTAATTAAGGTGTTTGGCTGGTTCTCGGTACTGAACCGCTTTGATTCCTTTGCCTATGGTACTCTTAATGTTGCCGCTGTTGTTTATTATCTGAGTATCACCGTCCTGTTTACCTTCCTGACGGTACAGATTATTAACAAGAAGAGATTCAGCTAGAGAAAGGAGAAGGAAAGCCATGAATGATAAGAAAAGCTTTTTTGGAAAGATCAAAGCATCCTTTTCCGGGAGAAAATTTCGTGGAAGGATGTATATTACCACGGTGACAGCGGTGGTATTTGTAATCATACTGGTAGTAAATATGCTGGCGTCCCAATTAAATATCCAGATAGATGTAAGCTCCCGCAAGCTGTACACTCTGACGGAGGATACAAAGAAGCTGGTATCGGAGCTGAACGAGGACGTAACCATTTATTATCTGGCACAGACCGGATCAGAAGAGGAGATCTTCAAGAAAATCGTAGAGAAATACGATGGCTTATCTGACCGGATTTCCCTGGTATATAAGGATCCGGTGCTGTATCCCACCTTTGCCAAGGAGTATGTGGAGGAGAATGTAAGCGCGAACAGTCTGATCGTAGTAAATAATGCTACGGGACGGGCAAAATATATTGACTTCAGCGATATGCTGGTTCAGGAGCTGGATTATAACACGTATTCCTATAATACGACCGGCATCGATGTGGAGGGTGAGCTGACCTCGGCCATCCAATTTGTCACAAGCGGCGAGCTGCCTGTGATGTATGTGGTGGAGGGACATGGAGAGACAGAGAATGGCGCCAAATTTAAGGAAGCCCTGGAAAAGATGAATATCGATATTCAGGCGCTGAAGACTCTTTCCGCAACAAGCATTCCGGAGGATTGCGGACTTTTGTACATTAATTCTCCCACAACGGATTTTAATGAGGAAGAAACAACAATGATCCGGGAATACCTGGCTTCCGGCGGCAGCTTATTAGCTACGGTTAACTACCGGACAGCAGGGCTTAAGAACTATCTCTCGATTCTTGACTACTATGGAGTAGAGTTGGTCAATGATATCGTATTTGAAGCAGATATGAGCATGCTGTATTCCAATAATCCCATGTACCTGCTGCCTGCGTTCCAGAGCCACAGCATTACCAGCCTTGCCCAAAGCGGTAAGATACCGGTCATCATGCCCCAGAGTGTAGCGGTGAAACAATCCGGTACGACAAGAAGCTCTATGACCTTTAATGAACTTCTGACCACCTCAGCTTCCTCCTATGCCAAGAACCCTGAGAATATCACGACGGCAGAGAAGGAGAAAGGAGATCTGGAGGGTCCCTTCACCGTAGGCTTACTGGCGGCGGATTCATACCAGGGAACGGAGACAAAGGTGGTGGTATATACCACGGACTTTGCCTTTGCAGATGCGGCTATGGGATATGGAAACCACGATCTGTTAAGAGGAACCATGGGATATCTCATCGGGGAAAGCGCTTCTCCGCTGTCGATTCCTACCAAGAGCATGGAAGCGGAGTATATCTATCCCTCCCAGGCGCAGGCCCTGGCCTGGGGCGCGGTGATTATCGTCCTGGTTCCGCTGGCCATCCTGATTACAGGCATTGTAATTAGTGTAAGAAGGAGGAGAAAATAATGGCAAGAAGAAAGAAAAGGAACACGCTTACGCTGGTCTCTCTTCTTTTGGCATTAGCCGCTTTGGTTGGCTTCTATCTCTGGTACACCAAAAGGGAGACGGAGCCTGTCGGGGAGGATAGCAGTATCCCCCTTTCTACCGTGAAGACCGCTGACATTACATCCCTTCACTATGTGTATGGGGATACGGATATGACTTTCACCCGGGATGGAGAGAATTGGATATTGGAAGGGGAGCCGGACCGTCCCCTTAACCAGAGCCGTGTGACCAGTCTCCTCTCAGTAATTGATGAAATCAGCGCCACAAGGCTGATCGCGGAGACGAGAGATAATCTGGCTGATTTTGGACTGGAACAACCGGCATCCTATATTCAGGCCATACTGGGCGACGGATCCGCCGTGACCCTCCAGATCGGCAATCAGCCGCCCTCCGGGGACGGGTATTATGCCCTGGTGAATGAGGACAACAAGGTATATCTGCTGGCGGCCTCCTATGGCAGCGGGCTTAAGTATACCAACTCCGATTTTACGGCGGTGGTGGACGGACCGGAGGTCACAGCTGCTAATATCCGCTATATTAAGATTGATTTACGGGAGGGTCAGGATTTTGAACTGTCCTATCAGGAGGGCCAGGAAGGCAATGGTGCCGGCAGCTCCATGTTCCCCTGGGTTATTCTGAAACCCTACCCTCAGCCCTATACCGCGGACAGCTCGGCAGTATCAACCCTTCAGGAAAATTATAAAGCCTTTGATTATTCGGAATGTGTGGAGTACAGCGCGAAGGATCTGGCGGTCTATGGCCTGGAAGATCCGCTGGCGGTCATTGAACTGGGCTATCTTGAGGAAAGAACCGAGACTCTGGAGAAGCCGGAGAAGAATCCGGATACAGGGGAGGAAATCACAGAGAAGACCTATTATGATGAGAAGGAATTTAAGCTGCTCATCGGAGACCAGACGGAGAGCGGCAGCTATTATGTGATGCCCGAGGGAGATACCACGGTCTATACCATGACAAAGAGTACCGTAGATAAGATGATTACCGTGGATGCTTTCTCGCTTCTGAATAAATTTATTGCAATACCGCTGATTGACACGGTAGACAGGATTGAGGCAGAGATTGACGGAACGGTATATACCTTGAGCATGGAACGTTCCGCGGTAAAGAATGAGAAGGATGAGGAGGAAGTTCAGACCACATACTTCTATAACGGTAAGGAAGCGGAGGAGGCCGCCTTTAAGGATATCTACCAAAGTCTTATTTCCGCCAAATACGATGCGGAAAACAAGGAAGAGATGGATGCGGGAAGTGCCAAGCCTCGCCTCACCATAAGCTTTTATCTCAATGACACTGCCAATACGGTGATTACCGCCTCCTATCTGCCCTATAACGACAGCTTCTATCTTGTACAAAATGGCAGCGAGACACGTTTCTTTGCGGATAAGAGAAGTATAGATCAGATTGCCGAAGCGGTTGCCGGCTTTCAGGTGAAGGAAAAATAAGCCAGGGGGGAGCAATTTTAATTGCTCCTCCCTGATTCTATCCGGCGGCGGAATTCCTGAAACTTGTACGAATATTACTGCCAGTGACATAATATAATGAGAGCAGAGATAGGAAATAAGTACAGCGTGAACGAAAGAACGAAGTTCTTGAGTTCCTAATCTGCGTACTCTATAATACAAGTTATGAGAACAAAGGAAATTGATTTTCTATACCCTTATTACAGGAACGCGCATTATGTTCCTGTAATCGCATTAGATCATTATCATTATGTTAATAGGTTAATCAGGGCCTGGAACAGGAGCAGCGATGAGTATAAAGAGAAAGCTTATATTGATAGGAATATGCATCGGAATTGTGATTATTGTATTTACAGTGAATGTAATCCGGGGAATGAAGGGAGAACAGGGGGAGCAGCCGGACGACACGGGGGACACCGTGATCCAGGCGGACGGCATTACTCTGGCAGAAGCCTTCCGTCTGCTCAGTTATCTGGAATATAATAAATCAGAGCGGGAGAGCCTGCCGCTGGAAATTGTTTATGAAAATCAAAGCATGTCAGGCTGGTATGACGGTTATGTGAATGCGGTGTGGAAGATGGGCCTGATTGACCGTGAAATATCCGTATCTCCCCGTGAAGTCATGACATATGGGGACTGCAAGAGCGTCATGGATAAGCTGCTGCTTAAGAAACCGGATTATCAGGGAATCTATCAAGGTATCTCCTTTGATTTCACGAAAGCCGAAGAGCCGGTGAAGACAAGAGAGTTTCTGGAGCTTTACGAAGCGATCCTTGCCAAGTCCAATGAGGCTGATTCTTCACAGGATGGACAAGGGATAGAGGAAGCGACCCTGCTGGTACTTGGAAATGAGACAAGGCAGGACGGCTCGGACCGGATGGTGACAAACCAGGGAAAATACGAATACGCTTTGGCAAAAAGCTATGAGGGAGCCTATTTTGAGCTGGAGCAAAGAAGACAGGGCATAACGGCAGAGTCAGATGAAGAGGCTTCCGGAGAGCCGGTGGTTATTTCAAAATATCTGGATACAGGAATTAAGGCTCTGGTCTGTGATCAGGAGCTGATTTTCATAAAGGCAATTACAACAGAGAAAATAGTCTTGCATAATGTATGGATTAAGCAGGGAGAGGGACTGCAGATCTCTGCCTATATAGACGGACTGGATAAGACCTTTGAAGCGCAGTACAAGCTGTCGTCTTCCATTGGAAAGGTTGTCGGAGATATTACCATAGAGAATCAAAAGGTGGTTAAAATATTGCAGAAACCGGAAACGATTCAGGGAAAGGTGCTGCAGACGGGAGAAGATTTTATAGAGATCGAGGGCTATGGGAAGGTGCCCCTGGAGGAAGAGTTTAAAATCTATAAATTGTACGGCAAGCTCACCCAGGAACCTACAAGCAGTATTCTGGTCGGATATGAGAATACTGATTTTGTCGTATCTCTGGGCAAAATCAGCGCGGCTCTGATCACGGAAAGCATCAAGGCTGAGAATATCCGGGTGCTTCTCATGACATCGGATTACCAGGGCTACAGCCACGGAGAGATTAAGCTGACTGCCTCCGGCGATTATACCGTCAGCAGCGAGAATCAGGAGAAAACCTGGAGTAAAGGGGAGATTCTGACCCTGAAGCCCGGGGATGAGCTGCTGAAAGATGGCAGGTTGTCCATAAAGCCCGTTGAGGAAGACGGCAGGGTGGAGGTACTTTCCATCGACCGTTCCGACGGACACCCCAGATACCGGGGAACAATAGAAATCGCGGAAGGCGATCAGGGCTTGCTGATGGTAAATGAGCTTTCCCTGGAAGAATACCTTTACGCGGTGATACCCAGTGAGATGCCCACATATTACGGCCTGGGACCGCTGCGAGTCCAGGCTGTCTGTGCCAGAAGCTATGCTTATAAGCAGCTTTTGGCAAACAGTCTCAGCCGGTACGGCGCCCATGTGGATGACAGTGTGTCCTACCAGGTCTATAATAATATTGCCGAGAATGAGGACAGCGTGCTGGCAGTAAAGGACACCTATGGGAAGGTGCTGGAATTTAATGAGGAGGTAATCACAGCCTATTATTTCTCCACCTCCAGCGGACATACTGCCCAGGCCTCCAGTGTGTGGTACGGCAGCAAGGATTATCCCTATCTGTCAGGAAAGCTGCTGTATTCCGGGACAGGCGGAGAGGGCGCGGAGGACGGCGGGGAATTGGAAGAGAAATATACGGATCTGTCCTCAGAGGATATCTTTCGGCAGTTTCTCACAGATGAGAAGCTGGTTACCTATGACAGCGGCTTCAACTGGTACCGCTGGAAAGTAACCATGGGAGCCCAGGAGGTTGCCAAGGTAATCGATGATAAACTATCCAGAAGGTATACCGCTAATCCGGAGCTGATTCTGACGCAGACCGGCAAGGACGAGGACGGGAATGGGATTTTTGAGAGCATTCCGGTGGATACCGTGGGTTCCATTGTGGATATCTCTGTTCGGAAAAGGGAGAGCAGTGGAATTATCTCAGAATTATTGATTGAAGGCAGTAAGAATACGATCCTGGTAAAAACGGAATATAATATCAGAACGCTTCTGGCACCCGCCTATGATACGGTGATTCGTCAGGATGAGAGTGAAGTCAAGAAGCTAAGCCTGCTGCCCAGCGCATTCTTTTTCGCGGATCAGCGTAAGGACGGGGGAAAGCTTGAGGAAATTACGCTGACAGGCGGCGGCTATGGGCATGGAGTCGGTATGAGCCAGAATGGAGTCAAGGCTCTGGCGGATTCGGGAAAGGATTATGAGGAAATTCTCGCCTACTTCTATGAAGGAACCCAGCTGGGCTTCATCTATGAGTGAGAGGGACAGCATAATCGCCGGCGGCCTCTTGTTACCGGCCCCGGTACAGTATCCGGATCTTGCGTATAAAATCCCGGTTCTCAAGCAAAAGGTTGAATTCCGCTCCCAGAAACAGAAGGTACATACAGAAATACAACCATAACATAAACAGTACAATTGCGGTCAGACTTCCGTATGTATAGGCAAAATTAGAGAAATTATCAATATAATAAGAAAAGGCGTAGGAAAAGCCCATCCATCCTGCGGAACACAGCATGGCCCCCGGAAGGGAACGCATGACGGTAGACTTCCTGTTGGGAATCACAATATAAATCAACAGGAAGAAAGCCAGCATGGTAATCAATCCCACGATGGTTCTCAGACTGATAATCAAAAAGGCTGTGTCTTCAATCACGGGAAGCTTTTGTCCGATCCAGAAATAAAGACGGTTTCCGAAGACAAAGAGTATCATGGTTCCAATCACCATGACAGCGAAGATCAGGGTGTACAAGGCGGCGATTGCCCGCAGGAGAAGGCCGTGCCTTGTCTCATTGATCTCATATACGGAGTTGAGCCCTTTCATAATTGCCAGAAAGCCCTTTCCCGCGGACCAGAGGGTGGTGACAATGGTTGCGGAAATCAAGGTGGTGGAGGCGGCGGTATGATAGATTTCCGAGATAATGGAATCGATCAGGGCATTGACGGTCGGCGGGAAGACCTGGCTTAACAATACCAGCATGCTGTCCTGTTCAATGGGGAAATACTTTACAATACTCAGCAATAGCATGACAAAGGGGAAAAAAGAAATAATAATAAAAAAAGCAGCTTGTGCAGAAAAGGCAGCCACATGATCATCCCTTATTTTTTTAGATAACAGGCTAATCAAACGAAACGTCGATCTTATCATAGAATTTCACCAATCCTTCCATTTCATTTTATTATATGAGGAGAAAGGGGATACTATCCATAGTACAAGAGTAAAAAGCGTGTGCTAAGAAAATCAACGGCGAATACGGTAAGAATTGCGCCGAGAGCAACCACCGCCAGGCTCTTCTTCCGGTAGGCCAGGACCAGGGCGGCCAGAGTACCGCAGGCGGCGGTCTTTATGGAGCCCGGCGAAATACAACCAAAGGCAGCATACGGGGCAGATAGGTAATCAGTGCCATCAGCAGAATGGCAAGCAGGATATTCTGAAGCTTCATATGCAGGACCTCCCTTCTTCTTTCTTTAAATCTGTAATCTCTGCGTTTTGTATCTCTGCAGCCCGTTCCTCTATCCTGATTTCCCCATCAGTCCATCCGCTTGAATGCTTTGCTTTCTCATCTTCCCTCTCATCCGCCGGAAAGAAATAAGCTCCGGCTCCGGCACCCAGAAAAGTGGTCAGATTGGACATGGAAATAAAGACGGCCATCCAGACCGGAAGCCCCCCGGAGACAGCCATTAAGCCAAAAGTAAAGGCGACGGGGAGATATCCCAGAGCAACAGGATATCCGCGCTTCAATCCGTAGATAAATTCTGAATACATAGCAGATCCCCCTATAGGCAAAAGTAAAATAATGCTGTTACAGGCAATTCTTATTATACTCCAACACCGTATAAAAGCAAGTCCGGTAAAACTGTGACACCTTGTCGAATGGATTAAGAGATTTTTAATTGATTAATTAGGTAAAATAAGTTATAATACAAGTAAAATTTTAGGCCACCTTTCCACAGAGGAGGATTCAGGATGATTAATTTTGAAGAGGAAATCGAGAAATTCCAGCCCAGCCCGGAGGTAGAGCAGGCGGAGGATGTAATTAACAACAATGATTTGACAGATGTGACTGATATCATGAAAGAAATACTCAAGGGAAATAAGGAACAATAGAGGATTGACTGGATGGGAATCCAGAATGGAGACTAATATGATTTGCCCAAATTGCGGAAGTAATATGTCGGATAAGAAAAAACGCTGTGATCGCTGCGGTATGGACATGACTCTTTATCAAAAGGCTTACCGGGCTTCTAACCGGTGTTATAACAACGGCCTTGCCAGAGCAAAGGTGAGAGATCTGTCCGGGGCTGTCATCGCTTTAAAGAGCAGCCTTGAATTGAATAAACGGAATACCAATGCCAGGAATCTGCTGGGTCTGGTCTATTATGAGATGGGAGAGACCGTGGCGGCTTTAAGTGCATGGGTAATCAGCCGGCATCTTCAGCCGGAGAATAATGATGCGGAGGAATATATCAATAAGGTACAGAGCAATCCCACCAGACTGGATGCTTTGAACCAGGCGATCAAGAGGTATAACACGGCTCTTGCCATGGCAAAGCAGGGAAGCGACGATCTGTCCATCATCCAGCTGAAGAAGGTAGTGAGCTTGAATCCTCATTTTATCCGGGCCTATCATTTGCTGGCCCTGCTTCATATGAAGCAGAAGGAGAATGAGAAGGCAAAGAGATATTTATATAAGGCTGCCAAAATAGATGTATCCAATACGGCTACGCTCCGGTATCTGAAGGAGCTGGAATTATTGGACGGGCCGGTCAAGGATCCGGATGCCAATCCGGAGGCGGAGCAGGGGCACGTCAGCACTATTATGCCAATCTCCTCTTACCGGGAGGACAAGCCCAATATCATGGCTTTTGTCAACCTGGTGATCGGTGTAGTGATAGGAATTGCGGTAACGGCCATTTTAATTGTGCCTACCATAGAGAAGCGCCGGACCTCGGACCAGAATTCAGATTATGTGGATTTTACTGCCGGTCTTGCGGAGCTGGAGAAGAAGGATGAGACCATCGCATCCCTCCAAAAGGAGAAGACCCAGCTGGAGGATGAGATCAGAGATCTGAATGCCCAGATTGACAGCATGGTTGTGCCGGAGGTTCCGAAGGATGATTACCAGCCGCTGCTGGAGGCAGTCGGACTGTATCTTACGGAGCTGGAGAAGCCGGAGCGGGAGCGGGATTATCTTATGCTGGCGGAACGCCTGGTGACCGTGGATGAGGCCAGCCTGGAGAATGACGGTGCCATAAGTCTTTTGAAGTCCATGCGTGAGATATCCTATCCGGCCGCTGCGGAAGCCTATTATGATAAGGGACATGATTTGTACAGTGACCGCAAATATGAGGAGGCCATTGAGGATCTGAAGAAAGCATTGATTTTTGATCCCGCGGATGTAAGCGCAATTTACTTCCTGGGAAGATCCTATCACCGTTTGAATGACAAGGAGAATGCGGCCTTCTATTATAATATGGTTATTACCGATTATCCGGATTCCAACCGGGTCAGCAATGCCAAAGATTTTTTAAAGCAGGTACAGGATTAAACAGTCGATAAAATATAATACAATAATTAACTTCAGATAAGAAGCAGTGAAAAAAGACGTTTTATGCAGAATGGGAAACCATTCCATCAAAGGTCTTTTTTCATTTTAATCCGAAGCATGGATGATGGTGCGTTATTCTTCTTTAGCCATATAGAGAAAGGGGAACAGCACACCGGAGTGAAAAATTCATAGAGACAGGAGGTAACAGGAGCATGCAGGAAGAAAAAAGGAATGGAAGTGGCACAAAGCCGGGAGAGGGGGGAGCAACCTATGATATAGATCAGAGATGTCTGATCATCCATCTCAATGGAGAGCTGGATCATCATAATGCGCTGAAAGTCCGGGAGAAAGCGGACAAACTCATTGACCGCAATAATATCAAATATATCATATTTGACTTTACAGGTGCAGAGTTTATGGACAGTGCGGGAATCGGAGTGATTATGGGAAGGTACCGCAAGGTGATCTTTATTGGGGGAAAGACTGCTGTGGCAAATATCAATTCGTCGGTGGACCGGATCTTCCGTTTGTCCGGATTGTATAAGATCATCGAGAAATATGATACGGTGGAATCCGCATTGAAAAGAATACAAAAGGCATAGGTGTGAAAAGAAAGGGGACGAGCAGCATTATGAAGGATAAGAATGAAATGACATTGGAGTTTGAGAGTAAATCGCAGAATGAGAGCTTTGCCAGAACAGTGGTTGCGGCATTTGCCGCCCAGCTGGATCCCACCATCGAGGAATTGGCGGATATCAAGACGGCGGTATCGGAGGCGGTGACCAATTCCATCATCCATGGCTATGTCAATGAGATTGGGAAGATTGTCATGCACTGCATTATCAGCGGCAACGAGCTTATGGTAGAAATCAGTGATGAGGGGGCCGGAATTGAGAATATAGAGAAAGCGATGGAGCCTCTTTATACAACCCGGCCTGAGCTGGAGAGATCGGGAATGGGATTTTCCTTTATGGAAGCTTTTATGGACGATCTGACAGTGGAATCGGCGGTGGGAAAAGGAACGCTGGTAAGAATGAGAAAAAAGCTGGGAAAGCCGGAGCGAGTCAGAGAGCATACACAGGAAACCATAGCATGATCTTTTTGTCGTATAGGAAAGGAGAGAGGTTGAATGTGGATACGCTTGAGCTAATAAGAAGATCCAGGGAAGGCGATAAGGAAGCCCGGGATCGTGTTGTAACGGAGAATGTGGGACTGGTATGGAGCATTGTCCGAAGGTTTGCCAACCGGGGGCATGAGATGGAGGATCTGTTTCAGATAGGCAGCATCGGTTTAATTAAAGCAATTGATAAATTTGATTCCTCCTACGAGGTTAAATTCTCAACCTATGCCGTACCGATGATCACAGGAGAGATTAAGCGTTTCTTACGTGATGACGGAATGATTAAGGTAAGCAGATCATTAAAAGAGAGTGCGGTAAAAATCAGAGCAGTCAGAGAGAAGTATGGAAATCTCCATGGCAGGGAACCGACTTTGGAGGAGATTGAGGAAGAACTGGATATTGACAGGGAAGAAATTATTATGGCGCTGGAAACCGGTGCGGAAGTAGAATCATTATACAGAACCATATACCAGGGGGATGGGAGTCCCATATTTTTGATCGATAAGCTGGCAGAAACAAAGGATGAGAGCGAAAATTTGGTGGACAGGCTTGCATTAAGGGAAATCCTTGCTTCTTTGGACGAGAAGGAACAGGAAATCATCAGGCTTCGATACTTTAAAGATAGAACACAGACGGATATTGCAAAGGAACTGGGAATTTCTCAGGTGCAGGTGTCCCGTATGGAAAAAAGAATATTAAAAATAATGCGGGAAAGACTGGGGGCATAGGCGAATATGCAGGATTTACCAGTATAGGAAGAGTTTTAAATCACATAATATAATATAAGATTAGCATTAGAAGCATCAGTAATGATGGATGATAGAAGAATCCTTATTACTGATGCTATTTATTTTGAAAAAATGGTAAGCAAGATTTTAGAATTGGAGTGTGAAGGCAGCTATGTCAGTAAAGAAAAAAATATTCTGGGTTACCGCGTTTATCGTCTTTATGGCGGTGGCTATTGTGCTATGTATGGAGCTATTCGGAGCCGGAAGGGAAATGGAATTCGACGGGACACTGGTGAACAGAGAGGGCGGAGTATGGACTTTGCTGACAGGCCTCCTTATCACATGATTGACTGATAGATAGAAAGAAGATTTTAAGACAAGGAGAAGGAAAGCGATGGGAAATCAGAAGAATGAGTCTGTGTCCAGAATACTAAAGGAGAAGGATACGCAGAAGAGAAATGAGCTTTACAATGATTATGTGAAGCAGACGACCCCCAAATTCAGCACGGTAAAGAATCTGCTGAAAGCATATGTTGTTGGGGGAGCAATCTGCACCCTGGGACAAGCCTTTATTGCCTATTATAAATATATGGGAGCGGAGGAAGAGCTGGCGAAGTCCTATAATACAGTCACGCTGGTATTTCTGTCCGTATTGCTGACCGGACTGGGATTTTATCAGAAGCTGGCGAAGTTCGGCGGTGCAGGTACTCTTGTGCCGATTACGGGATTTGCTAATTCTGTTGCGGCGCCGGCGGTGGAATATAAGAAGGAGGGTCAGGTCTTTGGCATTGGCTGTAAGATATTCACCATAGCGGGGCCCGTAATTCTCTATGGTATTTTCTCGACCTGGCTGCTGGGGCTGATTTATTATATCATGAAATTGATGAAACTTGCGTGAATGCACAGGTTTCCGGGCAGGACAGAATAAATCGTGGAAAAGAGGAATAATCTATGGCATTACAGGAACAAAATAAAACAAAAATGGTTGGCAGGCAGAGTATTCAATTTATCAATCCCCCTTGTATCCTGGCCGCTTCCTCCGTTGCAGGCAAGAAGGAAAGCGAAGGGCCGCTGGGGACACTGTTTGACGAGGTGGAAGAAGACCCCATGTTGGGTAAGAAGACCTGGGAGGATGCGGAAAGCGAGCTGATGAAAAGGGCCGCACAGAAAGTAATTAAAAAGGCAGGCCTGATAAATCAGGATATCCGTTATCTGGTAGGAGGAGATCTCCTGGGACAGTTGATTGCTACCTCCTTCGGCATTGCAGAACTGGAAATCCCAATGCTGGGAATCTACGGGGCCTGTTCCACCATGGGAGAAGCGATGACAGTTGCCTCGGTTCTGGTGGACGGGGGCTTTGCGGACCGGGTTCTGGCCATTACTTCAAGCCATTTTGCAGGAGCGGAAAAGCAGTTTCGCTTCCCCCTGGATTATGGTAATCAGAGACCCTATTCCGCGTCCTGGACGGTTACGGGAAGCGGCGCTGTCATTCTGGCGGACCGGAGCCTGGTGCCAGGAACCCAGGGAGAACCCATAGTGGTCAAGGGTGCCACCATTGGAAAGATCACAGATTATGGATTGAAGGATTCCATGAATATGGGAGCTGCCATGGCGCCGGCAGCGTATGAGACAATTAAGCAGAATTTTGAAGATTTTGGAGTGGGGCCGTCCTATTATGATAAAATTATCACCGGAGATCTGGGTTATGTAGGAAAGAATATACTGATTGATTTGCTGAAGGAAAAAAATTATGATATATCGGCAAACCATATGGACTGCGGCATTGAAATCTTTGATAAAGATCAGCAGGATACCCATGCGGGCGGAAGCGGCTGCGGCTGCTCTGCCATAACCTTCACCGCCTATGTATTGAAGCAGCTTAAGGAGGGACATTGGAAGAGAGTTCTTTTTCTTCCCACAGGAGCTTTACTGTCCCAAGTGAGCTTTAACGAGGGAAATACCGTTCCCGGTATCGCTCATGCCGTCATTGTAGAAAGGAGCTGACGTATGGATTACATTAAAGCATTTCTGGTAGGTGGGGCAATCTGCGCAGTGGTTCAGATACTGCTGGATAAGACGAAGCTGTTACCCGGAAGAGTCATGGTAATTCTGGTATGTACCGGAGCGGTTCTGGGAGCGGTAGGCATCTATGAACCCTTTGCCGAATGGGCCGGGGCCGGGGCCGGAGTTCCGCTGACCGGTTTTGGCAATGTACTTTTCAAAGGAGTAAAGGAAGCGGTGGATAAGGAGGGCTTCATCGGTATCTTCAAGGGAGGATTTACTTCCTCCTCCGTGGGGATCTCGGCAGCGATTATTCTATCCTATATTGCCTCCTGGTTCTTCGGACCGAAGATGAAATCCTGACAGAGAAACTAAAAATCAGCTCCCCGTTAAGCAGCAGGGGAGCTGATCCTTTTGTGCATCCATTCTTTATTGATTATCTGCTCTAGGGAAGCCGCAGAGAATTCGGAATACTAAAATTAATGCTGTCCGGATTCTCGTCCTCCGGGACCTCATCCTCATAGGGCTGATCATCCTCAAATAACTCGTCGTCTTCAAAGATATCCTCCGGTATCACAGGATCGGGAACCTGTTGTGTTGTATGGATCGGACAGGATTCACTGGGATAGAGATAGGGGGTATCCTCCGTCTTGCCGGTTTCCGTCTTATTCAGGAACACAACGTCTTTCACCTCGGGACAGAACTCCGTAGCCAGTTTGTTGGATTGTGCACAAACGGAAGCCTTGACATGGATATCGCAGTACTCCGTAGGCTGTGTGCCCTTTGCAAAATACTCCACCCGTGTACTGTCTCCGCCCAGATAGTGATCGCATATCCCTTCAACGGCAAGCTTGCCGGACTTGGTGCAGATTCGGGCGGTAACCACGGATTCGGGAACCGTAAAGGATTTTGTCTCCAGGTTCTTCTGTATATGGAGCTGTTCCATAATGGCTTTCCATATTTTCCGGTTATAGGTTCTGTCTGTCTGAGACTTGTTGTTGTCAAAACCGGACCATATGGTGGCGGTATAATAAGGGGAGAAGCCGGAGAACCACAGGTCATTATAATCCGATGTGGAACCCGTCTTACCGGCAACCGGCATATCGATGGAGGTAAGGCGGAGGTTCTTGCCTGTTCCAATCTTCACCACATCCTCCATTGCACTGGTCAGGAGAAATGCGGTGGATTCCTTCATGACCTGCTCCTGCTTCGGTGTTTTGGTTAATAAGACCTTGCCGTTATGATCCAGAATCTTGGTGTAAAAGATGGGCTCGGTATACACCCCGTTATTCGCGATGGCAGCATAGGCCGCAGTTAATTCCAGATTGCTTACACCGTCTGTAAGGCCGCCCAGAGCCAAGGGATAGTTGATATCGGATACGACACGGCCGTCTGCTTCTTTACGGGAGTCTACCAGTGAGGTAAAGCCTAATTTCAGAAGGTAGTCATAGCCCAGCTCCGGCGTGATGTCAACCAAGGTTTTAACCGTAACAATATTCATGGAATTATAGATGGCTTTGCGAAATGTGCTGAGGCCTTCGTATTTTTTCGTGGAGGTCCAGTTGTTCACCTCTTTCTGGCGGCCCGGGTAATAGTAGGGGCCGGAATCGTCCTGAACGCTGGCCAGGGTAAAGCCGGCACTGTCAAGGGCGGGAAGGTAGGTGGATAAGACCTTAAAGGTAGAGCCGGGCTGCCGTACAGTGTTAGTGGCACGGTTCAAGGTACGGTTGCCGATTTTCTGACCGCGTCCGCCTACAATGGCAACAATTTCCCCGGTATGCTGATCCATTATCACGAGGGAGGTCTGGGGCTGGATCGTCATGATGGGCTTTTCACCCAGAAGAGTGTCTCCCTCCTCTAACATGGCTTCGCGGAAAGCATCAATTTTGGCCTGCATATCTTCCTTATCAAGAAAAAGCAGGGAGAATTTGCTGCCGTCCTGGTCTGCATATAAGCCGTCGGGATCATTATAATCTTTATAGTATTCCAGCAGATCATTGCTGTGATAATGAACAATTGTCTTATCTTTATCATTTTTTTGAATGGAAAGAGCATAGGAGAGTTCCCAGAAGGAATTTCCCATTTCCGGGAAGTTGGCTTCATCGGAAAATACCCCGTCACAGATCGCCTGTATCTCAGAATCCTGGGTGGTATAGATGCTCAAACCGCCGCTGTACAGCAGGGTATAAGCCTGAGCCTGGGTATATCCAAGCTCGGTCTGCAGATCCTCCAGCACCTGTTCGATCAGCTCATCTATAAAATAGGTGTAAAAAGAGGTGGTGTCCAGCTCTTCATTTACTGTCTGAATCCGGGAATACACATCGTCAGCCATGGCAAAATCATGCTCTTCCTGGGAACAGTGACCCAGCTGCAGCATTTTGTCCAGAATAGCGTCCCGGCGCTCCTTGTTCCGTTCAGGATAAGTGATAGGGTTACGATATACCGGAAGCTGGGCAATGGCAGCAATGGTAGCTGACTCCGACAGAGTCAGATTCTTCGCATCCTTGTTAAAATACCGGCGTGCGGCAGTTTGAATTCCCAGGGTTCCGTTGCCCAGATTAATGGTGTTAAGATAATACTCCAGAATAGTATCTTTGTCTAATTTATTCTCCAGCTGGACGGCAAGATACTGTTCCTGAATCTTACGTTCCAAACGTTCCATAAAAGAGGCTTCCCGGCCTCCGTCAAATACCTGGTTCTTCAGAAGCTGCTGTGTGATGGTGCTGGCACCCTGGCTGAAATCCCTGGATTTCAAGCCGATAAAAGCAGCACGGAAGATCCCCTTTACATCGATTCCCTGATGCTCATAGAAGCGTTCATCTTCAATACTGACAAAGGCATATTTCACATATTCCGGCAGCTCCGACAGGGAGACATATACCCGGTTTGCCTGAGCGCCGATCAGGGTTTCAATGGGACGGCCCTCCTTGTCAAATATGGTGGTGGTATATCCGGTAGGAACCACGTTGATCTGGGAGATGTCGGGAGAACTGTCAATCAGCCCTTTGACAAAACCCAGGCCGGAGAAAGTGCCGACAATGATTACGAATATAAATAATACAATACACAGGCGAAACAGGGTAATTCTTATCTTCGAAGAAAGCCGCCTGGAAGTTGACTTTATATAATGTTGTTTTGATTCAATCCCTCTTCTGCTATAATCCATAAAAATCTCCATTCTGTTAACACACGGATACGATCAGGAACCGGAAGCATGTTCCTTTCTATTATATCAAAGATGTCTCATGAAATAAAGCTTTAATTTCTGGGCAACCCAGAAAATTCCAAATTAATCAAAGGAGGACATAGTGCCAGGGCAAGTTGGATAAAAATTCAAAATAAAATCGTTTTGATTTATAAAACGGGAAATAGAACAAAAATCATGGGCTTTCGAACTATTTCGCTGACGAAAAAACAAAAAAACCCATAATGAAAAAGTTGGATTCGAGGGGGTGTGTCGAAATATATAAAAGTCCATAGGATGGTGCGTTAAATCAAATTTGATCAACATATATTTCCTCTGTATAATAAAGTCATCAGCCGTCAGCAGAAATCATTTTTTAATTTTATGAACATGGGGGTAAAGCTAAGATGAAACAGGTACAGCTGATTTTTAGCAAAAAGGTATTGCTGGAAAACGAACAAAGCATGCAACTGGATTATTGTCTGATGGAGAGCAGCTCGGAGGATGAACATGCGACCCCTTACTATGGGGTCCAAATCTCAAAGTATCTGGGGGACACAGTTGAGAAGGATGAAATTGCAGGTCTTTCTTCTTCAAGAGAGGAGGCAGTATCCATTCTGGAAAAGCTATATCAATTTGACGTTACACCGATTTCAATGGTTGAAATCGTGGATGAACTGGCGGAACAGGTATTACTTGTATAGTATTACCGCTACAAATTACGAATACAGAGCATTAACATGAAATGGATAACGTGATATAATAACAGGATATATTTACATAGAATTATGAGCATAGAACAGCCAAAGGACTATAAATCGTAATCAAAAAGGTGTATTTTACCATCCAGTATGGTGAAGTACACCTTATCTAATTCTACGGGGATAACCAGGCCGTTGGTAAGCTCGGATACCTTTTTCATAAAGCGGGAATGCTTGCCGGGGGGAACCAGCAGTTCAAGGCGGACGACATCAGTATATTCACTGGACAGCAGAGTAAGTTGTTCCTGGCCGATATAGTACTGGAACTTTCCGATCAGATTATAATCTGTCTCCAGCTGAAGCCGGATGCCGAGTTCTTTCCGGATGATCGTACTGTTCTTTAGCCCCTCAAGAACCGCTGACTGATAGGCTTTCACCAGGCCGCCGGTTCCCAGCAGGGTTCCTCCGAAATACCTTGTGACCACAACAACCAGATTCGTAAGCTCCTGGGCCAGCAGGATATCCAGCATGGGCCTGCCTGCGGTTTTGCTGGGTTCTCCGTCGTCGGAGCAGCGCATCAGAGGCTGTTCGGTTCCGATGATATAGGCGGAACAGTTATGGCTTGCATCCCAATATTTTTTCTTCCGCTCTTCGATGATGCCCAGCGCTTCCTCCTCCGTTCCGGCAGGGCATACTGTGGCGAGAAAGCGGGATTTCTTCATAACAAATTCGCCGAAACCGCCTTCATAAACCGTTTTAAAAGCTTCTTTCATTGCAGCAAAACTCCCTTCTATTTTATGAGTAAGTATGGTATCATGAGATGGGCCGGCGATTCAGAGCCTTGGCCCTGGAGGTATATTCATGATTATAAAGAAATTATCCTGGCTGCCGGCAGTGATTATTATGGGACTGATCTTTTCCTTTTCCGCAAAACCGGCGGAAATATCGGGGGAAAGCAGTCTGGAAATATCCCGTACGATCGTAAAAATATATGAGCAGGTCACTGATATCCAAATAGAAGGCGCCGACCGGAGCAGGACTCTGGAACAGATGGACCATATTGTCCGCAAGACAGCGCATTTTATGGAATATGCGGCACTGGCGGCGGCTATCGCCTTTCATTTTATCCTATCCGCAGGACGTAGCCTATCCGCAGAGGGTAACCGATCCGCGGAAGATAACCGATCCGCGGAAGGCGCGGATAAAGCATTTCGGGCCAGGAGACTGGGAGTGTCGTTCCTGATTGCTTCCCTGTATGCGGCAACGGATGAATTCCATCAGACCTTCGTCCCGGGAAGAAGCGGCCAGCTCAGCGATGTGATACTGGATAGCTGCGGAGCGGCTGCCGGTGTGGTCTTCTTTGCCCTGCTCCTGTATATCATAGATAAAGTGCGGAACAGGCCGGTGCATAGGATTAAATAACGGGGGCAAACCGGTTCCCGTCCCGGAGATAGGTATAGCCAATTCCGGCCAGAATGGCTTCCAACTCGGTCTGGTCTATATTTAAGCTCCGGCATAAATCCTCCAGGCTGCGGAATTCATCTCTGAGCTTGGTATTAATGTAACTTAATAATATATGGGGGTCTTTTGGCAGTTTCATAAATTCTCCTGTTCTGTTTTAATGACACTTACTATTATGCATATTCTTGTGAAAATTACAAGCCATAGGAATGGAGGCAATTATGGATTTATTTGATTATATGAGAGACAATACAATGAAGAAGGAATCTCCCCTGGCATCCAGGCTTCGTCCGGCAACGCTGGAGGAGGTGGTTGGCCAGAAGCATATCATTGGTAAGGACAAGCTGCTGTACCGGGCCATTAAGGCGGATAAGCTCAGCTCTATTCTGTTTTACGGACCTCCGGGGACGGGCAAGACGACCCTGGCTAAGGTGATTGCCAATACTACCAGTTCTTTATTTACACAGATCAATGCTACCTCTGCGGGAAAGAAGGATATGGAGTCCGTGGTGGAGGAGGCAAAGAGCAATCTGGGGAGGTACGGAAAACGAACCATCCTGTTTATTGATGAGATTCACCGCTTTAATAAGAGTCAGCAGGACTATCTGCTGCCCTTCGTGGAGGACGGCACTGTGATTTTGATCGGAGCAACTACGGAGAATCCCTACTTTGAGGTGAATTCCGCTTTGATTTCCCGCTCCATCATCTTTGAGCTGAAACCCCTGGACAAGGAGGATATTAAAACCCTGCTGATCCGGGCAGTGACCGATACGGAAAAGGGGATGGGAGCCTATGGGGCCGTTCTGGACCCGGATGCTCTGGACTTTCTTGCAGATGTGGCCAATGGGGATGCGAGATCGGCTCTGAATGCCATTGAGATTGGCGTTCTTACTACAGAGCGCTCGGAAGACGGTAAGATTCATATTACGCTGCCGGTTGCTTCTGAATGTATTCAGAAGCGGGCGTTAAGATATGACAAGAACGGGGGCAATCATTATGACACAATCTCGGCCTTTATCAAAAGTATGCGGGGCTCGGACCCGGATGCCGCGGTTTATTACCTGGCAAGAATGCTGTATGCCGGGGAAGAGGTGGCTTTCATTGCCCGAAGAATCATGATCTGTGCTTCGGAGGATGTCTCCAATGCAGATCCCAATGCCCTTGTGGTGGCCACCTCGGCCGCCCTTGCAGTAGAGCGGCTTGGGATGCCGGAGGCGCAAATTGTACTGGCCCAGGCTGCCGCCTATGTGGCCTGTGCGCCCAAGAGCAATTCGGCAGTCTGTGCCATTGGGGCGGCCGCAAAGGTAGTTGAGAATGAGAAAACCGCGGCCATTCCGGCCCATCTTATGGATGCTCATTATAAAGGGGCTGCCGGGCTGGGACATGGAATCGGATATCTCTATCCCCATGACTATGAGAATCATTACGTGAAGCAGCAATATCTTCCCGATGAAATCAAGGACCGGGTATTCTATGTCCCTTCCGATAACGGTTATGAGGCCCGGATACAGGAATATTTCAAGAAGATTAAGGGGTAGAGTCTTCCTTATCTTCCGTATTATCCTCCGGAACCTCATTGTCCTGTCCCCTTTTGTGAAAGATCCGATATACCATGATATACATCTGAATCATGAGAGGGATTACAATCATGCTGAATAAACTGGCCATAAAAAGCCCATAGGAATACTCCGTTGCCACAAAGGCGGAAATAATAGTGAGGAGTATCAGGGACACGATCAGTATTACACCTGTAAGAGCAGCGATGCGCTTAACCTTTTTCATAATAAAATCCTTTCTGAAATCGTTGTGCGGATAATTCATTATATCGGGTTTAGCCTAAAAAAGCAATAAATTAGCAGGGAAGAATTCCGCTGTGTTCGATACTGCTGTCCGTTGTCTCTGAAAAGAGCCGGGCCAGAAGCTCCGGGCGGGACAGCAGATCTCCGCCTTCGTATTTTCCGTTACAGGTAATGAAATAATTGCTCTTCTTCATGGCAACACCGATCTTGCGGAGGGTCTGGTGGGTGATTCTGCCATAGCTCCGGGCCCGTATGATCTTCTGGGCATAGGTAAGTCCGATTCCGGGAATGCGGAGCAGCTGTTCATAATCGGCGGTGTTCACTTCGATGGGAAAGAGGTGAATATTGCGCAGCGCCCAGCTCATCTTTGGATCCAGGCTTTCGTTCAGATCGGGGGCCAGCTCGGGGGTGATGTCATCGGGCGTAAAATCATAGAGCTGGAGCAGGCGGTCCGCCTGGTATAGTCTTTTCACCCGCCAGAGAGGAACCTGCGTAAAAGGAAGCTGGTCATAGCCCTTTGCATGGTTAAGATAGTGGAAGGCGGTATAATAGACCCGGCTGAGACTGTATTTATGATACAGGGCCTTGGACAGCCGCATGATGGTGCGGTCAGATTCTCCCGTGCTTCCGGCCATCAGCTGAGTGGTCTGGGATCTGGCAAGGAGAGGGCCCCTTCGGCTGCGGTATTGTCTGGCATCCCGAACCAGATCACTGATCTGCTGCATGGGGGTGAGGATATTCTCCTTATTCTTTTGCTTGGCAATTCTTTCATAGCCGGCATTTTGAGCGACCTCGATATTGACGCTGAGACGATTGGCGTACTGAGCCGTCTTGGCGATGAGCAGAGGATCCGTCCCGGGCATGACCTTGGCATGGAGGTATCCGTCATAGAAGAGCTCTTTGCGCAATATGCGAAGGGTCTCGATGATGATCTCCTGGGTGTAGTTGGCATTACGGTAGATGGCAGAGGTAAGAAAGATTCCGTGTCCGTTCTGTCGGGACTGGGAAAGGGCTATCTCTGCCAGCTCCCTCGGGGTGTTGCAGTATCGTCGCACGTCCTCCCGGCTGGCCCGGCATCCGCAGTAGGCGCAGTTAAAGCTGCACTGATTGGAGAGAAAGACCTTGGGAACCTTGGGGGGATTGGGCTTCGCATGGATATCGGCAAAGATGGAGGGATCCGGAAGGCTCTCTTCTTCAGATGCCGTACCATAGCTGACCTGGGGATCTGCAACATCGTATTTGGTATCTTCCTGCATCTGAAGGAGCTTATCGTGCAGGGAGAGGGAATCTTTGTAAAAAATGTTGACCATATGCTGTGCTCCTTTCGCTTCCGAGATTCCGCCAGGAGGACCGGAAGGGGATAACTGATTTTATTCATATTATAGCACGGCGGGAAGCAAAAGTCAAACATATGTTCGGGTTTTATTGAATCAGGCTGTGATCCTCCGAGGGAGTGTGCCCGATATGCTTGCAGTAAGCCCGATAGAAAACAGAATAGTCCCGAAAGCCGGACTGCGCGGCGGCTTCCGACGCGGTGGAGCCGTTCATGATCAGCTGCTGGGCATAGATTACCCTTTTGTGGATCAGATAGTCAAAGATCGTTGTGCCGGTGGCTTTTTTAAAGGCCCGGTTCAGATAGTGCTTGCTGATGGAAAAGTATTCTGCCAGCTGATCGAGAGTGATATTATTGCTCAGGTTATTATTCAAATAGGAAATGACCTCTGTGACGGTGCGGGAAGCAATGGTCTCCACCTCCACCGGGCTGCGGGTGCGGCAGACCAGGGTGAGCTGGGCAAGAATAGCTTCGACATAGACAGGTAATAGCTGAAGCTGTATGGACTCCGGCTGTGCATGAAGCAGAATCAGAGCCTCAAAAAAGCTGGGGAGCTGGGTGTCTCCCATATTCTCGTAGTAAACCTCTTTCTGGGAATGCTTCTCCTGGCTGGGGAAGGCGGACAGCAATAAGGCCCTCCGCTGTGTATCCAGAAAATCGGGCTGGAAATGCAGGGTGAAACGCCGGTAGGGCCGGTCAGAGTTGATCTTAACTCCGTGAAATACATGGGGCGACAGCAGAATCAGACTGTGGGGCGTAGGATGATAGAGCTTTCCTTCTACGAGATAGTCTGTATCGCCTTCTATAAAATAGTAAAGTTCATATACATTATGGTAATGAATCTGATGGGTGGGATTTGCCTCCCGGCTCAGACTGTAGTTGAACTGGATCTCTTTGATAAAGATGCTGCATAAGGAGCTCATGGTCATTCCGCCTTTCTTAAAGTCAATTGCGGCCGGAAGCCTTTGCCTTTCAGCTGATGTACAATTGACTTGGATATGCTGTATCTTATTATATAAAAAGAGGGCGATATTTGCAATATAACGAGTGTCATTTGCAATGGCAGTTTTGTCCCGGTATTACTATAATAAAAGAAAACAGGATATAGGAAAAGGAGAGAAGAATATGATTTTAGGTGCCCAGCTATACACGGTCCGCGCATACACCCAGACAGAGAAGGATTTGGACTTTACTTTGGGAGAGATTGCAGAAATCGGTTATACCACGGTACAGGTATCGGGAATTGGTCCCTCCATAAAGCCGGAGAAGGTGCGGGCCTTCTGTGATAAGCATAATTTGAAGACCGTCATTACACACAGCGATCCGAACCGGATTTTGAATGATACGGAGCGGCTGATTGAGGAGCATGGGATACTGGGGTGCAGATACATCGGACTTGGCGGCATGCCGGACAAATACCGCAACCCGGAGTGGATCTCCCATTTTCCCGACGATTATCTGGAGGCTGCCCAAAAGATCCGGGAGGCCGGTATGCTTTTGATGTACCATAACCATGATTTTGAATTTGAGAAAGTACAGGGGAAGTACTATTTAGATTATCTCAGGGAGGGATTTACCGGCCAGGAGCTGGGCTTCACCCTGGATACCTATTGGGTTCAGGCAGCAGGCGCAGATGTGTGCCAGTGGATTGAAAATCTGCATGACCGAATTCCCTGTGTTCATCTGAAGGATATGGCAATGCTTCGGCGGCAGGCAGTGATGGCTCCGGTACTGGAGGGAAATATGAATTTTCAGAAGATTCTTAAGACCCTGGAGGGGACAAGCTGCGAGTATATTCTGGTGGAACAGGATACCTGTCAGGAAAGCCCTTTTGAATGCCTGAGGAAGAGCTATCGCAATCTTGCGGCACTGGGATACCGTTAGGTTGGGGATTTCATAACATGATATAGCCGCGGTGCGGCAGAGGGAGACAGATGTGGACAAGGTGAGATTAGGCATTATAGGAATAGGAAATATGGGAAGCGGGCACTGCGCAACCATCCTGCGGGGAGAGGCCGGGGATATTGTTCTGGCGGCGGTGGCAGATCTGCGCAGTAACCGGAGGGATTGGGCAAAGGAGCAGCTTCCGGCGGAGGTGGCTGTATTTGAGACCGGTGAGGAGCTGATTAACTCTGGAAGCTGTGACGCGGTGTTAATTGCAACGCCCCATTACGACCACCCAAGGCTGGCAATTCTGGCTTTTGAGAAGGGGCTTCATGTGCTTTGTGAAAAGCCTGCAGGAGTTTATACCAAGCAGGTGCGCACCATGAATGAGGCGGCGGAAAGATCGGGACTGGTATTTGCCATGATGTTTAACCAGAGGACGAATCATGTATACCGCAAGCTCCATGAGCTGGTGCACAGCGGGAAATACGGAAAGCTTAAGCGGGTGAACTGGATTATTACCGACTGGTACCGGACCCAGGCTTACTATAATTCCGGCGGCTGGCGTGCCACCTGGGACGGAGAAGGCGGCGGAGTGCTGCTGAACCAGTGTCCCCATAATCTGGACCTCCTCCAGTGGCTCTGCGGAATGCCCAATAAAGTGCAGGCCTTCTGCCATAATGGAAAATGGCATGATATTGAGGTGGAAGACGATGTGACTGCTTACCTGGAATACCCGGGCGGAGCGACCGGAGTATTTGTTACCACCACCGGAGATGCCCCCGGGACCAATCGCCTGGAGATAACCCTGGAGCGGGCCAAGCTGGTCTGTGAAAATGATAAGCTGATGATGTACGAGCTGAAGATCAATGAAAGAGAATATTGCTATACTGCCACGGAGGGCTTTGCCAAACCGGAGGGGGAATGGAAGGAAATAGAAACGGATAGGGAGAATCCCCAGCATGCCGGAATAATGAGAGCCTTTGCAGGGAGAATCCTTCATGGAACCCCTCTGGTAGCGGAAGGGAAGGAAGGGATACACGGCCTTACCCTGTCCAATGCCATGCATTTATCCGGCTGGCTTGGGACGGCGGTGGAGCTTCCCCTGGATGAAGAGCTGTTTTTAAGCAAGCTGAATGAACGCAGGGCCTCCTCCGGAGTAAAGACCAATGTGACGGAAACTACCTTTTCAACGGCAGGAAGCTTCGGGGCAGGGAGGGTAAAATAATGAAGATCGGTATTGTGGGCTGCGGCGGCATTGCCGTCACCCATGCAATGTGTATTAAAAAACAGCCCGGGCTGGAGCTTACCGCCTTTGCGGACAGCAAACCGGTACGGGCGGAGGCCTTTGCCGGAGAATACGGCGGGACAGCATATTCTTCCATGGAGGAAATGCTGGAGAGGGAGAGTCTGGATGCCATCCACATCTGCACCCCTCATTATCTGCATACGCCCATGGCGGTTTATGGGCTGAGCCATGGAGTGCATGTATTTATGGAGAAGCCGCCGGTAATCAACGAGGAGCAGCTGAAGCAGCTGAAGGAAGCCGTCAGGGTATCTGACAGGCAGCTGGGCCTGTGCTTCCAAAATCGATATAATCCCAGTGTGATTAAGGCAAAGGAGCTGATTGCTTCAGGAGAGGCAGGAAGAGTTCTGGGAGCCAGAGGGATCGTGACCTGGAACCGGAGCGAGGAATATTATACTCAAAGTGACTGGCGGGGAAGCCTGGAGACAGAGGGCGGGGGGGCGCTGATTAACCAGTCCGTCCACACCCTGGATCTGCTCCACTATCTGGTGGACGGGCCGATTCAGAGTATCGATGCTGTAATTACCAATCATCATCTCAAGGGAATCATCGAGGTGGAGGATATGATGTCGGCTTACCTTCGCTACCCTGATGCGGTAGTCTGCTTCTATGCGACGACTGCATACAATGCGGATCCGGCTCCAATTATAGAGGTAAACTGCGAGAAGATGGTTATCCGGATTGAAGACCTGGATATTACCCTGTACCGCAAGGACCAAGAGCCGGAGAGGCTTTCCATGGAGGGACGCAAGGGCTACGGGAAGAGCTACTGGGGAGCGGGGCATGAGGACTGCATTGCAGATTTTTATAGCAGCATTGCAGAAAACCGGGAATTTGCACTGGGTCTGGGCCGGATGGAGGAGACCATACGTATTATGCTGGGGGCCTACGAGTCTGCCAGAAATCATAAGGAAGTTGTGAGGTGTTATTCATGAAGCAGACTGATCCAAATTACAGGGCGGGGGATTCGAATGAGATTACCAGGGAGTACTTTGATTCCCTGCTGCTGGAGCTGAGGTATATTGATTCTGTTATTCCCCGCACTTCCATGGAATTATACGGTGAAACCTTTGCCACTCCCATTATGACGGCTGCGCTGTCCCATCTGAACGGCTGCCATCCGGAAGGTATGGCTGGAATGGCCAGGGGTGCCCATGCCGCCAATGCGGTTATGTGGTGCGGAATGGGGGAGGAAGAGGAGCTGGAGGCGATTACCGCCACGGGTGCGAGGGCCGTTAAGATCATTAAACCCCATGCCGATAATCAGATAATCTTCCGTAAAATAGAGCATGCCAAACAGTGCGGAGCTTTTGCGGTGGGAATGGACATTGACCACTCCTTTAACGGCAGAGGGGAATATGATACGGTACTGGGACTGCCCATGACCTCCAAGACCCTGGAAGAGATTAAAAGCTTTGTCCAGGCTTCCGAGCTGCCCTTCATTATAAAAGGAGTGCTGAGTGAGCGGGATGCCTACAAATGTCTGGAGGCAGGAGTGAGCGGGATCGTAGTGTCCCATCACCATGGCATTCAGGATTATGCGGTTCCTCCTCTGATGATATTGCCCAGAATTGCAACGCTTGTGAACCACCGGATTCCCATTTTTGTAGACTGCGGAATTGCCAGCGGGACAGATGTGTTCAAAGCCCTGGCGCTGGGAGCCTCGGCAGTCTGCGTGGGACGGGAGCTGATGGATTCCCTGTCCAAGGGCGGGCCGGACGGTGTGTGCGGCAGAATTCAGGGAATGACCCGGGAGCTGGCAGCAGTTATGGCACGTACCGGGGCGTCGGATCTATCCTCTATTGATCCCACTGTAATCTGGTCTAAGGGACAGGGATAAAGCCTAATAATTTTCATAGCAAAAGCCGCCGTCTGATTTTGGTCAGCACGGCGGCTTTTTTGGGGATATGTGTCTTTCCGGGTTGTTAGGAAGCCGGGCAGCAGCCATGTTTGCAGGCATGGCCGTGCAGCCGGTAAAAAGGAGACAAACCAGCAAATATGTGCATATGCCTTTCATTTTATCACCTCATTTCAAATAATGACAGGGAGCTATAGGGCGAGTTTAACCGGTGTATCCAGGAAGATTCCGTCCTCTGTAATAATGGAATCATAGGCAAGAATAGTCACCCCTTTTGCCTGGGCCAGAGCCAGGGCTTCGGCGAAGGCGGGATCCCGCAGCCGGTTGGGGGTGAATTGCGTGACGCCCTTCATCTGGATGAGGAAGAACAAACAGCCGGTGTAGCCTTCCTCCACAGCCCGGATCATCTCATAGACATGCCGGGTGCCGCGCTGGGTAGGCGCATCGGGAAACAGGGCAATCCCTTCGTCTTCCAGAGTCACGCCCTTTACCTCGATAAAGCCCTTTTGTTCCCCGGCTTCAAAGTACAGGTCAAAGCGGGAGCTGCCAAAGGTCACTTCCCGAAGGAGCTTTGTCACTCTGGGGAGCCGGGCAACGCGTCCTTCCAGGATGCTCTGATACACAACAGCATTGGGAACCTGGGAATCGATATTAATTAAGACATCGCCCTTGTAGGCGGAAATCAGGGAATACCTGGTCTTTCGTCCGGTATTCTCCGCTTCCTCCAGAATGACTTTGGTTCCTTCAGTAAGGATTTCCCGGCATCTTCCGGTGTTCTTCACGTGGACAACCTCTTCTCCCGTATCTGTCATTACATGAGCGATAAAGCGGTTGGGGCGGCTGATGAAGCTGGCTGTTTTAACGGATTTGTATTGCAAGATAATTCCTCCTGTCAGATGATATAAATTATCGGAAGTATAAGCCGGATCAGAATTGGCATTACAGTTCATTGATAATGTAACATCGGCAGGCCAAAATGTAAAGTCCGCTTTTTCCTGCCATTGCCGCAGCCATGGGTGAGCCGGCCTTAATGATTAAGTTTTATCCCGGATGCAGGAACATGGGGGCTATCCCTATAGTATAATGGCATAGAAGACCTGTTAAATTGATACGCGCCGGCGCGGGGAGGAAAAGTTATGAGGCAAAAGAAAATAGTAATTTATCTTATAGTATCCTACGGAATCAGTTGGCTGGCCTGGCTTCCGCTTTACATGAACTATGCCTGGAAGGAACATATCCCCATCCTTCAGGATCAGTTTGAAATAGCCTCCTTCGGCCCCCTGGCGGGAGCAATCATCGCATCTTTGATCTCGGGGGGAACAAAGGAATTGAGGGATTGGTTCAAAAGAACCTATTCCCTGCGTTTTCCGGTGAAATGGATTGCAGCCTCAGTGCTTATGCCCCTCTTCTATGCTGTCGCCGCAGTTATCGTCTGGCGCGTTCTGAATGGGGCATGGCCGGCCTCGGGCCGCTTTGGCCTTACCAGCCAGCTGCCCGGATTAACGGTAGTGCAGACTGCTGTGGCCTGGCTCCTGACCTCAGGATTGGGGGAGGAATCCGGATGGAGGGGCTTTCTCCTGCCGGAGCTGAGCAGGCGCTTTTCCCTTCGTACAAGCGCCCTCATTGTGGCATGCATCTGGATGTTTTGGCACCTGCCGGTCTTTTTCTTTCAGGAAAGATATAGGACCATGGGCATCGGAATTATTGGCTGGATCATCAGCCTGATTTTTGGCTCCTTCATCCTGGCCTGGCTTTGTCAGAAGAGCCGTTTCAGTGTTCTGCCGGTGATGCTTTGGCATGGAGGCTTTCATCTGATTACGGCCGGTGATACCTCGGCCGGAACGATAGCCATGGTATGCGGCATCCTGGTGGCCATACAGGGGATATTTCTTAGCAGGAAGCTGGGCAGGAGTGGGGATCCGGCCTAAAAGCGGCGGGATGAAGGAAAGTTCCGCACTTTTTTAATACTTGAAATATATCATTATGTAGTACTTTGAATATTGACAAACACTACATTTTGTATTATATTGATTAACACACGGAACTGATAAAGAAAAAGAATCCGCAGAGCTGCTGCGGATTTCTTATTGAAGCGTAAAAGGAGATACAGGATATGAAGATTATTAAAAGAAACGGTTCGGAAGAGGTTTTTGACATTAATAAGATTATAGCGGCAGTGACCAAAGCCAATGAAGCCACCGAGCAGATGGGCCTGAACCGGGAGCAGATTCGTGAGATTGCAGATTATGTGGAGTATAAATGCAATAAATTGGATAGGGCTGTTTCCGTAGAAGAGATACAGGATATGGTGGAGAATCAGATCATGGCAACGGGAGCCTTTGACTTGGCGAAGAATTATGTCAGGTACCGTTACCAGCGCTCCCTCATAAGGAAGGCCAATACCACGGATAACCGCATCCTGTCTCTCATTGAGTGCAATAATGAGGATGTAAAGCAGGAGAATTCCAATAAGAATCCTACGGTAAACAGCGTGCAGAGAGATTATATGGCGGGAGAGGTCAGCAAGGATATCACAATCCGGCTGCTGCTGCCCGCGGATATTGTGGAAGCGGACAGGCAGGGCATCATTCATTTCCATGATTCCGATTACTTTGCACAGCATATGCATAACTGTGATCTGGTCAATCTGGAGGACATGCTCCAGAACGGCACCGTAATCAGTGAGACTCTGATTGAGAAGCCTCACAGCTTCTCAACCGCCTGCAATATTGCAACCCAGATTATCGCCCAGGTAGCCAGCAACCAGTATGGCGGGCAAAGCATCAGTCTGGCCCATCTGGCACCCTTTGTCCAGATATCCAGAGAGAAGATTCGTACGGAGGTGCTGGAGGAACTGCAGCTGCTGGGGAGCGAAGCCTCCGAGGAGCTGATCGGCAAGCTGGTGGAAAAGAGGCTGCGCAAGGAAATCACCAAGGGGGTGCAGACCATTCAATACCAGGTAATTACCCTGATGACGACCAACGGGCAGGCCCCGTTTCTGACGGTATTCATGTATCTCAATGAGACAAAGAACGAACAGGAGAAGAAGGATCTGGCCATTATTATAGAGGAAACCTTAAAACAGAGGCTGCAGGGAGTGAAGAACGAGGCCGGCGTGTGGGTAACTCCGGCATTTCCCAAGCTGATCTATGTGCTGGAGGAGGATAATGTCAAGGAAGGCTCCGGGTACTATTATCTGACGGAGCTGGCGGCCAGGTGCACAGCCAAGCGTCTGGTTCCCGATTATATCTCGGAGAAGAAGATGAAGGAGTTAAAGGAAGGCAATTGCTTCCCGGTTATGGGCTGCCGCAGCGCCTTAAGCCCCTGGAAGGATGAGAAAGGCGAGTATAAGTTCTACGGACGCTTCAACCAGGGGGTTGTGACCTTGAATCTGGTAGATATTGCTCTGTCCTCCGGGCAGGGCAGGCAGAAGTTCTGGAAGATCTTTGATGAACGCCTGGAGCTTTGCTACCGTGCGCTGATGCAGCGCCATAACCGCCTGAAAGGAACCCTGTCCGATGCGGCTCCGATTCTCTGGCAGAACGGTGCTTTGGCAAGGCTTGCCAAGGGAGAGACCATTGACCGGCTGCTTTACGGCGGGTATTCCACCATATCCCTGGGCTATGCGGGGCTGTATGAATGCGTAAAATATATGACCGGCCGCTCCCATACGGACCCGGAGACGGAGGAGTTTGCCCTGGATGTTATGCGGTATATGAATGACGCCTGTGAACGCTGGAAGGAGGAGACCGGGATCGGCTTCAGTACTTACGGCGCACCTATTGAGAGCACAACCTATAAATTTGCCAAGTGTCTGCAGAAGCGTTTTGGCATTGTGGAGGGCGTGACGGACAAGAGCTATATCACCAACAGCTATCATGTTCATGTTACGGAGCCGATTGATGCCTTTACCAAGCTGGAATTCGAGGCGAAGTTCCAGGCACTGTCCAAGGGCGGGGCGGTGAGCTATGTGGAGGTGCCCAATATGCAGCAGAATATCCCGGCAGTGCTTCAGATCATCCGGTTCATTTATGATAATATCATGTATGCCGAATTGAATACAAAGAGCGATTTCTGTCAGGAATGCGGCTTTGATGGTGAGATAGTGACCGTGAAGGACGAGGACGGCAAGCTTGTCTGGGAATGTCCCAAGTGCGGTAACCGGAATCAGGATAAAATGAATGTGGCCCGGAGAACCTGCGGTTATATCGGAACGCAGTACTGGAATCAGGGCAGAACCCAGGAAATCAGAGAGAGGGTGCTCCATTTATAATATGAATTACGGAGAAATTAAAAAAAATGATATTGCCAACGGAGAGGGAATCAGGGTGTCCTTATTTGTGTCCGGCTGTACCCATCACTGCAAGGGCTGTTTCAATCAGGAGACCTGGAATTTTAATTATGGCAGGCCCTTTACCCGGGAGACGGAGGAAGAGCTCCTGCAGGCCCTCTCCAGGGACTATATTGACGGGCTGTCCCTCCTGGGAGGAGAGCCCATGGAGAGACAGAACCAGCGCGTGCTTCTGCCCTTCCTGAAGCGGGTGAAGGAATTATTTCCCTGCAAGAATATCTGGTGCTATACCGGCTACCTCTTTGACGAGGAATTGCAGAAGGAGAGCCGCGCCAGGTGCGAGTGCACCGATGAGCTGCTGGAGCTGCTGGATGTGCTGGTGGACGGAAGGTTCGTGGAAGAACAAAAGGACATCAGTCTGCCCTTTCGCGGCTCCGCCAACCAGCGGATCATCGATGTGAGGGCTTCGCTTCAAGAGGGAACGGTCCAATTATACCGGTTGAAAAGCGGGGGCTGAGCCTTCGTGATCAGGATATCTTTTCCCATCTCTGACTGCGGTAGGCACAGGGAGACATCCCTGCCTCCTTTTTAAAACAGGTGCAAAAATAAGAATGATTGGTAAAGCCGCATTTTTCTGAAATCATATGAACCGTCAGCTGGGAATCCTTCAGCAATTTCTTTGCCAGCAGAATCCTCTGCTTCAGGACATACTGACTGAAGGAGCATTTGACCTGCTTCTTAAAGAGCTCGCTGAAATAGCAGCGGTTAATATTGATATGCTGCAGACCTCCTCCAAAGACAGAGCCTCTCCCAGATTGCTGTGTATGTAGGCAACGGCTTTCCGTACATGTTTATTCTTATGCTTTTCAATCAGATATTCAGAGCAATTTCCATAGGCCAGAAGAACTTCATCCCCTATGTCGTAGAAATTATGAGAGGAGGCATCCCTGCCGATTCGCTGCTCATTCTCATGGCAGCATCGGTGCAGGCTGACCTTCTCTTTTATTAAAATGTAATTGTAAATACTTAAATTCAACGAATGCAAATAAGAAACCTTCATCTTCAAAGTACTGCTTTTATAGAAAAAAGCAGAATTTTCTTTAAAACAGCGAATCGCTGCCTGAGTATTCCCGTTGTATGAGGAAATGAAGAAAATTATAGTGGTTTTATTAACGTTAGCAATGCTTCTGTCTCTCGTTGCCTGTGGTAAAAGTGATAAGGAGAGTACAGGAGGGCAAGGGAAGACCGGCGGGGAGGCTTCCCAAAAGGATTGGAGCTGCTGGCCTGTATCATGATCTACTCCCTGGCCTGGAAGAAGGGGATTACGGCCCCTGTGCTATTTATCTTCTTCATAGACAAGCACGGGGGTTCCTTCTTCAATATTCTCAAAAATGGTTCTTGCCAGATAGATAGGGGCATTCACGCATCCGTGGGTGCCGTTTCTTTTATAAATCTCCCCTCCGAAACGGGATCTCCAGGAAGCATCGTGTACACCGATATTGCCGAAGAAGGGCATCCAGTAGGTCACCGGTGCCTCATACCCGGGTCCGGTTAAAGTGGCCCCTTTTTGCTTGTAATTAAGCATATAGGCCCCCAGCACCGTAGCGTTGTTTCTGTTTGGATTCCCTGTAACAACGCTGCCCTGGATGACGAGCTTACCGTCCTTATAAAACCAGAGGTGCTGCCGGGTGATATTAATCTCGATATAGGTATTCCCGATCTCATTGCCTTCCCTGGAGGCCGCGGTCTGTGAATAGATCGGTTCCTTATGAATTGTTTCCGCGCGCTTGATATTATAATAGAGCGCTTCGGCCTCACCTTCCCGGTTGATCTTCCAGCCGTACAGTCCGCCTTTTAATATCACCTTTTTCCCGGTAGAGGTTAGAAATTCCCTGGGGATACCGACGGTGTTATATTTCTTGCTCAGCATGGTGATATATGTATCAATAGCATCTTTATTAATCATTACCTCCAGATTCTCATCCACACTCAGCCATTGGTTAATGGTGCTCCCATCCAGATGCTCCTCCGCGCTGCCGAATTGGTAGGTTATTTTGGAGGAGGCATATTGATTCAGGAGTTTTCTCGTCTGTGAGGTTTTAGGCGAATGAATGGTATATTTGGGATTTACATAACAATCCGCTTCATCCAGATCCAGATTTGGGCGTCCTTCGGACAGCGCTTGATGGATGGCCTGAAGCAGGAAGGCGGAGTTGATGCGATTGCCGTACAGCTCCGGGATGACTTCATAAGAGCTGCCGGTATAAATAAAATCCACATTTTTGGGCTCGATTATTTTTTTGTTATTGCATTGCAGCCGCTGGATTTTGTGGTTCAGCAGGGAAGAATCGTAATAATACAGATTACTTATCTGATGAGTATTGTTTTTAAAAAGAGAGGCAGGCCACAGAAGGGGCTTCTGTACTTTTTGGATTTGAGAGAGGGATGTGTTTTCATTATATTGCAGCCTGATCTCCCGGCCCCATATTGCCTCTGAGGCGCCGTCTCGTTCTGTCAGCAGGAGCCGGTAATCCCCTAAGAACTGGTTTATGGCCCTGACCGCGCGGTCATGGGACTTCAATGAAAGGTTGGCGCCGTTAACGATGGTATGAAAATAAAAGTGATTCATAAAATATAAGGAGACAAGCAGATAGACACCGGTGATGGAAGCGGTTATGATGAAAAGTGTTTTTTTAATTTTCTTTTTACTGAGCACCATGATTTTTACTTGTTTCATGCCGATCTTCCTTCTGAGAAAACAAAGTAACCATTTCATCATATGCCTGTATTTCCGGTTCTATCACTAATTGTCGTACACCTTCTATGTTAAAGCGGGATATCGGGTGGAAAGCCTGTTTTACCTATAAATAGTTATAGTTCACAGGGCAGTCAGGCGGAAGACAAGGTGCTCCCGTAATGCACTGTATGGAAGACATGTGATTGGATTTGTATGCTATAGACGAACACTTGTGTACGGTTATGGCATACAAATCCAACCATGTGTCTTCCATCCTGTGTGTGAGGGAGCACCTTGTCTTCCGCCCTGTGAACTGTAACTATAAATCTGAATATAATATAAAATTATGAATACTATATTGCATTATATAATAGTTAGTGATATAATGTATCAAACAATAAAAATAAGACAATAATAATTGTAATGAAACTTTTCCATGAAGCAGGAAGCGTGATGGATTACGGTGCCCATGGAAGAAAACCGGCTTGCGGGCCAAGCGGAAAGGAGCTGACATATGAATGCACAATTCAAAAAGGGAGTACTGGAATTATGTGTACTTTCAAAACTGGTAGAGGCAGACCGTTACGGGTATGAGTTAACCGATGCGATATCCAAGCAGATGGTGATATCCACGGGAACGCTGTATCTGATCTTAAAGCGCCTCAAGGACGATGCGTATGTAGAAACTTATTTAGTGGAATCCGGAGAGGGGCCGGCCAGAAAATATTATCATCTGACGGATAAGGGAAGAGAACGGCAGGCGGCCCAGAAGGAAGAATGGCTGGAATTCATTAAGGTTGTACAGGATATTATAGAATAGGAGGATGGGTATGAATAAGCTGGAATATTTGAGCGCACTGAAAGAAGCCTTGAGGGATACCGACAAAGATATGATGAATGAGATCATATCGGATTATGAAGAGCATTTCCAGGTGGGAATGGAGAATGGCAAGAGTGAAGAACAGATCTGTGAAGAGCTGGGCAAGATAGAGGATCTGGTCCAGGAGATCAAAGAGGTCTATGGAGATACAGGGAAAGGCTCTGCCGGGAACGCTTCAGGAGATAAGAGCAGGAAATCAAAAGAATGGCATGGCGGAATTCTTAACCTGGACGGGGAGAAAATCGGGGGTGCCATCAATAGTGCCCTGGATTCGGCAGGGGATGCCATTAGTAAAATTGATGTATTCGAGATTGGAAATGCCTTAAAAAGCACCCTGGATCAGGCAACCTCCTCCATCAATAAATTTACAGACAGTTATTTTAAGGGCCAGAGCGGAGATTCTGAGCAGGGTGGAAGACATGCGGAAGGCTTCAGTGAGAATGTATCAAGAAGCTATGATGCCAATCCTGAACCGGCGGAAGCAGGCAAGGATCATGTGGATGACGGCGAGTATACGGAGGCGGAAGAAGCAGAGAAGGATCCGGCAGGTAATGACGCCGATGCAGCCGGTGAGGAGGCTTCTGATGCTGGGTCTTCCTCTGATGAAGTCACAGGGGAAGCCGCTGAGGGCCCGGCATTCTCCGGCGTGAACGGCGGGGAAGAGCCGGTGGAGACCGCACAGGGAGAAGTGGATGAAGAAGAGCTGAACGAAGACAAGAGCAGCAAAGGCATGAATCTGGTGATTGACGGTCTCTGTGCCAATGTTACGCTTTCCAGATCCTCCAATCAGAGGATCAATCTCGATTATGAGAATAACGGGAATGACAGGCAGAGGCAGATGTATGAATTCTACAGTTATAAGGAAGGGAATACGGTCTACGCAGGAATCCGCAGGGTTGGAAAATCAGTATTTTTATTTAACCTGAAGCAGAAATCTATTGTTATTCACGCGGAGATACCCGAAAACATGAGCCATGTCAATATCAAAACAGCCAGCGGTGACATCGAGGCGGTTGATGTAAATCCGGACCGCCTTACGGTAACCACGGCCAGCGGCGATATCTCAGCCGCACGGATCGGTGCGGCAGATATTAAAATCAAAGCCTTCAGCGGGGATATCAGTTTGGAGAGCTGCAGCAGCGTCCGGCTGAATGCCGATACCACCAGCGGGGATGTGGAGGTAAGGGATCTTAATGTCAAGTTTCTGTCTCTGAAAAGCACCAGCGGCGATGTGAGCGCGGGCAATCTGAATGCGGATATTATTGACAGCAGCTCCTTGAGCGGAGATCTGGATATTGCCGCAATAAAGGTGAAGGAGTGCAAGCTCAGAAGCACCAGCGGAGATATCTGTGTGAAGGAATTCACCATGAGCAATGCCGATGTCAGCAGTGTCAGCGGTGATATTGAGCTTCCTGATGTCAGCGGTGATGGGTTGAGCGCCTGCAGTGCCAGCGGAGATATCCGGGTGCAGGGCAGTCTGAAGAGATGTCATGCAAGCTCCAAGAGCGGAAGTGTCGAAGTGAGATCCAAGGGGGATATTGCGCTGGAAGCCAACAGCATCAGCGGGGATGTTCATGTTAAACTGGGGAATAACGGCGGCGGATATTCTCTGGAATCTAAAACGACCTCCGGAGAGCTGCATATCAATTATCAGGATGTTCGTCAGAGAAATCTGAAAAGCGGTACCTATACCTACGGCAGTCAGAGCAGTGAACTGGCATTGCGCTCAGTGAGCGGTGATATACGGGTATCGGATTAATCAGCCGGTGCCGGCAGGATTAAGGAAAAGACAAGGCCTGCGGTCAATGTGACCGCAGGCCTTTTAAAAATCAGCCGAAGATTTTGTTAATGGATCCTTTTAATAGGGAGCCTCGTCTAATATACAACAGGATTATGCAGTATACACACGTCGGAGTACAATATGAAATGGCAATGATTCGGGCTGTTTCATATTGTAATCAGTAGAGAGCATATGGAGGAGTTGTGATGATGAGAGAATTTAAAGGAAACAGGAAAATAAAGAAAATAGGATTGTTATGTCTATTGCTTCTGTTATTCATGACAGCCGCGGCATGTAATAGACAGGAGAAAGAAGGGCCGGGAGGGCAGAATCAGCCTTCGGATCCCCCTTCATCAGAACCTACGGCGGCAGAACAGGAGCCTGCTGCAACCCGGAGTCCGGAGGTGACTTCAGGGCCTGCAGAGGGCGAGAAGCCGGATCCTGTTTTGACGCCGGCCTTGACCCAGAAGCCGGATCCCACGGTAACACCGGCCCTGACCCCGAAGCCTACCCTGACTCCGGCTCCGACAAAAAAGCCTGGAGTGACAGCGGCACCGACGCCGACAGAAAAGCCGGCGCCAACTGCAGAGCCGTCACCACTCCATGATTTCGTTCCCTCGGAGAAGGTGATTCACGCAGCGACAGCGCTCCGACAGGGGGATTATCTGTTCTATAAGACCGGAACCCAGACGCGGACGGTAATTACCGCAAGAAATTTGAAAACCTCGAAGGAGACGGAAATTATTACAATCCAGGGTAACAACTCGGATATCACCCATGCTTATTTAGATACAGGTGAAATCTACCTGAAGGGAAGCAATCTGTACTACCATGCTGACGGTGACATCTACCGGGTTGGAGTGGATGGGAAGAACAACATCAGGCTTTTCAAAGGAAAGGCAACGATACTGGGAATCCATGATGAGGATGTGATCGCGCTGGACAGAAAGGCCAGGGAGGTAATTCGGATTAACAGTAAAGCGGAGAAGAAGACACTGGTCAAGATAAAATCGATCGACAGCCTTGAGGCAGCCATGCTGAAGGATGGTATTTATTATATTAATAAAAGCTCCAATGCGGAACTGGATGGACAGGATATCATGGATCGGCTGTATTATATAGATTTTGACGGAAAGAATAAGATGGAAATCCATGCGGAGCAGGATATTTATAACTTGAAATCCAACGGGAAAGAAATGTTCTTTGTGGCTGCCGGGGAGCAGGAAGCGATGCTGAAGAAGATAGAGAATCATATGGCTGTGACCCTTTACAGCATTACGAAGGAAGAGGCGGAAGACTGGGGCATCGGCTGGTTTGTCAGTGATCTGGTTATCCTTGGAGCGGATGCTTCCCGTGTATATTACGGCATGGATGAAACAAAGATCTATTCCATCGGAACGGATGGGGAGGACCAGAGTCTGTTTTTAGACGCGGCTAAGATCGAGGGAATCAATCCGGCTGCTTATTTCAGCAGAGGAAGGCTAGCCGGAAATTATCTCAAGGTGGTCTTTGACTGCGATGAGGACCCGATTGAGACCTATCTGATTGATCTTCAGGATCAATCAGCCTTGAAATTCGAGGGAAGCTACTACCTTGCCAACGCGATTGATGCGGAAGGAGAATATATCTATTACTGCAAATCCTCGAAGCCGGATCCTTATGGAGAGCTTCAGGAAGAGTATAAGTATGGCAGGATGAAAATATCAGAACTGAAGTAAAGGAAGAGAGAAAAGTGAAAAGAGAAAAGAGGTGTCAGGCACCCTGGGGG
>JAEWYQ010000087.1 GCA_023395555.1 Bacillota bacterium
TAATCAATAGCAATATCTTCCATCTTACATTTTAAGTAGATGTAAGGTTTATTAAAGTTACCCTTTTGTCTGAAAATCATATGAAATCTTTTTCATTTGCTTCTTGACATATCACCAAATTGCTTTCCCCAAATAGATTAAAACTATCATAATACATAATTTTTTACTGTCAAATTTTTGTAGAGGCCAGATCTATAAAGGATTCAACATCAAGAATAATCCGTTTCTATTATCCTCTACCCAAATTTTTCATACACGAAAATTTGTTCATATATCCCTTCCCCGATATGAAAATACATGTTATAATATCCAGGATGAGCAGATTAGTCCATGATGGGTCCGGTGCTGATCACGCTTGCCAGAATCAATGCTATAGCCAACGTAAGTGAATGCAGCGTGAACGAAAAGACATGGCCCTTGTTCCCTAATCTGCAGATGTTATACCCGCTCGTACATAACAAAGGAGTCCTTCCATGAACATAGAAAAGGAACAACTGATCAGAGACATTACTGATTATCATATACGGCAATTTGTTGATACCATGGAAAGCCGCTACCGCCAAGAGGTAGAAGATCCCCAGGGAGTTATCAACGCCAAGAAAAACAACGCTTTCATATCCCAGCTGGGCGAGGAATTCATGTTTTACTCCGCCTTCGTCCGCTCCTTCGACAGCTCCTTCGGCAAGGTGCTGGAGAACATGGGGAATGCCATTGCCAGGATCTCTTACACGGTCCGGGGAAGGATCGAATCCTATCTCCTCCCCCAGCAGACCCAGCATATTGATTTTCTCATGACCGCTTATGAGAAACGGGATGCCCGGCCAAGGGTGGAGGATTATATGAATTTCAACTGCCTGATTCCCTCCAACCTCACCAGCTACCTCACTTCCCATGAGACAGATAATTATTTCTATGACGAGGAGAAGGGCTGCCATTATTTAATCGAACTAAAAGCCGGAGGCGATCTGGATAATAAGAAGGCCAAATCAGAGAAAATCGCCCTTCTGAACGAGTTCTTCATCCTCCGTAATTCCCTGCGCAATGACGAAACCGTCCGTATTTACTTCGCCACCGCCTATAACAAATTCGGCGAGGATACCCCCTGGCGGCAGGAACGGGTTCAGACCTTTTTTGCAGACGAAGAGCTGCTGATCGGCAAAGCCTACTGGAACTTTGTATGCGACGATCCCGACGGCTACCGGATTATCTCCGACCAATACCGCATCAGCGCCGAATACATGAAGTCCGCCCTGGACCGGATCAAGCAGCTATATTTTCATTCCTGAATACGGGCGGTACGATTTCTGTTTGATTTCATGCATTCACTATATTTACTTCCCATAGAAACGAGAGGAGAACCCCTTATGATAGACGTAAATACCATAGATAAATACCTGCTGATGCACGGTGATTGCATGGAAAAGTTAAAGGAAATTCCGGATGGAAGTATCGATCTCATCCTCTGCGATCCCCCCTATAACCTGGCCAAATATTCCACCGGCAATATGAAATTCGATTGGAGAAGCGAGATCAACAACGACGTGGCCAAATGGGACTTGAAGGAGCTCACTCCCATTGACTTCCTGGATGAATTCAAACGGGTGCTGTCCCCCACCGGCAACATCTTTATCTTCACCAGCTATAACCTGATCGGCAAATGGCATGAGGTCTTCGACAATGAATTCGATACCTTCCAGTTCATGGTGTGGCATAAGACAAACCCGGTTCCCAATATCCGCAAATCTTCCTTCTTAAACAGCTGTGAGCTGATTGTATGCATGTGGAACAAGGGACATACCTGGAATTTCTCCAAGCAGAACGAGATGCATAATTTCATTGAGAGCCCTATCTGCATGGGCAGCGAACGCTTGAAGAATCCCAAGCATCCCACCCAGAAGCCCCTTTCGGTGCTGAAGCAGATCATCAAAATCGCCAGCAACGAGAATGACCTGGTATTGGATATGTTCATGGGCGTCGCCTCCACCGGAGTGGCTGCTGTAGAAATGAAACGCCGTTTTATCGGTATTGAGATAGATGACACCTATTATGAGGCATGTGAAAATCGGATGAAGAACTGCAAATAGCATCCTTACCTGATTCTCAGGGCCACAAATCCATCCGGTATTGTTGGCCGTAGTTCCCCCTTCCAGTCTCTTTCCCGAAGCTCTTGACGGTCTTCGCCAGCTGCGGAGGAGTCCTTCTCATAAGCTCGGCGGATGCCTGCTGATCCGTCAGCCAGGCAGTAATCTCCTGGCGGGGTATTATCACGGGCATCCGGTCATGAATCTCCCTCACGGATTCATTGGCCTCCGTAGTCAGGACGACATAACGCAGCTCTCCCTTATAAAAGTTATAAAGTCCCGCCAGATACAGCACCTTATCCCCTTCCATGTTAAACAGATATTGCCGCTTCCCCGCGTCCCACTCATAGAAGCCCGTGGAGGGAACGATACAGCGGCGGTCTATCACGCTATCCCGAAAGGTCTTTTTCTCAAAGGCTGTTTCCGATCTTGCATTAATGAGAACGCCCTTTCCGTTAAATTGAGGAAATCCCCATATCCCTGCCGCCGGTACTATCCCCTGATCCGTAGAAACCAGAATCAATGCCTGATCCGTGGGACGAATCTCCCCGGTCTTAACCTTTCTTTCATAGGTTTCCGCTTCCAGCTGCTCCAGCAACTCTATGATTTCATCATTCTTCTCCAACATAAACATATATCTACCGCACATAAGATATCCTCCCTATTTTTTCTCCTTATCTTATCTTTTTGTCCTTTCTTTTTGTCTCTTATCCACCTTGCTGCTTCCGCAGAGCCTGACCGCCATTCGATACATTGCTTTTCCATGAATGCGATCATGCCAGATAAACCGGCGGCATACCTTTCTCAGCGACCACTGCTCCCCATAGCTGCCATCATAAACCTTGTTATCAAGGAAGCCCGGAAGTGCTTCCAGCTTATCAAAGCCAGCCCCTTCAGCTTATGATACTCCTCCCAGGTAACCGGAGCTGCTTCACTTGTAAAAATCACATCGGAATCTGCATCACAAATCCGTAAGGAACTGAGTTTTTCCTGTACCAGGGATATCTTGCAGGGGGCGTTCCCCGCGAGCACTCCCTGTCGGCGTTCCGTTAACTATTGAGTATTTTAGGTTCATTACAGCAAAGATAATTCCTGCCAAGCAAATAATAACGGAAACAGCAGAGATAAGTAATGATATTTTGACTTTCCTCATAGTATTCTTCACAATCTCCTTCTATAAATAATATACTTTAAATTTAAAATATCATGATATCCGTCGATTGTCCATTCATTTAAACTATCTAAATACATTTCTTCTCTTTCTCTTCTTATATTTTTTTACATTCTATCCTAACAGAAAAGAAGCTCCTCATCTAATTAAAACCTTACAGACGGAAGCTTCTTACTATAATTATATTGGCGCATACATTAACAGAAAACATCATCCGCTTCCTGTAACTGCATCGAACAGTGCAGGAACGCCGTCTTTCATCCTTTAATAGACCCGACATACACACCCTTCACAAAATACCTTTGAAGAAATGGATATATCATCAAAATCGGAGCAGTCGCAACTACAATAACACAATATTTCACTAGCTCACGGTAAGCGGTTGCTCCCTGCACACTGTTGATAGACACTCCTCCCGCACTTCCAACCGTTGCAGTGGAGGAATCATTGGTTACCAGGATTTCCTTCAGGAGAAGCTGCAAGGGATACTTCACCCTGTCCTTCAGAAGAACCATGGCATTAAACCAGGAATTCCAGTTGCCCACCAGATAATACAGCAGAATTACCGCAAGCACGGGCTTTGACAGAGGAAGGATGACTCTCAGCAGGATCTTGGCCTGAGATGCCCCGTCCATTACCGCCGCTTCCTCCAATTCCTGGGGCACTGCCTGAAAGCCCGTGCGCAGGATAATCATATTCCAGGTGTTCAACGCCGTAGGAAGCAGCATGGCCAGAAGATTGTTGTAAAGTCCGATTTGCTTCATCAGCAGGAACCAGGGAATCAGTCCCCCTCCGAAAAACATCGTTACCGTAATCAGAAGCATGATCGGCGTCTTCCACAGCAGCTCTTTTCTGGAAAGTGTGTAGGCCCCCATTATCGTCATCAGCATATTGATGAGTGTTCCCAGCAAAACATAGGCTCCCGTGTTGCGAAAGCCCGTGAAAATACTGTTGTCCTTAAAAATCAGCTTATATCCGTTCAAAGTAAAACCAATGGGTTTTAAAAGCAGACCCCTGTGCTGCATCAGTGCATTGGGCTCGCTGACGGAAGCAAATACAATATGCAGAATCGGATAGAGACATGCCAGCGTAAACACGGTTAAAATTCCGTAGTTAAACAGATTAAAGATCACATTGCTCCATTTCCGTCTGCCAATTGAGTGTTTTTCCCTATATCCTAAAGCTGTACTCTTCATATTAATATCACGCCTTTCTCACTTTGTTCCAAATCCACTCTGCAAAAGCAGCCTGCCCGCTTTACCATATACTGATCTCCGAGTATTTCCTGGCAACCCTGTTGGTCATCCAGAGCAGGAAGAAGTTGACTACCGCACTCACAAGCCCCACCGCTGTGGCAAAGCCGTAGCTTGCTTCCTGCAAGCCTCTCCGGTAGACATAGGATGCGATAACATCGGCAGTATCATAGGTCAATGAATTATACAGCAAAATAATCTTTTCATGGCCGGAGCCCATCAGACCCCCCACGGCAAATATGAAGAGAATAATGATAGTAGGACGTATCTGCGGCAGAGTAATATGCCACATCTTTCTCAAACGTCCCGCTCCGTCAATATCCGCCGCCTCATACAGCCCCGGATCGATGGAGCTCATGGCGGAGAGATAGATAATACTGTCCCAGCCCACATTCTGCCAGATGCCGGAGAAGGTATAGATCGGCCGGAACATATTGGAATAGCCCAGCAAGGAGGAATGCTCCGTCCCTGTGATAAAGTTTACAAGCTCGGTAATAACCCCTCCCGACTGGGTGAAGATATGAATAATACCCGCAATGACCACCAGGGAAATAAAGTGGGGCATATAGGTAATAGTCTGAACCGTCTTCTTAAAGAACTTCCCCCGCACCTCATTCAACAGCAGCGCCAGCAGAATAGGCGTGGTAAAGCCAAAGGCCAGCCCCCATAGATTTAACATCAGCGTATTTTTTACTGTCCTGAAGAAGAAAGGTCCTCTGAAAAATTCCGCAAAATACTTAAAGCCCACCCATTGGCTTGCTTCAAAGCCCAGCAGGGGCTTGTAATTCTTAAAAGCTATGGCAATGCCCCACATGGGCCCATAGCAGAAAATAATGTACCAGGCCAAAACAGGTATTATAAGCAGATAGGCAAAATAGTTCTTTTTAAAATCCTTGCGCACCATTCCCATCGTCAAGCTGTTTTTCCTTTTTACAATTTCCTTCCCATTTCTCTTACCCAAAAATGGCACCCCCTGTTTCTACCTCCATTTAGCAGGAGAGCCTCCGGCTGTTATCATGAACAGCCCGAAGGCTCTCCCCTGGAATCCTGTGAATTATAAATTATCTTGCATTATAACGGTCCAAAGCGGCCTGCCACAGTGAGACAAATTCGTCCATTCCCTGGGCTTTTGCCTTCTCCAGGAACTCGTCATAGGCGCTGACCGGGAGCTGACCCATAATAATCTTTGCAAAATATTCGTTTCTCATGGTAGAAAGTATGGTGCCAAGCTCGCCTTCTCTTGCGCTTTCCTCAGAGGTAAAGCTTATAGGAGGCATAGTCACGGAATCATCGGTATTGCTGGTCCAGTATTCACGGATATCACCGGAGTAGCTGCCCTTTGCGGTAATCAGAGGGTTGGAATTGTGCTCATCACGGATATTGGAGAATACATGGATGCGGTATTTCCAGATCAGATTGGATAAGGGCTGCTGATCGGGATCATTATACATCAGTCCGTCCTCCGGGAAATAAGGCATACCCTTGTCATCAACCAGATGTACATCGCCGTAAGAACCAAAGTTCAGAAGCTCCCAGCCCTTCTTGGTATAGGCAAAATCAAGGAAGGCACAGGCTGCGTCCAGATTGTCGCACTGTGTGGTAATGGCTGCGATTGTTCCGGTGGACTTGAAGTTCTTATAGGTCTGCTGGGGCTTATCCCCCTTCTTTAATACAGGGTTTAATACTCCTACGAAATCAATATTATTATCCTGCTTCCAGTATCCCCACATGGTATCCGGGGAATCCATCATAGCCGCACAGTCACTGGAGGCTGCTTCTGCCATTCTCTGGTTAAAGTCTGCCGTAGCCCAGTCCTTGTTCAGAAGGCCCTCCGCATACCACTGCTGCATCGTGGTAAGATAATCCTTGGCACCGGGTGCCGCGGGACCCCAGGCTGCCTTGCCGTCCTTATCCACATAGACCCAGTCCCATACACCATAGGCACCATTAATAATACCGGTAAAAATCTGTCCATATGTAGAACCATAATTAAGGGGCTCGTTGTATCCTGCCTTCTTGCAGGCCACAAGGAAATCATGCCATTCGTCAATGGTCTCCGGAGGCGCCATGCCTGTTTTGTCCAGAGCTTCCTGCTTGATCAGCATGCCGAACCAGCACCATTCATTATAGGGAGCAAGACCGTACACCGCACCGATGGTTCCGTTATCCAATACGGAGGTCACACGTCTTTCTTCATCGGAATTACGCCATGCGGAATAGTTAGGCATCTTTTCTTCAATAATATCATTTAAAGGAAGGTAAGCGCCTTCTGCCACACCGGCTGCAATACCGCCTACATATCTTCCGGCATCAATAATAATGTCGGGAAGCTCCTGGGAGGCTATCATCATGTTAAAGTTAGTAGCTTCTTCTCCCAAGGGAGGAACAATAAAGTTAACCTTAATTCCGGTCAGCTTCTCCATCTGATCCAATACCATCTGGTTATTCAGATCATCGCATACGGAAGCCAGAATGGAGTTGGAGGGCATCCAAATATCCAGAGTGGCGTCCATGGGATAGGCGGAATAGTCATTGGGTATTACCGTATCAAAAACATCTCCCAGATAGCTGTCTTCCAGCGTATCATTTACCATGGCCTTCTCTTCCTCGCTGGGTGCGGTATTTCCTCTAATCCCTGCTGCAAGAGGATCTGCCTCCGCAGGCTTGGCGGGGTCTTCATTCTTATCCTGTGCCGGCGCCTTGGTTGCTTCCGTGCCCGGTTTATTCGCATCCTTCGTATCACTCTTATTGCAGCCTGCCAGCATCGTAAACGCCAATACAACAACCAACAGACAGCTTACCAATTTCTTAAGCCTAATCGTCATAATCATCGAATCCTCCATAAATTCATACTTTCTAAAATTCTTCCTCCGTCTCAGGTTCGTCCTCTTCTCCGCTGCTGTCCATCCGAACACTCATGACAATGCCTTGGGCGAAATCGCCGAACCTTTCTCCGAACAGGTTCATTCCCCCGAGATTCTTGGCATCGGGCTTTACTCCGATCTTGAAGCTGATATAATAGCCGTCACAGATTCCAAGGGTATCAATGGTATCATCCGACGTTTTCACCAGGTCCTCAAAGCAGCCTTGTCCGTTGATGGTCACGTTCTTCAGTACCCCGTACTGGGTCATGGTATCGCTCCACCAATCCGGATTCAGATGCCCCCTCCTGCCTCCGAAATCTCCTTTTGAATAAATTGTTGCAATCTCCCTCTCATTAACCCATACACTGATATCGGAAGGCCAGTCGTTCTGATATCCCGGCGCCTCCGAACAGACCTCAAAAGAAAAGGATAATTCCTGTATCTTGCCCTTCTTTAACATATAATTAGGGAAACGGTATTCCAGGTATCCGGACATGAACCAGATCAGCTGGGCTTCATGGCGGTTCTCCGCATAAAAACCGTAGGGTGAATCTTCCACTCCCAAATAGGAGCGTTCGCTGATGATTCCGCAGTTCTCATTCACCGCGCAGTTATAGTAGTTACCGATCCCCATGGGAAAATGATAAATCTTTGTATTGTCCCGGTTCATCTTATGACGGAATGCATTAAAATAAATATCCTCAAACGCAATCCCGCATACCTTCTGGGCTCCTCTCAGCCCCGGCTGCTCCGTGGCCGTGATCATACCCGCTTCTTCCAATACCTTAACATGCAGCGCTGCGGACGACAGCGGAAGCTGGAAGGTTGCTGCTATTTCACTGATATTCGCCGACTTATCAATCAAAAGCTTTAAGATATCAAGTCTTATATCCGAAGACAGCGCCTTTCCCACCTGTACGATTTTTTCTTTGTTATCAAAGTCAAGTGCAATCCTTTTCTTTTTGATCTTCAAACACATTCCTCCTTTCTTGATTATTACATTATTCATGTAATTTAACGTCTCTCATAATTCCAATATAGCACTCATTTGAAATATAGTCAATCATTTGTTACAATTTTTATGTTGTATTTTTTTTGACTAATTTTTCATATAACTTTTATTTGCTTTTGTGTTTTTCAGCTATTTTACTAGTCACTGTCAATCTGCACAAATTGCACCCTTGTATTTTGGATGTTTTTCAGCTAGTAATTCTATTGATTTTAATGTAACTTATTATTCAACAAGCTCCACAGAAATTACTGTATTTTATATCCTACAGTTTTATTGTTGTAATTTACGTCTTTCTCATGAGATAATTCTACAATTCTGTTGGAGCTTGTTGTAATATAATGTAAGTTGCGAGAATAATTGCACCTGTATGGTACATCCCGATTACAGGAACATGCATTATTGTTCCTGTAATATAAATTATGAGAACAAGTGTATCTATATTGTACACCCCGATTACAGGAACATGCATTATTGTTCCTGTAATATAAGCGGTCAAAAGGAGGAACGATTGTTATTATGAAAATACTCCGCCAAAGGCTTTCTTGCTTTTTGGCATTTTATGTCGTATTATTTTTATTAGGAGGATGCAGTCCTATGGAAAAAACCTATACCACCATCAATTTATCCCCTGCCGAAGAAGGCCTGTTTTTTCAAAATGATCTGGGAATCACACAGATCGGCGACCCTTTCATCTTAAAGGCTTCGGATGATACCTACTATTTATATTGCACTTCGGCAGCCAGCGGATATTACTGCTGGAAGTCCAAGGATCTGGTTCACTGGTCCGGCAAAAAGCTATGTTATGTGAAAAAATCCGATTCCTGGTGTACCGATAGCTTTTGGGCGCCGGAAGTGGTAGAATATAACAATAAATACTATATGTACTATACCGCCAGAAGCGGGGGCGAAAGCCTTCGTATCGGCCTTGCGGTTTCCGACCAGCCCCAGGGACCTTTTCTGGATGTAGAAAATCGTCCGCTTTTTGACCTGGGTTATGCCGCCATCGATGCCAACGTGCTGATCGATGCGGACGGCTCCAAATATCTCTATTTCTCCAGGGATTGTTCCGAGAATGAAATCGGAAACATTAGAAAGAGCGAGATTTACGGAGTCGCCTTAAGCGACGACATGCTTTCCATCGTAGGGGAGCCGGTGCTTTTGCTCACCCCTGACCAGCCGTGGGAGCTGTCCTCAACAAATCCCCTCTGGAATGAGGGGCCGGAGATTATGGTCCGCAACAACACCTATTACCTCTCCTATTCCGCCAACTGCTATGCAGATAAAGCCTATTCCATCGGCTACGCCACCAGTTCCTCCCCCTTGGGGCCTTACAAAAAATATGAAAACAACCCCATTCTTACTGCCGGTACCTCTAAGGTGATATCCGGTCCCGGACATCACAGCTTTACCGTATCGCCGGACGGCAGCGAGCTATGGATGGCTTACCATACCCATGTGGATCCGAAAACCGGCGGCGGCAACCGCAAGGTCAATATTGGCCGGGTTCTTTTTACCGATACCGGCGAGCTGCGGGTTAACGGCCCGATTGTATGTTTACAGCCCGTTCCTGCCGACGGTTCCTTCACAAACCTGGCAAAAGAGGCAAAGGTTGTATCCGATATCCCCGACAGCGCTCTCCTGAGCGATGACATCTTTACCCTGCACAAGAAGGACGCCCATTACGATTGCAGGATTCCGGTTAACACAGATACGGCGGAAATTCTTCTGGAATTCCAGGAACCCGTTACTCTTTCCCATATCCTTGTCTACAAGGGCACCGGGGGCAGCGGAGACTTTTCTTCTGTAAAGGCAGTTTTTGACGACAGCCTGATTACGGAGGAATGTCTGCTTTCCGAGGATCCGGAAGAGCGGAGCGCTATCCTGAGCTTTTCTGAACAAACCGTCACTCAAGTGAAGCTGATCCTTGTGCCAAGAGAAGGCAAAAAAGAAATCGCTCTCTCCGAGATCATGCTATTAAGACAGAATTAATCTGACAACCATTTTTTAACCAGGAGGTTTTACTTATGTTACGTACCGAATACCCGCGTCCCCAATTCGTCCGGAAGGAATGGCAATGCCTGAACGGCACCTGGGATTTTGACTTTGATGATCTGGATCAGGCCAGAAGCTGCCATTGGGAGAAGCTCTCCCATCCCCTGTCCCGAAAGATAGAGGTTCCTTTCTGTTTTGAAAGCAAGCTCAGCGGGATACAGGACACTTCCGTCCATAACCGGTGCTTTTACCGGCGGACCTTTACCCTTCCCGCAAAATGGCAGGATCGGAATATCCTGCTGCATTTCGGCGGTGTGGATTACCGCTGCAGGGTCTACATCGACGAAGCCCTGTGCGGAGAGCATGAGGGAGGAAGCTCCTCCTTTGCCTTTGACATCACTCATTGTCTCGACAGCTCCCTGACGGAGCACAGTATCGCTGTCTATGTTGAGGATCCCGCTGCCGACGAGACCATTCCCAGGGGAAAACAGTTCTGGGAGGAGAAAAGCGCCGGAATCTGGTACACCAGGACCTCCGGAATCTGGCAGACCGTCTGGCTGGAGCCGGTGGATCCCATCCATATCACCAGAATTAAGATGACTTCCGATTTTGACCAGGATATTCTAAATCTGGAATGCACCTTCAGCGGACTGCTCCCGGGCATGACTCTGGAGACGGTAATTACCTTTGGAGAAGAGGTCGTTTCCAATGACTGCTACTCTGTTTCCAGCAGCACCGTATTTAAGAGGAGTATTCATCTGGCAGGAGATAAGATCTTTCACACCAACACCCACGGCGCCAACCGCTCCTGGACTCCCGAAAATCCCGCCCTCTATGATATCCGCTTTGTTCTGAAACAGGACGGCAGGGAATTGGACCGGGCAGAAAGCTATTTCGGCATGAGAAAGATTCATATAGAAAACGGAATGGTCTACCTGAACAACCATCCCTATTATCAGAAGCTGGTTCTGGACCAGGGATACTGGCCCGAAGGAATCCTGACGGCCCCCAGCGATGAAGCCTTTCAGTATGATATTACGATTATGAAGGAAATGGGCTTTAACGGATGCCGGAAGCATCAGAAGACGGAAGATCCCAGATTTCTCTATTGGGCGGACCGGCTGGGCTATCTGGTCTGGGAAGAGCTTCCCGCCGCCTGCCTCTTTACCGACAGCGCCGTCATGCGGTATATGAAGGAATGGATGGAGGTTATTGAAAGAGATTACAACCACCCCTCCATCATAACCTGGGTTCCCTTTAACGAAAGCTGGGCGGTTCCCGATATCGGGCGAAACACGCTCCAGCAGGACTATACCGTTTCTGTGTATCATATGCTGAAAGCCCTGGATCCCTCCAGGCTGGTGATCAATAATGACGGATGGGAGCTTACCAAAACCGATATCTGTGCCATTCACAACTATTCTCATGGCACGGAAAAGGAGCCGGGCAAACAAAAGCTCTTCCAGCGCTTTACCAGGGAGCTTCCCGTAATGCTCTCCCCCTGCTCCGCCGGAAGAAGCATCTTCGCTCCGCCTTATAAATACGAAGGACAGCCGATTCTCATTACGGAATGCGGCGGAATCCGTTACAGCAATTCGGAACAGAACAGCTGGGGCTACACCAGTGCGGACAGTGAAGAGGAGTTCTTAAAGCAATACCGCTTTGTCATTGATAATATTATGCAATCGGATTATATTTACGGCTTCTGCTATACCCAGCTTTCCGATGTGGAACAGGAAAGCAACGGACTTCTAACCTATCATCGGGAGCCAAAATGTTCTCCCGAGAAGATCCGGGAGATTAACAACCAATACCGTCATAATGTTGTAATTCGGGATTAGAAGCATCTTTCTTTACCAAAAGGTCTGAGGCCATTGCTTGCCTCAGGCCTTTTTATAGTGCAATTCTACGAAAAACAAAAAAGTCCTTTGACATTTTTAAATTTTAGATTATTATATAATAATGGTGTATAATCAAAGGAGGATAATGTTGTATGAAAATCGGTTTTGATCCGCAAAAATATATTGATGAGCAGTCCCAGTTTATTTTGGAAAGGGTGAATCACTATGATAAGCTCTACCTGGAATTCGGAGGAAAATTGATCGGGGACAAGCATGCCAAGCGTGTACTGCCGGGCTTCGATGAGGACGCTAAAATCAAATTACTGCAAAAGCTGAAGGATCAGGCTGAGATCATCATCTGTGTCTACGCCGGCGATATTGAACGGAATAAAATCCGCGGTGATTTTGGCATTACTTATGATATGGAAGTGCTTCGTCTGCTGGACGACCTGCGCAGCTACAGCCTGGAGGTTAACAGCGTGGTAATCACCCGCTACAGCAAGCAGCCTGCTACCACTGTATTCATTAACAAGCTGGAGCGCCGCAATATTAAGGTATATACCCACGCCACCATCCCCGGCTATCCTGCCGATGTGGATACCATTGTAAGCGAGAACGGTTATGGCATCAATCCTTACATTACGACCACGAAGCCCATTGTGGTGGTGACCGCGCCCGGCGCCAACAGCGGTAAGCTGGCCACTTGTCTGAACCAGCTCTATCACGAATATAAACGGGGACGCAATGCCGGTTATTCCAAGTTTGAGACCTTCCCGGTGTGGAATATGCCGCTGAAGCACCCCCTTAACATTGCCTATGAAGCCGCCACCGTGGATCTAAAGGATGTCAATATGATTGATAACTTCCATTTTGAGCGCTATCATGAGGTCAGTGTGAACTACAACCGGGATCTGGAGATGTTCCCGGTGATCAAACGCATTATTGAGAAGATTACCGGCAAGGAATCCATCTACCAGTCTCCCACCGACATGGGTGTAAACCGTGTGGGCTATGGTATTATCGATGATGCCACGGTGATTGAAGCCTCCCGGCAGGAGATCATCCGCCGCTATTTTTCGACTATTTGCGATTTCAAGAAGGGTCTGCTGGATGAGGAAGCCGTTACCCGCATGAAGGTAATTCTGGAGGAAGTCGGCTTGAAGCAGGAGGACCGGGGCTGTGTTCTTCCCGCCAGGGAGTATGCCGCCAAGCTAAAAGAAGCCTCCTCTGATAACGAAACCGTATCGGTGATTGCCTTTGAGCTTGAGGACGGGACCATAATTACCGGCAAGGGCTCCGCGACCATGGACTGCAACTCTGCCGCGCTGCTGAATGCCATCAAATACCTGGCCGGAATCGGGGATGAGATCTTCCTGCTGTCACCCTTGATTTTAAATACCATCCGGACCCTGAAGGAACGGGATCTCCGCAGCAAGATCACTTGTTTGAATGCCAATGAAATCCTCATTGCCCTGAGCATCTGTGCCGTAACAAACCCCACGGCCCAGCTGGCCTACGATAAATTATCAGCACTTTCCGGCGTACAGGCTCACTGCACCGTAATGCTGAACCGCAATGACGAGCAGATTTTAAAGAAGCTTGGAATTGATGTTACCTGTGATGCGGTATATCCTTCCGAGAATTTATATTATATTTAATTTTTTGCTCCGGATTAATATTTTTGTTGACTGATATCCCTGCATCTTTTATAATGATTTATGTGCATTATATGGGCTCGTAGCTCAGCTGGGAGAGCGCCGCGTTCGCAATGCGGAGGTCATGGGTTCGATCCCCACCGGGTCCAGCGTAAAGACATAGCTTTCCGTTAAGGAATTGCTATGTCTTTTCTTTCGCGATATTACGGGTTCAAAGCCTTGGAATTTGTAAGGGAGGTCAATAAGTGAGTAAGGATAGAAACTGGACCGTTTTATTTATCGGCGGAGCTTCAGGAACAGGCAAATCAAGCCTGGCTTATGAAATTGCACGTTTCTATGGCGTAAATGTCTTGGAAGTAGATGACCTTCACCTATCTGTAGAAGCGGTTACAACAAAGGAAGGTTTTCCTGCAATACATTATTGGAATACGGGAGTAAATTGGATGGAAGTCGGGGTTGAGCGCAATGTAAACTGGTTGATTGATGTAAGCAAAGAAATGATTCCGGTATTAAAAGAGCTGGTAAACAGACACCTCGAAGATAAAGTGCCAGTTATTATTGAGGGCGATTTTATCTATCCCGAATTTACATTATCCTTTGATAACCCAGAGGTAAAATCAATTTTTGTGAATGAGCCAGACATAAATCAAATATTGCAGAATTATTTATCAAGGGAAGGCGGCGATTTACAGCATTACAGAGCCGGAATAAGTATTTCTTATGGAAAATGGATAGCAGATATCTGCAATCAAAATAATATTAGATTGATTGATTCAAGGCCTTGGAATACTGTTTTAACGAGAGCCCTAAATAGTTTGTTGTAAGAGTACATACTCCGATTTGTCGATTAGGATTGCAGCGATACCTTGGATTGCACCATGACCCTCAGTGGACCTCGATAGATGCCTCTGTCACCGAGGCGGATATTACGCAGGTGCATACACACCTTTGGCGGCGTATACAGCCTGACTGCACCGAAGAAGAAAAGGAAATTGGATATCAAACGCATAATGAAACGAAGCATATGAAAGGAATTATGATACGGAGGTTTTAGGTAAAATCATAAAACGTGCTGCAATCTAACTGAAAATGTTAGATGCAGCACGTTTTACCGTTCATTCATGCAAAACTATTTCTTTTCCCGGCGGAAACACATAAACCAATCCAGGCAATATTGATCGTCCGTTTGATTATCCATGCGCTCTTTGGCTGTTCCGCAGGAACCGGCGGTAGGAACAATCACATCATCGCCGGGACGCCAGTCGGCAGGCGTCGCTACGCTGTCGCTGTCGGCCTTCTGCAGCGCCATAACAATTCTCTTGATTTCGTCAAAATTACGGCCGGTAGAAAGAGGGTAATACAAAATGGTGCGGATCTTGGCAGCGGGATCAATCACAAATACCGCACGCACCGCCTGGGTATTGGACTGTCCGGGCTGCATCATACCATACTTGTTGGCAACCTCCATGCGGATATCCTCGATCAGCGGAAATTTAACTTCTATGTTCTTCTTCCCATTCCATTCCAGCTCCTGAATCTTGCGCAGCCATGCGATATGTGCATAGAGGGAGTCTACCGAGAGACCGATAAGCTCGGTATTGAGCGCCTTGAATTCATCCGCCATGGAGGCGAATGTCATGAACTCGGTAGTGCAGACCGGCGTAAAGTCGGCGGGATGGGAAAAGAGGATGACCCATTTGCCTTTATAGTCTTCGGGGAAATTGATTACTCCCTGTGTGGTTACGGCCTGAAAGCTCGGAGCCATATCGCCGATCAGCGGCATTCTTACAACTTGCATTTCTTCCATTTTCATAATCTCCTTTTCATTTTAATATGTTGAATTGCTATGTCTGCATTATAACAGCGGAACCGATCAACTTCCGTGATAAGGTTACATAGCCCGAAAAAAACCATTCGTCTGTTTTTCGTTTTGGTGGAACAATTCAAGGTTTCATAGTATAATTAAAGCCAATAAACAAAATCCAGTTCATGATAAAGGAGGAAGTTTGAATGTCAGGGACATTACGTTTAATCATGCCGCAATGGCAGGGCGGAAATAATCCCCCTTATTATTTCGGCTCAAAATTATTAGCGTGGCTGGCTCCGGAGCAAAAAGGAGTGCCGGAAATTGAAGTGCCCATTGATCCGTACGATGGAACCAGGCTGCCTATGGAGCATGGAGTTGCCGGACGTTCTATTTTGCTGCGCCAGTTGGAAGCCGCGACAAAGATTCTGGAAGCATATCAGCCGAAGCGTATTATTGTATTCGGCGGGGATTGCCTCGTTTCACAGGCCCCCTTTGCTTATCTGAACGAAAAGCACAACGGCAATCTTGGTGCCTAAGCTGGTCATGTATGGGGGACTGCAGGAAATGACCGAGAGGGAGACGGTGATGGTGAACAGCCTGAAGCTTCACAGTGCCGGTTCTTGTGAGCTGGCAGACACCAGCCAGCCGGTATTGGATTGGATAGAGGAAAATCATATTGAGCATTTGGCGATACATTTTGATTTAGATGTTTTAGACCCTGCCCTGTTTCGGTCATTGCTGTTTTCCCGGCCCGGCGGACTTCCCATTGATGCTTCCAGCGGAAAAATGACGCTGCCTCAGATAGCGAGACTTATAAAAGAAGTCTCCCAAAAAACAGATGTGGTCTGTCTGTCAATTGCAGAGCATCTTCCCTGGGACGCCATTAACCTCCATGATTTTCTTGCGGAAATGCCCATATTTCAAAGCTAATTAATTTATATCGCTTCACTCTGTTTCTTCAGAAAATATTGGCTGAAAGGCGAAAACGGTCTGAAGGAATGCAAGGCAGGCCGTTGCCAAGTCCCAGTCAATACAGTATGGTATGTTAAAATATTATGTCGGAGGTTCGCTATGGATATAGAAATACGTAAATTGTCTCCGGATCTTGCAGAAGATTATGTACATTTTTTCGACATCACACCCCATGATGACAATGTGGCTGAACATAAATGTTATTGTGTTTGTTGGTGTAACGATGATTATAAGGGCCATGATTTTTCAACAGCAGAGAAACGAAGAGAAGGTGCCTTACAATATGTTAAGGGCAATAACATTCAAGGCTATCTTGCTTACAGCGGTGATACGGTTGTTGGATGGTGCAATGCCAATACAAAATCAGATTGCCTGAAATGCGCCAGCTGGCAAAGATTTATGGATTACGTACCTTTAGAGAAGGCTGACGTGAAGGTGAAATCCATATTCTGCTTTGTGATTGCTCCGGAGATGAAAAGAAAAGGGATTGCCACATTGCTATTAGAACGCGTATGCAAGGATGCGATCCAGGATGGCTTTGACTTTGCGGAAGCATACCCTTACAAGGAAGACAGTTATCAATCATCCGATTTTGGCGGACACCTTGAGATGTATATAAAAAGCGGGTTTGAGGTGTCTTTCGAAACTGACCAGGGGCCTGTCATGAGGAAGCAATTGAGGCGTTAACTGAAGTAAACTGAAAAAGAAGACAATATTAACGCCCCTGGCGCTAAAGAATAAGCAAATACGAGGGAAAACATCAATGAAGAAATCTCTGCAAGTATCCGAGTCCCTGTTGCTCGTGGTCATACTAACACTATCCGGCGGATTTATGGATGCGTATTCCTATCTATGCCGGGATCATGTTTTTGCAAACGCCCAGACAGGAAATATTTTATTGTTTGGAGTCAATCTCTCTATGGGTGATTTCACCTTGGCATTGCGATATCTTTTTCCTGTCCTATCCTTTGCCTTTGGTATCGCTATTGCGGAAATTATCAGACATCGTTTTTATAATGCCAAGCGCTTTCACTGGCGTCAGGCCGTACTTATAACAGAAGCAATTATTTTACTTTTTGTCGCATTCCTGCCTCAGGATCTGAATTTGCTCGCCAATAGCCTTATCTCCTTTGCCTGCGGCGCACAGGTGGAGAGCTTCCGCACCATAAATGGATGCGGGGTAGCCACCACTATGTGCATCGGCAATCTTCGGGCGGGCATAGAGGCTCTTTGTAATTATTGCTTTACCAAGGATAAAACAGAAAAGAAAAACAGCTTCTTATATTTGGGTATTATTGCAGCATTTGTGATTGGAGCGGTTATAGGAAACCTTTGCATAAATCTATGGGGAGAAAAAGCCATTATAGTCAGCGTAATGCTGGTGCTGGCGGGGCTTGCCTTAATGTTTATCAATAAAGAAGATTAATAGATTACCCTGTCCTAAACTGCTTTTGACTCTTGACAAATCGGAACCTGCTTAAATTACAAAGGGATCAGGCAGGTTAATCTGTTGCATTGGTTACTCGGAGAAAGACCAGGATGGGAACAATACCGGTTCCCATCCTGGTCTTTCCTGTTACTCTATTTTATTTTCCCGGTCCGTAGCTGAAGGTTACTGATATATTCTCCACCTTGCCAAGGGTCTCCGCATCCAGGAGGCTCGGCGTTACATAAGCCAGGACTCCATTCTCGGTACGGGCCTCTTCCGGTATTGCCGTAACCCAGGTATTATATAGATTTACCCTGGTGCATTTTCCGTCGTCACTGGTGGTATACGGCCTGCCTGTCAGCTTGCAGGCTTCCCCGTTGATCAGGACCTCCTTGATGGTAATCACATATCCGGGAAACAGCGTCTCTCCATTGGCAACCCCCAGAGCGGAGAAAACCATGCTGTCCGCAAAGCCTGCGCCGGTCCCCGTAAAGTCCAGGCTTACCGTATAGGTTCCTTCTCCCGTGATTTCTACATCCGCCGCTTCCACCCCCTCGGTTTTCGATGCGGGATCATAAACATCTCCCACACTGTATATGACGGACCAGTCCTTACTGTTGTACATAATCCAAGCCATGGCTGTGTTCTCATCCAATCCGGCCACATCCTCCGCTGCCGCCAGCGCCCCATCCATTCCGGCCCTGGCTGCTTCTCTGATTTCCTCTTCTGTCTTAGACGCCTGGGCATTCAAGCTGTGGGCCTGGTAAAGGGCCGCCACATCCGGGTCGATGATCTTTTGCTCCGTTCTGCTGAACATGTCATTGCAGTCCCAAAGCATGGGCACATATCCGTATAAGTCACAATTATTCAGGAAGTTACTGATATAATCCGCCGTATTCGCCTTTACTTTGCCGTTATTCAGTAATACTCCATATTCTCCAAGGACGATCCCATATCCTTGTTGTGTAAACTTCGTCATTTTTTCTAAAAGAATATTCTGTTCCTCATGATCCTTTCGGGTACCCCAACTGGAAAGGCTGGTATTGATGCAATAGCCGTCCGGGTTATAGTAATGTACGGACAAGAGAAGCTTATTCCCTGCCGTGTCCTTCGGCATGACAAAACGATCATCACAGGTTTTGGCAATATCCGTACCGAAGCCGGCAATCAGAAGGAAACGCCGGGCATTGTTTCCCCCTGTACTTCGGATGGTATCCACGAAGGCCTGGTTGATCCTGTTTGTCATCTCATAGCACTGGTCTTCGGACAAGGTACCCGAATCCGCTGCTATATCCGTATCATTCAGGCGGAAGCCCAGTTCTTCGTTGGCAGATTCAAAGATGAGCTGATCCGGATACCCGGCATACTTTTCCCCTATCTGCTTCCACATGGAGGTATATAATTCCATGGCCGCTTCCCTGGTTGCTTCGGAGGCAGAGCCGAACATGCCCCACCAGCCTCCGTCCCAATGGTCATTCACTATTACATACATATCTTCCTTCAGGGCATAATTAATGATTTCATCTACCCGGTTAAGATAATCTTCCCCTATGGTGTAATCCCCGCTTCCAAAATCCATGGCATTGGTCCAGGCCACGGGAATTCGCAGGGAATCAAAGCCTGCCGCCTTCATGGCGCTGATCATTTCCTGTGTGGTAACGGGCATTCCCCAACTTGTCTCATAGGAAGAAACCGGCGCTCCCACTCCAAGAGATGCTCGTCCATACGCTTCCATGGTATTTCCAAGGTTGATTCCGTTTCCCATCCGCTTTGCCACTTCCAGGGAAGTCAATTCCTTCTGCTCCTGTCCATCATCACCGGCCTCAGCACTGCTGTCTCCCGTCCCGGTGCCATTATCTCCTGCTTCAAGGCCACTGTCTTCTGCGGTACTGCCGCTCTCACCGACCTCACTGCCATCTTCTCCGGTCTCCATGCCGCTATCCGGCTTGCCGGCTTCCTTATCCGCGGCATTCCCTCTGTTCCCGCAGGAAATGAGCCCTGCCACCAGCAGAAGCGTCAGCACCAACAGCATCCATTTACATATTTTTAAATATTTCATACCGTTATCTCCCCTCCAGTCTTTATCTGATTCTATCATACCGTGACTGACACAAATTAAAAACCGCATTTTTTAGTGAAGATAATGGTAATTATTTTACGTAAAGGACAATCGAAACACCGTTTCGATAAACATTACAGAATTTTCTCCGCAATCTCCATCGCTTCCCGTTCCGCCGCAAGCATTTCTTCCAGCAGGGCCGCCTGCCTGTGCCGCATCTCTTTTGTCCAGAAGCGGCATGCCCTCTCTCCCTCAAGTGCTTCGCCGCTGTCAAGCATGGTATGAATTTCACCGGCTTTTTCAGAGATTAACCCGAAGAGCTCAGCCATACGGTTCATCTCACCGGCATACTCCGGCAGAAGCCCCTGACTTTCCTTCAGATAACAATATGCTGCTTTCCTCGCATCACAAAGAGCCAAGGTACAGAATTGGTTGACAGAAAAGCGCCTTGCAGTCTGCTCCGCATTGCTGCTCTTATACCAATCCTTCTCCAGAAGATCCTTCCTCCAGACCTCATAGGCATACAATCCCATGGCATAGCCCCGGTTGTTGGTCTGTTTCGAGCAATCCACAAACACAGCCAGGGAATTCAGCAGATTATTCCGGTCAGAGGGCGGCACGGTCTTCCCGTCAAAATAAGTGATAATAAAGGGCCAGTTATCCACCCGAAGATAATCATATGGATTATTCTCGTCCTTTTTGAAATCTGCGGAAGCTATAATCTCCCTATCATATTTAGTACGGCAGAATAAATCCGCTCCGTTTTCCTCATATCCGCAGATAACGCCCCACTCCGGTGCAACCCGCAGATTGATGCCAAGCACCGGCATGTTATGGCGGATTTCACTCACCATACGTCTGCGTTCCTCTGCCCGCGTTTCCTTATCCACACGGTCGGCAAATTTCGGCACAAATCCAAAAGCCTTATAACCCGGCGTAGCATAGTCATAAGCAACCAGTCCGTCCACTGAGCTATAATCCCATCCCGGCGAGCAGAAGGCAAGACGATAGCAGGCACCTGAAACACCCATCACATGTTCATAGGTGGCCTTAATATCCATTGTCATAAGCGCCGCAGTCAAGGCCGCCGCCCAGGAGCATTCCCAGCCCTTCCCGAATTCCGGCAGTATGGGAACATTCGGTATGAAATATTCTCCGCTGATCTGTTTTCTGAAAAACTCGGTTTTATCTTCGTTGTATGCAATGCTCTCCCCCTCCTCACAGGTAACCATGTGAATGCCATCCTTATTCAAATATACAAAGGTCAGATATTCCTTGTCATCGTTCATCGGATTACTGGGAAAACTCTCATGGTCGGCATGGTATTCGTTCCAGTTGAATACCTTATAATGCGCAACCTTCTGCATTACATCCATTTTGGCTTTTGACGTGCCATAGGCCGCCGCAATGATTTCCGCCTTCTCCGTGGCCGTATAAGCCTTGCTTTCCAGGTTAATGGCCAGATGTCCGTTCTCCTCTGCAAAGGTATAGAAAATACCCTGCTCCGTCCGGTATTTTACCGCCAGGTACCCCGGGCGGCTGCCTCCCGGCTGACAGGCAAGGGACAAAGCATTCACCTCGATCTCCAAAGAATCATTCTGAAGCAGTTTGTTTAACCGGCTGGTCACATTGTGGCTTTCCATCCCATCCCCGTAAAAGGCGGATAAAATCTGGAGCTTGCTATCTGTCAGTATCGAGTCGATGCTGGTATCCAGCAGCTTTGCAAGGGCGGGAAGCACCGATGTCTCCGGGAGGGCATGTCCGTTCTCCCATTTTGATACTGCCTGGGGGCTGATGTTCAGAAACTCAGCAAGATTTTCCTGGGTGTAGCCCCTCTCTTTTCGCAGAGTCATAATCTGCTTTCCAATTCTGTTTGTATCCATATAAAACCTCCTCCATTTTCCTTTGATATTTTGTATTATACAAACCGGAACCGGAAAATGGAATGTCTTAAGCGGTAAGTTTAAAAAAATAAAACTCAACCACAGGTTGTGCTCCCCTCCGGTTTCACCGTGCACCGGAGGAACAAGAGAAAGGGGATGCTTTCGCATCCCCTTTCTCTCTAATCCCTTCCTACATTTTCTTATCATAAACACGGTAAGCTATGAAATAAGCCAGGGCAAATATACCCACCAATATGATCAATATCTGTATCATCACCGGGTAGAACAGACCGCCGATTAACGCAATTCCATACATGGCAATGAGCAGGATTGCTGTTGCCGTCATATATGCCTTATTGCTGATTTCTTTGATTCTCTCATCCGCGTTGCTGAGCCGGCTCTCCTGCAGCTTCTCTTCGTCCCCCAGAATGATTCGGTTTTTAATCCACAGGACAACCCCTACGACAATCAGACTGCTGCCCATGCCTGCATAGACGCCCAGCATTCTCTCGTCGATATCCACCTTCCAGTAGAATTCCGCAAGTAAAGACAGGATAAGGGTAAATGCTCCAAGGACGCTCACCCCCAGAAGCCGGGTCATGCGAACCTTCACTACCTTTTTATACTCTTCGTTTGTTCTTGCTGTTGTACCGCATAATAATCCTCTCATAAATTCTCATCCTCCTGATCAAAAATAAATATTTCTTCAATGGAAACTCCAAAAAACTGCGCAATCTTGTGCGCTAATACCAGCGATGCATTATACCTGCCGCATTCCAGAGAAATAATCGTCTGGCGCGTTACGTTGACCGCATCCGCCAGCTCATTCTGCGTGACCTTACGAGCCTTACGCAGCTCTTGTATTCTGGTCTGCATTCTTATGCCTCCTTAGTTGTATAGTTTGCTTTACTTTTTTAGTATAGCTTGCTTTACATCTAATGTCAAGTGCTTTTTACATTTATTTTAGATTTTTTAAATACGATGATCTTGCGGCTTCACCCGTAAAACTTTATTTGTGATTTCACTCACAAAAAAGCGGAAGCCGCAAAATTTAAAAAGATTTTGCGGCTTCCGCTTTTTATATTATCCCTCATATTACTTCTCATAGCTCAGCGCATTCCAGGCCTCACTGTTTACAACAACATCATATCCGGCACTCCATTGGGCATACTGATTTGCAAACAGCTCGCTGCGGCGTTGACTGATGATCGCTTCCTTTCTCCGGGTGGTGGCATCCTCGTTATAGTCCGATATACAGTACAGGATATGCCAACCATAATCCGTGGTAATAATATCACTTACCTGACCAGTCCTCAGGGTAAAGGCCGCCTGTTCGAATAACGCATTATATTCTTTTGGCCCCTCGCCCCTGCCGAAGGTATATTCTATGGTATCCGCCTCAGAGTTGGCTTCCGCCAGGGCATAGAAATCTTCTGTGGTTCTGGCCTGCTCCAGCAGGTTCTTCACCTTCTCATATGCCTCTGCCTTCTCTTCGGTGGATAAATCAATTTTCTTTCCTTCACTGTCATAATCCGAGTTATAAATTAATATGTGCTGTACGGTAATCTGCTTTGAATCCTGGTCGGAAACCTCCGTATCCACGTTGATGGTCAGATATTCGAACATCTTCTCCGCAAGAAGGTTGTCCGCATATACCTGGCGGAGAAGCTCCTCTGTAATCAGATATTTGTCAATGTCCGCCGCACTGAGTCCTTCAAAATGTTCCTTGGCATAGGCATTGGCCTCCGCCAGCTCTTCTTCCGACAAATAAATGTCCTGTTTGGCCGCTTCCGCACGAATGATCTTCAGCTCCGTTATCTGGTTCATTACCTCATCCTTGACCATATCACCGAAATTCTCACCATTCCCAAGAATATCGGCGCTCCAGATCTGGTTTCCATAAGCCGATTCATAATTCTGCTGGACGGATTTCAGATAAACCATGACCTCATTATAATAGACCCTGGTATTTCCCACCATCACCATAAGTTCGCCGGAATTCGTCTGCTCTTCCGCTTCTTCCTTCTCCTTTTCCTTTATATCCACCTGATAAAAGGATATCTCTTTCACAGTCTCCTTGTCAATATCGTAAGAGACGTACAGCTCCTTGTCACTCTTCAGATACGTACTGGTCACTGCATTCTTCTCCGAGTTGATGCTTTCCGTGATCTCCTGCCCGAAGTTTTCCGCAAGCAGTTCCTTCACTTCCTCTTTCTTCATGCCGATGCCCACACCGTACAGCTTATATTCTCCGGCTCCCGCCAGCAGAGTGATTGCGCTGATCTTCTCATTCGGAGCCATAACCTGCACCACATTCGCCGCCGCATATACGGCAGTTCCCTGTTCCTCCAGCCCGATGCCGGCCCTCTTTTCAAAGACCTGGACCGTCTTTCCTATATAATTCGTCAATTCATGCCGTTCCTCTCCTACCCGACAGGCGGTTAGCAGTGAGGTCAGCAGCAGCACCGATAACAGGATCATAAATCTACGATTTGCCCTCATATTCCTAATTCCCCTTTCTTCCAATGACTCTGCCCTCCCTGCTAATTCTGCAGCAGTTCCTTAAAATCCTTCAGCAGCCGGTATAAGCTTTCAAAGATACCAATGGTGTCCGATTTCCCTTTGGAGGTGTATGGCAGCCGGTATATAAAATACGGATTGGATTGCGGTATCAATTTCAGGTTGTTCTGATATTTTATCATAAGCTCCGGTATCTTTTCAACCGCCAGCTTCGCTTTTGGATACATCATCAGCTTTACCTCATGCTCCTTATGAATCAACTGCACGATATAGAGGCTGTGGCAGATGGATTTTATCAAAGCAATATTCAGCAGATTATTCACCGCCGCCGGCATGTCGCCGAAACGGTCTACCAGCTCCTCCTGCATATCCATCATCTCTTCTTCATTTTCAATTTCCGCAATCCGCTTGTAGATATCCAGCTTATGAATCTCATTCTTAATATAAGTTGCCGGAATAAAGGCATCCATATCCATGTCTACCGTAGTTTCATAGGCTTCCTCCGAGGCTGCCTCACCCTTCGTCTCCTTCACCGCCTCATTCAGCATCTTACAGTAAAGGTCATAGCCTACGGCCTCCATATGTCCGCTCTGCTCCGCACCCAGGAGGTTTCCCGCTCCGCGGATTTCCAGATCACGCATGGCGATCTTGAAGCCGGAGCCCAGCTCTGTGAATTCCTTAATGGCATGCAGCCTCTTTTCCGCAATCTCCTTCAGCATCTTATCCCTGCGATACATTAAGAAAGCATAGGCCGTCCGGTTGGACCGGCCCACCCGGCCCCGCAGCTGGTAGAGCTGGGAGAGTCCCAGACGGTCCGCATCGTCAATAATCATTGTATTTACATTGGAGATGTCAAGACCCGTCTCAATAATCGTAGTGGATACCAGCACATCAATCTCGCCGGAAATAAACTCAAACATAATCTTTTCCAGAGTCCGCTCATTCATCTGCCCATGGGCAAAGGCCACATTGGCCTCCGGCACCAGCCTGGCCACATTAGCCGCTATCTCATCAATTCCGTTGACCCGGTTATAGACATAGTATACCTGTCCTCCTCTGGCCAGCTCCCTGCTGATGGCCTCCCGGATAATCTCATCATTATGCTCCAGCACATAGGTCTGGATCGGCAGACGGTCCACCGGCGGCTCATCCAGAACGCTCATATCCCGGATACCCACCAGGCTCATATGAAGAGTTCTGGGAATGGGGGTTGCCGTCAAGGTCAGGACATCCACGTCCTTCTTCAGCTGTTTGATCTTCTCCTTATGGGTTACTCCAAAACGCTGTTCCTCATCCACAATCAGGAGTCCCAGATTCTTAAACTTCACATCCGAGGACAGCACCCGGTGGGTTCCCACCACAATGTCCAGACTTCCCTTTCTCAGCCGTTCCAGAGTCTTCTTCTGTTCCGCGCTGCTGCGGAAACGGGACAGTACATCCACACTCACCGGAAAATCCATCATCCGCTGTACCAGCGTGTTATAATGCTGCTGGGCCAGAATGGTGGTGGGCACCAGGATTACCACCTGCTTTCCATAGGATACCGCCTTAAAGGCTGCCCGGATCGCAATCTCCGTCTTGCCATAGCCTACATCTCCGCAGATCAGACGGTCCATGATGCGCTTGCTTTCCATATCCCGCTTGGTGGCTTCAATAGCCAGAAGCTGATCCTCCGTCTCATCGTAGGGAAAGGCCTCTTCAAATTCCTTCTGCCATACCGTATCCTCACCAAATTCAAAGCCGGTCTTCTGCTGCCTCTGGGCATACAGCGCCACCAATTCCTTCGCAACATCCTGCACTGCTCCCCGGACCCTGGCCTTGGTATTCTTCCACTCGATGGAATTTAATTTATTCAGCTTTGGCTTACGGCCTTCCTGGCCGGAGTATTTCTGAATCACGTCAAGGCCCGTTGCAAGAATATACAACACGCCCCCGCCGCCATACTCTATTTTAATGTAATCCTTCGTCACCTTATCTACTTCAATCTTTTCGATGCCCCGGTAGATTCCCAGACCATGATTCTCATGCACCACATAATCACCGGGAGCCAGCTCCGTAAAGCTCTGGATCTTATTGCCCTCATAGGTGGATTTCTTCCTCTTTTTCTTCTTCTCGGTGCCAAAGATATCGCTCTCGGAGATGATGACCAGCCTAATCAGCGGATATTCAAAGCCCCTTCTAAGATTGCCGTAGGCCACCATAATTTCGCCGCTCTGCAGTACCCGATCCATGTCCTCGCCATAGAATGCGCTGAGATTAAAATCCCTCAGATCCTCGCTCAGCCTCATTGCTCTGGTACGGGAACCTGACAGCAGAATAACCCGGTATTTATTCTTCTTCCACCGCTCCAGATCCTTCACCAGGACTTCAAAATTATTGTGATAGGAAGCAACCGTCTGCACGGTAAAATCGTATTTGTGCTTCGGAGAGTAGAAATTATTCTTAACCTCCATGGTGCTGATCAGCACGGCGTTCTTATTTGCCAGAATTCCCATGGCCTCCTTATAGCCATAGATCACATCCGTCTGTCCGGGAAGAATGTACCCCTTCTCGATTCGCCCGATCATGCTCTCACGGAATTCCGTCTCCGTGGCCTCGCCCTTTTCCGCCAGCCTGCCCGGTTCGTCCAGGAAGAAGATGGTATCCTCATTATCAAAGTACTGGAAGAAGCTCATGGTCTGATCATAGAAATAGTTAATATAGCTTTCCAGCGCCACCGACCCCTGGTAGGCCCCCAGATTGTCCTTAAACTCCTGGATGATCTGATGAATCCTGGCAGCCTCCTCCGTCTTGAACTGCTCCCGCAAAGACTTATAATACTGCTTTTCTTCCTCTTCCAGCTTCTTCAATCCGGCCATCCGTCTGCTTTCATCCAGAATGACCTCGGCCGCCGGGTAGATAATCAATTCCCCCACCTGCTCAATGGAGCGCTGGCTGCTGACATCAAAGGTTCGGATGGAATCTATTTCATCCCCCCACAGCTCAATACGGTAGGGCGCATCCTCCGTCAGCGGGAAGACATCGACAATGCCGCCCCGCACAGCAAAATCACCCGGTGATTCCACCTGGGCCTGGCGTTCATATCCCAGATGCACCAGCGCCTCGCTGAATTCATTCAGCTTAATGGAGGACTCCGCGTTAATTCTGAGAATTCGGTCCTTCACCATCTGCAGGGGCAGTAACCGGTCCATTCCGCCCTCCAGAGAAAGGATGATGGTCGCCTTCCGGTTCTCAATCAGCCTGCGAAGCACCCTCAGGCGGTCCCTCACAATGGCGTTGCCGTGAATATCCGCGCTGTAGAATATGATATCCTTTGCCGGATAAAGCAGCACGTCCTTATCATAGAGGCGGTAATCCTCGTATATTTCCTTCGCCTTCAGATCATTATAGGTAACGATAACACGGTAGCGGAATTCTTCCCCCAGGCCGTGCATCAGATGGCATTTCTGGGAATCAATACAGCCGGTAACCTGTACCGGCAGAGTTCTCCTTCTTATATTGTCCTTCAGATCAACAAATTCTTTAAGCTCCATCAGGGGCGCTGTAAAGGTTTTCAACAGTAGTTCCTCCTATGTCAGTAGCTTATTTTTTACGGTTATACCGATTCATGGCAGCGTCCAGCTCCCCCTCCACGATAACGGCACATGCCTCGGACACATCCTTCAGCGCCTCACGAATGACGGTATTCTCCTCTGCAGAGAAGCGGGAGAGAACATAATCTGCCAGATCCCAGCCCTTCGGCTTGTCTCCTACTCCCACCTTAATCCGCGGGAATTCATCGGTTCCCAGATGGCTGATAATGCTTTTGATCCCATTATGCCCTCCGGCGCTGCCCTTCTTGCGAATCCGCAGCTGTCCCACCTCCAGGCTGATGTCATCATAAATTATGATAACCTCCTGGGGTGTTACTTTATAATAATCAACCAGCTCACGCACGCTCTCACCGCTGAGATTCATATAGGTAAGAGGCTGGGCAAGAATAACCTTCTCGCCCTTCATATAACCCTTACCGCAAATCGCCTTATGTTTTCTGAAATCCAGAGGAATGCGGCAGTCATCGGATATCCTCGTTATGGCATCCCACCCGATATTATGTCTGGTCGCCTGATATTCCTTCGTCGGATTACCCAGTCCTACTATAATATGCATTGTGTATTAACCTTCTCTCTTTCTTCTAATCCGTTTCTACTTAATCTGGAAGCAACAGACCACTCTATGGATGAAAAAGAAAAAGTCTCATTTCAATCCACGCTTCCCGTCCAGGAGGCGATGCCTTTATAACATACATGATATGCTGAAGCCATTTCACTTTGCGCTTCCCTTCCGGGAAACAGAAACGTTATATCTGCTCAGTCCGTCGCCACTTCTGTCACCACTCCCACAGCTGTTATCATGACTGCCATCTGCTGGGCCACCAGAATTCCTGTCACTTGATTCGCCAGAGCATATCCTACAGCACTTTTTTTAATATCCGTAAGATAGTCGTCACATACGAGGGCTGCCGAGAACATGATCCGATAGGTATCGGCTATGGACCAGTTGCCAAAGCCCTTCTTACTCTTAAGATAATCCCTCACTGTGACAATTTCATCTGCCAATTTATCGGCATCCTCCTGCAACAGAGCCAGGACTCCCAAAAAGGACAATTCATTCCCCCAACCAATTCTGCATTTTCTGGCCTTCATCGCCTTGTTCAGCCCCAATACCCTCTGGCATTTGATCTCCGCCGGTTCCTCGCTGAAGGTGAGCACATGGGACAGAGCCTGAACTGTGTTGGCTCCATAGAACTCCCCTTTTAAGCTTCGGTAACAATCCTCCATCTCTCTGACTGCTTGACGTACCGGCTTATCCGACATGGCAAGGAGAGCTGCAAAGCCATAGTCATCCGAGGAGGTAAGGAATCGATGCTCCTCCTTCATGGCATCATAATAATTCTTTGCCTGAGTGATCACCCGCCGGTAATCATAGGGATCTGCCTGCAATGCAATAGACATAGCAGCCAGCACCAGATAGGGAGAGGTGTAGAAACCTTCTTTTTTCATAGAATCATAGACGCTCTGTATGCTCTTAAACATCGGCTCCGGATCTGACTGGAGGGCCAGCATAACCGCAGTTATAAAATTCACGTTATCTTTAAATTGGGAGAACACTCCCGTATTCTCCTTAATAATTCTCCGGCAGCGTTCAATGGCATCCGTATCCGCCCATCGGTTCTCCATCGTGTACAGCAAAGCTCCAAGCCTTGTATTGATATCATAATCCCATCGAAATTTCTTTTTCAGCACATTGTAATTGTCTGCAAACATATCACATTTATACTTTAAAGCTTCCCTTATAATATGTTCCATCCTTACCTCCTGGTTAAAGCTTTGATTATTCCTTCGAGATTTCATCATTTCTAATTATAACATCCCATCTGCTCTTGTACAATATAGGATTCACACCTGCTCAAAATAGTAACGCCATAGAATAAGGGTATAAATGATGGCTGCGGACTGTATGATTCATCCAATGCCATCATTTACACCCTCTGTTCAAAAGCTTATTCCATAGCTGCGATAATCATATTGTTTATTCTGCCCCAATCGCCGAAGGAATCGCTGTATTCTCCCATGTACGCAATTACCGAAAGCCCGTACTCGGGATCAACCAGAAATTTATGTCCGGCCCAGCCGCCATGCTCCACCGCGCGCTCCGAACGCAGAACTCCTGCATCGTCCACCTTTTTACCCCGGTAATTCCATCCGAGGCCCCAGGCATCCCAATGGCTGGTTAATGCTGTGTTATAGTTTTTCGTCATCTCACGTACGCTCGCCGGTGACAGTATCCGCTGACCGTTATAACGGCCCTCCCCGAGTATCATCTCACAGAAGCGGGACATATCATTTGCCGTTGTTTTAAGTCCGCCCGCACCGGATTCCCTGGTATAATTATCTTCCGAATTGATCCATCCGTAGCCCATGCAGCGTTCGTTTCTTCCCAACACCCGGCCCCACTTCTCTTTTGGCAGTATCCAGTGGGAATCCACCATACCGAGGGGGTTGAATAAGACGCGCTGCGCATAGGAATCTATGGTCTCACCTGTAACGGCGCATATCACTTCTTTTAACTTTTGATATCCGTGATTGCAGTATGACATGACTGTGTGCGGCTTATTCTTCAATTCAATACGAAGGGCAAGGGTCTCCCATACCTTATTATAGCCATAATCCTCCGGAAGCTCCAGCGCTTCTTTTATTTTCAGATGATACCGCTCCCATTCTTCCTCCGGCGAATTGTCAGCCGGCCTTTCGATTTTTAATTCCTCTTTTACATAATGATCGATACCCTTCTGGAGCTCATCCTCTACAATGCCGCTGGTATGAGTCAGAAAATGCCATAGCTGTATGTTCTCCCTCCCGCCGCCGGTGTATTCAGGAAGAAATCTCTTGATGGGATTCTCTAATTCCAGACGTCCCTCTTCCAAAAGGATCATGATAAGGGTAGCGATAATGGGCTTGGTATTGGAGGCAACGGAAAAAATAGTATCCATATGGACGCCGTATTCATTTGTGCTAGTACCGTAGCAGCCCTCAAAAATAGGTACACCGTGACGCATTGCCTTGACCACCAGTGCCTGGAACCGGTCCTGTGCCGTCCATTCAAGCAGCCTCTCTTCCAGTCTGTCCAATTGGGGAATGTAAAGCTTTAATCTTGCCGCCTGCTCAACGGCTTGTTTTGTTTTGGGCATATTGTGCCTCCTTTTATGTATTAATAAACCATGTTACCTGTACCACTTTTCCTGGGCCGTAAAAAGCCGCGCGTATTCGCCGTCCCGGGCCAGCAGCTGGTCATGGGTCCCGATTTCGGCAATTCTGCCGTCCTTCATTACGACAATTTTATCTACAAGGCGGCATAGTCCCACACGGTGGGAGATGATAACTGCCGTTTTGTCCTTGGCCAGCTCTATGAATTTTGTCAAAATCTCTGTTTCAATAAGGGGATCCAAAGCGCTTGTGGGTTCGTCCATGAGAATGAGTCCGCTCTCTCTGAACAGTCCGCGGGCAATGGCAATTTTCTGCCATTGACCTCCGGAGACTTCGCTGCCGCCGAAGGCTATGCCCAGCTCGCAGTCTAACCCTACCCGGTCCAGCAACTCCTCCAGTCCGGCCAGGCGAAGCGTTTCTTTGATCTTTTCATCATCACCGAAACGATCGATATCAGACATTGCCACATTCTCACGCAGGGGCAATTTATACTGTGTAAAATTCTGTGCTACAGCGGACACTGTTTTATAAAAGGAGGGTTTATCCATATCATCCACCGCCCTGCCGTCATAGAATATCCCGCCCTCCGAACAGGGAAACAAACCGATCAGAAGCTTTGACAGGGTTGTCTTTCCGCTGCCGTTTTCACCGAGAACCGCAATTTTTTCACCTTTGCGTATTTCAAAGCTCACATCCTTCACAGCATATTTTTCGGCGTTGGGATATTGGAAGGATACGCCGCGCAGTTCAATTTTATTCTGTAAGCCCGGATAAGGTGTACCTCTTTCCTCCCCTTCCGATGCTTCCGGAAGGTCGATATATTCAAAATAATCACCGGCAAAGGCAAGCTCCCTGGGCAGCTCACCGCCCAGCACAAGTATGCCCCTTGTGGCTGACTGGAGAGTGAGAAATGCCGCGATGCATGCCCCGAAAACTCCCACATTTACAGTTCCCCTTAATGTAAGGAACAGAGCCAGGGCGATACACGCTCCGTAGCCTATAATCCTTAAGGCATCGCATAACAGCAGGGACAGGGCATCCTTACGGTTCTGTTCCCAGAGTTCGTTCTGCACCTCATCCCGGGCTTCCACCCATTTGTCAAAGGCATAATCGTCCGCCCCCAATGCCCTAAGCTCTTTTACCGTACGCCTGTCGGTGAATAATCCCCACAGATATCCGAGTCTGCGGGATTTCTTAGCCATACTGTGCTTTATGTAATAAAACTCTTTTCCCCGGACTAATCGTGCGATACAGTAGGGCAGCACGCTGACGATACAGAGGGGAAGAAACCACATGCTATATTGTCCCAATACCGCGGATACGGTGATCACATTTAACGAGCTCACGATGATCATTCCGAAGCTGTCCCGGATAATCCCATTCATCCTGCCGGTATACAGACATTCCTCGGCCCGCTGCTGCATGTCCCTTATCTTGGAGTTTTCAAAATCAATCAGCGGCATACGCGACAATTTTACGCACATTAGATATCTGTAATGCACATTCCGTTTGTCCGCTCCCAGTTCTGTCACAAGTCCGGCTATAAAAACCAGGAAATTGTTCAGCACATAGGCGGCAAGATAGATCAGTCCCCAAAAGAGCAGTTTCCCCGGTGTACCGCCGCCTTGCTGAGTTTGATTTCCATTATAAACAGCGTATGCCTCCTCAAACAAAGAGGCCAGCGCAAGAGTGGTAAATGCGGGAAACATCCCTCCGACCACATAGTTCAGCAGGGAGAAGACGGCGGAAACAGGCGCAAATTCAAAATAATTTTTGAGCACTCTTCCATAGATATTTAAATACTTTATTTTTTTCTGCTTGCTGTCAGCTATTTTTCTCACCTCCGACCCCATACCAGGCACTCTGCGCCGTAAACATATCGCAGTATAATCCGTGCCGGGACATCAATTCTGCATGGGTGCCCGTCTGTGCGACTATGCCGCTGTCCAGGACAATGATTTTATCCGCGATCTTTGCGCTGGCAAGCCGGTGGGAAATCATGATACAGCCCCGTTTTTGCAGGACGGACTGAAAGGTTTCATACATACGGCTCTCTGCAACCGGATCTAAAGCGGCGGTGGGCTCGTCCAGTATAATAAAGGAGCTGTCACTCAAGATCGAGCGGGAAACTGCGATCTTCTGCCATTGACCGCCGGATAAGTCAGTCCCGTCTTCCTCCAGCTTGCCAAGGTTAGCGTCAAGGGGCAGGTCCTCTGTCCACAGCCCGTCCTTTAATGCCCCGTAAAGGGCGGCGTCATCCTTGATCCTGCGGATATTTCCAAAGGCTACATTTTCCCGCAGGGTCAGCTCATAGCCGCAGAAATCTTGAAAGACCACGCTGAATACCTTCCGAAGCCAGGAGGCGGAAAACTGTGTGATGGAAACGCCGTCAATATATATGTCTCCGCTGTCCGGGCGGTACAGCCCGCATAACAGCTTGACTATGGTGGATTTTCCCGCGCCGTTCTCACCCACAAGGGCGGCCCGCTCTCCGGGGAGTATTTCAAAGCTTACCCCCTTCAAGATGGCTCTATCGGTTTTCGGATATGAAAAATGCACCTGATCAAATACGATGCGGGGATTAGAAACCGGCTCCCCCTCCGTATCGGGGGGAACTTCCGGAAGGGACATGAATATTTCATAATGCTTCATCTCCAGGCAATCCTGGGAGACCTGTGAGAAGGCGCTGCTCATTGCCGCTGAGCCGCCCAGCACCGCACCCATTGAAGTAATACAGGCAACAAAGATGCCGATATCGATTCTTCCGGCTATCAATCCGAATATCATGGACAAAATCAAAAATGCCGCCCACACGGCAAGGGTTATCACATGGAAAACACCGTATTTGCTGTATTTCAGCCTCATACGCACATACTCCCTGCGAAAGTCCTCTGCCAGCCGCCTCCATTTTTCCAGAATAAATCCCAGTGCCCCAAAGGTTTTGAGTTCAAATTCCGCATGCTTATCCGCCAGCAGCGCTGATAAATAAGTCCTGCGCCGCCAGTTGGGCATTTCCGTATTCCACAGCCTCTGCCGCGCCTCAATGGATTTATAGTTAAACCATAACAGCGGGACAAGCAGTATAAAATATACAAGGGCAAACCATATTGAAACCTGGGTGAATACCACTGCCGCACCCGCCAGTGAAATAAATGTGGAGACTGCGCTGATTGTATTATTATACAGGTAGTAGATACGCAGATGCGGTTCCGACCCCATACGTTCCAAGGTATTGAGGACCTCAGGATCTTCAAAGCAGGAATACTCCAGCCTTCTGAATTTTTCAAGAACAACGCCTGTGAAATTACGGTTTAACTCCCTGTGGGTAAAGATTTCGGCAAGTCCCAGAAACAGACCCGAATTAGCCGAGAGAAGCATGATTCCAATAAGCAGCACCGCCCACTTTATCACCTCCGGTAATACGGCTGTTCCTTCCATATAGGAACCGATACCGTTCACTAATTTACCCGTAAAGAAAATACTGAGCGGCGCTTCAAAAGATTGTGCAAGCTTTAGAAAGAGCGTGAGGATAGTCGGCACCCGCGCATATTGAAATATCACCATAACCGAACGGAGCGCCTGTTTTAGCAAGTGCCGCCACCTCCCTGTTTTATCCGTGCAAATAATAAGACAATCCTATCACATTTTCACCGCTTTGGCAACTTATACCAGCACAAATTCTATACGGTATCAGCCGTTGCTTCCATAGCCTCCTCTGCTATCCTTCTGACGATATAAAACAAGGGTACAATGGCTGCTTCATACGCTTTGAAGCAATCATTGCACCCTTTTATTATCTTCATACCGGCAAATAATGATTAATCATCCATATCATTTCCTGTCAGCTTTCTTCCGCCCTGATTATGCTCCTTTAAAATGCTCTGGATACGCTCCACAGGATTTAATAAGCCGCTGATGCTGTTGTCATGATTCAAGGTATCGATAATCAATGCCACATATTTACTCATATCAACATCGATATACCAGGGCTTTGCAAGAAGTTCGGGGGTCTGATAGATGAGATTGGTCGTGAGCACGCGGTAAATTAACCCCTGCTCATAAGCCTCATCCAGCTTGTCCGCCCCGTTCGTGAAGAGACCGAAGGTGGCGGCAACGAAGATCCGCCCGGCATTTCTCTCCTTCAACTCCCTTGCAACATCCAGAATACTGTCACCGGAGGAAATCATATCATCCACGATGAGAACATCCTTGCCTGCAATATCGCTTCCAAGGAATTCATGGGCAACAATGGGGTTGCGGCCATTGACAATCCTGGTATAATCACGTCTCTTATAGAACATACCCATATCAAGCCCAAGGACATTGGCAAAATATACGGCTCTTGACATACCGCCTTCATCGGGGCTGATTACCATCATATGATCGGAGTCCAGACGGATATCCGGTACATGCTGAAGCATTGCCTTAATGAACTGGTAATTGGGAGCCACGGTCTCAAGACTGCTTAGAGGGATCGCATTCTGGACCCTGGGGTCATGGGCATCAAAGGTAATGATGCTCTCCACGCCCATCTGTGTCAGCTCCTGCAGCGCCAGGGCGCAGTCAAGGGATTCTCTTGAGGTTCTTCTATGCTGTCTTCCTTCATATAGATAAGGCATAATTACTGTAATTCTTCTGGCTTTTCCACCAACCGCCGCAATAATTCTCTTCAGATCCTGGTAATGATCATCCGGTGACATGTGATTCGTATGTCCGCTCACAGAGTATGTCAAACTGTAATTCGTGACATCCACAAGAAGGTATAAGTCGGCGCCGCGTACAGATTCTTTGATCTGCCCCTTTGCCTCGCCGGTACCAAACCGCGGACAGCAGGCCTTCATCAAGTAAGAATCCCTTTGATAACCCGCAAAAGCAATGGTTCCCTTATGCTCGCTTTCTCTTTCCTGACGCCATGCAACCAGATAGTCGTTCACACGCTGTCCCAGGGTTTTGCTGCTCTCTAAAGCAATGATTCCCAGCTGCCCCACAGGAATTGTTTCTACGATCTTCTCATCCTTTGACATTAGATTATTCCCTCCATAGAAAATAAAAGATTGGTTTAAAAAGCCATTCACCGCACATATTTCATGCGTTTGTGATTATGGTATAACATATATCAGTTTCATAAGTCAAGGAGATTTCGGCTTTTCCTATGAATTGATTCGGTTGACTGCCTTGAGAAGACGAATGTCTTCTCCAACGATACGTTCCACATGATAACTGCTTACAATCCTGGAAAAAATTCGTTCTCCGTAGGTGGTATTGATATTGGGCAGGGACAAATTTGTGGAGATGATGGTGGATCTCTGCCGCAGCAGCCGCTCGTTAATAATGAGATAGAGCTGGGAGTTGGTAAAGGCATTATTCAGCTCTGTACCCAGATCATCAATGATCAGCAAATCGCAGTCCAGAATATATTCAAATTGGTTTGCAGCCGTGTAAGAGCTGTCCTCATCCCTCCCGAACTTGTTCTTCTCCAGAATATCGAAGAGACGGAAAGCAGTCAGGTAGATTACGGTATAACCCTTATCCAGCAGCTCCTTGGCAATGCAATTGGCAAGAAAGGTCTTGCCCACCCCCGTATTCCCCAGAAACAGCAGATTATCCTTGTTTTCACCAAAGTTCCGGGTAAAATTCCTGCACCCGGCAACCACCTTCTGCATATTGGACCGCGGAGAGAGGCCGAGGGCCTCATCGATGTAATCATCGGAATAAAATTGGAAGGAAAAGCTGCTGAAATTCTCATTCTCCAAAACTGCCTTAATATTCGAACCGGAATACATCAGATCCGCAATTGCCTGTTTAAAGCAATTGCATTTATCCCTGCCGATATAACCCGTGTCCTGGCACTGGCCGCACCGGTAATGCATCTGCAGATAATCCGATGGCAGGCCCGCCTGGTTCAGCAGCCGGGTCTTACTGTCATCCAGCTCTGCAATTCTCTCCCTAAGCTCCTTTAAGCCGCTGTCATTGCCGCGAAGAGCCATCCTTCCGCTCTCTGCAGCCAGGGCCACCATCTCCTCCTCCAGTTCCTTTAATGCAGGCACCAAACGATAAGCATGGGCGATCCGCAGATCCAGCTCATGCTTATTCCCAAGTCTCCGGCTGTCATACTCCCGTAAAATCTGATTGTACTGGTCATTTTTAAGGGGCATCCCTATCCCTCCTTTATAAAAATCTTCACCGGAGCAGTTCCTCCCTGTCACAGACAGAACTTCTACAAGCCCTTACTTAAGAGCTTGCGCTCCAGCTCCGCATAATCCTCCGCGGTATAGCTGCGCTGGGGAAACTGGTTAAAACGGTTCGGCGCAGCAGTCACTCTGGCAGCGGCCTTATTAATATCCAGATTTCTGCTCGCCTTGGAGAAATCCTCATCCAGTCTGGAAATATCCTCCATAGTCTTTGCGCTTTTCTTATACCAGGTCTCCAGAATCTTGTCCGCATACTTAAAGTCCGGCTTCTGGGTTCTCAAAATAGTGCGGTTGCAGGCTTCGGTAATGATGTCGTCGGAAAACCGAAAGACCTCCACCCATTTTGTAATGTATTGGCGTTCAATCTGACCGGGGGCCCGATTCAGACCGAAGGCTTTATTCACCACATTATAGTGCTCATTATAGGCTGCCGTCGCTTCCTTGGCTTTCTCCTCCGTATCAATGCCTTCCTCCGCCCAGGTCAGAGCCACCGCCTCAATATAAGAAGCATTCTTCTTCCCCCTGGACACACAGTACTCATATAAATACATAATTAATTCTGCGGAGAAATGCAGCTCTTCATATAAATATAGAATTAACTGGAGATCCATGGGTTTCAGCGGACGGTCCAGATAGATTTCCACAATGTGCATTGCCCACTGAATTTCATCGTTACTGGTCAGCTGGGCAATCTTTTCCGCGGAATAGTTCTTTCTTGCCGCAGGCTTCGCTGCGGTATGTATGGCGGCGGCAGTTTCTTCCGTCTTCCGTTCGGAAGACTTCTTCCATTCGGAGGCCTCCTTCCATTCAGAGGTCTCCTTCCAACCGGATGGCTGCTCCCAATCAGGAGCCTGTTCCGGGTCGGGAATCTGAACCGGAACCTTCGGCTGGCTTCCCAGATCCGCCAGCGTAATCCCTGTAATTTCTTTCTGATGGTTGCGTATCAGCTTCAATAAATCCAGCTTCTCCCAATAGACCAGAGCACGGATAATATCCTTTTCGGTATTCTCCAGGTGGTCGGCAATGGAGGAGATCGTCACTTCGGGACAAAGGCCTGTAAAACAGCGCAGCAGATACAGATACACTTTAACATAAGCCCCGTTGGCAGACGGCATAAACCGGTCGATGAAAATATTTGGAATGATGGTCACATCGGCAATACCTTCCGCATGTAATAAAATCTTACTCACAGGATTGTCCCCCCTAATCTGCGCAGATTCAGCTCAAGGACTCCGTCCTTTCGCTCACGTTGCATTGGTCCAAGGAAGGGAGGGGCTTTATTCAAGCACGCTTGAT
>JAEWYQ010000070.1 GCA_023395555.1 Bacillota bacterium
ACTTTCACTCCAGAGAAATCTTGCTTTCAGAACTCCCAGTCCGTTTTTGCATCGCATCGTAACCGCTGTTCCTAATACGCAAAATAGTCTCGGACATGCCGAGACTGGTGCGACTGCCTGTCGCACACAAAAGCCTTGCCATCATTTGCAAGACTTCTATCATTTTATTATTGTACTTCCATTGTTTCCATACAGTCTCCGCAGATTACGAATACCTCTTTCGTTGCCCTCACTGATAAACCACAGACTCCACAGATATATTTTCTGGTGCTACATTTCTTTTTAACAGGTTTCACTACTCCACCTGTACTGATAGGTTTATTACCATCTACACCTCCAGTAGTTCCACCGACCTGTATTACATAATCCTCCCGATAGATAGGAATATCCACTAAGTTATTCCTTTTTACCCAATCTATCAACATAGGAGAGGGTGTTGTCAACGTCCACCCATATTGCTCATGCTTTTGAATAATTAAATCACGTTTCTCTGCCTCCTGCTTAAAGATTTTATTATGATAAACCCCATTACTGCTAACGTCCTTTATTCCTCTGCTAAAGTTATACAGATGAACCGATTCATGCATAAGGGTAGCAACTATATTTTCAATAGGACGTGCCATATATTCTGCTGAAATGTTAATCTCATGTTGCCTGTCTACCACCTTTCCATCTTCACGTTTCCATACTTTATCAAGAGAGAAGTGACCGAAAGTACCTGCCTTTTTCTGAATGGTTATTGTGACATCTTCAAGCTCATTATGAAAGTAATCCTTATTCAATAAACCATATATTACTTTCAAATATTTAGCAGCTGTAGCATAATCAATAATTTCATTTTCCATTCCGCACCTCCAATCTAAAGTGCATTTATCTATGATTTCTTTCCTCTGATATACACTTTATTACTTATTTGGAGTACGTTAAATAACAGGCATATATTAAATCATAATCCTCTACTTAACCCCTCATATACCATTTTACACCCTCTAAACCTATACCCTCATACCTTTCCTATCAAAATCTACCCTTCAGAATACATCCAAATTATTACATCATGTATATCATTTCTTATAACTAGCCAGACCCTGAAATTCTTCCACGTAATACCCTATATTCATTAGCAGATTTTATTAATTAGCCTGTCCTCATAAATACATATGAAAAAATTTGATTTTAATTATTGTCGAAGATGATATCCTCTGCAATTAATAATTCCCTACCAGTCACAGCAATAAATCTTTTCCATACTCTCTGATAAGTTTAATACAACTTCTTACAGGGTAATACCAGCAAATCTTTTCATGTCAAATAAACTTATCCTACTTCAACTACCTCATTCTTCTCTGCCAGCACATATTCATATGTAAACGTCTTTTTCTTTTTACTATAGTAACGCAGAAAAATAAGACCTCCACTTTAAATGAAGGTCTTATAACGTTAATTATGCTTATAATTGATAATATTTTTTACTACTTTGCTTTAAATGAAATACCATTTTCTTTAACATAAGTTTCTGCGTATGAGCCCTTAGTGCCACTTATTGTTAGATCTTTATTATGCTCGTAAAAAGCCCATTCCCCTATGCTGGTTACTGATTTTGGTATTGTTATGCTGCTTAAATTATCACAATAGGCAAGAGCTCGATCTCCTATTCTCGTTACTGAACTGGGTATTACAATACTGTTTAAACTTTTACAATTGGCTAGAGCCAAATATCCTATACTGGTCACTGTATTCGGGATTGTTATACTACTTATGCTCGCACAATAAAAAGCAGAATCTCCTATTACTTTAACCGTTTTAGGTATCGTAACATTTCCTTTACTTGTACTTCCATCAATAAGTATGCCGTTCACGACAACTAATGGATTTTTATTCTGCTGTGCACGTAACCATGGAGTTCTATCAAAAGCATCCCCTCCAATACTCTTAACTGATTTTGGTATTGTTATTTTGCTTAAACTTTCACACCCATCAAAAGCAGAATGCCCTATACTCGTTACAGAGTTAGGTATTGTTATACTGCTAAAGCTCCCAGCACAGTAAAAAGCATGTTCCCCTATACTCGTCACTGAATTCGATATTGTTATTTTCGTTATATGACTATTACCATAAAATGCATTATCGGCTATGCTTGTAACAGTTTTAGGTATTGTTATATTTCCTTGACTTCCACTTCCCTCAATAAGTATACCGTTCACAACGACTAATGCATTTTTGTTCTTCTGTTGTTGTGCTATTAACCATGGAGTATTGCCAAATGCCCATCCTCCTATCTTGGTTACTGATTTGGGTATTGTTATATTACTCAAGTTACACCAATTAAAAGCACCTGCTCCTATGCTCTTTACTGAGTTTGGAATTGTTATACTTCTAAAATCTCCACTCATTTCAAAAGCAAAATCTCCTATACTGGTTACTGTATTGGGGATTGTTATACTGTTTAAGTCTGCACCCCTAAACGCATAATCTCCTATTACTTTAACCGTTTTAGGTATTGTTACCTTTCCTTTACTTCCACTTCCATCAATAAGTATACCATTCACAACAACTAATGGATTTTTTTTCTGCTGTGCTTTTAACCATGGAGTTTCACTAAAGGCAGAAGATCCTATACTCTTAACTGCTTTTGGTATTGTTATTTTGCTTAAATTTTCACACTCATTAAACGCATATGATCCTATACTCGTTACTGTATTGGGAATTACTATACTGCTTAAGCTCTTACAATTGTAAAAAGTCGAATCTCCTATACTCGTTATTGAATTTGGCATTGTTATTTTGCTTAAACTTTCACATCCTTCAAAAGCTCCACGTCCTATGTTCGTCACAGAATTGGGTATTGATATTTTGGTTAAGCTTATACAATCTTCAAAAGCAAATACTCCTATGCTCTTTACTGAGTTGGATATTGTTATACTACTTAAATTCTCACAACCATAAAAAGCCAAATCACCTATACTGGTAACTGTGTCAGGTATAGTTATGCTGTTTAAACTCTTACACTTGTAAAAAGCCTTCTCGCCTATAGCAATTACTGTGTTTGGAACTGCTACTTTTTTGCTGTTTCCATAATAAGCCGTTAATATTCCATTCTTAATTTCAAATTCAGTATTATTATTATTTGTAATCTCTTTTTTCTCTATGCCAATTTCTTTGAAAAATTCATCCAGTATATCTGTGGTGCTGTTAGCACTCACAACCACTGGCATAGTTTGACTAAACATTATTGATACCATCAATGCTGATATCAATAACCGTTTCATTATTTTTTCCAAATGTTCACTCATTACTATCCTCCCTGTAATATCTTCAACTTAAAACACATTTCAATTAACCAAGTAGCTTCTTTTTCAACTGCTCAAATTCTTCTTTAGAAATCAATCCCTGTTCTAACAGTTTTACAGCTGATTGTATTTCCTCGGTAAGCGACCCCTGTTTTACATCCACTTTATCCAACACCTTACTTATATTGCTTAAAGCTGCTGCTGTATCAACTGTCTCTGCCATCTTAACTTCTTTCACTTGTTCCTCAAACTGATTTTTCGCTATAATAAGTCTCTTTTGGAATTCCTGCATCTCCGGGATAGAATAAAATCGTACGTCAAAGGAAATGTTCCCACTAGGCATCATTATATTAAACCATGTACGGTTTGACAGTTTACCCAATAATTTACCGATCTTATATAAAACAAACGAAAGCGGAACCAATATTACAACTTCAGCAACGACTAATAATATTTCCGCCCTATATACCTCATATCCTAAAGATACCCCTATATATAATACCACTCCTGCTAAGCATAACACATACCATGTGATTGTAATCCATCGTAATGATTTATGTTCATTTATTCTTTTGTTTAATACAAATCCACAAACAAGCAAAGCAATTGTGGTACCCCAATAGGATGCAACCAGCAGCCATTCACCAAAATCCGGATAATATAGGTTCTTTGTAAAAGAATAACTACAAACCACCCCACTTATTAAAAGCACAAACATTAGTATAAATGTAATAGGAAAATATTCTTTCTTACCTTTCTTCACTGCCATCCAACAACCAGATAGACTACACATCATTATGACCGCAATTAATGCCGGGTTTGTTAAAGCAACGCTTATTATTGATCCAGTAATAAACAAACTTCCGCATATGATTGCTACCATAAGAACAAACACCAAAGCTGACAGTACACTAAACAAATAATTCTTTCTATGTAAAAAACCACTTCCGTTGATATCTTTTAAGTCAATCGTCTTTTCCTCGTTAATTCTTTTAAGTGTCCTACCCTGCATAAGATAACATCTGCCCTTTAAGTATGCACGCTTACTGCTGATGACAAGAAATGCCTTTTTTAATGTCCCATCCAATAAATAATTTTCTATATACCCATTCCCAATGGATGTCACATATATTTCTTCATCACTTATAAAAATCTTCGAGTAATCTTTTCTTTCCATCTCTTCCCTATATCTTTTAACTTCTTCATCTCTGTCACTATCTTCCAACACGTTATCTGATTCCATATTTTTTAAACAATCAGGACATTTACCATCGTCATTTAGTTGTGTACCACATTCCTCACAATACATTGTATACTTCCTTTCTCCCAGTTTCTAAATGTAAAATCTTCGTTTTCTACTTACCATTAATCAAGCCTTTCAATGCGTCCTCGCCGACCTGCTGTATATAATGATATTTACATAACCCATCCTCATAAATTTCAGAATCACAATCTTTAGCAGAACAGTTTTTATCTAATAAACCACAGCCCGATGCACTTAACATCACTAATACTACAATTAACACAATGTATAACTTATTTTTCTTCATTGAACTTTCTCCTCAATTTTAATTCACTTATAGTTAACTCCACCCTCTTATTCTACTGCTTCATTACCCCTTACCTTTTGCAAGTAAATATTCCACTTTGTACCATATTACCACATAATTGTTATCGTTTCAACGATAAAATTGACTAATAGTGATATTTATATCAATATTTTACCGATTATTCTAACCAATAGTCATTGCTATCCATGTAAACTATTAGTGGAAAGCAGGTGATATCTTATGCTCGGGGACAAATTAAAAACCCTTCGTATCCAACATGGATTAACTCAAGTTGAAGTAGCCGAACGTATCGGTGTATCAAAATCGATTATCAGCTATTATGAAACATCCGAAAGACAGCCAAGTTATGAAGCACTCATAAAGCTCGCCAGTCTGTATAAAGTCACTACCGATTACTTACTCGGCATAGAAACTAAAAAGACCGTTGAAGTTACAGGCTTAAGTAAAAAACAACTCGACTTGGTTCTTGCCCTAATCGATACCTTCAAGCACCCATAAACTATCACTTGTTTATTGGTGCTTATTTTTTACGAATCCTCAATTAAGACTTCTGCCACCTCTTCCTTTTCTACTGTTTCTAATACCTTCTGTAAATGTTGCTCCACTTCCTCCATTTGTTTTCTTAATACATACAATGAAGTAATTACATGTTCCATAGTTACTGTTGTGGTATGTTGAAATGCTATCCAAAACAATTCCGTTATCTTACTAATGTCATTCATTTCAATTACCAAATGCTGTAATTCATCCGATAGTGCCATAACCTAACCTCCTCCTTTTCTAAATTTGGGTGGTTATTGTACCGCTACTATCTCATTTATGCAAGGCAATTCTTTAACTGAATAAACCCTTCTTAACATATAAGCCAATAATCTCTATTACTCGAATCTATCTATATCTTCTCTCTGCCATTCTTCCTATCCTAAAGTATACAGTGGTTATCAATGATTTATCCAATCTTCATCATCAGAGCATATCTTAATATTACCTCTGCCATTTCCATATATAACTCCGTGTAACTATTCCATACTTATATCAGCATACTTCCTACATCTAAAATGCACTTTAGGATTATTAATATAGTAGTATATCTTCTCCTACTGTCACTTTAGTACCTTAACAATTCCGTACCCCTACTCCTTTTTGGTATATCATAGTTTTTTCATTAGACAATAATAAGTACAAATCATGCTGATTTTTCCGTCCTACTATAAAATAGTACAAGAGTGTGGTTGTTTCAAAATGCAATTCTGTCCTTATAATTGTTTTAACCCATAAAAAAAGTACCTATACCAACGTATAGATACTAATAATTCCTATGTATTCAATTCTCAATACGCTACATTACACCTTTATACGCATACCAACATCCTTATACAACTCTAAAACATTTTGTGGTTAACCCAAGTGAGAATGTTGAGAATTTGAGAATTCTATATTTTATATTTTATTTTTTTACTGCCCTTATATTATCATAAATGGTCTGCTTTGTCTATTAATAATTAAGCCACAGAACCTCCGTTCTTTTCTTTGCCCCTACTCCAACCGTTGTAACAGTTTCATACTCTATGCTTCTCCAACCGGTACTGCTATTTAAATAATTGTCATACAGATGTGTCCTATCCCTATAATTGCTTAACAAAACCTTGCACTCTGCATATTGTATCTTTTTCAAAAATTCCTCGTGCTCTGTATAGGTCCAATAGTTTTTATACACTGCTCCCGGATTATAATCCTCTTTCAGCTTGATATAAGTATCAACATCCTCTTCTGATAAATAAGTTGGGTCACAGTACAGCATGACTCTATTATCATTTAATACTGCATCCTCCCCATCATTGAAAAATTCCATCGCATCTTTTGCATAAATTTGTACCCCACTTAGTCTGTCATTTGCCTCCAGTAACCTGTCAACAGCATTATAATAAGCATTCTCACTCTTGAAGCGATATGCAGTAAAATATTTACCCATGGAATCCCTTGACATCTGGTAAACAATGAAAGTAGCTGCTGCATGATGTATCTTATCATACCCCGGTTTATTCAAAGCATCTGCCACCGTTAAATCACTCAGTTTTTCATGGCTTTTGATCGATAAATATTTATTGACTAATGTAACTGCCTTTTTTCTTTCCTCATGTGAGATACCTAATTTACGTAATGTCTTTTCCACATGAATATCATGGGGAGACTTATGGAATTCTCCCCATAAATCAAGGTTGTACCTGTCCTCAATCTGGCTAATATAATCAATCATCTGCCTTTTTATCTCGCCAACTGCATTATCCTCTATTTCATTCCGATACGCTACCGCCCATTCAAACCATTTCTTAGAGTACTCGGTTTCATATAAGAAATTCATAAGCTGTCTGGTGGCTGTTTTATCGGTCAAGGTTGTAAATAATGCCTGTATCCCTGTACTTAAATCATTCATAACTTCATAGCTATGCCTTGGCTTATTTAATAGAGTTCTGGCACCTCCACCAAACGGCTCAATATAAATGTCGGTATTCTGATAATCCAATAAATCCACTATCAGGCTATTCATTTTTGCCTTGCCACCATAATATGGAATAACAGAAAAGACCTTATTTTGCATTGTCCTTTTTCCCCTCTGTTGCCTGCCCTTCCGTGTCATTTTTAATGCTGGTAATTTTATTCTTTACCTTATCAGAATCGGCATCAATTGCAATATAATACTTTTGGTCAGTATGCTTATATTTCCCTCTGCCGCGGCTGGCAATCATAATTCCTTCCTGCATGAGAGAACTTCTAAATGCAATCATGTTCTTATACCCACCAAACTCCTTGTCAAAATCTGCACTTGGTATGAGATATAATTGCTTTTGACCTTGTTTATCTTTATTAATAATTGTTACCTTAATATCTTTTTCTGCAATATAATCACAAATATATGACAGCTTAATTTCATCTACCAGGTCTATTTGTTTCACAGGTATGTTAGAATAATTATTTTTTATTATCCTTCTGATATCAGCTATTTCCTGCCTTCCAAGTTCTGTTCCATAATCAATCAGTTCGATCAGCTTTTTATCCAAATCAGACAGGCTACTGCATATACAGCCATTATATTCATCAGTCTCTTCCTTATCTGACTTTATGTTATAAATTTCAATTCTAATTTCTTCCTTAAAAGTATCCTCATCCTTCAGCCTTACCACCTTCAATTTCAAGTACCTATGATAAGATATCTTGCTTGTCTTTATCGTCCTAAATTGTCTTGTAACCTTCTCCAATGCCTGTCCCAGTTCCTCTTTCTCAACATAGAAAATGCATCGGATATCAAAGCCTTCCGAATATGTTTCATCAAACTCCTCTACAGGATTTATTTTCTGATTTCCATACACACCACCTTCTAAGTCCTGTAGCTTCTTTTTCCTTCTGTTCTCTGCCTGCTTTGCATACTTCGAAAATATTTCTTCACGTGTCTTTTCTAATATATCGAGAATGCTATCCGATGTTTCCTCTTGCTTCTTCTCAACAATTTCTTTATAGTCTGCTTTTTCCTCTATGCCTGCAATTTCCGATGTATAAAAAGAATTTATTGCATCCTTCTTTTTCTCAAAACTCAGCAACTTCTCCTTACTGATCTCTTGCTCAAAAGTATGTACTTTTAAAAATACTATGTTTAAGCACTTTTCTGTTTCTATCATTGGCAGCCTCCTTATATTTTTCTTTTGTAATAATGCATCCTATTCCTATATTATAAATATCTGCCATATGTTAATCAACAAAAAATGCTTTTTTATCTGTTTTTATCTCTTTTCCCCCAAACTTGAGTCAAAAGTTGAGTCAAAGCTTGACAACCCCCATTTTCATGTTATACTAATAAAGTCGCAAAGCCTTATAAATCAAGGCTTTCCTCAATCACATAACGTCAGTTCGTAACCTTCCTGACGTAAAACAAAACTAAAGGAGAATAAGAATGAACAAAACAAAGATCCAATTCATCACGGAGGCTGCTATTATTGCGGCCATCTATACTGTACTGGTGCTGGTATTCCAGTTCAGTTCCTTCGGTCCCATTCAGTTCAGAATCGCAGAGGCTCTGACCATCCTTCCCTACTTCACTCCTGCTGCCATCCCCGGCGTAACTCTTGGCTGCTTTCTGAGTGCGGTATGGTCCGGTGCACATGTTCTGGATATGGTATTCGGTTCCCTGGCCACTTTGATCGGAGCCATTCTATCCTATCAATTAAGGCGTCATAAGTACCTGGTACCCATCCCTCCCATTGTGGCCAACGCGTTAATCATCCCCTGGGTTCTCCGGTATACCATTGATTCCAAGGATTCTATCCCGTACATGATGCTTACCGTCGGACTCGGTGAGGTGTGTGCCGCCGGCTTCCTTGGCCTGATGCTGCTGTTTGCCCTGAATAGGATAAAACATATCATATTTCCTGACCGTAATACGATTGTACCAAAGCTTAAATCTCACAAATAAAGTCTTAGCAGATACAAAAAGGCGCGTTGCAAACCAACATTTTCGGTTAGGATACAGCGTGTCTTTTTTTTCTGCATAAAAACAGGACCTGCAAATAAATATCTGCGAAAGCTTTGTACCGTAAGCTTTGTACGATGGCGCAAGATTATGCTTTAGACGGAATAGCATTATGTACATGTTATCTTCCAATCTATACATTTAAAGTAGTATTCTATTGTAGTATAGTAAAAAAGTCATCTGTTACAGAAAAACATCTAACGAATGGAGGAAATGATATGGAGAATTTTCATGCTGAATGGGCGGCTTGTCTGTTAGAAGGAATAGAAGATAATTGTTCTCCAGAAATAAAACATGCCTGTTTGGAGCGTTGTGCCGGTTTACATTACAGGGTAAATGATATGGATCAGTTGCTTGAGAAATACGTTGGAGACTTGGATCACTTCATTGATTTCCTGCATAGGGAATATGGATGGATTATTCGTATTGATCATGAGAATAAAAGATTATTGGTTGATGAGAATAAAAATTATTGCGTATGCCCCATAACAACGGCGCTCCAGGGCAAAGTATCTCCAGCACTTTGCGATTGCTCGGCACATTATGCCAGAAAAATGTTTTCAAAAGTTTTAGGGAGACAAGTATCCGCAAAAGTACAGCGTTCTTTTTTAAGAGACGGCTTATCCTGTGTTTATGAAATCAGTATTATTGAATAATCGCTATAGTGATGGGCAGGCTACATATTTTAACAGCCTGCCCTTTTTTATTCTATAGACTTTTTATTTTATAGTTTAACGATCTCTTTTTTTTATCTTCAAAAAATCTCCTGCCCTACAGCTCGCAGTTATTCACAGTTCTGGGGAAGGGAACTACATCCCGGATATTGCCCATTCCCGTCAGATACATGACGCAGCGCTCAAAGCCCAGCCCAAAGCCCGCATGTCTGGCGGAACCGTATTTTCTCAGATCAAGGTAGAACTCATAGTCCTCCTTGTTCAGCTTCATCTCTTCCATTCTGCGAACCAGCTTGTCGTAATCATCCTCTCTCTGGCTTCCGCCGATGATCTCACCGATGCCGGGAACCAGCAGATCCATGGCCGCCACAGTCTTGTTGTCCTCATTGAGCTTCATATAGAAGGCCTTGATATCCTTCGGATAATCCGTTACAAATACCGGCTTTTGGTATACCTGTTCCGTCAGATAGCGTTCATGCTCCGTCTGGAGGTCACAGCCCCAATATACCTTGTAATCAAAATTATCATTGTTCTTCTCCAGAATGGAGATCGCTTCCGTATAGGTAACATGCCCGAAATCAGAATTCATCACATGATTCAGCCGCTCTAACAAGCCCTGATCGATGAACTGGTTGAAGAACTGCATCTCAAGGGGCGCATGCTCCAGCACATAGCTTATTACATATTTGAGCATTCCCTCTGCCAGAGCCATATCATCCTTCAGATCCGCGAAGGCAATCTCCGGCTCAATCATCCAGAACTCGGCTGCATGACGGGTGGTGTTGGAATTCTCAGCACGGAAGGTGGGTCCAAAGGTGTAGATATTCTTGAACGCCATGGCATAGGTCTCACCGTTTAGCTGCCCGCTTACCGTAAGATTGGTTTCCTTTCCGAAGAAATCCTGTTCCGTATCAATTGATCCGTCGGCAGTTCTCGGCAGGTTATCCAGATCAAGGGTGGTTACCCGGAACATCTCTCCGGCGCCCTCGCAGTCGCTTCCGGTGATAATCGGAGTATGAACATAGACAAAATCCCTGTCCTGGAAATACTGGTGAATCGCATAGGCGATTAAGGAACGCACACGGAACACCGCCTGAAAGGTGTTGGTTCTTGCACGCAGGTGGGTCTGGGTTCTCAGATACTCCAGGGTATGCCTCTTCTTCTGAAGCGGGTACTCCGATGTGGAAGCGCCCTCCAGAACAATCTCCTCCGCCTGGATTTCAAAAGGCTGCTTTGCCTGGGGTGTGGCTACCAGCTGACCCTTCACAATAATGGCAGACCCCACATTCAGCTTGGAGATCGCCGAAAAATTCTCCAGCTTATCATGATATACCACCTGCAAAGTGTCAAAATAGGTACCGTCATTCAATACAATAAAACCGAAGGTCTTGGAATCTCTGACGCTTCGGATCCATCCTCCCACGGATACCTGCTTTCCAATATATTGCTCCTTGTTCCGGAACAATTCTCTTACATCAACTAAATCCATACTCATAAACTCCTTTGTTTATAGTCATTTTATATCAATTCCATTATTCCTGTTTCATATGACGGGCCTGGCGGCTCGTCTTGAATATTATAGCACATGATCGGAAGATTTCAATAGTTTCCCGCAATTGCCTTCAGTATATCCCGCCTGGACCGGCTTTCACACTCCAGGTAATTGACCGCCTCCTGAATCCTCCCCAGCTCATGGGCATCCGAATTCGTTATGATCCTGCACTGCTTCAGATAGGGATTCCTCCCGCTAAGCTCCTCATACCTGTCCGGATTAGCGAGCTCTGCCGCTTGAAAATCTGCCTCCGGCGCAATGAAACCCAGATTGGACAGCAGGCTGTTGGAGCTTTTGTCAATGTGGGCGGGAAGATATACGCCCCGGTACTCCTTCATCAGCGCCCCCAGATCATCAAAGGAAATATCCGTGGCATTAATCAGAAGAAAAGGCTCCGTACCCGTGACCCGGTCTTCCTCGTCACAGATCTCCTGCTTGCCGAAGATACTCTCCTCATTGGGTATTTTCATCAATTTGGAATAGACATATTCATCAAAGCGGAGTGCGTCAGAAAGCGCTTCAAACAAGCACAGCGCATGAACCTCCTCCATGGTGGTCAGCTCCATCCCAGGTATGGCGGCAATGCCGTATTCCTCCGCCAGCTTTAAGACCGCCGGACAGTTCCGACAGGAATTATGATCGGTAACCGCAATAATGTCCAGGCCCTTTAACGCCGACATACCCACAATATTACCGGGTGTCATATCCTCATCCCCGCAGGGAGACAAGCAGGAATGGATATGAAGATCATAGAACAGCTTATGCATGAAGCTTTTGGTAGACCAGTATGGCGGCTTCAAAAATGGGCAGCTCCGCCTCCAGGACTGTGATGCCCTGCTGCTTCGCCTTGCTCTGCGCCGCCTCGTCCAGATGGCTTCCCTCTGCCAGGATAATACAAGCCGCGTCGGCCAGAGCAGCCACCGCCAGCGTATTGACATTTCCCATTACCGTGACCCAGGCCGAATCCGCAGGCATCCTGCTCATGGCAACACTCAGCAGGTCACAGCAATAAGGTACGGAAATCTCCCGTTCCGTATTATCTCCCTCGTTCACCAGTTTCAAGCTTCCATCCTGAATTAATTCTCTTACCTTCATTCTTCTACCTTCCCAGCTTTTTGTTTCTGCTGCTTTTATTCTGCTGTCTTTATTCTGCAATCTTTGTTCTGCTCCCTTGTTCTGCTGCAATGTATTCTGCTGTAATCTACTCTATAGCAATTTCTTCTGCGATAATTTATGTACTATATCCTCCTGCTGTAACCCTGAACTACTTTATCCGGTCCAGCTTCAGCATCTCTTCTGAAAGCTTATGGATATAATCCCTAAGGATATGGATACAATCCTCTTCCTTTGCAACCCCTCTGACAATATCCTCTGCCAGAGCCTTACAGGTAGGTGCTCCGCAGGAGCCGCAATCCAGACCCGGAAACCTCCCGCACAGCTCTTCCACTCTGGTCATATTGGCAATGCTTTCCTTCATGTCCTTCCCCAGCTTGAATACCGGCTCATACTCCACTTCACCGGTCCAGAATTTATCCTCATGGGCACCGCTGATCAAGTGGGAACAGGCCACCGGAAGATACTTCCTCAGCCGTTTCAGCTTCACCTTGGCCAGATAAGGATTCTCCACGGTCAGCACGCCTCCCACACAGCCTCCCGCACAGGCATTCAGCTCAATGAATTCCAGCCGGTCAAACTTCTGATCCTCCAGATCCTCCAGAATCTTGATAACATTCTCGATCCCGTCTGCGGCCAGATAATTATCCGTAAGCAGGCTGGCGGCTTCCCCGCCGGTGCTGCCCCATCCAATTCCGATCCGCCCCGATATGCTAAGCTCTTCCACATCATCGATGCTCTGCTTCATTAAGGGCAGGAGAATCGGATACACCTCCTTAATGGCAAGAACACCGTCTATTTCACTGTGGTCAATGCCGATGGGCGCTTTTACCGCCGTCATCTTCGCCGGGCAGGGAGAGATAAAAATAATCCCGATCTTCTCCCTGGGAAGTCCGGTTTTTTCCATCGCTTTATGCTTTGCCATGGAAGCAGCCAGATCCACCGGTGCATTGATCGGTAACAGGTGTTCAATCAGATTGGGAAAACGAACTTGTATCAAACGCACAACAGAGGGGCAGGCCGTACTGATTACCGGCCATTTCTCCTTATGCTCCGCCACATATTTTCTGCTCATCTCAGAGACAAGCTCCGCCGCTCCGCTTACCTCATACACATCATCAAAGCCCATTTTTTTCAGAGCTGTGAGGACGATATTAACATCCTCCAGGTAATTGAACTGTCCGTAAAGGGACGGTGCAGGCAGCGCCACGGTATATTCAAATTTCTTCATGATATCGGGGGAGTCATAGGTAGCTTCCTTTGCATGATGAGGACAAATGCGGATACATTCCCCGCAATCGATACAGAATTCCTTGGTGATTACCGCTTTCCCGTTTCTTACTCTGATGGCCTGTGTGGGACAGCGTTTAATGCAATTAATGCATCCCATACATAAGTCTTCCTTCAAGCGGACCGAAGTAAAAAATTTACCCATCGTTTCTTCCCCCCTTATACTTCCGTCAGACAAAATGCCGGCATTCATCACATATCATGTCGGTCTGAATATCGCTCCATTTCCATGAAGGTATATACCTTCCTTCATTATAACTCCCAAGGGCAGGAAAATCTGCCCCTTTATTTAAACTACATCTTCACCTTCATCACGACCGTAGTTCCGACTCCAACGATACTTTCAATCTTGAACTCATCGCTGTATTTTCTCATATTGGGCAATCCCATACCGGCTCCAAAGCCCAGAGAACGGATATTATCCGGCGCCGTGGAATAACCCGCCTGCATGGCAAGCTCAATATCTGTGATCCCCGGTCCCTGATCCTTTAAGGTCATCTCGATCTCCTCCGGAGATACGACCACATCGATAATGCCTCCGGTAGCATGGATCACCATATTGATTTCACCTTCATACATAGCAATCGCCACCTTGCGTACGATCTCCGGAGCCACTCCCATCTTCTTCAGACTGCTCTTCAGACTGCTGGAGGCCTCCCCTGCCCGTGTGAAATCACCCGCTGGAACCACGTAGGACATGTGTATTGTGTCACTCATTTATAATCCAGACCCCCTCGCAAGCCTTTTTCATACAGCATACCGCAAGCCGCAAACATACGGTGCCCCGTGGATAAAATGACAATCTCCTTTTCCCTTGCCATTTCAATCATTGCTTCATCCGGCATCTTGCCCCGGACAAATACAATGCAGACAATGTCCATCATCTCACAGGTACGGATCACCTGAAGATTACAAAGCCCTGTCAGCAATACCGACTGATCCTTCATAAATGCCAGAACATCGCTCATCATGTCAGAGCCGCAGGCAGTGTGAACCTCCCTGTCCTTCCATTCCTCTCCGACAATATATTGCGCCTGCAGTATCGATCTGATATCCTCAATGTTCATACATAGTCCTCCGTTTATTTTATAAAAAAGCGTACGCAACACCTTTTGACGCTTTCATCATTTTAAGGATTTACGTTTGCAGCTGTCCCGCAGAACACTTCAAAGGAGCTGGTCGGCAGCTTCTTAGCCATAACAAGTGCCGTATTGGCATTGGCAAGAACCGTCTGAAACTCCTGCCGGCCCCGCTGAAGGGTAATTCCAATGCTGGCGGTGAGACCGTTTTTGGTATATGCATAGGGGTGCAGCGCTTCCAATGCCTTGCACAGCCGTTCTGCTTTATTATAAATCAGGGTATCCGCCGAAATGTTTTTGATAAATACCACAAACTCACTCTGGCCCGCCCGTCCGATAATATCTGTAGTACGAAACTGCCTTATTAAAAGAGTCCCCACCGTCGTCAGAATATTCTCTCCCTCGATAGCCCTCCTGATTTCATTAAGATTCTTATAATTGCGGATATCGATCAGCATCAGCGCGGATAAGGTATCCGAGTCCTGTTTATGAAGAGCCTCCTGAATCATAACCTCCATGGCTTCCTTGGTGCAAACCCCGGTCAAGGCATCAATAGACGGCTGATACGGCTCCTCCTCCGAAGCCTTCTCCATTGTATTAATCAGTGCCAGCTTTCCTACTACCTTATGAGGGTTGCGGTTTTCTCCAAAAATAATGGAAGCATAGCAGATATACCAGCAGGACCTGCCATCCTTAGGAATCAGCCTCATTTCAAACCGGACCTGTTTTCTTCCCCCCATTACGCTGTTGAATATTCCCACTACCGCCGGAAGTTCATCCGGATGAATGATCTTTGTTTTTTCCAGCCTCTTGCGAAAGCCGGATATCACCGGATCCTTGCCGAATATCTCCCGGAAAATCTCCGAAAAGCTCAGGGTATCCGTAGCAATCTCATATTCAAAATATAATTCCCTGGACAATTCGGTAATTGCCCGGTTATACTCCACCGCCTGCTCCAGTTCTTTATACTGAAGCATGATGCTTGTAACATCAACTGTCATGCAGGCATATACAGGGACAGGCTTTGCCCCCACCGAATACGTTTCCTGTATTCGGTTTCCCGTAATCAGAATCCATTTAAAGCTGCCATCCTCCTGAAGACTGCGAAAATGAAAGCTGATCATACGGTCTTTTCTATTCTTCTGGGAGGCAATCTGCTGGGTCACAAAAATCACATCTCCGGAGTATACCATGCGAAGGAGCATCTGAGGCCCCTTCCCTCCCTTTTCCACCATGTTCCTCACCAGGGAATAAAAGGTGTCAGAGGCAGATAGAATGGTCAGCATATCATCCATTGCTAATTTTACAATTCCCCCCGGTGCCGACATCAACAAATCGTTCATCCATAATTTATCTAATTCATCCATTTAGTACACCTTTCTTACATCTGCCAGAGTTCTCCCCGCTATTGGGGTAACTATAATTATAATACAATTTGTTGGCGTTTACAATCTATGAATACAAGCCTCTTAAAGTTGCCATTCAGCCTGTTATGCCGCTGTGATCCTGTCCCTGAGAAAGTCAGTCATCTTATACATATTTATTCCCACAATAATACATTTGGTTGTTAATTATTTTTGTAGATTTTTTAACACATTTATGATATAATGTCAATTGTTTGTGGCGACACAATTTATCTTAAGGAGGTTTAAAAATGGGATCGCAAATTAACACAGTACCATTTGCAGGAACAAAAGAGCAGGAAGCCCAACTCTTAAAGATCATCGCGGATCATAAGGAGCAGCAGGGCGCTCTGATGCCCATTCTGCAAAAGGCACAGGATATCTACGGTTATCTTCCCATCGAAGTTCAGACCGTCATTTCCAACGAATTGAATGTTCCCCTGGAGAAAGTCTACGGCATCGTAACATTCTATTCTCAATTTTCACTGAATCCAAAGGGCAAGTTCAACATCTCCGTATGCCTTGGGACCGCCTGTTACGTTAAGGGAGCCGGAGATCTTTTCAATAAGCTCCAGGAGCTTCTCGGCGTAGAGGACGGAGGCTGCACAAAGGACGGTAAGTTTTCCCTGGAATCCTGCCGCTGCATCGGCGCCTGCGGACTTGCACCGGTCTTAACCGTCAACGAGGATGTATACGGCAAGCTGACCGTTGATGATCTGCAAGGTATTTTAGCAAAATACGAATAGTATTATGATGACAGAAATCTCTCTGAATGTATTGGATATCGCAAATAATTCAATCCGGGCCGGGGCGGACCTGATTGAAATAATAATACAGATACAAAGAGACCAGGATAAACTCATCATCACCATCGCCGATAACGGCTGCGGAATGACCGAAGACCAGATCCGGCAGGTGGAAGATCCCTTCTTCACAACCCGAACCACAAGAAAGGTGGGTCTGGGAGTGCCTTTTTTCAAGATGGCTGCCCAGTGCAGCGGAGGCACCTTCCGGATAGAATCCGTTCCCGGAGCGGGAACCAGCGTTGTGGCGGAATTCGGATTATCCCACATTGACCGTATGCCCCTTGGTGATATGAACAGTACAATACATACGTTAATTACCTTGAATACTCAGATCGATTTTCTCTACCGGTATCAGTTCGACACCAGGGAATTCACCCTGGACACCAGGGAATTCCGCCAGATTCTCGGCGGCGTGCCCCTTAATACCCCGGAGGTCTCTGATTATATCAAGGAATACCTGAAAGAAAACCAGTACGAAACGGACGGAGGTTATCCCGTGTAGGTTTTCTTAACTCCGTTTTAAAAAATCTTACGCTTATATATTATCAGAACAGAAGCATGTTCCGATAATCATGTATTATCGAAGGAGGATAAACTATGAAATCTCTCGAAGAGCTGAAAGCAATCAGAGAAAAGATGCAGGGCCAGATCGGAATCCGCAGTGAATCCAGTGACCAGACCCGCGTTATTGTAGGAATGGCTACCTGCGGCATTGCCAGCGGCGCACGTCCGGTTCTTACCGCGCTTTCTGATGCAGTTCAATCCAGGGGTCTTACCAATGTGGCTGTCACACAGACAGGATGCATCGGATTATGCCAGTACGAGCCCATCGTAGAAGTACTGGAGCCCGGCAAGGATAAAGTCACCTATGTAAAAATGACTCCCGAAAAAGCACTTGATGTTGTAAACTCTCATTTAATCCACGGTGAGGTTGTTACTAAATATACGATTGCCGAAGTACTCGGCTAATCAGAAGGAGGGCACATAATGTATCGTTCACACGTATTGGTTTGCGGTGGTACCGGATGTACTTCCTCTGGAAGCATCAAAATCATCGAATCCCTGCAGGCAGAAATTCAGAAAAACGGTCTGAAGGACGAGGTTTCCGTAGTACAGACCGGCTGTCACGGCCTCTGCGCCCTGGGACCCATTGTAATTATATATCCGGAAGCAACCTTCTATGCCATGGTTAAGGAGGATGACATTCCCGAGATCGTATCCGAGCATTTGCTGAAGGGCCGTATTGTACCCCGTCTGCTTTACAGGGAGATGGTAACCGAGGACGGACTTCGTTCCCTGAATGACACGGATTTCTATAAGAAGCAGCACAGAATTGCACTCCGCAACTGCGGTGTAATCAATCCTGAGAATATTGATGAATACATCGGAACCGGCGGCTATGAGGCACTGGGCCGTGTTTTGACCGAATATACCCCCGACCAGGTTATCCAGACGATTCTGGACAGCGGTCTGAGAGGCCGGGGCGGCGGCGGTTTCCCCACCGGCTTAAAGTGGAAGCTGGCGAAGGGAAACGATGCCGACCAGAAATATGTATGCTGTAATGCCGACGAAGGTGATCCGGGTGCCTTCATGGACCGTTCCGTGCTGGAGGGTGATCCCCATGTAGTGCTGGAGGCTATGACCATTGCCGGTTATGCCATCGGGGCTTCCCAGGGCTATATCTATATTCGTGCGGAATATCCCATCGCGGTTGATCGTCTGGAGATTGCCATCAATCAGGCAAGAGAATACGGATTGTTAGGCAAGGGTATCTTCGGCAGCGATTTTGATTTTGATATTGAGCTGAGACTTGGAGCCGGCGCCTTTGTATGCGGTGAGGAAACAGCGCTTATGACCTCCATCGAGGGCAACCGCGGCGAACCCCGCCCCCGTCCTCCGTTCCCCGCTCAAAAGGGCCTGTTCCAGAAGCCTACTATTTTAAATAATGTAGAAACCTACGCGAATATTCCTCAGATTATCCTCAACGGTCCCGAATGGTTCTCTTCCATGGGTACCGAGAAGTCCAAGGGAACCAAGGTATTTGCCCTGGGCGGTAAGATCAACAACACCGGCCTTGTGGAGATTCCCATGGGAACCCCCCTTCGTGAAGTAATCGAGGAGATCGGCGGCGGCATCCCTAACGGCAAGAAGTTCAAGGCAGCCCAGACCGGCGGTCCCTCCGGCGGATGTATCCCCGCAGAGCATTTCGATATTCCCATTGACTATGACAATCTCATCAGCATCGGCTCCATGATGGGCTCCGGCGGTCTGATTGTAATGGATGAGGACAACTGTATGGTTGATATTGCCAAGTTCTTCCTGGAATTCACCGTGGATGAGTCCTGCGGAAAGTGTACTCCCTGCCGTATCGGAACCAAGCGTCTCTATGAGATTCTGGATAAGATCACAAAGGGACAGGGTACCATGGCAGATCTGGATAAGCTGGAGGATCTTTGCTACTATATCAAGGAGAATGCACTCTGCGGCCTGGGCCAGACTGCTCCTAATCCGGTATTGTCAACCCTGCGCTATTTCAGGGATGAGTATGTTACCCATGTAGTGGATAAAAAATGTCCCTCCGGTGTATGTAAGGCCCTTCTTTCCTACATCATCGACGCTGATAAATGTAAGGGCTGTACCCTCTGTGCAAGAGTCTGCCCCAGCAATGCCATCGAAGGTAAGGTGAAGGAGATCCATATCATTGACCAGAGCAAATGCATCAAGTGCGGCGCTTGTATGGAAAAATGTAAGTTCGGCGCTATTTTCAAGAAATAACGGATGCTGGCCATATCGATTATTATAGGAGGATTTAAATGGAAACGGTTAATATTAAAATAAACGGCATGCCAATGCAAGCCCCTAAAGGCGCTACCATATTAGAAGCAGCAAAGCTTGCCTGCATCGATATTCCCACCCTCTGCTTTCTGAAGGATATCAATGAAATCGGCGCCTGCCGTATCTGCGTCGTAGAAGTCAAGGGTGCCCGAAGCCTTGTTGCAGCCTGTATGTACCCAATTTCGGAGGGTATTGAAATCATCACCAATTCACCCAAGGTTCTTTCATCCCGTAAGAAAACCCTGGAACTGATCCTGTCCGACCATGACAGAAAATGTCTCTCCTGTGTGCGCAGCGGCAACTGCGAGCTCCAGAAGCTCTGCAATGACCTGAATGTACAGAATGAGTACCTGTATGACGGAGAGCGCACCCACTATGCGGTGGACAACAGCTCCTCCCATATGGTTCGTGACGATAATAAATGTATTCTTTGCAGACGCTGCTCCGCAGTCTGTGATAAAATCCAGGGCATCGGTGTCATCGGCGCCAATGAGCGCGGCTTTGATACCAATATTTCCTGTGCCTTTAACATGGGTCTGGGCGAGACCAGCTGTGTATCCTGCGGTCAGTGTATCGCCGTATGTCCTACCGGCGCACTGCTGGAGAAGGATTATACCGATGAGGTATTTGCAGCCCTTGCAGATCCCGACAAATATGTAATTGTCCAGTCCGCACCTTCTGTACGTGCCGCTCTCGGTGAGTCCTTCGGTCTCCCCATCGGCACCAATGTAGAGGGCAAGATGGTGGCAGCACTTCGCCGCTTGGGCTTTGACAAGGTATTCGATACCGATTTTGCTGCTGACTTAACCATTATGGAGGAAGCCAATGAGCTGATCGACAGAATTCAGAACGGCGGCAAGCTGCCTCTGATTACCTCCTGTTCCCCCGGCTGGGTTAAGTTCTGCGAGCATTATTTCCCTGAAATGCTTGATAATGTATCCAGCTGTAAATCTCCTCAGCAGATGTTCGGTGCCATCACCAAGACCTACTATGCTGAGAAGAACAATATTGATCCCAAGAAGATTGTTATGGTCAGCGTTATGCCCTGTACGGCAAAGAAGTTCGAGATCGGCAGAGAGGATCAGAACGCCGCGGGCGTTCCCGATGTGGATATCTCCATCACCACCCGTGAGCTTGCCAGAATGATCGAGCGCGTGGGCATCAACTTCCTGTCCCTGCCGGATGAGAGCTTCGACGATCCCCTGGGCAGATCCACCGGAGCGAGTGTAATCTTCGGCGCTACCGGCGGTGTTATGGAGGCAGCCCTCAGAACGGCAGTGGAGACCATTACCGGTGAGGAGCTTTCCAGCCCTGACTTTAAGGAGGTTCGCGGAACCATGGGCATTAAGGAAGCAACCTACCAGGCTGCCGGCCTGAAGGTTAATGTAGCGGTAGCTTCCGGTCTTGCCAATGCCAGAAAGCTTCTGGAGGATGTGAAAGCAGGAAGAGCCGATTACCACTTCATCGAGATCATGGGATGCCCCGGCGGCTGTGTAAACGGCGGCGGACAGCCCCAGCAGCCCGGCGTGGTAAGAAACTTCACCGACATCAGAGCGCTGCGTGCAAAGGCCCTGTATGACCAGGATGCCCGGATGGAGGTTAGAAAATCTCATGAAAATGAGGCGATCAAGGCCCTTTACAATGATTATCTCGGGAAACCGGGAAGCCATAAGGCTCATGATATCCTCCATACCACCTATGTAAAGAGATCGGTGAATAAGATCGGATCATAGTACCCAAAAAGATAGCCCCTGTTTTCACAGGGGCTATCTTTACTCTGGGAACAATATATAAGGGGAGTATATATAATGAGGGGTTATATATACTTTAGATGTAAGCAAATTCATTGGGAAGCTCTCTCTGAGAGGTTCCTTCTTTATTTCTCTATTTATTAAAATATCTCTGAAGCAGACCCTGGAATGCCTTACCGTGTCTGGCTTCATCCTTCGCCATCTCATGAACCGTGTCATGGATTGCATCCAGATTAGCCGCCTTGGCACGCACCGCCAGATCCTTCTTACCCATACATGCACCATTCTCTGCATCCACTCTCATCTGAAGATTCTTCTTCGTGCTGTTTGTCACAACCTCACCAAGGAGCTCTGCGAACTTCGCCGCGTGCTCTGCCTCTTCCCAGGCCGCTTTCTCATAGTACATTCCAATCTCCGGGTAACCTTCTCTGTGGGCCACTCTTGCCATTGCGAGATACATTCCGACTTCCGTGCATTCACCCATATAGTTGTCTCTTAGATCCTTAACGATATCCTCGCTGACCCCCTGGGCAACTCCTACCACATGCTCATCAGCCCAAAACATATCGTCCGACTTCTCGGTAAACTTCTCTTTCGCTGCCCTACAGATAGGACATGCATTCGGTGCACTGTCTCCTTCGTGAACATAACCGCATACCTGGCAAACAAACTTCTTCATGATGAAAATCTCCCTTTACTGTCACAATTTATGTATTTTTTAATATCAGTAATAGTTATCATTACTGTATTTATATGATACTACTTGATTAACTGTTTGTCAACACCCTTTTTAAACTTTTTTCTAATATCTTCATTAAACAATAACCGTTGAGTCTGCGGCAGGGAGGAGGGCATGGTGCTCCCATAATGCACTGTATGGAAGAGATGTGATTGGATTTGTATGGCACAAACGAACATTTTTGTACGATGGTGACATACAAATCCAGTCATATGTCTTCCATTCCGTGTGTGAGGGAGCACCATGCCCTCCTCCCTGCCACAGACTCAACGGTTCCATTAAACTCAAAAAGGCCCGGAGTGTTATGAAGATTCATATCACTCCAAGCCTTTTGATAGCACCCTTTTACACTGTCACATGTTACAATCAGGGCATAAACCATAGAAATAGGTGACATGTCCTTCGATCTTGCCCCCAAAGCCCTTTCCTGCAGCATTAATAATATGATCAATGGACTCCATTTCAAGATCCATTACCTTACCGCATTCTTTACAAATAAAATGATAATGCGGATCCGGGTTGGCGTCAAAACGGTCACTGCCATCCTGACAATTTATCTTTAGAATTTCCCCCTGCTCCGCCAGCAAATTCAAATTGCGGTAGACGGTTCCAAGGCTGATGTTCGGATGTGTTGCCCTTATATTCATATAAACGGTGTCAGCGGTCGGATGCTCCTTCGTTTGCATTAAATATTCTTTAATGGCCTCCCGCTGTCTGCTGTACTTATTGACTGCCATAATAAATACACTCCTATCAATAATAGTAATTATTATTATAAACTCTTTAGAGTGCCTCGTCAAGATAAGAATTCTGCCAGTTCAGTTCCTACTTACGGTTTGCCGGTTCGATATTGATAGTCTTTCCTTTGATTTTTGCTGATTTCATGACCTGGATGACATCGGAGGCGTACTCTCTGGGCACCTCCACGAAGGTGTACTTGTCGTACATATCGATGGAGCCGATGAGCTTTCCGGGCATGCCGGTCTCGCCGGCAATCGCTCCGAGGATGTCTCCCGGCCTCACATTCTGCTTCTTGCCGAGATTGACGAAGAGCCTTACCATTCCAACCTCCGCACCGGTATCACCGAAGTCCTCCCGGCCTTTTTCCTCTTCCGGCCTGCTCAGGTCCTCTCCCATGCTCATCTTAAGGAAAGCAGCCGCAAGATCCAGGGAGGTGAAGTCCTCTTCGTTTAATCTCTCTTCGATCCGATCGATATATTTGGATAAATCCTCATTGAGGATGAGCTCCTTTACCCGGTCCAGAATCTTATCTGCCTTGACCGCTGTCACATCATTCAGGGAAGGAATTGGCTGAACCTTCACCTTGGTGTTGCAGTATCTCATAATATCCTTCAGCTTATAGATTTCCCTGCCTACCACCAGCGTAAAGGCTCTTCCTTCCCGCCCGGCCCGGCCGGTACGTCCGATACGATGGACATAGTATTCATCATCCTGGGGAACATCATAGTTGAATACCGCCTCCACATCATCCACGTCGATTCCCCTGGCCGCCACATCCGTTGCTACAAGAATCTCTGTTCTTCCGTTGCGGAAGCTATGCATTACCCTATCCCTCTGCTGCTGCTTCAGATCGCCGTGAAGTCCCTCGGCAAAATATCCTCTTCCCTGAAGCGCCGCCGTAAGCTCATCCACCTGCTTCTTGGTATTGCAAAAGATCAGGGAAAGCTTCGGATTATACATATCCAGAAGGCGGGATAATACATCCTCCTTATTTCTATGGGTAACCTCATAATAATATTGCTCAATCTTGGGAACCGTCAGCTCCTTCTTAACCACGCGGATCGTCTGGGCATTCTTTTGATAGGTCCGGGCAATCTCCAGAATCGGTCCGGGCATGGTAGCAGAAAATAATACGGTCTGCCTTTCCTCCGGAACCTGACTTAAGATGGTTTCAATATCTTCCCGGAATCCCATGTTCAGCATCTCATCCGCCTCGTCCAGGATTACCGTATTCACAAAGTCAAATTTGACCGTCTTTCTTCTCATATGATCCATTACCCGTCCCGGCGTACCGATGATAATCTGTACACCTGACTTCAAGGAACGTATCTGTTTTGCAATCTCCTGTCCGCCGTAAACAGGAAGGATCTTAATCCCATGCATAAAAGCCGCCAGCTTCCGGATCTCTTCCGCTACCTGAATTGCCAGCTCTCTGGTAGGACATAGAACAACAGCCTGAAGCTGCCGTTCCTTCGGATTCACCTTCTGCAGCAAGGGTATTCCAAACGCAGCGGTCTTGCCCGTTCCTGTCTGCGCCTGCCCCACTACATCCTTACCCTCCAGAATTACCGGAATTGCCTTCGCCTGTATGGGCGACATCTCTTCAAATCCCATCTCCTCAACTGCACGGAGAATAGCAGGATTCAAATCTAACATTTCAAATTTTGTTGTTTCCATTCAATATCTTCCTCTTTCTTTCTATAAATAGTCTGCTGCCCAATCCTCTGATTTGATATAAGAGTGGTTCGAAAAGCGTGCCGCCCGTTGTTCTATCACTGTTATTATTACCCGCAGGAATGTATCCATTCCAGAGACACACAGCACACCGTAAAAACAGCTCTTAGTCCCTTAGACCAAGAGCTGATTCATCCTTAAATTAACTTTAAATCAATTCATTATGAAACAGATTCCTTGCGTAGTATATCATTGGAGCCATCCGATGTCAAGAACTTTCCTTAGGAGCAGGGTATTTTAGTGCCTGCTTTTTTGTTTCTGCGATTTGCCGGATGGACGAGATCCTCCTGGCCTTCCTAAATTCTTAGATCTTTCCTGGACCGGTCCTTTCGTTTTACTGCTTCTGTCCATTTTCCCCTGCCCGTCTTTCCCCGCAGCTGCTACTTTCTTTCCCTGCTGCTCTCTTCCTGTCCTTTGTCCGCTTCTCTGCTTCGTTCCTTCTGTCCGCTGCTTTCCCTTCTTTGCGGCCTCTGCCCCTTGCTTTTCTCTGGAAAGCTGTCTGGGACGGATCAGACATTTCTTATCAAAGCCGATCAGATCCATACGCCCGGCCTTTCTTAGGGCTTCTGCTACCAGCTCATAATTCTTCGGATTGCGGTATTGGATCAGCGCACGCTGCATCGCCTTCTCATGGGGGGACTTGGGCACATATACCTCCCGCAGGGTCCTGGGGTCCAGTCCGGTGTAGTACATACAGGTGGAGATGGTGGAGGGGGTAGGATAGAAATCCTGAACCTGTTCCGGCATATATCCCAGATCCCTGAGATACTCTGCCAGCTCAATTGCCTCCTTCAGCGTGGAACCAGGGTGGGAGGAAATCAGATAGGGCACAATAAACTGGTTCTTCCCCAGCCTCTGATTCATCCTCTTATATCTCTCCTGGAACTTCTCATATACGGCATTCTCCGGCTTCCCCATCAGCGTCAGAACGCTGTCACTGATATGCTCCGGTGCTACCTTCAGCTGACCGCTGACATGATGCTCACAAAGCTCCGCCAGGAACTGATCGTCCTTATCCGCCATGAGATAGTCGAACCGGATACCGGAACGGATAAATACCTTCTTAACCCTGGGCAGACTCCTGAGCTTGCGCAGCAGATTCAGATAATCGCTGTGATCCACCTTCAGACTCTTGCAGGGCTCAGGAAACAAGCATTGCTTATTGATACAGGCCCCTTTCGTCCCCTGCTTCTCACAGGCAGCATGGCGGAAATTCGCGGTCGGTCCTCCCACATCATGGATGTATCCTTTAAAATCCGGTTCCCAGATCAGCTGATTCGCCTCGGACAGAATGGACTCATGGCTTCTTGTCTGAAGAATTCTTCCCTGATGGAAGGTTAGTGCACAATAATTGCAGCCTCCGAAGCATCCCCGGTTGCTGGCCAGACTGAACTTAATCTCTTCAATTGCAGGGATTCCCCCTGCCTCTTCATAGGAGGGATGATAGCTTCTCATATAAGGAAGGGAATATACCCGGTCCATCTCCGCCTGAGTCAAGGGTCTGGCCGGGGGATTCTGCACCACATATTCTTTTTCTCCATAGGATTCCACCAGACGTTTCCCGGAAAAGGGATCCGTATTGGAGTATTGGATTTGGAAGCTCCGGGCAAATTCTCTCTTGCTCGCGGCAATATCCTCATAGCTGGGCAGCATCACTGCATCATAGACCGAATCCAGGCTTTTGGCCTTGAAGACAGTGCCGTTAATAAAGGTGATATCCCTGATCGCTATCCCGCTGTCCAAGGCCTCCGCTATCTCCACGACGGAAAGCTCGCCCATTCCGTAAGAGATGATATCCGCCTGGGAATCCAACAGGATTGACCGCTTCACCTTATCACTCCAATAATCGTAATGGGCAAGCCTTCTTAAGCTCGCTTCTATTCCGCCGATAATAATCGGTACCTGTTTATATTTCTTCCGGATCAGATTGCCGTAAACAACCGTCGCATGATCCGGCCTTCTTCCCATCTCCCCGCCGGGAGAATACGCATCGGTCTGCCGCCGTCTCTTAGCAACAGAATAATGGTTGACCATGGAATCCATATTTCCGCCGCTTACCAGAAATCCCAGCCTTGGCTCTCCAAGAACCGTGATGCTCTCGCTGTCCTTCCAGTCCGGCTGAGGAATGATACCAACCCGGTATCCGTGGCTTTCCAATACTCTGCTGATAATAGCCGGACCAAAGGAGGGATGGTCCACATAAGCATCCCCTGTCACATAGACAAAGTCGCACTGCTCCCATTCCCTCCGTTTCATATCCTCCATGCTAATGGGTAAATAATCTCTAATCATTCCATTCTACCTTTTCATTAGATACCCTGCTTCGGCCGGTTAACTTTCTATCTTAAGCCTCTACAGACTGTCCGATAATAAAATCAACCGCCTTTTCCCAGGTCAGGCTTTCCCTGATCTGCTCTTCTGTGGCATACTGTAAGAACTGTTCCTCGGATTCATAGCCATACCGATCCACAAAATCCGCGATGCCCTTCTTGTATTCATCCTCTGTAATATCCAGCTTCTCAGCCTTAATAATAGCAACAAGCACCAGTTCCTGCGCGGCTCTGCTCTCTGCAAGGGACTTCATATCTGCCTCAAAATCCTCCATTGTGATACCGTTAAGAGAAACAAAATCCTCCAGGCTATAGCCAAACATGGCCGCATACTGTGTATAAGAGTTTTCCAGCTCGTACGAATAATAGTCAAGCAGTGACTGGGGGTAGGATGAGATTGTAGAGCTCTCAATAATCGCGGTCAGCAGATTCGAGGCCTTCTCATTCCTCATCGCGTCCTCATTCTCTTCCACCAGGTCCGCACGGATCGCTTCCTTATATGCAGCTATACTATCATAATCCGTATTATCCTTTACATAGTCCTCGGTTAATTCAGGAACTATGGAAACCTTAATAGCATTAACCTTTACATTAAAAACTACAGGTTGTCCCGCCAAATCGGGATTTCTCTCATACGGGCTGGGAAATGTAAGATCCAGCGCCAGCTCGTCTCCCACCTTGGCACCGATCAGTCCTTCCTCGAAGCCGTCAATAAACTGGTTGGAACCGATCTCCAGGTCAAAGCCCTGGGCCGTACCGCCTTCAAAGGCAACGCCATCCTTTAAGCCTTCATAGTCAAGATTAACCGTATCACCGGTCTGAACCGCGCGGTCTGTTACTTCTTTTTCCTCCGCATTTGCATTCAGTTCATCCTGAATTGCATCCTCTACATCCGTATCCGTTATTTCACGCTTCGTATAGGTTAGAGTAAGCCCCTTATAGTTACCCAGTGTGATGTAGTCATCCACTTCATAGGCTTCCTTTGCCGGAGCTTCCGGTGCAGTGCCGTCTCCTTCGGAATTATCGCTGTCCGCCCCCGGAGTTACTTCCGTATTCGTATTATCAGGCTTCAATCCGTCCGCTATATTCTTCTTTCCGCATCCCCATGCCAGCGTCATGACGCTTAGGCTTAAAACTAAAAATAATAATTTCTTTTTCATTCTATTAATCCTTTCCTCTTTGCACATCGGCAGGCTGCTCTCCTCATCCGAAACATATTTTTGCAGTGCTATACTACGTTATATCATATTTTTCATAAAAAAGAAAGTCAAAAACAAGATTTCACAAATATTTCATCTATTCTGAAGCAGTTATTTTTTAATTGTTGCGATTGCCGTAATCTGTTATAATGTCCACGATGAGCAGATTAGTCCATAACAGCTATGATGCCAAAGGTTTCTATGGGGGGAGGACGGAGACATGATAAAAATAGAAAGCCGGGAATATACGCTGGGGGATTTTTTCAGGCTTCCCTGGGCCGTCTCGCCGGGAATGGCGCTCTTGCGGGTAGTTGACAAAATCATCTACGCTCTGATTCCTTCCTTACAGGTATTGGTAACGGCAGATTTTATTGATACTGCCATTGATATTTTCAACGGGCAGGCGGAGAAAAGCCGGATTATTATGCCCCTGGCGGGAATCCTGCTGCTAATCTCCCATCAATATATTACCTATGCCCTTATGGGCCTTGTTAAGACAAAGCTGGATTTAAATCTGACGGAGGCCTTCCGCACCGCTGTTACGGACAAATGTGCCATGTTGGAATACCGTCATATAGAGAATAATGAAACCTGGGATTTGATTGAACGTGTGGGAAAAGATCCTGCCGGGCGGTTTGGAAGCGGGTTCGACATTATGCTGCGGATGGCCGACATGGTCCTCCGCGTCGGTTCCATATTGCTTGTGCTGGCAGTCCAGGTATGGTGGGCGGCGCTTGTCATTCTCGCCTTCTCCATTCCGCTGTTCCGGCTGGCTGTCAAAAGCGGCAGGGACAATTATGAAGCCTCTAAGGAGGCCGCAAAGCATACGCGCCGAGCCGGCTATCTGCAGGGTGTGCTGACCCAGCGGGACAATGTGGAAGAACGGGCGCTGTTTGAATATTCCGGGGAGCTGAATAAACGGTATTATGAAAAATATACGGCAGCCTATCAGATTACCATGCGGGCACAACGCCGCCGCTTCGTGAAGATGAAGAGCGCCAGTCTGATCACTGTGCTGATTTCTGTTTTAATTGCAGGAGTGCTGATTCCCCCGCTGGGTACCGGCGCGATTACCCTGGGAATGTTCATGGGTTTTGTCACATCCGCCTTTGGTCTGGCTCAAATGATGTCCTGGGAGCTCACCCACATCACGAGCGAACTCGCGGGCGGCCGGGAGTATCTGCGGGATCTGACCGCCTTTGGCAGACTCTCTGAAACAACGGGCGCCGCGGATCTGCCCTCTCCTCATGTGATCGAACCGCAATGCATGGAGTTTTGCGGGGTATCCTTCGCCTACCCCGATACCGGAAGGGTAATTCTCAAGAATTTAAACCTGAAATTGCTGGCCAAAAAGCATTATGCCTTTGTTGGTATCAACGGTGCGGGGAAGACCACCATTACCAAATTACTGACCGGCCTGTATGATAATTACACAGGAGATATTTTGATTGACGGAAGAAACCTTCGCGATTTCACCCAGTCAGAACGGAAGGCCCTGTTCTCCGTGGTATATCAGGACTTCGCCAAATACCAGCTTCCCATGGCTTCCAGTATTGGGCTTGGGAATATCCATGGAGCGGCAGAGCCGGAGATCAAAGAAGCACTTCAGACCCTGGGACTGGATGAAATGGTTTCAAAACTGCCGGAAGGCCTGCATACACCCCTGGGCAGGATAAAAAGCAACGGAGTTGACCTGTCCGGCGGCGAGTGGCAGAAAATAGCCATTGCCCGCTCCCTTATCAGCCGCGCTCCGGTACATATTCTGGACGAACCCACCGCCGCTCTTGATCCTGTGGCCGAAAGCGAGGTGTACCGGCTGTTTGGCAAAGTCACGGAGGGTAAATCCACCATATTCATCACGCACCGGCTTGGTGCGGCGCGGCTTGCCGACGAGATTTTCGTAATTGCAGACGGATGCGCAGCCGAGCAGGGCACCCATGGAGAGCTGATGGAGAGGGGCGGCCTCTATGCAGAAATGTATGAGGCCCAGAGGGGGTGGTACGCATGAAGACAGAAACGCGCAAAAAGACGAAGGATCATTCCCGTATCAATGTTTTTCAGGCATTTTGTACCCTGCTTCCTAAAATCATCCGGGTTTCCCCCTGGGTTTTTGTTCTGTGGCAGGTGATATCCATAGCCCACGGACTTGCCTATGGCGTGATGGCTCCTGTTACCCAGAGATTTTTTGACCAGGCCGCCGGCTACGCGGCCCATAAGACCGAATTATTAACCGTGATCCTGGGATTGATTTTTCTGGGGCTTGCGCATGCTGTAAAGCAGGTGCTTAACGGTGTCTCCAACTTTATGCTGATGATGTATTATCGTAAGGCCGAAGGAGCCCTCTCCCTCGGGGTTCACGAGAAGATGAGCCGGATTGCGCCCGTATGCTTTGAGGACACCGGGATACTGGACGATATGAATAAGGCCCTTCAGGGAAAGAATGAGGCTGTCTGGTTTACAGGAACTATTTTATTAATGTGTAATTTTTATATTCCTTATTTTGCGGTCATGGCTTTTTATCTTTTTGCCATCAAACCGCTTTTAGCAGTTTCACTGGCGCTCATCTTCACGCCGACTTTACTGACCCAGATTTTCCGGACTAAGGTTTTCACAAGGGCGGAGGATCGGGCGGCTCCGGTCCGCCGGGAATTCGATTATTATGAAAGCTGTTTAACCGGGCGGGAATATTTCAAGGAAACCCGGATTCTGGGCGCCTTCTCCTTCTTTAGAACGCTGTATGCGGATTCCTTGTCCCTTTTGAACCGGTTAAGGTTCCGGGCTTCTGTAAAATCCGATCTGGCCGAATTGGGAATGCAATTGCTGTCACTTAGCGGGTACGCGGGTATTTTGCTTCTGCTGCTTGATTCCCTCTTGAAGGGAGAGATCAGCGCCGGCGCTTTTGCCGCCATATTCGGTTCGGTTGATCAGATGTTTTCCTTGATGAAGGAGTTGATTTGTTCCAATCTCGGGGCCGTTGCCCGTGATTTCGGCAGAGTCCAGAATTATCTCCGCTTCCTGCAGATGCCGGAGAGGGAGGGTGCAGAGGCTGAGATGCCGGAACATGCCGACATCTCATTGCAGGGAGTATCCTTTTCCTATCCGGGGGCAGAGAAAAAAGCGGTGGACAATGTCACCCTGACCATCCGCTCCGGGGAAACCGTCGCTTTGGTGGGTGAAAACGGTTCCGGCAAATCCACCCTGGTCCGCCTGATTACCGGGCTGTATCTGCCCGATGCCGGAGATGTGCTGTATGAGCCGGTAACGGTTCCTGCATTGCAGACCGCCCCGGTGTTCAATGGCGGAAGGCCGTACTCCCCTGGTATCTTTAATACAAGGAATATGTCGGCAGCTTCCTTATTCAGACAGACTTCAGCCGTGTTTCAGAAATACCAGCGGTATCAGATGACCCTTGGTGAAAACATCGGTATCAGTTCTGTAACTAAGCCCGTCAGTGAAACCGAACTGAGTAAGGTCTGCATCCAGGTCGGCATTGATCAGAATGACCGTTCCTTATCCAATGGCTACGATACCATGCTGTCACGGGAATTTGACGGCGTTGATCTGTCCGGAGGCCAGTGGCAGCGTGTGGCGATTGCCCGAAGTTTTTTCCGGCCCCACCGCTTTATTGTCCTCGACGAACCTACGGCGGCCATTGACCCCATTGAGGAAACAAAAATATATAACCGCTTCGCCGAAATTTCCCGGGATAAAACTGCCCTTATTATCACCCATCGGTTAGGCTCAGTTAAAATGGCGGACCGGATTTTAGTAATGAAGGGCGGAAATCTGGTTGAGCAGGGCACACATGCGGAATTGATGGCATTGGAGGGGGAATATACCCGCCTATACCGGTCACAGGAGCAGTGGTATATTGAATAGGTCAAATCAAAAAAAGATATCCTTCATTTTACATTATGAAGGATATCTTTTCTTAACTATATTTTTTCATATCGGTCTACATCCATTACGAATATGGTGGCTCCCCCTACATTGACGACAACATTCATTGATGCATATTCTACTGTGCCTACCGGATTGGAGATGATCTGCTGTCTCGGACCGCATTCCTTCCTCACAATTTCGATCACCTTCTCCACCTTCTCTTCTTCCGTTCCGATCATCAGAGTGGTATTGCCTTCCCGAAGGAATCCTCCCGTCGACGCCAGCTTGGTCACATAATATCCGGCTTTGTTCAATGCCTCCGTTACATAGCTGCTATCAACATTACGAACAATTACATAAATTAATTTCATAAGACTCCCTTCCTTTCTATACTTCTGTCTTAACAAATGTCTTGATGTATAAAAATTCTGTTATCTGCAGACAAGCTTACCGTTCTTCCTTATACCTTTTTATACCTTTATTATAATATACCCGCTTTGGAAAGTAAAGTGACAATACCATCTTGCAATTCCGCCTTGCGGCTCCATTTTCCTCTGCCTTCCCTCTCTTCGCTTACCGCTTTTAAAAAGAGGAGAAGCCAGCGGATTAGGCTGGCTCTTAAAAAGGGAGGGAAATTTATGAAAAAAACTCAATCTATGTAAATAGGCTAATTGTTAGTCGAAGCCAGTAACCGCTCTGCAGTCGTGACTTCTTTTATTGATGCTATAACCATATTATAAAATAGAAATGTGTTCATTCTATTACCGAATAGTGAATTATTTATGAAGATTCTGAGCTTCTGTTCACAATTTAGATTCTTTCTCGGTGCCTGACACCGGACCAAAAGAAGGCCTGAAATTATAAGAATCTCCTGCAATTCCTATAACCCCGGCCTTCTTAAGTTTCATATATGCCTACGGTATGGGTGCTTACAGCTTCTCCACACCAAGCACAACATCCTCGCCATTCAAATTCCAATTCCGGCTGTACCCCTGATTCTGGTCAAAAACCATTTCTTCCGCAAGTACCTGGATCTTAATCTCCTCCGCATTCCGCAAAAGGATTTCTTTAATTCTGTCATTACCGCTTTGGAATACCCGGATATGATCCATTACCTCGAATCCCGCCTCCTTACGCATTGTCTGTATCTTGCTGATAATCTCATTGACAAAGCCTTCTTCAACCAAAGCATCCGTCAAATTCGTATCCAGAACAACTGTAATTCCATGGTCGGAATCGGAGACAAAGCCCTCGGTCTGGGCGGCCTCAATCAACAGATCCTCCTTATCCAGCACTGCCTCTGTTCCTTCCAGCATGATCTTAAGCTGTCCGGTGGCATTGATTTCATCCATGGACTGATTCCCATCCAGCTCCGACAGCAGCGTGCGGATGGCGCCGATCTGCTTGCCGAATTTGGGACCCAGGGTCTTAAGCTGGGGCTTAAAGCTATAGGAGGTAAAGCTGCGAACATCCCCGGTGAAAATCACTTCCTTGACATTCAGCTCCTCCGCAATAATCGCGGTATAGAAATCGGACAGCTTCGCCTTTGCCTCCGCCTTTACATACATCCTGCCGATAGGCTGGCGGTTCTTTATATTTGCCGCGTTACGGCAGGCACGGCCAAGAACCACAACCTCCAGCACCTCTTCCATATTCGCTTCCAGCTCTGCATCAATCCAGCTTTCCCGGCATACGGGATAATCACACAGATGGACGCTCTTCGGTGCCGTTTTATCGATATTGACCACCAGATTCTGATAGATATCCTCCGTCATAAAGGGAATGAAGGGCGCTGCCAGCTTCGATACCGTTACCAATGCTGTATATAAGGTCATATATGCATTGATCTTATCCTGGGGCATTCCCTTGGCCCAGAAACGTTCCCTGCTTCTTCTCACATACCAGTTGGACAGCTCATCTACAAATTCCGCCAGAAGCCTTGCCCCTTCCGTGATCCGATAGTTCTCCAGATGCTCATCCACGGATTTTACCAGGGTATTCAGCCTGGAGAGCAGCCATTTATCCATTACCGTCAGCCCGTCATAATCCAGCTCATATTGGGAGGCGTCAAATCCGTCAATATTCGCATAGAGCACAAAGAATGCGTAGGTATTCCACAGAGTACCCATGAACTTTCTCTGCCCCTCTGTGACCGCGGCATGATGAAAACGGTTCGGCAGCCATAATGCGGAATTGGTATAGAAATACCAGCGGATGGCATCGGCGCCGTGCTGCTCCAGAGCCTCAAAGGGGTCTACCGCGTTGCCCTTGGATTTGGACATCTTCTGTCCATTCTCATCCTGCACATGTCCCATTACGATGACATTTTTAAAGGAGGGCTTATTGAAAATGAGAGTGGAGATCGCCAGGAGGGAATAGAACCAGCCCCTGGTCTGATCCACCGCTTCACTGATGAAGTCCGCGGGGAAATTCTTCTCAAAGATCTCTTGATTCTCAAAGGGATAATGCCACTGGGCAAAGGGCATGGAGCCGGAGTCATACCAGCAGTCAATCACCGGCTTCACACGGGTCATCTGCTTGCCGCATTCCGGGCAGCGGATGGTGACCTCATCAATAAATGGACGATGAAGCTCGATTTCATCCGGACAGTTATCCGACATGGCCCTTAATTCTTCAATGCTTCCAATGCAGTGGCGGTGTCCGTCCCCACATTCCCAGATGGGAAGCGGTGTTCCCCAATAACGGTCACGGGACAGCCCCCAATCCTGCACATTCTTTAGCCAGTCACCGAAGCGTCCCTGCCCGATGCTTTCCGGCATCCAGTTGATCTTGTTATTATTGGCGATCAGTTCTTCTCTTACTGCCGTCATCTTAATAAACCAGGATTCCCTTGCATAGTAAATCAAAGGCGTATCACAACGCCAGCAGAAGGGATAGCTGTGCTCGAATTTCAGTATTCGGAAGAGCAAGCCTTTCTCCGCCAAAAGCTTCATAATCAGCTCATCTGCTTTCTTGCAGAACAAGCCTGCCAGCTCTCCTGCTTCCGGCTTGAATTCACCCTTGCCGTCAATTAACTGAACAAAAGGAAGGTCATAGCTTCTTCCTACACGGGAGTCATCCTCACCGAAGGCCGGAGCAATATGAACTACCCCGGTACCGTCGGACAAAGTTACATAATTGTCACAGGTAACATAATGCCCCTTCTTATCCAGCTGCGCATAATCAAACAGGGGCTCATACTCCTTATATTCCAGATCCTTGCCCACATAAGTCTCTTCTATCTCGTAGTCACCTTCCAGCACAGAAAGCAATGCCTCCGCAAGGATATAGTGTTCTGTGGAGACAGCGGCTTCATTCCCATGGTCATGTTCCTGCCCATGCTTGTGATCCTGAGCGCCATCCTGTCCATGCTTCTGCTTCTGGACGCCATCCTGTCCGTGGTCATGCCCGCAGGAGCAGCCTTCCTTCTTCAGCACATTGCCCCTGGCATCCACACTCACCTTGACCTTAACATAGGTTTCCTCCGGGTTTACACACAAAGCCACATTGGAGGGCAGAGTCCACGGGGTAGTTGTCCATGCCAGAATATATTCATCCACAGTTCCCTTCACACGGAACTTGGCAATCACGGACTTTTCCTTCACATCCTTATACCCTTGGGCGACCTCGTGGCTGGAAAGAGGGGTTCCGCACCGGGGGCAGTAGGGAACAATCTTAAAGCCCTTGTACAACAGTCCCTTATCCCAGATCTGTTTTAAAGACCACCATTCCGATTCAATATAATCATTATGATAGGTTACATAGGGGTCCTCCATATCCGCCCAGAATCCGACGGTTCCTGAGAAATCCTCCCACATACCCTTATACTTCCACACACTTTCCTTGCATTCCTGGATGAACGGCCCCAGACCGTACTCCTCGATCTGCTCCTTTCCGTCGATCCCCAGCTTCTTCTCAACCTCCAGCTCCACCGGAAGCCCGTGGGTGTCCCAGCCTGCCTTGCGAAGCACATCATATCCCTTCATGGTCCGGTATCTCGGAATCATATCCTTAATTACCCTGGTCAGCACATGGCCGATGTGCGGTTTGCCATTGGCTGTCGGAGGCCCGTCATAGAAGGTATAGGGTGTCCCTCCCTTACCCTTCTCAATGGTAGCTTCAAAAATCTTGTTATCCTGCCAGAGCTTTAAAACCTTTTTCTCCCGGCCGACAAAGTTCAGGTCCGTAGACACTTTATCATACATATCCGTGTTTCCTCCTCATCTTAGATCAATTCTTTGATTAATGATTACAAAATTGATTAGCGCTAAATAAAGGGTCCGCCTGCGGACTCTTGCGCTGCCGCGCAGTTGATCCAGGCAACATCTTCCTTATGCGCGACATGTGCATCCTGCGGAGCATTTTTTCGTATAGGACGAACTTTCCTATACGATAAAAAAGCTCCCATCCGAAATAGGATGAGAGCTGTTCACTGTCATTATACCACCTGTTTCACGTACTCCGCCGTCAAGGCTTCCATACATTATCCATATAACGGTGGATACCGGCACAGCCTACTGGGCCCGCACGGCCTTTGGAGCTTGCTGCTAGGGAGTGATGTTCAGCCGCAGGCTACTGATACCGGGCTTACACTGTCCCCGGCTCGCTGGGATGTTCCTCTGCGCTTACTGTCTCCGTCAATGCATTTATCAGTTTCAATTTAATCTATCGTCTATCATAGTATAAATTAATTTTATTGTCAATAGGTAGGTGCCTGACACCACAATAACGGTGTCAGGCACCGGCAAGGCGGTAACCCCGTACAGGCATCAGACATAAGATAATCTCGACAATACAGCAAAGGGCATACAAAATGAGTGATCTATTATTCAAAGTCTTGGAAGCAATTATATTTGTAGCTGCACTTTCTACGGATGCCTTGATCGCAAGCATAGCCTATGGAAGCAATCGAATCCGGATTCCCTTGATTTCTCTCCTGGTAATCTCTTTTCTGTGTACTATCATCCTCGGAATTTCTCTTCTGCTGGGGACATTCACCCGGCAGTATATTCCCGGCGGCTTCCTGCACTTTATTTCCTTCGGTATTTTATTTGTCTTAGGCATTATCAAACTGCTGGATAATGCAATCAAGTCAATGATTGATAAACATACCATTATTAAAAAACAAATCCGGTTCCATTTCTTAAATCTCAATTTTATACTAAGCATTTATGCAAATCCGAAGGAAGCAGATGTGGATGACTCCAAGATACTCTCGCCGAAGGAGGCCATCTCCCTTGCCGCCGCCCTATCCATAGATAATATGGCCGCGGGCATGGGGGCCGCTCTTTCGAGCATAAGTATTCCCGCGGTGCTGACCGCCTCCCTCCTGCTCAGCATGCTGGCTGTAAAATCGGGAGAGCTTTTGGGAAATAAGCTGAGTGACAAGTTTTCTTTCCGCTTATCCTGGCTCAGCGGCGGCCTGCTGATCCTGCTTGCTTTCCTGAGATTGGGTGCCTGACACCCAAATGAAAATAAACAGGTGGCTGACACCGCGGGGAACGGTGTCAGCCACCTGTTTTATTAACCGCTTATGTCATAATGATCCGCAGTTATATCCCCTCTTTCAGAATTTTACTGGGCAGAAAGGAGTCAGAAAAGATATACCCTTGACTTATTTACGAATCTGGTATATGTTTTTCTATGATAAAATGCTTATGTCACGGCTGCCGGGCAGCAATACGGAGGAAATGATGGGTAAACAAAATTTAACCTTATTAACGGATTTTTATGAGCTGACAATGATGCAGGGTTATTATAATAATAAGAGCAATGAAATGGTAATCTTCGATGTATTTTACCGTGAGAACCCCAGCGGAAGCGGATACGCCATCTGCGCCGGCCTGGATCAGGTAATTGACTATATAAAGGAACTGAACTTTAGCGAAGAGGATATTGGGTACTTACGTACCTTGAAGATTTTCCAGGAAGATTTCCTGGCTTACTTAAGGGACTTCCGCTTTACCGGGGATATCTATGCCATTCCGGAGGGAACCGTCGTATTCCCCATGGAACCGCTGGTGAAAGTAATCGCTCCTATTATGGAAGCACAGATGATCGAGACCGCTCTTCTTAATATTCTGAATCACCAGAGCTTAATTGCTACCAAGGCCTCCCGTGTGGTTTATGCGGCAAAGGGCGAGCCGGTGATGGAATTCGGACTCCGCAGGGCCCAGGGGCCCGACGCCGGAACTCTGGGTGCAAGAGCCGCCGTCATCGGCGGCTGTATCGGAACCAGCAATGTACTGGCGGCAAAGCTCTATGATGTTCCCGCCCTGGGAACCCATGCCCACAGCTGGATTATGAGCTTTGACGACGAGCTGACCGCTTTCCGTAAATACGCGGAACTCTATCCTCAGAATACAACGCTGCTGGTGGATACCTATGACACCCTTCGAAGCGGTGTTCCTAACGCAATTAAGCTTTTTGAAGAGCTGCGGGCCGCGGGAAAGATGCCGAAGCGGTACGGAATCCGCCTTGACAGCGGCGACCTGGCTTATCTCTCCAAGAAGGCCAGAAAGCTCCTGGATGCCGCCGGTTTTACGGAGGCCGGGATTACTGCGTCCAGCGACCTGGACGAGTATCTTATTGACTCCTTAAAGACCCAGGGCGCTAAAATCGATACCTGGGGTGTCGGCACCCGATTGATTACCTCTAAGGACTGCCCTGCTTTCGGCGGTGTCTATAAGCTGGCGGCCATAGAGAAGAACGGAGAGTTCCAGCCCAAGATAAAGCTGTCCGAGAACCAGTGGAAGATCACAAATCCCGGAAACAAGAAGGTCGTGCGCATCTATGAAAAGGAAAGCGGAAAAGTAATGGCAGACCTCATCGCCCTTAATGAGGAAACCTTCCACCCCAGTGAAGGATTGCTGCTCTTTGACCCGATTGCCACCTGGAAAAAGACTTATTTGAAGCCAGATACCTATACTCTGAGAGAGCTCCTGGTTCCTGTCTTCTTATCAGGAGAATGCGTCTATACCTCTCCCTCCGTTATGGAAATCCGCGACTACTGCTTAAAGGAGCAGGATTCTCTCTGGGATGAAGCCAGGCGTCTGATCAACCCTCATGAGGTATATGTGGATCTTTCCCTCAAGCTGTACCGTATGAAGACCGGGCTTCTTGACAGCCTGACCGGGCACAGCAAATAAATCAGCCGCGCTGCTGCAGTCCAGTCCGCGGCGGTGCCGCAATGCTCCCATATATTACATTGATTTTATGAGATTATTTACTGCATTTTTCGCCTAAATATGTTATACTATCCACGATGAGCAGATTAGTCCATGAATTCCTGATCTGCGGGCGATACGTTTACTATCCACCAACAGCAGATTAATTCTCCTCGTTATATTCACGAAAGGAGCCAAGGTTTTGAAAAAAAGACAAAGAAAACATATTCTTATTGCAAGCTTCGCCGTTTCTCTTACATTACTCAGCGGAGTCGTATTTGTTAACATATCCCAGGCCCGAGGTAATACCGGCACTGTTCCGACCGGAGGAACCTTTCCCGGTGTCCATGAGACAAAGGTGGCCGGGGATGATACATACACTACCCCGATCCCGGCCGGCGGCGAAGCTGCCCCGGACGATTCGGTTTCCTTTGATCCGCCGGCCAATGCGGAAGAGACCTTTGTTCCCGCCACCGAGATGGATCTGGATCCCTCCAGCCTTACCGTTTTTGTCAATAAAGAATATGCTCTTCCCAAGGATTACAGGCCTGACGAGCTGGTAACGCCCAATGTGGCCTTCAACCTGATTACCTATGATGAGCGCACCCTGATGCGTCCCGAGGCTGCCGAGGCTCTGGAGAAATTATTTGATGCCGCAAAGCAGGACGGCATTATCCTCTATGGCATCTCCGGCTTTCGCTCCTACCAGCGCCAGACCAGCATCTTCACGAGTAATATTGTAAAGAGAGGCAAGAAATATACTCTGCGTTACAGTGCGGTTCCCGGCACCAGCGAACACCAGACCGGACTTGCCATTGATGTATCCGCCAAGTCCCTTGGCTTCAAATTATCCACCGGCTTTTCCTCCTCCCCGGAGGGTATCTGGCTGGCAGATAACGCCCATCATTACGGGTATATTATCCGCTATCCCAAGGGTGATGAAGAAATTACAGGCTATGCTTATGAGCCCTGGCATATCCGCTATGTCGGAACAGCACTTGCCGACTATCTGTATACAAATCAGCTGACCCTGGAAGAATATTATCACTATACTCCCAGCCCGGACTTTGATTTTGAAGCGGTTTATGCAGACTTTATAAATTATACACCCCCCAAGGTTACCGAAGTGCCCCTCGAAGAGGATGAGATTATCGTAGATGAGAACGGCAATGTCATTGAAGGCACCCCCGATGATTCTCAGGAGAATCCGGAAGGGGAAGGAGAGGACAATGTGCCGGGCGATGTGCCGGAACACCCCTCCGATCCCGAGGAAGAGGTCCCGGAGGAAGAGGAGGATACCGAGGAAATTCCGGAAGAGAACGAGACCACTCAGGTGCCGGAACAGCCTTCTGAAGAAGAGACCGGCTATGAGACTGACGATGGGATAACCGATATTCCGGATGTGACCGAACCGGCAACTCCCAATGAAGGGGAAGAATGGGAAGACCCGGCGCCTTCCAATGGTTCCGATCTTTCTGTCACCTCCACGCCTACCGTCATTCCTTTCTCCACGGCTGCGCCCAGCCCTACGGCTACTCCCTCTCCGCTGCCGGAGCAGGATGGTCTGTAACAATCAAAAACAGGAGGTCTGTCATCCATGCTGCGATTATTATTAACACTGATTTTTTTGCTTATATTCTTTATTATAAGCATTCCCCTATATCTAATCGAGTATATCATAGGCCGTTTTAACCGCAGGGCCATGGTAGCAAGCTCTCAGGCCATTGTCGTGGGCGCTTTTCATATCATTTTATTCCTCTGCGGAATAAAGCGGACGGTTCTGGGCCGGGATAATATTCCCAAGGAAGAAGCGGTTCTTTATATTTCCAACCACCGGAGTTATTTTGATGTTCCGGTTGCTTATTCCAGCATCCCCACCCTGACCGGATTCATGGCGAAGAAGGAGATCGCTAAAATTCCTTTTCTGAGCTATTGGATGCGATTCCTGCAGTGTCTTTTTCTGGACCGCAGCGACATCAAGCAGGGGCTGAAAACCGTCCTCAAGGGCATTGAACTGGTAAAGGACGGCTACAGCGTATTCATCTCCCCGGAGGGCACCCGCAGCCAGGGTAAGGAAATGCTGCCCTTTAAGGAAGGAAGCTTCAAGATAGCCGAGAAGACCGGCTGTGCCATTGTTCCCGTTGCCATCCTTAACACCGAGGCGGCATTTGAAAATCATATCCCCTGGATTCGCAGCGCGCATGTGGTAATCGAATACGGCAAGCCCATCTATCCCAAAGATCTGAGCAAGGAGGAGCTGAAATTCCTGGGCTCCCACGTGCAGGGCATTATCCGTGAAATGTTAACTAAAAATGAGGCTCTGATATAATATTACCGGCCTGTGCTGGCATGAAGTTACGCTGGTGTCACTCCACCAAGTTACTTTTGCGCTGACCGGCTGAGTGCATCTTGTGAAGCGGAGCGTTCTGAACGCACGAAGGTAAGGCAAGCAAAAGTAACTTGGTGGAGTGACACCAGCGTAACTTCATGCCAGCATTGGCTTAGTTAGTATATTTTTTTAAAAGTAAATTTCCCTATTTATTTTTTTTGGAAAAGATGATACAATAAACGGTGCCCAGCCTGTCAGCGATTCCGCTTACATGACTCCGGCACAGAATAGAATTTGCAGAGGAAAGAGAGGTACATATCTCATGCAGCCATGGGTTATTGTATTGATAGTGGTAGCGGTCGTAGTTACCGGTGTGTTAATTGCTTTATATTTTGTAGGAAAGAAGCTGCAAAAGAGACAGGAGGATTCGGAATCCCAGATGCAGGCAGCTGCACAGACGGTCTCCATCCTCGTTATTGATAAAAAGAAACTGAAGATGAAGGATGCCAACCTTCCCAAAGTTGTTCTTGATCAAACGCCAAAGTATCTTCGCGGCTCCAAGGTACCCATTGTAAAGGCAAAAATCGGTCCCAAGGTAATGAATCTGGTATGTGACGCCAAGATATATGACCTTATTCCGGTGAAGAAGGAAGTAAAGGCTGTACTCAGCGGTATCTATATCATGGATGTCAAAGGAATGCGAGGCCCTCTGGAGCAGAAGAAGGAGAAGAAATCTCTTCTGAAGCGGGTGACCGGCGTATTCAAAAAGGAAGCAAAATAAAGAGACAATATTGTGTAAACTGTAGAATCCTCTTACTCTGATGGTATCAACGCTGTCTGGTAGGAGGATTTATTCAAAGGAGGGCCTATGAAAAAAAGAAATTTGATTCTTTTAGTTATCATCTGTATTATGTCAGTCCTTGTACTTACCGGCGTGCTGGCTTACGTCTATTACCAGCAGCGCACCCAGGAGAACGTTCCGACAGCAAGCATTACACCATCACCGGAGCCGGCACCCACGGAGGCAGTCACCCCTGCTCCCAGCCCGCTGCCCCAGGCGACCGCGACGCCTATCCCCACCCCCTCGCCCGCTCCGACAGAGCCTCCGGAACCCATTATACTTGGATTTGCGGGAGATGTTAATTTTGACGAGGATTCCTATCCCGTCAAGGAATATGACAAGGTGGGTAAGGGTCTCCCCGGTGTTCTCTCCGAGGATCTGATTGCGGAGATGAACCAGGCGGATCTTATGATGCTGAATAATGAATTTGCCTACAGCACCAGAGGAGTGGAGGAACAGAACAAATCCTATACCTTCCGGGCTGATCCCAAGCGGGTGGACATTCTTAAGGAAATGGGTGTGGATATCGTATCCCTGGCCAATAATCATACGCTGGATTTTGGGATGGAGGCTTTGCTGGATACCTTCACGACCCTTGACAATGCCGGAATTCCCTATGCAGGGGCAGGGGATACCATGGCCCGTGCAAAGGCTCCGGTCTATCTCAAGGCCGGAGACAAGACCATTGCCTTCGTCGCTGCCTCCCGTGTAATATTTGCCATGGACTGGTATGCCACCGATACCTCCCCCGGTATGATCGGAACCTATGATCCGGCTCTTTTTCTGGAAGCCATCCGTGAGGCGGATGCCAGCGCTGATTTTGTTGTAGCCTACGTTCATTGGGGTGTGGAATATAAACACTATCCTGAAAAATACCAGAAGACCATGGCCAGGCAATATATTGAGGCCGGTGCGGATGCCGTAATCGGCTGCCACCCCCATGTCATGCAGGGCTTGGAATTCTACGAGGGCAAGCCCATTGCCTACAGTCTCGGCAATTACTGGTTTAACCGCTCCAACAAGGAATCCGGAATGCTGAAGATCTATATTGATCCGGATGATACCCTGCGTGTTCAGATCCTTCCTGTCATGAACAAGAACATGAAGACCTACCTCCTGACAGAAGAGGCGGACCGCCGCTCCTATTTTGATTTTATGGAAAAGCTCTCCTTTGATGTGGACATCGACGATAATGGCTTTGTTACAGAAGAGGGTAAATAATTCTAATATGAACCACATGGAAAATGCGCCTTGAGCTGGCTGTGATAAGCCATCTCAAAGCGCATTTTTTTATTTCCTCATATTCTTATATCGGCCCTGCTGCCCCGGGATATTGAACCCGGCCGAAGCAATTGTGGCGGCCTTATTTCGCAAAATACGGGTTTCCGATATAGAATGTCCCCTCTTCTCCCGGAACCGCAAGCCCAAATGCGCCATTTTCCAAATTATCCTTTTGAATCCGGATTTTAAAGGTGTATGCCGTATCTTTCACAAGCTGCGTTCCCAGTGCGCTTTTTCCATCCTTTGTCAGGATCTCAAGATCACCCTCCTGGAAGGTCTGACCATCACCTGCGGATACCTCCGGGCCATTGACAAAGACAGGATATCCGCCCGTCCATATAATCAAGCCGGGTACATCCTGATTAAATACAACATCAAATCCATAATATTCATATTCCCTATATACGGGACCTACCGCAAATACGCTGTCGATTTCCTTCCGGCCGATTATCAGCCTCTCTCCCCAGGCATCCAGCATATAATTTACCTGATACCACTGTGCATAATCCCCTGATTCTGCCTTCTCCGCCAGCTCACCGGCTTCGACCTGTTCCCCTCTTATGATATACAGGCCTTTTGTATCCATTCCCTGCTGACTACCTTCTTCCTCGGCCCCTACCTGTACAGCAAAGGACTTATCAAAGGTCTGTCCTTTATAAACACCTGAAACAGATATAACAGCAGTACCATTGGATACACCGGTAACGGTTCCATTATCGACGGAAGCAACTTCTGTATTATCTGATTTCCATTCTAACTCTGCTGCTATATCCTTTCCGTCCTCCTTCAGAACGGCAGCTACTGTGTCTGTCTCTCCAGGCAGAAGTACAATCTCTTCCTTGTCAACCATTAAGGTACGCCCTTTGGCTGAAGGAATTACCGTCACCTCACAGGAAGCCTTCTTTTCCCCACTGGCCGCGGTAATTATGGCGCTTCCCAGCTTTAAGGAAGTGATCAGCCCATTCTCTACCTGCACCGTTCTGGGGTCGGATGATTCCCATTGCACCTCGCTGCTTCCCTCCACGCTAAGCTGCATGGTTTCATACTGTTCCATTTCCAGCGTTTCATGGCTGAGCTTTAATTTACCTGCGCATGCTGCCAGCACCATACTGCTGCATATCACTGCTGCAGTTGCTATTGTCTTTCTAATCCATTTCTTCATATTCTTCCTCCTCGTTTTTTATATTTTAGCCTTTATAAAGGCCGAAAATATCCATTTATTCTTTAATACCGCCCATAGAGATATTGCCCAGCAGCCGTTTATGAAAGGCAACAAAAACAAGCAAAATCGGGATGATCAAAACAATGCATCCAGCCAGACGCATGGGCGTGTTGCTGATTTCCTGGGATGCGGAAAAGCTGTAAGCATACAGCCCGTAAGCCAGTGTCGGATGGGTCGGCATATAAGTCAGCGTCACGGTATAATCATTCCATAGCTCAATGAACTTTATCAGCATAACGGTCATAAAGGTCCCCCGAACCAAAGGCATTGCTATGGAAAACAGTACCCGGAAATTGGAGGCGCCGTCCATATAAGCGGCTTCCGTAAAGTCCTTCGGCATAGTCTTAAACAATGCATGAAAGACCAGATAATAGAGCCCTAAAAAGTTGGCTTTGCAAATCCACAAGCCCCATATATGATCATAGAAGCCAAGACTCTTTAACAGCTGAAGCTCTGACGGTAAATTTCCTACTATGGGCAGCGTCATTGTTATAATAACGATGGCATAGATAACCTTGCTCAGCTTAAAGTCAAATCTCGCCGTGGCATATGCCGTCACGGTACAGGTAAAGGTTGAAATAAATGCTCCTCCTAATGCATACAGCAAGGAATTAAGAAGCATTTCTTCAATATAAACCGGAGCCATGGAACCGTTTTTATTAACCGTTACGGTAAAATTATTAACAGCTGTCAGTATATTTTTGAAAAACCATTTCTGGGGCAGCCAAAGAGGATTCTCAAGATAATCCAGGTTGCTTTTAAACGCCGTCACAAATGCCCAGACCAACGGAATGCACAGAGAAATCACATAGAGAATTAGTACGGCCAGGGTAAGAATGGCCAGAACATTGATTTTTTTCTCCGTTCTTATATTTGCTCTTTCCTTCATCGCCTTCTTCCTTTCTTTTCATAACCGGGCCCATTCCTGGCTAACAGGTGTTTTATAAAATACACCAGCGGAATCGTTATGAAAGACAGCAGGAGTCCAAAAGCAGAAAGCATCGGATAGTCCGCATAACCGTTTGGTTTCACCGTTTCCTTGTACAGCCAATAACCGATGGTAACAATCCGTTCCTCCGCCGCATCGGAGTAAAATGCATAAATATTGGCCTGATTTACGAAGATACCTCCTACCGCAACAATGAGAAAGGTGGACATTGTCTCCCATATTAAGGGAAGCGTGATATACCTCAATTCTTTAAAATATCCTGCGCCATCCAATTTGGCCGCTTCTACCACGGATTCGGAAATATTGCTCATAGCGCCTACATAAAGCAGGATGGATACACCGAAGCCCGCCCATATATTATAAAACAGGATGGTCCCAAAGGTCGTTCCCGCATTGGACAATAATCCGTTTACCGTCTGCCCCAGAACATCAAAAAATGCCGGAAACGCACCGTCTGCAATCTGCTTGAACATGACCACCAGGGCTATGCTGGGAATAATACTCGGTAAAAAGAGCATTATTTTAAAGAAATTTTTCAGCGGTGCTTTTTTATAGATATAGTAAGAAAATAAAATACCGCAGATCATCCCGGTTGCTGTTCCCACCAGAAACACCGTGAGAGAATTCCTGAGCCCGACGCCAAATACCGTCAGATCGCGGAAATTAGTGAACAGGGTTTTAAAATTATCCAATCCGCTCCAGTGATATCCGCCATCCTCTCCATAGCTTTTAAAGGCAAGAAGAATGGAATTGATATTGACGCCGAGATAAAAGATAACAAACTGCAGCAGGGGGAAGAAGACTAATACCGTATAAAAGATACCATCTCTGGTACGGCGCTTTTCAAGGTACTTCTTAAGCTTTTCTCTCACAATCAACGCCCCTTTTGAACACTTATAAAGTGGTTCTTCCACACACTTTCCGTCCAGTATGCCGACAATCCCTCAAAATAATCTTCCGCCTTAATGTTCTCATTGATCATGGCGGTTGCCGGGTAGGTAAAGGTCTCTCCGTTCACAGTCGACAGCCACAGTCTTGGGGAATACCAAAGATCCGTACTGTAATTTTGCATCATCGGGCTTGCCGAATCCTGAATTGCTTTCCGGGCATTCTCATGCATGTCTACCATGGTCTTTCCCCATGCGCTGAGCTCTTCCTTTTTGTCTCCCATCTCGTAGTCAACCGCACGGCATACATTGGTAACCGTTGTGTACTCAACGAGAGATTCCTCCGTATAACAAAACTGGAGAAATGCTTTTGCTAAATTAACCTTCTCAGCAGGTGTCTTTGCATTAATGAATGCAATATCCCCTGTAAGCTGCAGGATGGTATACTCCCCTGCTTCCTTCACCTTTGGCAATGGCATAAGCCCAAATCTGCGGTTTTTAACGGAGGCCTCTTCCCCGTGCTGTGCCGCGAGATCATTAAAGACTCCCTTTGCCTCACTTTGCCACCAGTTTCCGTCGATGAGCATAGCCGCACGCTGTATTTTTTCCGAATACTTTCCCATGACGAACTGCCCCTGGGCATCCTTATGGGTGAAGGAGGTGCTGGTTGCCGTCTTATTATTATAATATCCCGGATTGCTTACCAGTCTTTCTATGAATTTAAGAGCATAATAACGGCCTGGCAGCTTATACAGTTCATATCCGTTTTCTGCGGTAATAGCAATGGGATCGCTGCTGATTACCGGAGCACCGCTTTCGTCAACGGAGCTTACATGATGACTCATTACACCATCATAATTATAATTAAGCTCCATTTGCTCCACACCCTCATAATCCGCAGCCAGTGCGATTAACAGGCTGTTCACATATTCTTGTACATTGCCTCCCCACATCACCGGTATCAAATTGGGATCAAGGGAGAGGATTCTGTCACAAAGCTCGAAGAACTGGTCATAGGTTGCCGGAAGTCCGTTGTCATAGACGGTTTCCTCTCTTCCATCCGGTCCCCCGGAGCGCGCCGCATCTTTGTCCTTAACAAAGCTTCCATCGGGTGCAAAAAACAGATTGTTTTCTTCAAACAACTCGATATCATATGCAATTCCAAAAAACTTCTCCGTGGTGGGCAGGGCATAGTATTTTCCTTCAATTGCAGAGTAGTACTCCTTCTGCGCCTCGCTTAATTTAGACTCAACGGTACTGGCCTCCGCCGCCTGGGAATCCGTCTCCCCTGTTACAAAGTCATAGGACAGCGGTTTTGTGGCAACATCCGTGACATCCAGGAAATTCCCTTTCTTCGCAAAATAAGTTGCGCTTGCACCTTCTGCAAAGATTATGTTTTCATTGAAGCTGTCTATATTATTTTCCATTCCGGTCTGTGTAAAAGCCGCAGACTCCGTTACCCGAATCTCAACGCCCTTTTTTCCCTCTTCAAAAGAAGTCTCTTCATATTTCTTTTCAAACCGCTTTTTCAGAGTGTAAACCCATTCCGACCCCAGACCGCCGTCGAATACCCCTATGGTCAGCTGGGTTTTTTCCTTATTGGCTACTTCCGCCTCTCTTCTTCCGCATCCGGTAAGCCAGCCCAACGCTATCACAACGGACAGGAATATACATAATTGTTTTTTCATAACCTTCCTCCTAGATAAATAAATAGATTGCATCTCCTTTTAATATGGTCAGCTTCAACGTTCCGTCCGTCACCGCCATTTCCACAGCCTCGCCATTTACATATGCTTTGACGGATTTTACGCTCCGTGCAAAGCTCAATGTAATATTAACATCCTCTCTTGGGGTGGTTGCTGTGATAAGAACACTCTTTTTTTCAGTATTGCGGTCGGTAAAGCATCCGATTAATACCGTATCGCCCTCCGCACCAAGTAAGGTTCCAAAGGATGCCAGGCTTTCTTCATATAATTGATAGCGCTCCTTCTGGGACTCGGTGTTTAAGATGACCCCTTCTGCATGGCAATTTAAAAGCTTGTCCCCATAAGCCCCAATCTCCCGGTTCAATTCCTTCACGTAATCAAAACGTTCCGTTTTCTGCCCGTCCGTTGTGATAAGTGCGGGAGTGAAGGACTCACTTCCCTTATCGGGTGTAAAATAACAGAAATACTGAAGTCCTTTTACTCCGAAGGCCAGATTGGTAAACACCTGCCATCGGATATCCTCCCGGGAGGGTGTCCGTTTATCGGGCACTCCCTCCGTACCTGAGATGCCCACGGTTTGAATAAAGGACCAAAACGGGATCTCTTCCCGGCGGGTTTTCGAACGGAGCAAATCCAGATTGTAGTAATAATCGCTGATCTCCTGACGTGCCAATGGGTTATCTTCATCATAGGTCAGCAGCGGATAGGAATCGTAAGAATAGTAATTCGGGTGCGCCAGTTCGATCCAATCATCTACATATTGCTCATAAGGAGCGCCAATGCCCCCTTCCGCATAATGGGGAAACATATTGACATGCCATTGCTTGCCGGGATAGTTCCGGCCGTAGGCTTCCACAAAGGGATATAGGCTGTCAAACATAGCCCTTCCCGGTTCATCCATCAGTAGCTGTCCGGCATAGGCCGGATACTGATAATATTCCTCTATCTGCTTCATTGCCTTTTCCAGTATTCCCGCATCGGGAGACTTCTGATATTCTCTGATACAGGCGGTCACCTTCTGATCTGCAACCAAAAATTTTAATCCCTGTTCCTCGGCAAGGGACAGGCTCTGCTTAATTGCATCCGTATTTGCCTCATAGGATGCAAAGCCATTGACAAAATTAATACCGCACTCCTTCATCAGCGCATAATATTCTGATGTGCGAAACTTCTCCGGCGGCGTAACCCACATTCCAATTGGAATTTCCCCCATATGTAATACATCATAACTATTATTTTCTGCGGAATTCCCCCTTGTATCCGTCCTTTGGCATCCGCTGCAGCCTACAACAAACAAATTCACCATAATAAAAATCAGACCTCTTATTACCACTTTTTTCATGGTATCCCCTTTCAAATTTTGCATCTTTCATAGGTAGAGTATAATCCTTTCTGCCATATGCATCACATCATTAATTTATAAAAATACACCGTTTTTTATTATTGCAAACTTGACATTTTCCATGTGTTTTGATAAGTTAGCTATATAACCACCAATATTTTTCCAGGTCATTCAGAAAGGACCTTCCTATGCTGATTTATGATATCAATGAGATAAAATCCACACCGTTTTCCAAATTATCTGTATTCTCCTATTCCGCCATTATGCACAGCCACACGTTTTTTGAGTTCACTATCATTTTAGACGGAAGCTGCAACAGTATTATCAACAGCGGCAAGAAAAGTATTCTTCATAAAGGAGATATGATCTTTCTTCGTCCCGGTGACGTCCACATGCTGAACCCTATTACAAAAAACTACAGACACCGTGATTTCTATGTTACCGTTGAAAAGATGAAGCATATCTGCAGCATATTTTCAGAGACTTTCTTTCAGGAGCTGTTTTCTCCGGAATTGAAGCTGCATTATGTTTTGGATATTAATGAATACACCCTGCTGGATCAGAAATCATCTGTCTTCGATATCTCTTATCTTCCTGATTCGGAGGCCGGTGAAAAACTGGATCAATTGCATACCTCGATTATCATACAATTGCTGGGCGTTATCATAAACAGAACATTGCCTGCCAATCATAATGTACCGGAGTGGTTAAGCTCTCTTTTTTTACATTTATCCAGTTTTCATTATGTTAATCACAGTATTGACGAAATCATCGCCACAACCGGTTATTCCCACAGCTATGTATGCCAGAAATTCAAAAGTACTTACGGCATGACCCTGCTGGACTGCCTCAATAAGAGCAAGATTATATTATCCGCCAATCTGCTGGGGAAAGAGAAGATCATTGATATTGCAATGTCCCTGGGCTGGGAAAATCCCAAAAATTATACCATAGCCTTTAAAAAGGTCTTTGGCATTACGCCTCAAAAATATATTGCCGCAACAAAATCCGATAAGGTTTGCCATAACGCCAATGTTGTCTTCCCTGTTCCGCCGCAGACCAGCCATCTGACGGATTTACCCCCTATGGTTCTTCCAAAGAACGCAGAGGAGGATTGATTCCTATTTCAGATATTTATGAAAGATATAGCAGGGAACGGCTGCCCAGGCATGGCAGAGACTGCCCGCATCTTCAAAATCACGCTCGCCGTCCTGGGTTTCCGGAAAGGTGGATATCCCTTCCAGAAGTACACGGCCAAATACCTCACAGATCTCATCAATAACACTGTCGATATCCCCGGTTGCTCCAATGATCGCGTCATATTTCCACTGCAGTGTTGCGAAGGTCTGGGTTACCATGCCTTCCGGGGGATTTTGCAGTGCCGCCGCTATGCCTGCAATACGTGATTCGGGAATTATTTTTGAACAGATCAGCAGGGACAGGGTATACCCATGAAGCCCCTGCTTTCCATTTTGCCCGAGATAGGAGGCATACAGCCCGGTATCCTCGCAGTAGAATGCCTCTGCCGCCCAATATGCCCTCTGTGCCAGGCTTTCATATGCTCTTCCCTGCTCCCTGTTGTTAAGGCGGCATTCTAACCGGGACAGCTCTTTCGCCGCGATATAAAATAAAGCGGTCAAGATCAGATCCTTTGTCCGGCCTGTCCCGGATATACTGAATGAACCATGCTCCGATGCTTCCTCATCTGTAAAAACCGCACCGCCCTCCAGCCCGTCCGCCCATTCATAAAAGTTCCAGTAGCGGCTTCCGCCGAAGCTCTCTACTCCTTCCTCCGTGAGCTGCCCCTCAAAGGTATAGATAATCCTTTCTGCATAAGGAAGCATCTCTTCTATAAATTCCTTCTGAAAATCCGCCTCGGCATTCTCACATAGTGCAATAATCCAATACAAGCTGAAGGAGGGTATCGTAATTTCCGTCCGTGCAGGGGCACACAGCGCCAGAAGACCGTCTGCCTGCTGGGAGTATGCCATCAGTCTCAGGCTGGCTTTGGGCATCCGGTATTCGCCAAAGACGCTGTATCCAAATAGCATTTGATTCCTTGAGTCCATGGCGTATAATGCCTGTTCCCGCCATGGACAGTCTTCATAATGCTCGTGCGCGCAGAGCCTCAGTGTCCGGACTCCCGCATCGTAGATACGCTGTAAAAACCGGTCCTTCAGTCTCCTTTCCGCCACAGAAAACGGATAGTCACAGCTTACCAGCGTTGCCCTGTGCAAAGTAAAGGAGGGTGCTGAAACAAACAGCATTAAATACCTCCCGCCAAGTCTCCTTGTATACTCCGCGAGATAATTTCTCCCCTCTTTCAGCTGTATCCCGAATGCAAAATTTCGCCCTCCCATGGCTGTTCGGACACGCAAATCCGCCAAATGCTCTCCATAACCCAAATACATCCTGCAGGATTCGCCTACCTCCACTTCAATAATAGGATAGCCTGCTCTCTCTTCTTTTAAATCGATTACCAGGTAAATTCCATCTGCTCCCTTTGCCTGAAAGCATACCGGTTTTTCCAGCTCGTCTGCTCCCTTCCTCGGCTGCCCTGTCATTTCCCAGAAGGTTCTTGCGCTCATCCAGGCAGACTGCATCCGTTCTGCCGGTGTCCCGCGCTCTTCTTTCTCCCGGTAAACGCCCTGTGCACAAATTTTTGAAGGCACGGTATGCTTTACCTCACATTTTGGAATGGGACACGGATACAGCCTATATTCCGTCTGTACGACCACCGCCGGAACGAAGCCCTCCGCCGGTCTGACCTTCCACTGGTCCTCACAGGTGAAGTCATATGACCATGCATATCCTAACTGCGGTGTAATCATATACCCCGGAGCTAATTGCTCAAGGTATGGCGCAGCCTGCCGGGATTCCCCGTCGCTGCCCCCGTTCCCGTATGTATGAGTGCCGCCATATCCCCTGGAGATACGGCACTGGGTAGAGACACCGGATTCCTCCAGCACCCTTCCCTCCGAATCTATGATGCTGAAACAGATTGCTGCGCATTTGCTATAATGAGTGGAAACATCCTCTCCCATGTGCCAGGCCAGTATAGCCAGCCTGTTTTTTCCGCAGAAAACAAAGGATGAGAGATCCACTTCATCATATACCTTATAATGCGGATAATCCGCATACTGACCATTTGCGGCAAATACTCCGTTGATCCATACAACATATTCCGTATCTGCACTAATGTGCAGTTTGCAGGCCTTTGACACAGCAGTAAAGTCTGCCGCAAATTCTACATATTGATTCTTACAGGCATGATCCGTCCATATCCATTCCATATTTGTTCTCCTCATTGTTTTTACTTCCTATTTTTGCTTCTTATCTTTGCTTCTTGTTTTTATTTCTTGTTTTTATTTCTTGTCTTTATTCCTTGTCTTTATTCCTTGTCTTAGCTTCTTGTCTTTTCCCAGTCTACATGATACTTTCTGCAAATTCACTACATTAATTTTAATTTTCTAACCGCAAATTATGATACTGCCTTTAAAAGCAGGAAAACGCGCTCTGATTTGGCTGCGGCAAGCCATTTCAAGGCGCGTCTTTATATTCTTATGCTATTTCCGTTCCTAAGAAATGCGGGGTGCAATCCGGATCATGGTTTGATTCCTCGAGGCACATACCCCGTCCGAGTACAGGGCATATTCCAGATGGATCTCCAGAAGCTCCGGCAGCTCCTTGATTACAATCCGGGAGGTGTTTACTTCAAATCGCAGCTCCCCGTAGGGGGTCCGGTAGACCGCCTCCGTATTGCGGCCCAGCTCAAAGCTCATATCGGCACTTGCCGCACCGGTTCTGGTTATCACCACCAGGGTCGGGGCTATTTTAATTCTGCTCTTAATAAGCCCTTCTCCCTCTGCCGGAAGCTCCTCATAACTGATATAGTGCATTTCCTTATGCAGATGATAGGTTCCCTGCGCTCTGGTGACCACCGGCTCCTCCGGGGCGTCTGATTGGCATCCCTCTATTAAAACAAATACTTCCTTTGTCATTTTCTTCTCCTTCTAACCCATGCCCGGGACTTGCTCAACGGCCTGAATATTTTTTCACTCATTATTGTACTACCTGTCCCGGTTTTGTTCAACTGCTTCTAAATTTTCCTTCAAGCCTGCTTCTTTCTCAATTTTTATGTATAGCGTTCCATTAACTGGAAACACTTAAGAAAACAACAAGCACTTTACATGGAGGTCGTTATGAAAAAAAAGCTTTTTCCTATCATAAAAATACTTACCGATAAAATGTACATTTATGATTGCCCCGCTGCATCCTCCCCTGCCATACATACCCGGACGCCGAATCAGTCCGGATTCCGGCCTTTTCTGCTTTTCTTCCTTCTTCTCTGCTCCGCTGCCTCCATATGGCTGATTAAGGCCAATGCAAGGGCTGATTCAGACATTCAGGAAGGGATCGCCCGGAAGGTTCTCCGGTTCCATGTCATTGCCAACAGTGACAGCGAGGAGGATCAGGCATTAAAGCTGAAGGTAAAGACCGCCCTGGTACAGGAGCTGGCTCCCCGTTTGGAAAACCTTGCGGACATAGACGCTGTACGGACCGCGGTGCGGGAACAACTGGGTGATATTGAGAAGCTTGCAGAGGACATTCTTCGCCAAAACGGCTCCTCCTATCCTGTCAGCGTCTCCCTGGAGCAATGCTATTTTCCTCTGAAAATCTACGGCGGCTATACCTTTCCTCCGGGCAGCTATGAGGCTCTACGGGTGAGAATCGGTGCCGCAGAGGGCAAGAATTGGTGGTGCGTCATGTTCCCCCCTCTCTGCTTTGTGGATGAGACCTACAGTGTCGTAGACGAGAATTCCGACAAAAAACTTCTCTCGTTATTAACGGAGGAGGAATACGATGCCCTGGTCGGCAACAAGACTCCCGTGAAAATAAGATTTAAACTGCTGGATAAGATTAAGAGCCTGTTCCAATAACTCCATTTATGCTGTCCCGTTACTTTCCGCCTCCTTTTTTATTTGTATCCGGTATTTCTATGTGTTAAAATACAAATAATGAAAATACGTTACGGAGGTTCCCATGGATTCAATTACGGTGAAAGCCTATGCAAAAATAAATCTTGGTTTGGATGTTCTTAGAAAAAGAGAAGACGGATATCATGATGTTTGCATGATCATGCAGTCCATAAAGCTCTGCGACACCATCACCATCCGAAGGGAGGAGGCGGAGGGAATCCGCATCCGGACCAATCTTCCCTATCTTCCCGACAACCAGGATAATCTGGTTTATAAGGCCGCCGCTCTCCTGCAGCAGACCCTGGACATCCGGGACGGTCTGTCCATCGAGCTGGAGAAAAAGATTCCCGTTGCCGCAGGCCTGGCAGGCGGAAGCTCCAATGCGGCTGCCACCCTTCTGGCCCTGAACCGGCTCTATCAGGCCGGCCTGTCCAAGAGCGAGCTGAGACAATTAGGGGTTCGGCTGGGTGCGGATGTTCCCTACTGCATTATGCTGGGCACAGCGCTTTCCGAAGGAATCGGGGAGGTACTGACCCCTCTTCCATCCATGCCCTCCTGCTCCATCCTGCTGGTTAAGCCGGATATCAGCGTATCCACCCGGTATGTTTATGAAAATCTGAATCTAACAGAGGACAGCGCCCACCCGGATATCGAAGCGATAAAGAAAGCCCTCTCCCGAAGCGATCTCTACGCTCTGACCAGGGCCATGGATAATATTCTTCAGAGTGTGACAGTAAAGGAATATCCCATTATTGCGGACATTAAGGATAAGATGAAGGAGCTGGGTGCCTTAACCTCCCTAATGAGCGGCAGCGGCCCCACGGTATTCGGAATTTATCAGAACCAGAACTTTGCCAGAAAGGCGCTGAATTACTTCCGAAAGCACCGTCATTACGGCAAACAGGTCTATCTTACCACTCCCTACTGGCCGTAACAGCCGTGCCCCGTCTGAACCAATGTCATTTGGTTAGGTGGATACATAACCGGATTGCTGCAAAATAACAGGGTTATTGCAAATTGTCTTCCCATGGGGAAGTATTCTGCAGTAACCCTGTTCTATTTCTTTTCTTATCTGCTTTCTATTTGCCCTCCGTACCATCCCGCCATGCTTCCATCTTCTTAATAGCCGCATCGATTGTCTTCTGGGAGATATCCGGGAGGTCGCCGCCCCAAGCCTTTGCTGCCTGATTAAAGCCCTTCTTTACCGCGCCGATCAGCTCGTCTGCTTTGGAGGTGTCTCCGCCGGAAAGCGCCTTGGCAAATTCCAGTATGCGGTCCGAGGTCTTCTCTATTCCCCAGTAACCATCCTCTGCAATGTCCTTCTGTGCCTGCAGTCTGGTGGCATCATCCACCTGAACCTGACCGGTCCGAAGCGCCGCATAAATATCCGAAGCGCTGTTCACGGTCTTCCCCTGCTTCGTCATAAGCTTCTGAACCAGATCCAGCATGCTCTGTGTTCTTCTCTCCGCCTCTGATTTCAGACGGTCAATGGTAACGGTATCCCTGGTATAAAGCTTGCCGGAAGCCGCTGCCTGATCACCCTTCTCATATACTGCAGCCGCACCGTTATCCGGCGCCTTTGCCTGCTCCTTCTGAGCGGCCTGATTCTGCGCCGCCTTGGCAGCTGTGCTGTCATAGGCCGGTGCCGTATTGGAAACACGATTTACACTCATTGTATCATCCTCCATGATATTGTCGGAGTCTTTAATTCTCCTCAGTAATGGGCTCTCGCCCGGTTCCATCTGTGCCATCCTTGGCTGTAATTATACTATTGTCTTATCTGTAATATTATTTCGGTTGATTCTTTATAAAACCTTAGCTTTTTTCCTTAATAATTCTTAATAATTGCTTTATCCTTCCTAAATACTGACATGTTATACTACGCTTATGTATTAAAGCATAGACAAAGGAGTGTGGCATAATAAATGAAAATCGTGGTATTAACAGGCAGATTCGGAATGGGCCATATGATGGCGGCCCTGGCTGTCAAGCAGCAGATTGAGCTCAGCCGCCTTGAAGCCGAAGTGGAAGTAGTTGACTGGCTTGAATATGCCTCTCCCAGGTTGGCAGACCAATACTACAACTTTTTTCAGCTCCTGGTAAGCAAGGGACACGCCCTGTACAACAGAAGGTATCGTTACCTGGAGGATAAACAGACGGATCAAAAGCCGGAGCTTCGCGGGTTCTTCCTTCGATGCTGTTCCCGGCTGATGAAGGAGAAAGCTCCGGATTTCATCATATCAACCCTTCCCATCTGCTCCCAGATTCTGTCCTTATACAAGGAAAAGACCGGAACTTCCCTGCCCCTCGTTACCTGTGTTACAGATATCACCGGCCATTCCGAATGGATTAACCGGAATACGGATTATTATTTTGTAGGCTCCCGCTGTGTTGCGGATAAATTTATCGCCAAAGGAGTTCCTCCCTCAGAAATATTTATTACCGGCTTGCCGGTGCGTCCCGGCTTCCTGGAGGAGCTCCCCGGGAATGCGGATGCAGAAGGCAGCGGAACCAGACATATCCTGATTATGGGAGGCGGCCTGGGTATGCTCCCGAAAACCCGGAGCTTTTATTCTGATCTGGATCGCATTCCAGGCATCCGCGTCACTATTATTACGGGTAAGAACCAGGCTCTGTTCCGTCGGCTTCAGGGCCGGTATGAGAATATCCGGGTATTGGGCTATGTTCCTAATGTCCATGACTATATGAGGCAGGCGGACCTCATTATTACCAAGCCCGGCGGGATCACGACCTTTGAAGCGATTTACGCCGGAGTTCCCATTCTTGCCCTGAAGCCTTCCCTACAGCAGGAATGCTATAATGCCCAGTATATTCAAGATATGGGAATAGGCACTGTGATGCCCGGCAAGGCCAGGCACTGCCTGAGGGAAATCACCAGGAATCTGGAGGATTGCCGTCTCTTGAGCTATAGAACCAATGTAGAGCGGCTCAGGAACAGCCTGATCCATTATAAAATGACCGAGGTTCTGGAAGACACCCTGATTAAGGACAGTTACAAATACCATTCCGCCAGAGAGGATTATGACATTGATGAAACGGTTAGTTTTAACATTTGACGACGGTCCCGATCCGGTTTACACCCGGAATCTGCTGGACGTTCTGAAGGATGAGAATATAAAGGCCACCTTTTTTGTCGTGGCAGGCAACGCCGCCCTTTACCCTGCTTTAATCAGCCGCATGCAGGCGGAAGGGCATTCCATCGCCCTCCACTCCCTTCACCACCGGCATGCCCTGCTCTGCAGTTACCGGTATATGAAACACGATTTCTCCAAAAGCCTGGAGATCTTAAGAAATATGAACTGCGATATCCGCTTCTACCGTCCCCCCTGGGGTGCAAGGAATCTCCTGACTCCCCTGCTTCTAAAAAGGCATCAGCTGAAGCTGGTTCTATGGGATGTTATGGTGGGGGATTGGAAGTCTGATTTCGCTCCCCAGGAGCTGGCGGACCGGATACAGGCGAAGGTTTTTGACGGAGCTATCCTCTGTCTTCATGACGGCTGCGAAAAATACGGAGGAGCCAAGGGCGCTCCCTTTAATACCATTGACGCCCTGAAGCTGGTTCTTCCCAGGCTGAAGGAAGAAGGTTACCAATTTGTGACCGTGGAGGAATTTTATCATCATGCATGAACAGGGTATTAAACTGAAAAAACAAATCGCCGGCATCCTGCTGCTTCTCGTATTGATTATTATCACCTTTCTCATCTATATGAGGGGGTATACCCTTCGTGAAATGCAGCAGGCCCTGGCCGGAACCGATATCCGGTATCTTGCCGCCGGCCTTGGCATGATAGGGGTCTTTATCCTGTGTGAAGCAATTGCCATCCGCCTTATACTGAAGGCCTTGGGCTACCGGGCCTCCTTCTTCCGGTGCTATGAATACTCTTCCATAGGCTACTATTTCAGCGGCATTACCCCTTCTGCCAGCGGAGGGCAGCCGACCCAGATTTACTATATGAAACGGGATACGATTCCTGTGGCAGTGTCCTCCATCACCATATTCTTCATTGTATACGTCTACCAGATTGCAATGGTGCTGGTCGCCGCTGCTGCCGCCCTGCTGCGGTTTTCGGAAGCAGCTCTTTTCGCCTCCAAGCTGCCCTACCTGCTGATTTACGGTATCATTGTCAATACCGGAGCCATATTTCTGCTTTTCGCCCTCATGTTTTCAAAAAGGCTGGTTCCTTCGATTCTCAATCTGGGTCTGAGCCTTGGCACAAAGCTCCGGCTGATTAAGCGGACCGACGAGCGCCGTCATAAATTAGAGCAAAGTCTGGCATCCTATCATGAAAAAGCCCTGGTTTTAAAAAAGCATCCTCTGCTGTTCATAAAGATATTAATTGTAAGCATTGTGCAGATACTCTCTTTTAATTCCATACCTGCTCTGGTATACTGTAGTATGGGGTATGACGCAGGGCGTGTTCCTGATCTCCTCACCTGCCAGTCCCTTCTGACGGTCTCCGTCTCCGCCGTTCCCCTGCCGGGTGCGGAGGGAGTCTCCCAAGGCGGCTTCCTGCAGGTGTTTGACGCATATTTTCCCTCTGATATGCTTACCTATGCCATGCTGATTCACCGGGTGATCAGCTTTTATCTCCCGCTGCTTCTCAGCTTTGCCATGTATCTCTTTACCCATATAAGAGGTCCCAAGGGGTATGCCTCAGAGGAGTAGCTTCCGAAATTACAGCAGAATGGAGGGGTAACATTGAAAGAAAATAAAATCAAAATATTGGTTGCCGACGATGATGCCGACATTCGCGAGATTCTTGAGATACTTCTAAAGGCGGAAGGCTTTGACGTTATTCTGGCCGGTAACGGGAAAGAGGCCATTGAATCAGTGGATGAAAGCATTGATCTGATTATCCTGGATGTAGCCATGCCGGAGAAAAACGGCTTTCAGGTATGCAAGGAGATTCGCACCATGTCCGTGGCTCCTGTTCTGTTCTTAACCGCCAAGACTCTGGAATCAGACAAAGCCATCGGTTTCAGCGCCGGAGGCGATGATTATCTGGTAAAACCCTTCTCGAATTCCGAGCTGATATTCCGGGTCAAGGCCCTGCTTCGGCGCTGCTACCAATACCAGTCCCTGCACCGGGAGCAGAAGAACATTTACCGGGTGGGCAATATTCTTCTGGATGACAACACGAAGAATGTGACGGTGGATGATATCCCCACCGTATTGACTCCCATCGAATATGACATTCTATGTCTGATGATGCGGTATCCCACTAAGGTCTTTTCCGTACAGAATCTGTATGAATCCATATGGAAACAGGACTATACCTATCTGGATAATAACACGATTGTAGTTCATATCAGCAACCTGAGGAAAAAAATTGAGAAAGATCCAAAAAATCCGCAGCATCTGAAAAGCATGTGGGGAAGAGGGTATTATGTGGATTAAACAAATCAAGCCTTCCAAGCTGGAATTAAAGCTGATGATCCGGGTTATCGCCTCCGGTCTGGTCTGCATTCTGATCTATATTATTTTCATTAATATTGCCGTCTATTATGTGGATCATATGAAGGTGGACTCCCAGATATACCATGAGCAGATTCTCAGCGCCAGCCAGGACTTCCAGAACTATGTCACGGAAAACAATCTGTCGGTCCAGGATATCAATGCCATCCGGGCCTGGGATAAGAAGCAGAATTTGATGCATATTAAGCTCATCGAAAACGGGAAATCCATCTATGACTCTCTGGATTATACCATTCGGATCACCCCGAAGGTATCTTATATTTATTATGAGTCCTCCATAGACCCGTCCCAGGTGATCAGCTTCCGGGACGGTGAGACCAATCTGTATGTCACCATCCTGTACAAGCAGCAGCTGGAACAGAGGCTGGACTACTTCTTGGGCTTTTTTTGCGTATTTATATTTTTTCTCTCCACCCTGCATGAATTCAGGGTATTGGTAAGGGATATCCTGGAAATCAAGAAAGGGATTCAGATTCTGGAGGGCGGTAATCTGGCTTATGAAATTCAGTCAAAGAGGAAGGATGAGATCACTGATCTGGTGAACTCCATTAACCGGATGAGCCGGGAATTGGATCTTCAGAGAAAGGAAGAGGAGCTGCTCCGTCAGAGAAATTATGATTTAGTTACGTCCATCTCCCATGATATCCGGACCCCGCTGACAACGGTGAACAGCTATATTGATCTGATCATGGACCGGAAGTATTCCTGCCCCCAGGAATTAGACCGGTATCTGACCAAGATCAAGGAGAAATCCATTCTGATCAATGATCTGTCGGACAATTTATTTTCTCATTTTTTGAATCAGAATAAGGATTATACCTATAATTTTGAAACGGTAATCGGCGGCGAATTCATCAGCTATCTTCTTAACAGTATGCAGGAAAGCTTAAGGGATAAGGGCTATTTGATGGAAACAGAAGTGGATTTAAAGGATGAATGCTTCCTTAAGGTAGATATTATGCAGATTGAGAGAGTATTCAATAACCTGGAAGGCAATCTCATTAAATATGCCCAGAAAAGCAAACCTATTCATTATAAGGCTTTTCTTGTAAATAATATGCTCTATATTACCGGAAGCAACTATATTGTACAGAACAGCCAGCTTGACAGCCATGGTGTGGGCATTATTACCTGCCAGGAGATCATGAAGCTGCATTCGGGAGAGATGAGAACCTATATCGAGGGAGATTATTATCATATTGTAATCGGCTTCCCAGTCTATCTGATCCCATAGAATACGGACAATAAAAAGACCTGTCCCTACGCAGCGCTTCGGTTCAGGTCTTCTATCTTTTATCTGTATCACTTTTTTGTTCCTGCTTGCCTGCAATCTCTTCACTCACCGCCTCAATCACGGAATCTACGCCCCGATTCAAAGCTCTGCCCTTTTCCGTATTATTACTGGCAATGGGATGATATTCCGAGCAACCGGTAGCAGGCAGCTTGTTGGCATCCAGACCGGAGGTCTCCAATATAACCTTCAGAACATTGACGGCTTTGGTGGTGGACAGCACCCAGTTCCTGTCGAAGTTATCCATAAAACAGCAGACCTTATGCGGTCTGCTGTTCTTTTCCGTGTTTATAAGCCGGCTATTAAAATATCTCCAGGATATCACTGCCCTTTTTTACAAAGGCGATGAAGCGATCCAGCCCCGCCTCCATTTCTACGTACTGTCCGCCCGCATATCCCTTCTTTTCATATACCTCGATCCATTCTCCTTCCGGAAGATAGACCCTTCTCCTGGTCTGTCCCTGGGTTACAATGGGTGCAAAAAGGATATCCTCCCCAAATAGGTACTGGTCGCCCAGACTATAGCAGATCTCATCCTGGGGATATTCATAAAACATGGGTCTCATCAGCGGCGCACCGGTCCTGGCGGCGATCTCCATGTAGCGGTGGATGTATGGCCGCAGGCGCTCCCGCAGCTCGATTAATTCCTTCAGGATGGGATATACCTTCTCACCATAGCTCCAAATCTCATTATCCCCGCCGCTTGGTTCCCGGACCCCGGGATTCCGGCTGACAAAATCCTTGGGCCGGTGCCTTGTTCCATGGAGCCGTGTCACAGGGCAGAATACGCCGAACTGGAACCAGCGCACCAGCAGCTCCCGGTAAGTCTCGCTCTCCGGGTCTCCTCCCCAGAAGCCGCCGATATCACTGTTCCACCAGGGAATGCCGCACATGGCCATATTAAGACCTGTTTTCACACTCATGCGAAGAGCGTCGAAGGTGGAGGGCACGTCTCCGGACCATACCAGGGTGCCGTATTTCTGGCTTCCGATCCAGGCGGCACGAGCCAGGGAGATAATCTCCGTCTCGCCCTCCTGCTTCAAGCCCTCATAAAAGAGCTTGGAATAATAATAGGGATAGACCAGCGCCACCTCTTCCCCATTGCCTATGGATAACCGCAGATTATCAAAATGCGTGGGATGGATCTCCGGCTCCGCCTCATCCAGCCAGAAGTTCTTAATTCCCTTGCTGTAATAGTTCTCATGTACTCTGGACCATACATACTCCCTGGTTTGAGGATTGGTCGGATCGATATAGGTCTGCATCCCGTTAAAATGGAACAGCCCGTATTGTCCGCTTTCCGTCCGCAGCAGCATATTTCTTTCATCCATATGGGCATAATTCTCGCTGTTGGGGTTGATGGTGGGCCAAATAGACACAATGGTCCGGATGCCCATCTCCTCCAGCTCCTTCACCATTTTCTCCGGCTCCGGCCAATACTTCGGATCCAGCTTCCAATCCCCCTGCTCCGGCCAGTGGAAGAAATCGATTATAATGGCGGAAATGGGAATTCCCCGCTTTTTATACTCTCTGGCTACGGTCAGCAGCTCTTCCTGGTCTTCGTAGCGGAGCTTGCTCTGCCAGAAGCCGGAGGCCCAGGCCGGAAAGGCAGGGGCATGTCCCGTGAGATCCGCATACTTTTCCATAACCTCTGCGGGCGTATCCCCCGCAACCACCAAATAGTCCACCTGCTTCGCGGAATTGGCCTGCCATAAGGAATGATTATTGGTCAGTTCACAGTGACCTATGGACGGATTATTCCACAGGAAGCCATATCCCCGGGAGGAATACACAAAGGGGATGGAGGATTTGGTATTCTTATGCAGGAAATGGCTGGTAGAGCCCTTCCGATCAAAGCAGTCATTCTGCTCCTGGCCCAGGCCATAGAAATGCTCTCCCTCCTTCGCCTCAAAAATCACCGTCATCCGGTGATTATCCGCGCCCACGGCGCGGTATTCCCGGTATCTGGCGAAAAAGGCCATCTCGGAGCGCTCCGTAAGGATTTCCTTTCCCCCCTTATAGTAGACCACCTTGCCTGCGTCGGTAATCTCTGCGGACAGCTTTCCATTGACAATAACCGCTTTCTTTTCCTCCAATGCCGTATTGCAGCCCGTTCCCTCCTGGGGCAGCAGATTCCAGTTCTCTTCGGTCAGCTTCCCATTGGGCGTGGAGCGGAAGCGAAGGCAATCCCTTCCCCATGGTTCAATCACTACGGTCTCATCCCGCTTCTGAAATTGAATCCGGTTGCTTTGCACTGACAGTATTCCCATATTCTTCACCTCATTTTTATATTTTTTGCTTGAACCGGTCCCGCCGGTATACCAGCCGGGCATTTTCTTCTTTGCGGATATATCAGCCGGGTTATCGGTCTGTAATTAACATTGTATAATATAATCTTCTTAATACTTTAAATTTATAATTAATTTCTAACACTATTTTGATATCTTGATCTATAATTAAGAGAGGAACAAAAGGAGAGACAAAAACACTGCCAACCGGTGCCTGGCCGAAAAATTGCAGCAATAAAAGCCAGGTACAGAAAGGAAGAATTGCCATGCCTGTTACAGAGACAAACCGGAAAGCCTTAAAGGAAGCCCTGGCACACGGAACCTTTGAGATGCCCTTCTCCCTGCATCATATCCGAATTCCTGCGGGAGAGAAGCAGGTGCTTTATCTTCACTGGCATACGGAGCTGGAATTTCTGATGATTGAATCCGGAGAAGCTTTTTTTACTGTGGAGGATGATACCATTCATCTGCGTGAGCAGGAAGCGATATTTATTAACGGCAACCAGCTGCACAGCGCCAGGGCTGCGGAGGGCCGCCCCTGTGAGTTCTATGCCGTAGTCTTTCACCCCTCCCTCCTGTTCGGCGACACCCGAAGCATGTCCTTCCTCCGGTACGTAAAGCCGATCCTGACCCGTTCCCTCTCCTGTCCGGCGCATCTTCGCCGGGAGAAGGACCGGGAGCTTCTGCTTCTGCTGAAGGAGATTGCCGCCGTCTTCCATAAGGATGTATATGAATATGATCTCTATGTGCGCGGAAAGCTGCTGGAGCTGTGGCATCTGTTTTATCGCCGTTGTGTCCCCTCCTCGGTCCCTGCAAAGGAATATAAAATTGATCGTCTTCAGCCCGTCCTGGATTATATCAATTCCCATTACAGCGAAGAACTGCGGCTGGAGGAGCTGGCCTCCCTTATCCCCCTCAGTCCGGGCCAATTCTGCCGCTCCTTCAAGGAGACTATGGGTCTGACTCCCATGGCCTACCTGAATCGGCAGCGCATTCTCAAAAGCTGTGAACTCCTTGCTTCCGGCAGCCGGAAAATCTCAGAGATTGCCGGTCTGACGGGTTTTGATAACATCAGCTATTACAACCGCTGCTTCCTCTCCCTCATCGGATGCACCCCTTCCGCCTATCAGGCACAGGTATCCCTGCGCTCCCGGAACGGCATCCCCAAAAACGAATAAAGCCGGAGTTTTTATACATAATCACCGTCTCCTCCAATATAATGTAATGATAGCAATCTCTCTGTACTGCATATCTGTTAAAATGGAGGCACTATGAAAAAAGTACTGATAAAAGCTGCCCTTGTGACCCTGCTTGTCCTCGTTCTTCCCTTTTTACTGACGCTGCTGTTTGCCCGGAAGGAGCATGCGGCTTCCCTGGATGCCCTGGACTTCGCCATAATCTATCAGGTAAATGATATCCAGAAAAAGCTTACCTTTAATGAATATCTCACCGGAGTAGTAGCCGCGAATATGTCCGTCGGTTACCATGTTGAAGCCCTCAAGGCACAGGCTGTTATTGCCAGAACCTATGCCTTGTATAATATTGCCCTTCTGACGGAGCAGAATCCGGAAAAGACCTCCTTCACCACCTCTGAGCTGGGACTTTCCTATATCAGTCTGGAGGATCTGAAGCAGCTCTGGGGCTCCGATTATAATAACTCCTACTTCTCTAAATTGGAGAATGCCGTCTATGGCACGAAGAATGAGGTTCTTCTCTATCGGAAGGATCTGATTCTTCCGGTTTTCTTTGATACGGGCTCCGGCTATACCCGCAATGCCTCCGAGGCCTGGGGTATTTCTGTCCCCTACCTGACCAGCGTGGCCAGCAAATATGATGTTACTTCGACGAATTATCTCTCCATCGATGAATTCCAGCTGAGCGAACTCATTGACCTGCTGGAAAAATACTACCCGGAGCTTTCCCTGCAGGAGAGCAATTTCTTCAGCCAGGTAGCCGTGGCCTCCCGGGACAGCGCCGGATATGTAACGCAAATGAACCTTGGCCGCCAGACCGTCTCCGGTGAGGAATTTGCCAAGGTTCTTGGATTAGCTTCCAATCATTTTTATATTGAGGAATATGAGGGCAAGGCCCGCATTATCTGCAACGGCTCCGGCCACGGTATCGGCATGAGCCAGTACGGTGCCAATGCCATGGCAGAAGGCGGTTCCTCCTACACCGAGATTCTGCAGTATTATTATTCGGGTGTATCTATCACCGATCTCTCCCACTGACCCCCTGCCGGTTTTCCGCTCTTGCAGGGGTTGTTATGCTTCGTGTTCCTGCGGCAGCATATGGGATTTGGGAAGGCGCCCTCCTTCAGGGAATTATCGCGATTGCTTCCGGCCCATGTGTAATTGGCTTAAAAAGATAAACTCCTCCAGCCATAGCTTCAGCCTTGGCTGCGTCTCCCGGCGTCTGCGCATCAGCTCATCCTGAAAGCCTGCCACCGCTTCCTGCTCCTGCGCCGTAACGGCCTCCTCACCATAGCGATACCGCATGAATATCCTCGCCACATCCTCAAAGAGAATTTGATCATGCCGGAAATGATCCTTTACCCTCTCCGCCAGCATGAATATTGTCTCCTGGGGCTCCAGCACGAAGCCTTCCCTTCTCAGCAGCTCCAATATGCGCAGGAAGCTCAGATACATCTTCCCGCTGTCATCCTCCCTGTCATAGAGCTTCCGGTAATGCCCGGCCAGAACAGTATAATACAGCAGGACCATGAGCAGAAGAATGAGCACCCCTCCCATGAATATCAGCATACCTGCCGCCACTTCATGGATTCTGCCTGCTCTCTCCTGTTCTAAAGACATCCTCTCCTCATTATTATAGATCAGGGGCGGGGTGGGTACTTCCGGTATTTCCACGTAAGCTCCCTCACCGCTCTCTGTCCCTGCACTCTCCTTCTTGGGCTCCGCCCATCTGGTATAACGCGCTCCCTGGAAGGGTGAGGTGGCTTCAAAGGGAATCCAGCCCACTCCTTCAAAATAGGCTTCTGCCCAGGCATGGGCCTGACTGTTTCGGATGAGATACATGCCGTTCTTGTCCTTCTCCTCATATTTTGCAATAAAGCCTTCCACATACCGGGTCGGTATTCCAACGCACCGTCCCAGGACTGCCATGGCGGTGGCGTAGGAGGTGCAATAGCCCTCCTTTCCTTCAAACAAAAAATAATCGATAAAATCCTGCCCCTCCTCCGGCTGTTTGGACGACAGGCTGTAGGTATAGGCGCTGAGATAGGCTTCTATCGCCTTTAGCTTATCATAATTGGTATCGCAGTCCGCCGTAAGCTCCTGCGCCAGCTCTCCGACCCGGGAGGGCAGCCCTTGGGGAAGCGCCGTGTATGCCTGCCGGATCAGCTGTGCCCGTTCCCCCAGCCGCCCATAGATATCCTCCCTGTCCTCCAGTGTAACGGAGCTTCCCCTCCGCAGCGGGTTGGCCTGGAGCCATTCCAGAGAGTCCTGCCGGATGGCCGGCGGCGTCTGATAGGAAAAATGATCCGATGCCTTCAGCATGTTGATAAAGGCTTCCCCCTGGAGATTCATCTCATAAAAGGAATTCTCATAGAGGGTTCCTCTCTTCCGAATCTTTCCGAAGGCGAGATTGGCCGATTCCGATACCGGCGCCGCTGTCTCGGACAGCATACGATAGGAATTCATTTTCAAAGGGTAGAAAAAGGTTTTTGTCTTAATATTACTGTACTGCAGCTTCAGAGACATCCTCTCGATGAAGCGGTTATTCTCCAAAACCACCGGCTCCTGTCTGGAAAGGGCATAAATCAGCTCCAAATAATCCAGCTGGTACTCCTGTTCTCCCGGCAGATAGTCCTTCCCGCTCTTCTCCCAGCTGTGTCCCGTATAGGTATCGCTCACTGCGCCGGTCAGATAGACTGCCCTGTCCCTGCCGGAACCGGAGAAACGGATCGCCACATTATCATTCTTCACCAGCCTGTCATTTTCATTGCCCAGCTCACTGGAATCCTCCGAGTACCCGGTGATACTGATAAAGAACTCCTCCGGCTGCCGGGTGAAGTAGTAATCCAGGTCGACTTTCCAGATTTCAATCTGTTCCCTGATATTCTCATAAACATAGCGCACCGCCTTCCAGCGGATCGGTTCCTCTCTGGAAGGCATCACCACGGACAGAAGGGCCAGAAGGAGACAAACCGGCAGCAGATAGAGAATGCTTTCTCTTTTCTCCTGCTTTCCCGCCTTGCGGGCATAGAGAATTCCAAAGCTCTCCATCAGGACGGACAGTATATAGAAGATAACAATGGCAATCACCAGCTTGTGCAAAGGAACCTCTCCTATGCTCAGCAGCACCAGTCCGATGACCAGAGCCGCCGCCAGGAGTATCTTTCCCAGCTGATTCTTTGTCAGCAGAAAGAAGAGCAGGGCGCTGAGGACGCCGGTCATCAGCCCTGTGAAATTGGAAAAGCCCGCCTGGTACAGCTCCCTGGAGCCGTCATACCGGGCAATCCATGCAAAATACTCCTCCATACAGGCCGCGGGATTAAAATGCCGCATCCAGAAAACCGGTATCAGAAGGAGAAGAATGCCTGCGATAATAAGATAGGTCAACGCATTCTTCCGGTTGAGCTGGATGAAGGAAAAGCCGATGGCAGGAAGAAAGGAAAAGCACAGGGTCAGAAAGACCGGGATGTGAAGCTCAAAATACTGGTTCACAGCCAGGGACAGGGCCCAGCTTAAGGCCATGCTTAACAGAGTGTGATAGATTTGATAGCGTTTTTCTTTATCTCGAAACATAGCTCTCCCCCTTCCGTAATATTACTAATGTTACGCATCAGACAACAACGCCATCAAGTTTGGCTGAGGTTAGTCCGCCAGGTCACTTTTACTTGCTTTACCTCCGTGCATTCCGGACGCTCCGCTTCACAAGATGCACAAATGTTACATTCTGTAATACAGAATGTAACATTAACCGGTTAGTCCAGCTCCTGCGAAAGTATGCTGGCGATTTCATCCTCCGACATGATCTGATATACCGCAACATCGGAGACCTTCATTCCGGCGATCCTCTGTTTTATCTCTTCGGATACATCATCGCTGATGAACAGGATGCAGAAGTGGTTCCCCGCAGCTGCCGCCGCCATGCCCGCCATATAGAGCTCTTTGGTCAGGTTGTGGGTGACTGCCACGCAGAACAGCCCTTCCTCTCCCGGACGCATTCTCTCCCTGATCAGATCACTGAGGGGAATCCGGCTGTCGAACCGCATCTGGGCACAGGCCCTGTAAAAGGCGTTAAAGTCCTCCTTTGCGGCTATCTGAACCTGCTTCTTTCCTCCCATTTCGTATATGATCTGGGAAGGAGTATTGCGCCGGGCATAGAAATTGGCAATCGCCAGGACACTCTCGATGATCTTGTCCTCGGCAATCACGACCTTCAGCTCCTCTTCCTCTATTGTCTCAAGATCCATGAACAGCAGAATCCGCGCCTTGGGAATGTGCTGATATCTTCTGCTGATCAGCTCCCGCATTCTTGCAGATGCCTTCCAGTGAATCCGCTTGCGGCTGTCTCCCGGATAGTACTTCCTCACCTCTGTGTCCAGCTCCTCCTCAGCGGTGTCGCTGTAACGCAGAGGATTCTTCACATCCGCCTGAGGCGGGGCAATCCCCAGCCGCTCCAGGGGCACCACCCGGGGCAGAACAATCACCTTCAGCTTGGAAGCCATGGGGTAGGTAATCCGGAATAAATATAGAAAATCCGTTATTTCTACGGAATCCACACCCACATAATACTCTCCCCGGTAATTGCAGCGGATTTTTGTCTCCATGCGCTCACTTTCACTGGGCAGCAGACTGTATTCCGTGATCTCCTTCCTCGCTTCGATGGTAGATTTGTCGCTGAGAAAATTCACCTTAACATTGCGGAAGGTGATATAGTCCTCATTGGCAACGACAAAGGAATAGGTGGTCCAGTCCCCCTTCACCACCAGACGGGCCTCTATGGACTGGTACAGCTTAAAACGGAAATACACATATACCGTATATAAAAATGCGATCACCGGAAGAAGCACCGTCAGATAAAACAGGGCATAGGAAATATTCCCCCCGTAAAAGGAGGCAAAGAGACCGCTTCCAAGGATGGCCGCCGCAATAAATAACCGGTTTATTCTCATAGAAATCCCCATTCTGCCGCCCTGCGGCATGTCAGCCAGGAAGAAACCCGGGATGGTTTCCAACCGAGACCCTGTTGATTTTCTTCCCGCATAAAATATCTTACACCAGTACCGGTACAGGCACTTTGGAAATCAAATTCTTCAACACCCGCTCCACTCCCGTCTGGGACAGTCTGGCCTCCGGCGCCAGGATAATGCGGTGAGCCAGCACCGGATGGAACAGGCGCAGGATATCGTCAGGGATGCAGTAATTTCTTCCCTCCAGATAGGCCAGAGCCTGGGATGCCCGCAGCAGGGCCAGGGTTGCCCTCGGACTGGCCCCCAGGGCGATATTGCTGTCCTTTCTGGTCTCCTGGACCACCTTGGTGATATAGGTAATCAGGTCCTGATTGACCTTAACCTCCTCCACCTCTTTCTGCATCTTCAGCACCGTCTCTCCGTCCGCCACCGGCTCCAGCTTCTGGTTCAGCTGACGCTTTAAGAAGCGTTCCGCCATCAGCTTCTCATCCCCCGCCTGGGGATATCCCACGGAAATCTTCATCATAAACCGGTCCAGCTGGGCTTCGGGAAGGTTATAGGTTCCCAGATAGTCGATGGGATTCTGGGTGGCAATTACCAGGAAGGGACGGGGCAGCAAATAAGTGGTTCCGTCCACCGTCACCTGCTTCTCCTCCATGGCTTCCAAAAGGCTGGCCTGGGTCTTGGGAGAGGTGCGGTTGATCTCGTCCGCCAGTATGATATTATTCATAATGGCCCCCTTGGAATACTCAAAGCTCCCTGTCTGCATATTGTAAATGGACAGACCCGTCACATCCCCTGGCAGGGTGTCCGGTGTAAACTGTATCCGGGTAAAGCCGCAATCAATGGTCTGAGCCATGATCTTTGCCAGCGTGGTCTTTCCTACTCCCGGAACATCCTCTAAAAGCAGATGCCCTCCCGCCAGGAGGGTTACCAGGGTATGCTCGATCACCTCTCTTTTTCCTACAAGAATCCGTTCCATGTTCTGTAGCATTTCCGCAATCTTCTTCTGGTTCTCCATTCTATCCCCCTTCTTTCTTATTCACTTATCCCCTTTATGCAAAAAGGATGCCAGAACCTTTCGCTGTGCAAAAGGCCCGCATCCTGATATTCATATTTTTTCAAGCAAGCCGTTCAACAGCTTTACTGTATTTCTGATGGCCAGCTCTTCGAATTCCTGGTAGCTCATCTCCGCACTGTGGTCCGCCTTATCCGATATGGCCCGGATAATCAGGAAGGGAATCTGGTTTAAAAATGCTGTCTGCGCGATTGCTGCCCCCTCCATCTCCGTGCAGTAGCCGCCGAACTGCTCCGCCAGCCATACCTTTTTCTCCTGATCTGAAATGAACTGGTCACCGCTCACAATCCTTCCCACGTGAACGCCCAGCCCCGGCAGAGTTTCCAAACATACCTGCTTCGCCAGCTCCACCAGACGCCGGTCCGCCGGAAAGACGGACTGCTCCATCCTGGGTATCACCCCTGCAGGATAGCCAAAGCCCGTCGCATCCATATCATGCTGCTGGGTATCCGAGGACAGCACGATATCCGCGATATCTATCTCATTTCTCAGGGAGCCGGCCACTCCGGTGTTGATCACTGCGTCCACCTGGAAGAGATCAATGAGAAGCTGGGTGCATACCGCTGCATTCACCTTCCCGATCCCGCAGCGCACCACCACCACATTACGGCCCTGCAGACTTCCTTCACAGAATTCCATAGAGGCAGCCGTTCTCACCGCGGCCCCCTGCATCCGGCTTTTCAGGATATGAACCTCTTCATCCATGGCTCCGATAATTCCTATTCTCTTCATGACAACCTCCATCCCGGCCCCCTGACGAAGCTGCTCCGGATCAGCGGCATTTTCCTGCCCCTGTCCCCTGACCGTTCTGCTGCTTCTTTTCAAGAATACCATTTGAAAAATATTGTACATGATTTTATAAGGAAATTCAATATATCATATCCTGTCCGCGGTATTATTATTTTATTAAAATTCTTCCCCTTATGCGGTTTTAAGAAATCCCAGAATTCGCTGGTTGACCTCAATACACTGCTCCATGGGCATATGGGGACGGTGGCTTCCTCCGGGGACGATGAGAAGCTCCGCCTGGGGACAGCGTCTCTGAAGCTCCAGCAGCTTCTCCCGGGAAGCAAAGATATCCTTCTCCCCTCCGATTGCCAGCATCGGCATGGTGATACGGTGCCAGTCCTCCTGCGTAAGCCGGGGATAATTGCGCCAGTCCCCGGCGCTCTGCCTGCAATGCTCCTGCCAATCCCCGCCGTGGGCCGACCCATGCAGCGCCTTGATCATCTCTATGAAAGCTTCATTCTTACCCTTTAAAAGCGCCTCCGGTTCAAAATCATCGGCCCCGGCAGGATCCGCCTCTCCGCCGCAGCCGATGGTCACAACGCTGCGGACCATCCCGGGATATTTTGCCGCCATATGCAGGGCTACTCCCCCCTAACCGTCTGGCATTTATAAAACTTAACGCTGCCTATAATCCGGCCCTCCTCTTTTATCACAAATAGATTATCTTCTTTTATGCCTTCCAGGGCTGTTTCTCTAACAGGATAGATTCCCTTCCTCCAGCCCGGAAAATTAGTATGCCTTTCAAGGTAATCGTTTAAATCATCATACAGAGCTTCCAATTCATTTACATCACTTATCGTTCCTTTTTCTATCTTCATCGTCTTCTCTTCCATTATACAATTTTTGTTTGTCAATCTGCTGATTATTCTCTGGTACTGCTCTTATCAACCACAGTACAATCCAAAATACTCCGCAATCATATCCACGGCTTGTTCCACTGTCGAATTATCATCCCAGATAATATGCTTTACCCCGTATTGTGTTGTTTCACCGGGAATCTCACCCTTGACTTTTTCAAATGCTGCATTAACCGTGCCAACCAGTCTTTCCTTATCCTTTTCAGAAATATCACGGCTGCGAATCTCTTCTGCATACCGGTTACAAAATTCATCGGCGGCCCTATCGTTGGAAATTCTGACTGCATTGGTTACATACGGGAGTATACTTTCAATGTCAATATCGTTTTCACAGATTACTTTATCATATTTTGCAGTAAGCTGAATCAAATCCATTATAACCATTGGCGTAAAATCGCGTACGACTTCATGTTCCCACTGCATGGCATCTTCCGGGTCCTGCGCCCAAAAATCCGGTATACTACGGCATAATCCCGGCTGAAATTTGGGGTCGGCATTTTGGGAATGCTTAGCCCGATTCTCACATGTGTGATATACGAAAAGACCGTATCTGCGTCCAAGCTCCTCCGCCACAGATATTCCTTCGTTACTCCCCCATATAAAATAAACATTCTGCAGCATTCTCCTCAAGACATTATCGGGGATTGACAATCTTGATACGGCTCTTTCCTCGAGTTTTTCCGTCACTTCAAACAACCGGTGTACGGGGGAGGGGTTACCGGTATACTCTGCGTTGATGAACTGCGTTTCTATTTCCTTTGCCCTGTCATACAGCTGCTTTATGTCGGAAGCTTTGCTAAAATCGGCCTGTTCAATCTGCCGGATAAAGGTTAGTACAATCGCCTTCAACTCATGCAAAAGCGCGACTTCTTCGTCAATGTCATTTACCTTCTGCCCCAATACTTCTAAAACGGCTTCCGATCCGGCTGTGCTGAAAATACGCCGGATGTCCTTGATGCCGATATTGAGTTTACGCAGGATCAAAATCTGCTCCAGCCTTTTTATATTGGCATCGTCATACATTCTATAAGCATAATCCTTTGTTCGCCGGCTCTGAAGCAGTCCGATTTCCTCATAATAGCGGAGCGTCCGTGTTGTCACGCCGTAGCGGTTTGAAAGGTCGCCTGCCTTGATTAATTCAGTCATTGCTACCACCCTTATTCAATTTAAGTACAGTAAATTTTACTGCCTGATTATATGGTAACCGTTGACGCAACGTTCGTGTCAATACCAAATCATACAATGGGCGTAAAATGGGAAAAATGAGACGCCCCTTTTATTATGTCAGCTCAAACCGTTTTATCAATCTCATGGGATAGGTGTAAACTTCTAATGCCATAATTTCCGCTCCCCCAAAAATATTCTGTGAAAAGATAAGCTCCATCATCCTTTGCATCCCGGCCACCTTGACAATCCCTATTGTCGCATGAATAACGGGGTTGCCGTGAGTAATAGAATTAAACCACCCGATGCCAGTGCAATACTCCTCGTATTTTTCGTGGAATTCGTAATAAAAATCAACGAAGGACTTTGAATGTGCCGGGTCAAGACATATTACCGCCGTTTTCGTATGCTCACTGCCAGGCGGGAGGATACTGATGGAATGAAATGCGATTTTCTGTTTCTTATGCTTCGCTGCAAAGTCCGAGGTCCATTTGCAAAGAAGCTCTTCATCTAAATTTTCATAGGCCGCAATGGTAATATGGGGCGGCCATTCAGGGACAGAATATCCCTCATCAGACAATGCTTTTTTCAAATTCATTAATTGCAGCTCTTTTTCTTCGTTAAATCTTGCCAATACAACATAGTTACTCATTGCCTGCCCTTCCCTTCACTTATTTTTCTGTCTGCTTCATAAGCTGGTTATCAATATCTCTGCCCGAATACATCACACGAATTACAGTTACAATAGCCGCATCCTTATCTGAAAGATAAAACACCAGATAATTATCAACAGGCATAACTCTTAGTCCTCTGCTGTGCCATGGTTCCTTTTTATAAAGGCTGAATTTCTCAGGAAATTCAGCCAGTCCCATGACATGTTTCTCTAACCGGTCAGCTGTCCTGCCGCATTATCCGGTGAGAGCAGATCAAATGCAATATATTCATAAATTCCTCTCAAATCGGCATCCGCCTGATCGGTGGTAATTACTTCATAATTCATACACCATAGTCCCTGCGAATATCAGCAAATGTCTGTTTTGCAGGCTTTGTTTTTCCTGTAACCATATCCGCATATCCTTTCTCAAGTTCTGCATTTAAACCTGCTTCAGAAAGCTCCGCTGCATTTACAGGTCTTGCATTTGGAAGCTTTACGTCAAAAGGAAGTCCTCTGTTTAAAATAATCTGTTTATAAAACATATTGATTGCATTGGATGCAGGGATGCCAAGAGCTGATAAAATGCTCTCGGCTTCTTCTTTCACATCCGGTTCTATTCTTGCGTATAAATTAGCTGATTTTGCTGCCATAGTCTATACTCCTTTCCAAAGCATAGTATTCCTACTTCTCACCTTCATTATACATTTTTGTGCGCACAATAGCAATACAAATTATTTTCTAAGCGATATTCACTACCTCAAATAAATTGTCCGATTTATATGTAATGAACTTTATAAACTCGGTCACATTATTTGGCGTCAAATCCTTCTTTTGCAAAACAGTAATTCGCTTATCCCAAATCAATATAAACAAATCATTCGTGATAAACATTCTTTCTATTTCACGATAGTCAATTGCATTGTTTTCTAATAATTGGATTTTTTCATCCGTAAATGTAACCTGATGCTCTGCAGGAAGCGCTTCATACCCGCCAAACAGCTGTATTGCCGCTTTATCAAATGCAGTTAACTTTACCTTCTTTTGTTTCCTTCGGCTCATTAAATATATCATTCCTGTACCAATGGCAAGGGCTCCTACTATTAACGGCATTCGCATCTCCTTTGGATCCATAAGCGAAGGAATAAAAAGAAAAAACCCGAAAAGCAATAAAAATATTCCATATATTTTATATATGATTCGCCCCGTTTTCAACGCTTTTCCGGCGGCTTTTTTCGCATTCATTTTATCTGTAAACCTCCATATTTTGGGGTATGCTTCTCTTGAAAACAGCTCACTTCTCTTTTCTAATGCCTTACTTACCTGTGACTTAAAGATTATATCATTATACTCACTTAATATAAAAACAAACTCCATACCCTGTTTCTCCTCCTAAACACTGACCTGGATGCCGGTCAAATCCTGTTTGCCGGACTGCCAAACCGGAAGCTGTTAAACTTCGTACTTTACTTACATGGACTTCATTATATCAGAAGACACCGCTTATTTCTATCATTTATATCAGTATGGTGCAATCAAGTCCCTTGTTTATTTTCAAGTCATCTTTATGTAAATTTAATGTCATATGGAAAACCATAATGCTATAGTAATTTGTTTTATGTTACATTATAATTTAGAATATACATTATGAAAGAAAGGAGGGCAAATTGAGATGCCAATTCATCAAACCGATTCCGAAGGCCTGCCCGGGCCGTCTTCTACTGCCCCTGCTGAAAAAAAACGCGGCAGACTGAAAATATACTTCGGCTATGCAGCCGGGGTCGGCAAGACCTGCGCCATGCTGCACGACGCTCATGAGATAAAAAAAGACGGTATCGATGTTGTCGCCGGCTATATTGAACCCCATGCCTGGCCGGAAACGGCGGCCCTGATAGAAGGATTGGAACCTTTGCCTCCTTTGGAACTCTCCTATAAAGGCGTCACGTTGAAAGAGTTTGATTTAGACAGGGCAATGCGCAGAAAGCCTGAGATTATTCTGATAGATGAGCTGGCCCATACCAACACGGAAGGCTGCCGCCACAAAAAAAGGTATCAGGATGTGGAAGAACTGCTGCGGGCCGGAATCGATGTATATACCACCATTAATGTGCAGCATATCGAAAGCTTGAACGATGTTGTGGTGTCCATCACGGGTATTTCAGTGCCCGAACGTATCCCGGACAGCGTGTTTGACAGTGCGGACCAAATTGAACTTGTGGATATTGAACCGGATGAGCTGATCGAGCGCCTGAATAAAGGGAATGCCTATCATGAAGGGTCCCGGCAGACGCTTTCTGATTTTTTTTCCAGAGAAAAGCTGATTGCTCTTCGTGAAATTGCGCTGCGGCGCACAGCGGACCAGGTCAACCGGATTTCGTTACAGATCGGTGAGCAGACACAAAGCACCGGCCCTTATCCCAATGAACATATTCTTGTCTGCCTGTCCCCGTCGCCCTCCAACGCCAAGGTGATTCGCACTGCCGCAAGAATGGCAGATGCATTCCATGGCATGTTCACCGCGCTCTTTGTAGAAACACCGAAAATATCGGGTGGAACCAATAATAACCAAACATGGCTTAAGGAGCATTTAAGGCTTGCCGAGCAGCTTGGCGCTCAAATCGCCACCGTGTATGGGGAGGATGTTCCCGGACAGATTGCGGAATATGCTAAGGTGAGCCGTGTTTCAAAAATCGTCATGGGCCGCTCCAATCATATAAACAGATGGTTCACAAAACCAACCTTCATGGACAGGCTGTCGATCCTTGCACCCAATATAGATATTTATATCATCCCGGATTCTCAGCCTTCCTTCCGTTTTCGGCTGCCCGGATATTCAAAAACCACCCGGTTCTCACTGGCGGATTCCTTTAAAACCATAGGCGTTTTAATTGTCTGCACATTAATCGGGCTGTGGTTTAACTCCCTGGGCTTCAGTGAATCAACGATCATAACGGTTTACATTTTGGGCGTATTGATTAATTCCATTGCGACAAGGGGGCAGATATACAGTGTGATATCGTCCGTCGTTAGTGTGCTGATCTTTGATCTCTTCTTCACCAAACCATATTTTAATTTTCATTCGTTTGGCGGAGGATATCCGGTCACCTTTCTGGTCATGCTCGCGTCGGCCATCATTACCAGCACGCTGACCAAGCGGGTGAAAGAGCAGGCGCGGCAAGCCGTGCAAAAAGCTTACCGTACGGAGGTGCTTTTGGAAACAAGCCACAAGCTGCAGCAAGCCAAGGATGAGGCGGCCATTTTGAGTGAAACAGCGCAGCAAATGGTCAAGCTGCTGGATAGAAGCATTGTTTTTTATTCCGTACGGGAAAACGCGCTGTCCGACCCGACGGTTTTCTTGAAGGAAGCCTCGGAAGCCGATCCGCAGGATTATCTCGAACCGGATGAACGCACCATAGCGGAGTGGGTTTATAAGAATAATAAGCGGGCGGGAGCCACTACAGACACCTTATCCGCCGCAAAATGCCTATACCTTGCGGTACGCGGAAAAGACAGGGTTTTTGCTGTTGCGGGAATTGTCATGGAAAACGAAGCGCCTCTGGAGGCATTTGAAAAGAGCTTAGTGATCGCCATGCTCGGAGAATGCGGCCTGGCACTGGAAAAGGAATGGTTAAATGAATCGAAAAAACAGATCACCCTGCAAGCGCAGCAGGAGCAGCTCCGAGCCAATCTGCTTCGAGGAATCTCCCATGATTTACGCACCCCGCTTACCAGTATTTCAGGCAACGCAGGTATTCTCATAGGGAATTCAAACGTCCTGAGCGAAGAACAGAAAAATGGGCTCTATACCGATATCTACGACGATTCCATGTGGCTGATTAAGCTAGTGGAGAACCTGCTTTCCATCACCCGAATCGACAACGGTACGCTGAATTTGAATTTACAGCCTGAGCTTTTGGATGAGGTGATCGCGGAAGCTCTGCTTCATATCAACCGGAAAAGTGCGGAGCATAAGATAGAAACGGTTCTCGACGACGAATTTCTTATGGCGAAAATGGATTCCCGCCTTATTATTCAGGTTCTGATCAACGCCGTAGACAATGCGATTAAATATACTCCGGTGGGTTCTCATATTAAGCTTTCGGCAAAAAAGGAAGGCCAATTCATCCGCATTGAGATAGCCGACAATGGCCCCGGTATTTCGGATGCGGTAAAGACGAAAGTGTTCGATATGTTTTTTACGGCAGATACTGTCAGCATAGACGGCCGGCGCGGGCTAGGGTTAGGTCTTACTTTATGTAAAGCAATCGTGAATGCCCACGGAGGTACAATCTATATTAATGACAATATCCCGCAAGGGACCGTGATTGGCTTTACCTTGCAGGCAGAGGAGGTGGATGTTCATGAATAAGCCGTTAATTCTTGTGGTGGAAGACGATAAAGCGGTGCAGAAGCTGATCACCACAACACTGGAAACCCAGGGGTATCAATATCATACGGCCGGCACCGGCAAAGGCTCCATTCTTGAGGCTGTTTCCAAACAGCCGGATATTATGATACTGGATCTGGGGCTTCCTGATATGGACGGTGTGGATATTATTAAGAAAGTCCGGGCATGGTCGAATATGCCCATTATTGTGGTCAGCGCCCGCAGCGAGGACCGTGACAAAATCAATGCGCTGGATGCCGGTGCCGACGATTATCTGACCAAACCCTTCAGTGTGGAAGAGCTCCTGGCACGGCTCCGGGTCAGCCTGCGCCGGGTACGTTATGACAGTGACAAGCTGCAAAAGGATGCGACCGTCTTTATAAATGGGAATTTGAAAATCGATTATGCCGCGGGCTGCGCATGGCTGAATGACGAGGAAATACACCTGACGCCTATGGAATACAAGCTCCTATGTCTTCTGGCCAGAAACGTCGGAAAGGTTCTGACACATAATTTCATTCTCCATGAGATTTGGGGAAGCTACTCCAACGATATTCCGGCCCTGCGTGTCTTTATGGCCACCCTGCGCAAAAAAATTGAAAAGAGCTCCTCACAGCCCAAATACATTCAAACACATATTGGCGTTGGATACCGGATGCTCCGGGTAGGGGAAGACGGAAAGGCGGACTATTAGCTTTATGCTGATCGTCCGCCTTTCATCTTAATGCGGTATTAATGCTCTCATAGGAACCCTAACCCTATACTAATGCCATAAGTGGTATAGTAAAGTCAGGCTTATGGCAAAAGGAGGGAAGCAGACATGAATACCGCAGGTTTTTTTCTTTCTGCAGTGTTTTTCCTGTTAGTTATGAATGCGGCGGTGATTGTCGCAGTAGTATTGAAGTACACATCTGAGTTTATATATAAGGCGGCTGATAAGAAGGAGTGTGGTGGTGTTGACAAAAAGATGGCTTAGTCCGGGCAGGTTTTTGGCTTTGGGATTTGCTGCTGTAATCCTGCTGGGAACAATATTATTGCTTTTACCTGTTTCTGCAAACCCCGGCGTTACGATTCACCCCGTGGATGCGCTGTTTACTTCCACAAGCGCTGTTTGCGTGACGGGACTCATTGTCATCGACACGGCAGATCATTTCAGTGTGTTCGGACGAACCGTGGTTGCGTTGTTAATCCAAATCGGAGGATTGGGCATCACTTCCATCGGCGTTACATTCATTTTATTAGCCGGGAAAAAGATTGGTCTCAGAGAACGTGTCCTTGTGAAGGAAGCCTTAAACCTGGATACCCTGAAAGGCGTCGTACAGTTAATAAAATCCGTTATGCTTGTAACATTATGCTTTGAAGCCGTTGGCATGGCCCTCAGTTATATTGTGTTTTCGCAGGACTATCCTCCCCTGTCGGCGTTAGGAATCAGCGCCTTCCATTCCGTAGCGGCTTTTAACAACTCCGGCTTTGACATCCTCGGCGGATATCAGAATCTGATTCCCTATCGCGACAATGTGCTGCTGAACCTGACAACCTGCGGACTGATTATCTTCGGCGGTTTAGGCTTTTATGTTATTCGGGAAATATTGCATAAGCGTTCCCTGCGAAACTTAAGCATGAATACAAAAATCGTTCTGACGATGACGGTATCCTTACTGGCTATCGGTACGGTCTTATTGAAACTTACGGACGATGTGACATGGCTGGGGGCTTTTTTTCAAAGCACTTCCGCGAGAACAGCGGGCTTCAGTACATATGCCCTCGGAGATTTCACCGCCGCGGGACAGTTTGTTTTGATCATCCTGATGTTCATCGGCGCCTCGCCAGGCTCAACGGGAGGCGGTATAAAGACAACAACGGCTTTTACTCTGCTGAAGAGCCTTCTTGCGTTCTCTGCTAATCGAGATTGCACCGCTTTCCGGCGAAAAATCCCAAAAGAAAGCATCATAAAGGCATTTACCGTTACCAGTCTGGCGGCAATCGTTGTATGCTTCATGACCCTTTTAATCTGCATTACTGAGCCGCACTTCACCTTCATGCAGGTGTTTTTTGAAGTCGTGTCGGGATTTGGCACGGTAGGCTTGTCGACGGGCATTACGCCGAATTTGACCGCCGTCAGCAAAATCCTTTTATGCCTGACCATGTTTATCGGCCGGCTCGGCCCGCTCACCATGGCCTGTGTCTGGGTATACCAGCCATCATCAAACCTTTCTTACGCGGAAGAAAGAGTAACCATAGGATAGGAGAATCATTATGCCGTATAAAGCAAGTATCGATTTTGGAGTCATCGGGTTAGGCCGTTTTGGATTTGCCCTTGCGGAAACGCTTTCCGACAATGGGAAAGAGGTATTAGTGCTTGATAACAGCGAGAGCAAGGTCAAACAAATCCAGGACAAAGTGCAGCAAGCCTTTGTGATTGACCAACTGGATAAATCAACGTTGGAGGAGGCTGGAATACAGAATTGCGGTACTGTCATCGTATGTATCGGCGAACATATTGAAGCCAGTATCCTGACAACCCTCAACGCGATTGAACTGGGTGTTCCGCGTGTCATTGCAAAGGCAATCAGCGCGGAGCATGGACGGGTATTGCAAAAAATCGGGGCGGAGGTGGTGTATCCGGAAAAAGACCGCGCCATCCGCCTTGCAAAGTCGCTGACAACGCCGAGAGCCGTGGATTATATTGACCTCTCGAATCATTATGCGATTTCAGAAATAAAGCTGACGGATAAGCTGCATGGAAAAGGAATTATCGAGCTGAACTTTCGCAAAAAGTTCGGCCTCAACATTATTGCCATTGTCAGAGGGAATGCTACCATTGTTGAGATTAGCCCTGATCTTCAGTTAAACACAAATGATTTAATCGCCGTTGTAGGTACAAAGGATAGCATTCTGAAATTTGAACGGTATCTGACCTTGTGACACCTTTCGAGGTATTGCATTAATCAGCGGGATATTTTTACATTTGTATTAATCATGATAGGTGCTTGCATTAATTTTATAGGAAACCGTCACCTGCACGGTTAAGATCAGACCCTCTGCCGTAACGAGATCACCTACGGCTTCTGTACTTGCCGTACCGCCATGGATGATTGTATCCTTGAAAAGCTTTATATGAAAATAGCTTTCCCCGGGAAAATCCCATGCCTGCCAATTTACATTGTCAAATGCTTTCGGCGTACTTTCAGAAAAGAGGGTGCCGTCAACCGTAGTTTTACATTTATATCCTGAACCGATATAACCTGTAAAAGCATCAGAAAAATGATATCCTGATGAAGATGGGGTTGTGTTAGATGATTCCAAATATAGATACTCTGAACTCTTATCGCTGGAAGAAACCCCCGGAACCCCTTTATTCGCATTATGATAAGAACCGGCAGCGGACACAGCAGCGAACACTCCCGGACGACCGCCGTCAAAATCACTGTGATAAGGCTGGAGCAGTGCGCGATTATCGCTTTCAAGCACTATGGGTTCCTCATACTCCAATACGGATTGGAAGCCTTTGAATATCTCCTCCAGATTATTTTCCCATTCAGATAAGGATACGCCTTTACAGGTTTCATAAAGTGAACCAATATTGCCTATCCGGGCATCCACCCCGGTTTCCTCGACATATTGTTCAAACAGGGTTATGTATGGCGCCAAATATTCTTCCTCTATCTCCTCTGACGCGAAAGAGGTAAAGCTGAGATTTGATAAAACAAAAACGGATAACAGCAGGACTGTAAATGACCTTGAAAACAACTTTTTCATAATACCTCTTCCCTTTTGTATAAAGCTATGTAAAAGCAAATATTGGATTTTTCTTATATTATACCTGCAATAATTATAAAGTGCAAATTAAAATTATTATGTTCCTTATGCTGCCGCTTCCTTATTACACAGTAAGTTAGAGATCATATTATCATCCTTTTTGTCAGTATCTCTGCTAACGCTGTTTTTTATTTTACTTTCATAAAAATGTATTTGCAAAAAGCAGTATACTGAGATACAATGTAGTCGGTTATCTGCGGTATTTACAGGGACTGTAGCAGATACGGACGGATTACATATATTTAAAGTATGCGCGATGCGGATACTTAGGAAAGGTCAGGTAAGAATAGCAATGGTATACAAGACTTCAGGAGTATGCAGCCGGGAAATCAGCTTTGAAATAGATAAGGAGACCTATACCGTTACGGCGCTGCATTTCACAGGCGGCTGCAACGGGAATGCCAGCGGGATTTCAAAGCTTGTGGTTGGCATGAGGGTGGACGATGTGATACATAGACTGGAAGGGGTAACCTGTGAGAGAAAATCCACCTCCTGCCCGGACCAGCTGGCAAGAGCCTTAAAGGAATGGAGGTCCTGTGAATGAAACGGATTATATTGACCGGCGGCGGAACAGCGGGCCATGTCACGCCCTGTATTGCCCTGCTTCCGCAGCTGAAGCAGGAGGGCTATGACATTCAGTATATCGGCTCCTACCAGGGAATTGAACGTAAGCTGATCGAGGAATATCACATTCCGTATCATGGCATTTCCTCCGGTAAATTAAGAAGATACTTTGATCCCAAGAATTTTTCCGATCCCTTTAAGGTGGTTAAGGGTTATCTGGAGGCGCGCAAATTACTTAAGAGCCTCAAGCCGGATATTGTATTTTCCAAGGGCGGGTTCGTAACGGTTCCCGTAGTCATGGCTGCAAAACACTATGGGATTCCTGTCATTATCCATGAATCCGATATGACTCCGGGCCTGGCCAATAAGCTGGCTCTTCCCTCGGCTTCCCGGGTATGCGTGAATTTTCCCGAGACCCTGGATCATCTTCCCAAGGATAAGGCTGTATTGACCGGCACCCCCATCCGCAGGGAGCTTTTCTCCGGCAACAAGCTGCGCGGTCTGGATTTCTGCGGCTTCACCGCCAATAAGCCCGTGTTAATGGTGATGGGAGGCAGTACCGGCTCCAAAGTGATCAATGAGGCAATCCGGGATATGCTCCCTACGCTGGTCCGGGATTTTCAGGTAATCCACCTTTGCGGTAAGGACAATCTGGATAAGCGCTTTGAGGCTGCGGCGGGATATAGCGGAAAGTATGCACAATTTGAATACATTAATGAAGAGCTGAGTGATCTGCTGGCTGCCGCAGATCTGGTGATATCCAGAGCCGGAGCCAATGCCATCTGCGAGCTTCTGGCCCTTCGCAAGCCGAACATCCTGATTCCTCTTTCGGCAAAGGCCAGCCGGGGAGACCAGATTCTCAACGCGGAATCCTTTGAACGCCAGGGCTATTCCTTTCTGCTGAAGGAGGAGGACCTGAGCCCCTCCCGTCTCCTGGACGCAATAAAAGAAGTGATGGAGAAAAAACCGAATTATATGGATGCTATGAATCAGAGCAAGCTGAATAATTCTATCGATACCATAATAAAGCTAATCAAAGAAACCTCCAAATAATTGGAATAAAACATTACTGGAGCAAAACATAGTCGGAACGAAATAAAACCCCGCAGAATGAAATAGCCTGAATTATCCAAGGCTATTCCCCTGCGGGGTTTTTCACGGCGGTTTATCCTGCACAAATCCTCTTCTGCAATCTGGTCTACAATCTGCTGGCTATGGATGCTGCAAGAGCTGCGGCTTCGCCGTCTTCATATTTCCCATGCTCCCATGTCATATTAACCGGATCCCCTTGATATCTGGGAATCAGATGTAAATGAAAATGAAACACCGTCTGTCCTGCCGCTTCTCCATTATTCTGAAGCAAATTCATACCGTCACAATTTAATTCAGCCTGAAGGGCATGTGCTATTTTCTTCGCTGCAGGCAATACCTTGGCAGCCATAGAAGCCTCTATCTCAAAAAGGGTTGCACAGTGCTTCTTAGGCAAAAGAATCACATGTCCTTTGTTGGCAGGAGAAATATCCATAATCGCCTTAAAATCATCATCCTCATACACTGTTGCCGAAGGTATCTCCCCCGCAATAATCCTACAGAAAATACAATTATTATTTTCCATCTAAAAAACCTCCATTCTTCCGCCAATAATAACAATCCATTTTCAATAATATTTCAGCTTATTATTGCTATATTTTCCAATACTTGATATCATAATAGAGAACACACCGTTTTTGGTCGATTTATCTTAAGAATAAGGGGGACAAACACATGTTGCCTGAGCTGAATAACGACATCCTTGCCGACAAGATTAAGGAGAATCCCGAACTGGAGGTTATCATCCAATCCATTGCAGAATCCAACAAGAAGATCAACTCCATGCTTGTTCACGAGCTTCGCAATCCGCTGAGTCTGCTGAAGGGTACCATTCAATATATCGAGACAAAGCATCCGGAAACATCCGAATTCAAGTACTGGGACCAGATCCAGGAATTAATCGGCGATATGGAGCGCCTTATCCAGGATGCCTCCCTGATGAATAATACCACCTTGCTGAATAGGGAAAACATCAATCTCACCGCCCTCATGAACCAGATCCTTGACAGCTTTAAGCCCCAGGCCCTCAGCCGGGACATCGATCTGGCCCTGGAGGTGGCGCCGGGCAGCGAAGCATATTTCAACAGCTACCACTGTGACGGCAATAAGCTGAAGCAGGTATTTGTCAATATCATTAAAAATGCCTTTGAGGCTACCCATTCCGGAGACTTTGTACATATCCGCCTTGCCTGCCTTTTTCAGAAAGAGAACAGGCCGGCAAAGCTCTCTATTTGCATCAGCAACAACGGACAGCCCATCCCTGCCGACGCCCTGGAAATCATATTCCAGCCCTTTGTCAGCTACAAAAAGGGAGGTACCGGGGTAGGTCTGGCTCTGGTGAAAAAGGTAATCGATCTGCATTACGGCTCTGTATCAGTCACTTCGGAGGAAGCACTGACCGCCTTTACCATCCTGCTTCCCCTATAGAACCATGGCGGCCTACAGTATATTGAACTGAAATACCTGGTCAAAGGTCCGGAGGGTCTTAAAGTTCCCTTTTGCTGTCAGCTCTCCGGACATAAATGCCCCCTGGAAGGTAACCCGGCCAAGCACCAGCTTATTCATAACCGCATGGGTGGTTTTGGCAATCACATCCGCATCTGACTTCTCTCCGTAATAGCATTTCATGCGCTTGCCGTTAATCTCCACCACCAGATTCTTATTGGTGTCGGATATCTGAATCCAATAAGAGGCTGTAAAATCCTCCAGAGGATGAAAATTATCCTTCAGATTCTTGAGGAATTCCTGATTGCCTTCACCGTCGCTGTTATTGACCAGCATATCCTTAAATAGCTGGGTCAGTTCCTCAATGTCCTCCTTCTGCTTCTTTACATAAGCATCATCGGAGACATAGACAGAGAGCTGCTCACTTTCCTGAGGCGTAAGGGCAATGGAGTTTCTTCGGAGAACATTCTGCATAATGACCGCATTGCTGGTGGGAAGATTTTTCTTCTTCTGATGAATGGTGCGGTAGAAGGCTTCCGCCGTTTTTTCTATAATCTCCGCATAATCCTTATTGGTCTCAAAATCCACATGATCCTCAACATAGGCGCCAAGACCGCTGACAGGATACCCTCCCAGCGTCTCCCAGGCTTTGATCATATAAAGCTGTGCATCCCTCTCGCCATAGGTGCTGGCCATGGCTACGGGAAGCATATACAGCCGGCTCAGCTTATCCTTATCTGCATAGAGCCAGCAGGCATCCAAAAACTGCTGCATCAGGCCGCCGATCCCGAACCATTCCACGGTGGCCGCCAATATTACACCGTCTGCTTCCTTCAGCGTATTCGGAAGCATGGAAATTCCATTCTTCTCTTCATACAGATTATATCTGGTCACCTTTACCCGGAGTTCCTCCAGCACCATGGTCAGTTTGCTTATTACATAGAGGGTCGGATCCTCAATCAATCCCCGTCCGCCATAATAAATATTAATCTTCATGCCAATAACCATGCCTTTCTCTTTATTCTAATGATTGCCCGGAGGCCGCAATCCGCCTGGGGCGCCGGTAGATTACCGCCGCAATTACCAGTCCCGCAAGAAAACCTCCGACATGGGCAGCCTGATCAATCCGGGAGTTCATAAGCCCCCCGTACAGGCTGAACACGGCAAAAAGCACCATCTGCCTGGTGCTGATATCCTCCAGTCTTCCGCGGTTAATGGCTGCAATAAACAGCATCGCTCCCACAATCCCGAAGATAGCACCGGAGGCTCCGACGGAGAATACACTTCCCTCGCCGGAAAGGATTCCGTTCTCTTTCCACATATTATAACCTATGGATGCAGCCCCTGCAAGAATTCCCGCGGTAAAATAGAGGAAAAGATATCTGACCCGGCCAACCACCTTCTCCAGCTTGTCTCCGACGAAAAAGAGCACCAGCATATTATTAAAGAGATGGCTGGGATCCGAATGCAGAAACATGGAGGTGACAATCCGGTAATACTCCTTTTCATAGATAACCTGATACCAGGACAAAGCTCCCCCGGCAAATACACGGTTTCTTCCTCCCAGAATGGAGGTATATTGGGAGATCACAAAGATCAGGACATTGACAAGGATGATCCCTGAGTTGACCAGAGCAAAGTAGCGCCGGCCGAACCCCGGCCTGCCGGCTTCTCCCCCTCCGGGCATACCTTCTCCTGTCCCGGCTTCCTGCTGCCGGCTTGCGGCTTCCTCCGCCAGAAGCTCATCCAATTTTCTTTGCAGAGCGGAAAATTCATGGGATTGCGTCTCATAGAGAATCAGCCGGTCTGTCTCAAGATCAATGATCCAGTGATCATCCTCCCCGGACTCCAAGCACAAAGGCCTTACTCTCGATGGGAAAGCGGTAAGAATCAGACTTAGCAGTCTTATATCGGGACGGCCGGAGCTTCTGAAATTATTTTTAATCTGCTCCAGGATATGCTCATACTGTTCCTTTCCCAGCTCATTCCCGGTAACTGCCCGGATTACGGATATTACCGTAAGCTCCTTCTCCCCTGCATGATAATACAGATAAATCCCGGGAGCATTGGAATTCACTCTCCGATACCCCATATTCACTAAGGCCGTTTCCAATCGTTCCTCTATCATGAATTTCCTCCTTCCTGCCTTTTTTATCCTTGTCTATTGCGAAGGAACACCGCTCCTCTTAAATTCCGTCTTCCCAGGCAAAAGAACGGGTTACCGCCTTCTTCCATCCGGCGGTGAGTGCTTCCCTTCTCTCCTGGGCCATTTCCGGATAAAAGGTCTCCGCCAGAGTCCAATTTGCCTTGATCTCCTCCTGATCCTTCCAGAAGCCGACTGCAAGACCCGCCAGATAAGCGGCTCCCAGTGCCGTCGTCTCGATGCACTCCGGCTTATAAACCACCGTACCCAGAAGGTCCGCCTGGAACTGCATCAGAAAACGGTTCGCGCAGGCTCCCCCGTCCACCTTCAGGGAACACAGCCTTACGTTAGAATCCCCTTCCATGGCCCGCAGGACATCCTGGGTCTGATAGGCGATAGCCTCCAGGGTGGCACGGATAATATGATCCTTGCCGCACCCCCGGGTAATGCCTACAATAGCTCCCCTGGCATACTGATCCCAATAGGGCGCTCCCAGTCCGGTAAAGGAGGGAACCACATACACTCCGTTGGTATCCGGCACCTGCAGGGCATATTTTTCACTCTCCGCAGCGGTGCGAATCAGCTGAAGTTCGTCCCGCAGCCATTGTATCGCCGCTCCTGCCACAAAGACGCTGCCTTCCAGGGCATAGTTCACCTCGGCATCCACAGAGGCTGCAATGGTGGTAATCAGTCCGTGCTTGGAAGCAATCGCTTCCTTTCCCGTATTCATCAGGAGAAAACAGCCGGTCCCGTAGGTGTTCTTCACCTCTCCCTTCCCAAAGCAGCACTGGCCGAAGAGCGCGGCCTGCTGGTCTCCCGCGGCTCCCGCGATGGCAATGGCCTCCCCGAACAGGGAGCGGTCGGAATATCCGTAGACGCAGCTGGAGGGCTTCACCTCCGGCAGCATCTGAATCGGAATGTCCAGCTCCTCCAGAATCTTCTGATCCCAGGTGAGCTTCTTAATATCAAAAAGCATGGTCCGGGAGGCATTGGTATAGTCCGTCACATAAGTCTTTCCCTTGGTCAGGTTCCAGATAATCCAGGTGTCAACCGTCCCGAACAAAAGCGCTCCGGCCTCTGCCTGTTCCCGTGCCCCCTCCACATGATCCAAGATCCATTTAATCTTGGTGCCGGAAAAGTACGCGTCGGGAATCAAGCCTGTCTTCTCCTTAATGTATGGCTCAAGCCCTCTGGCCTTCAGCTCCTCCACCATATCCGAGGTTCTCCGGCACTGCCAGACAATGGCATTATGGATCGGCTGCCCCGTCTCCTTATTCCATACAATAGCGGTTTCCCTCTGGTTGGTAATGCCGATGGAGGCAATCTCCTCTGCGCCAATTCCCAGCTTTGCCATGGCTTCCGTTGCAACAGAAATCTGGGAGGACCAGATTTCCATCGGATCATGCTCCACCCAGCCGGGCTTCGGATAGATCTGCGTAAATTCCTTCTGCGCAACGCTTTTCATTTTCCCCTGCTTATCAAAAATAATACATCTTGAGCTTGTTGTCCCCTGATCCAGAGCCATTACATATTGCTTCATTCCATTAACCTCCGCCCTATACGATTAATCCTTTTACGCCAGTATTACCGATATTGCAGCAACCGCAAGAACAATTTCCAGGGGCAGCAAAACCCAGTAGACAACCTGCTCCCTAATCCTGCCCGTCCTTTTCGCCCAAAGTCCCAAAGCGGTATTGGCAATCAAAGCGGAGGCAAACAGAAAAAGCAGTACCCCCTTGACTATGCCGTTGCCTATAACGCCTGCGGCCACCAGAATGATTACTAACAGGGCCGCCTGAACAATATCATATCGTTTCTTCATGCAAACATCTCCTATCCTGCCGGAATATACTTTTTTCTGAACATAAAATCATGCATAAAAACAAGCGGCTTGCTGCTTGCCGTTTTTACTTATTGTACCCTTTTGTTCCAGCATTTACAAGACTTTTGTATACGATGAAAGAAGATCGCGAATAGGGGAGCCATTCACGATCTTCCTTTGCCTTGCAGCTTTCTGTAGTCCTGTTATTTCGCAGCAGCCTCTTCCCAACAGCCGTCTTCCTTCAGCTCCAGCAGGAAGAGGATTGCCAGCGCCTGTCCATAGGGCATGGGCTTTATCTCGATTTCTTTGTAGAATTGCTTTGACACTCTCCCCATCGCCGTTCCATAGGACACCTGGTTCACAATGCCGTCCTCTGTGATATTGTTTATAATTGCCTCCAGGGACCGGTAGGAACACTCCTTATAGGAATTCTCAATATAGCCCAGATGCGCCGCTCTGAGGATGCCATAGGAGAAGCCGCAGGTTGCGCTGGCCTCAAGATAAGAATCCGGATCATCGATGAGCGTATGCCACATTCCCGATGCGTCTTGATGCTTTTTAAGAGAAGCCACCTGTAATTGCAGAAGCTCCGTCAGATATCTGCGCAGGCTCTCCTCACAGGGAATCATATTAAGAAATTCGGGTATGGCAATGGTTACCCAGCAGTTCCCCCGTCCCCACAGGGCCTCTGAAAAATTATGATTTCCGTTGAAGGTCCATCCATGGAACCACAGTCCGGTCTTCCGGTCCGCCAGATATTTGGCATGAAGCAAAAACTGGTATTTCGCCTCCTCTATGTACTCCTGCTTCTTAACCATCCGTCCGTAATTCGCCAGGAAAAGCACTGTCATCACCAGGGTGTCATCCCAGAGCTCCTGCTCATTCACCGTATCCGAGGTAATATGCTGAAAGCCTCCCTCCTTCGTCCTTGGAAGCTCTTCAAATACCCACTGTGCCCATTCTTTACAGAGGGAAAGATAGGCAGAGCTGTTGGTATATTCAGCCAGATAGGATAATGCCAGCATGGGGGCACAGGTATTGATATTCTTGGAGGGAAGGCCAGTCTCAATACGGTCATTGTAGTATTTCGTCAATAAATCCAGGTACTGCTGCTCCCTTGTCCTCTCCAGCAGCTTCCATAAGCCGAACAGCCCGACTCCCTGGGTCCACTCCCAATACTGGTATCTGCTTATATCATCTCCTGCCAGATTATTGGCCTTCATATTTGACAGGAAGGTGCCGTCCTTCTCGTACAGTACTTTTTGAAAACTCATGATCAGCCTTGCCAGCTTATCATTTATTATATCTTCCCTTTCCATTGGCATGAAATCTATTTCCTTTCAGCATTTTCTTAATTTTATATGAACAATGTATGCCTTTTTGAGAACAAAATCTACTCTTTTTTTGCCTTTAAGCGGATTTGTATTGCATTATTTGCTTTTTTCACCTATAATAATTTATTAAAGGAGGGCTTGCCATGCTGCTGGAGAATACGGTTCTTTATGAAAAACATCATCTGGTGGAGATCAATTCTCCTGAGGATAAGTTCTTTTATTTCTTTGACTATGACGAACGCTCCTATACCATTAATATGGAGTTTCAGCATTTTCACCGGTTTTATGAATTCTGTATTTTTTTGGATCAATCTGCCAACCATCTGATTGAGGGTGATATCTACGACCTGCAATTTGGAGATATTGTTGCCATCAAGCCCTCGGTATTGCATAAAACCCAATACCCCCACGGCGCCCCGAAGAAACGGCTGATCATTAATTTCCTCTTTCCGGTGGATACGGATTATCTGAGCGGGGATCTCAAGAATCTGCTCACTATTTTTGACGGTTCCGTTCCCATCTACCGGTTTACAGGGATGTATCGGGACCAGATCTTTCAGATTCTGAATGAAATCTTCCGCTTAACCAAGCAACGGCAGGCAACGGAACACGCATCCTATACCGACCAGCGGCCGGCAGCGGAGCGTCCGGCTCTGTCCCATGCCGAGTCCCAGCCGGCTGCAAGCTACCCGAAATCAAATCACAGCAGTATCCATACCCTGTTAATTCATATGAAGTTCCTGGAATTCTTAACAAAGCTTTATTTATTCCGGGATCAGAATACCTATGTGGTCCATTCCTCGGTGGATAATCTGACCCATAAGGTTTATTCCATTACCTCCTACATCCATGAGCATTACATGGATGATCTGACACTGGAATTTTTGGCGAAGAAATTCTATATCAGCCGATACTATCTGTCCCATCAGTTTAAGAACATCACCGGCTTTACCCTGAATAATTATATTCAGATGACAAAGATTCGAAACACCCAGCAGCTTCTCCTTACAACGGACCGGAATATCACCGCCATAGCGGAGGAGTGCGGTTTCTCCAGCTTTTCTCAATTTAACCGCACCTTTAACAAATATTGCGGCATGTCACCTTCCAAATACCGCGCCAACAAGGGCTCCATGGCTTCCTTCTCCTTTGTAAATACGGAATAGCGCTAGCTCTCTGCCCGGAGGGTGATGGTTCTGTTACAGGGCGTGTAGTCATTCAGATAAATCGTATATCCCGAGGCATTCTTTTCCTCTCCGGAATAATGCCCCTGGAATTCGTGTGTGCCAAAGCCCGGTCCAATCTGTATCCGATTCCCGTTATGGGTCAGCGTAAGACACCCATCCCGCAGAATCATGCTCTGGCCCTTTTCTCCCTGCAGATAAAAATGTTCATTTTCCAGAATACTGCCGGAGGGCACACAGATACAGAGCCGGAGGGGCAGCTGGTCCAGTCCGTCCGTCTTCAAATTCAATTGCAGTCCGTCCTCCAGTTCCGTTACCTTCATCCGGATCCCCAACTCACCATTATTCAATATCTCCCGCTGAGCATGATCCATCTTCCACCAGTCACTGGTACCTTCATAGTCCTTAAAGGGAAGGTAATACCAGCTCTTATCATTGGCCGTCAGGATATATTCTCCCTCTTCTCCCGCCTCCAGGGTCTTTGGTATAAAATTGCGCACTGCGCAAAAGCTTTCTCCGATCTTAAGATAGATCATGGTATCTCCTGCCTTAAAAAACAAAAACGCACTGCTGTCCTTTAACAGGGTGTACCCAAACTTCGGCGTCTTCACACGGAGCACGCCGGGATTGGGATAGAAGCAACGGTAGCTGTCCATAAAGCCATAGCCGGAGAAACGGTAATTCCGCATCCTATTATGGAGCATAATAATATGCAGGCAATCCGGAGCATCGTCCCCCCGTTCCACGCAGTCCTTAATGATCTTATGGGCCGCCGCGTCAAATTCCGGGTTGAACTTCAGGCTGGTCAGATACAGATATTGATAAAAATAACGATCCATGTACTCTGTTCTTCCCTGATCCTGCCGGGTGGAGTTCTGGGTGAATATGGTGTCGTCCGGGTCCACATAGGTGAGCATCATATGGAGATTGCGCTCCACATAGCCCAGATATTTCTCATCCCGGCTCTCCTCATACATTGCAATCATGGCATTGTTCACGACTGCATTATAGCCTCCGGTAGAGCGTTCCGCATACTGGCCGTCCTCATCCCCGTCGATTCCTTCCGCCAGATACTCCCCTGCTCTTGCCCGATAACGCTGTGCCGCTGCTTTTTTATCCGGATCCAGTTCCGCCGCCGCATTGGGAGCCTGTAAGCCGGAGGCTTCTTCCAGAAGGCCCGCCCCCTGCATCAGGGCCGCGCAAATCGCCCAGCGGTGGTTCGGTGTATGAAACCCGCCGTTACAAATACCCTCGGCAGCCCGGCACAGAAGAGCATAATATTTGCTCTTTAATTCCCCTGTGTTCTCTGTATCGTATTTTTGCAGGAGGCGGTATGCGGCTATCAGTCTTTTGAAGCAGAAGGAGGTGTCCGGCGCTGATTTGAAGTTGCAGGCGGGAAAATCGAAGGTTCCGTCCTCCCGCTGCAGCCTGGCGACAAAGTCAAGCCCTCGGCTGATGGCCTCATAAAGCTCCGGACTCTGATAATACCGGCTGTTCCGGTTCAGATACACGGCCACCGCCGTGGTCAGCACGTATACTGTCGGCTTTACATCCACAACGGGCATCTTCATTCCTCCGCAGTCCCTCCTGCCAGTATCTCTGACCTGGTTCTTCCTAAAGGCATCCACCCTCTTTTCGGCGGCTTGAATCAGCTTTCCCATATATCTGTCCATTCTGCTTTCCCTCCTTATGCTTCTGGGCTGTTTCTTTTCATAAAGATCGGATTTGTAACCGCCATATTCGTACAGTCATCCGAGGCTACAAAAAAGATCCAATCCGTTTTTTTGATATCAATCTCCGATAGTACCCGGCTGTAAACATAGCTGCCCTGCACCGCATCCTGGGCTTCCAGAGGAATTCTCATCACCCGGTTCCCGTTCCTGTGCAGCATTACCTGTTTTAAAGGACGGTTTGACACCAGCTTCAGCCGTATGCTGATCCGGTCCTCCTCCGCGCTGACCGTTTCTCCCGGATGCTTTCCGTCGATCTCAGGAATAAGCACCGGGCCGTTGGTCAGGAAGCTGTGACCCTTTTTAAGCGCGGTCAGCAGCTTCTCCTGGGTAACCTCTCCCGGAACATACGCGTAGGTTCTTACTCCTGCGCTGGTGAGATTGTGATTGGCCCATTTCTTCAGAATGGGCAGCATCTCCTGCAATAACCGGCACAGATAGGAAATCTCCTCTTCCATCTCTTCCGGAAGGGACAGACTGCCCTTGCATAGCTGCTCCATCAGCCAATCCATCCGGTCAAAATAGATATGATAGTCATTGGCATAAATATTATGGGTATCGCTTCCCGCCGTGGCCGGAATGTATCTTCCCTGCTCCAGCAGCTCCTTCCACAGGCGGAATGCCTTCTCATTGGTGGAGCCCTTGATCATGGGATTGGAGCCATTCCAGATCTCCATCGTCTCAAAGATCCCTATTATATCATTATAACGGAGGTTCCAGGAGATCGCCCTGCTCAAATCACAGGGATGGTTTATCTGCGGCAGCCCGCCCAGGTTCTTAATCTCTCCGGTAATCCGTATAAATTCATTTCTCAGGTAGTCATCGCTACGGTCCGCCTGCTCCGGAATGCGGTATATGATATCCTGCTCTATGCCCAGGGCCATTACATGACCATTGGAGGTGGATATTTCCTTGGACAGAATCGGAGTGAAGCCCTCCCTCTTACATGCCTTCCATTCTTCATGATTCAGGACATTATGATGGTCGCTCAGCGCTCCAAAGGAGGCTCCCATTGCCGCCATAGAGCAGCTGACCAGCTGCGGGGTCTCAACCACCGGATCGGTTCCGCCGTATGCCGGGCTGCTATAGATGCTGTGATGATGAAGATCGCCTGCATACCAGCCTTCCTTTCTCAGGTTCCATATCAGCTTCAGCTCTTCCTCAAGACGGGAAGTCCCGCCGGGAGTCACCTTCAGGCTGACTGCGGATATTTCGTATTCCGATCCCCTGGAGATTTCAACAAAATAATTACCGGCGGGAAGCTCTGTCTCCAGCTTCCCCTGCCAATCCGTTATTTCCCGGAAGAAAGTAACCTTGTCCTCCTTATCCCGAGCTTCCCCTGCCAGTCTTCCTGCTTCCTCAGGGAAGAACTTTACCTGTGCCGGCACCCCCCTGCCGGTCTCATCCCTCACCGTCACCTGAACCAGGCCCGTGAGCTCCGCTCTCTGCCTGGGCACATAATAAAGCTTCTGATGGTAACACAGAGCCTCAAGCCATTGAAGAATATTCTGGAATTTGTCCAGATTCCAGCTCTGGCCCGCGGGATTTCCATCCAGATCCGGGTCGATCCCTTTTAGAATATCATATCCTGTTGATAAAAACTTCCTGTATTTAGACATACCAATCCCTCCGTTCTGACCGAAGCTTCCTTTTTTCTGTAAGGAGGGTGCTGCAAATTTGTACCGGAAGAAAGCCTGGAGCTCTATGGAGCTCCCCCTTCTTCAAGCATAATTTTGCAACACCCCCTTCGCAAGTCATACTCTCCATCCCGTCCTTCCTACGATATAACAATTCTACCAAGCCGCGCTTGGAAAAACTATGCTTTAATTGCGTTTTTTTAAAATATATATTGTATTATTTGTGTTTTTATTGTTCGTCCTTTTTATTATGTTTTATAGCATATTTACTAAATGTGCACACATAAAATGGCCTCAGGCTTTATCTGCCTGAGACCATTTTACCTTAAATATTTTAATAGGGAATAATGTAGAACATCGTTTCGTTGATGATTTAATAAAATTATATACCAAAAAATCCTATTTGTCAATATTTAATTCTTTCAGTCAGTTATCCGTATGGATTAACTTGTATAAAATAGATATATTGCAGGAACTTGAAACACAACTATATGAATTAAGAGGATTGATTGGTCATGGTAGAAACGGATTATATTAAGATTGGCATCAAAATAAAACAGGCCAGAATAAAACATCAGCTGACGCAGGAACAGCTTTCAGAAAAATGTGATATCTCCACTTCCTACCTGGGTCACATTGAACGGGGAACAAGAAAGCTTTCCGTGGACACCCTGGTATCTCTTTGCTCCGCACTGGAGCTCAGCACGGATTATGTTCTTCTGGATGTACTCCCTTCCAATGACTCGGTTATTATCGGCCTGTTAGAACATGCCAAACAAAATAAAGCGAAAAGCTATGAACGGTACCTCAGAGTAATCAAGGCCCTGTCCGAGGTAATGGATAAGCTATAAGGCGCTGACACAGCTGAACTCAAAATTAATATCAGCTAACGCTACCCTGTCTCCGTGCTTTACCTCCCGCTTTTCATAAGAAGCCAGCTTGGCTCCGTTCACATAGGTTCCATTGGTGGAGTTCAAATCCGTAATGAAATAGTTATCCTTCTCCTTCGTAATTTTCGCATGATATCGACTGACCGCACTCTTTTCAAGGCAGTAATCCACATTTCTGCGCAATTTACCGATGAAGAAGGGGAATTCTTCGAGGGAAATCGAGGGGTAAAGGGTCTCATCCGAGGATTTCAGACAGATGGAGATCTCACAGATGTGAGGATTGGTTTCTTTATTTAAGATGCAAGTGGGGTTATATTCCTCCTCTTCCTCCTTAGCTCTCTGCTCCTGTTCCTCCCCGTGAAGCGTGGTCTGCCATATACTCCGCTCTCTGCTGGTAAGCCGGCCGGGCGGCAGCTCTTTTACATCCTCCTGCCGGGGATCGATATATTCCCTCGTAGAAATTATTTCAGCCAGCCTGTGATTACTGTTCCATATGATTTTCATAAGATAGGCTTCTATGCACAAAAGAATTAAGACGAGGCCCAACAGCTTTCCGTATTCGATTCTTTTTCCGTAAGAATTATACAGAAGCCCGGATGTAAACCCCAGAACTAAAATAACAATTCCGGTAACAGCACAGACTCCTGTAAGCAGATAAGCTGTCACCGGATATCGGCAAATCTCTTTTTCTTCCTCTATTCTCTCCATTACAACAGGGATATTCCTATTCTCCTGCTCATGCTCCATGGGCACGGACGCCTCCTGCTTTTTCTGCACAGCTTCTTTCGCCTCCCCATCGTGAAGCATGGCTGCAATATGGCCCAGAGTAAACCCCTCCTCCCGGCTGGCGCCATAAAGCTGGTACACCAGCATGACAGCCTTCTGGTCCCCATAGTTCACCTTATTCATCAGGTACTCTAAAAGAATACTGATCTGCTTCCTGCTGTCCCTCCGGTAACCCGAAAGGAAACACAGGGACGGCATATTCGTCACGATATCCAGATAGATATATTCCGGTGCCAGAATAAAATCATCCTCCGGAAGCAGATGCTCATACGCCTCCTCCAAAGCTGCCAGAATATGCTCTATAAGCAGTCTTAGCTGATTATAAGATAATTTCTGTTTCTCAAGAAGATGGTTCATGGACTGCTTTCCGGTAATCTCATAGTAAAACAAGGTCTGATTATCTATGGAATGCTGCTGCAATAAAAGGATTGCGCCGGAAATAGGCTCCTCCAGCATCCGAATACAGTAGGGCTCAGCAAAATTCTCCTCTGGTTTCCATATAACCATATAATTATGCTTCAAATCCCTTTTATACTCCACTCTCACTTCCTTCCCCCCTTTAAAAAAGTCTCCAGTCTGCTCTTTAACTGATCCACCCCTTTAACCTGTGATCCGGTATCCAGAATGACCTCGCATAGCCTTAGCGTTTCCGCCGGGTCATGAACCGGATAATCCCCGGCTATCACCGTATCGGAGCCCCGGGCAAAGAGAGAAGATACCCAGGGCAGGGATATAGGGGCTTTCGCCTCTGCCTTAATGCAAACCTTTTTCCTGCCCGCGTCCGCCTCTATTTCAGCTATTCTTAGCAGGAACAGCCCCTTTTGCAGCTCCCGGCTTAAATGTATCAGGAGTTTCTCCTCCCCAATAGAAGGATCTCCCCGTAGATCCAGGATCACTCCTTCGTCTCGGATCTTCTCATAATCTATTTCGCCCGAAGCAATATCTGTCTGATGCTTATATGATATTCCGGCCTGATGCAGCGTCTTATCCACCACCCCCTGGATACGGCATATATCATGAAGCTGCAGCGTAAGGCAGATCAGGGCAAAGACCGCGAGAAGAACGGCCGGCATTACAAAAGCAGCCTCAACCGTTATGCTTGCATCATACTCGCCCTTCATTGATTTATTCCATACCCCCTGCCTCATGCCGCAAAATTCAGGATCACATATCCGATAAACAGAAAGGGCACAAACGGAATGCTCATTTTACGGTTTGCCCATCGCAGGGCAAGCAGGAAAATCGAGATTACCGCTGCCAGGAACAGGGATGCTCCGAACAATTCAAGATTTCCCCAAAAGCCAAGTATCACCCCGGTAATACAGAGCAGCGCCCCATCCCCGGCACCAATTTTACCCGCTGTAATGATACTGAGTACAATTACACAAAGTCCAATGATAAGCCCCCCGATCCGGTCAAGCACCGGCAGGCCGGTACAGAACGGAAGGCATAGAATAGTAATCACTCCCCCCATCCCAATGGTCCACAGATATATTTTCTTTTTCACTATGTCCTGTATCGCACAGGAAAACAACAGGACACCAAGAAGCAGTTTTATGCCATACTCTGCCATAATCATCTCCATTCTGCCGAAACACCCTCATTGTGTGCTTCCGGCTCTAATCTACATTTTTCAGTAACCATTTCCGGTTATCTCCCTTCCCCGGGTGCTCCGCAGCGTTTACAAGCCGGACGGCTGCCTGCCTCTGACCGGGGAATCGCTTTTACCGTACGCTTGATCCCGGAGCAATCCCTCCTGGTATGGTATCTGGTTCCATCCGAGGTTATGTAATAGACTGCATAGGGAGAATGCTCCCCCTCACAGCAGCTCTCACAGGGATAATATTTTCCGCCGGAACTGTTTCTCTGTGCCGCCGGTATGCCGGAAACCATGGATACAGAGAGACGGATATGGGAGCAGGCCGCATCCACATGATATACGCTCCCATTTTCCGTAATATATACTGTCCCTTCCTCCCCGGCTTCCTCCTGCAGTTCATAGGCTGCCGCCACCCGATGCCCCGTCCAGGCCCTTATCCTGATCCGCTGTATCATCGGCAGCTCTCCTATTGTAATCAGCCTGACCGGTATTGCCACACGATAATGTACTATAATATCTATGGTATCTTCTTCCTGCAAAATCTCAGATTCTGAGAAGCTTATTCCCTCAAAGCCCTTTCGGATACAGGAACGGTTGATCCGGTCAACATCCAGATACTTTTTCCCATACTGCTTCAGAATGGTCCGGTCAACCATTGATTTGGCAAAATCCCCAAGACCGGCCTCCATTTCCGTATCAAATATTGTTCCGTCAAAATTCAGCGCCTCCTCCAGTCCTGCAAAATCCTCATACACATAGGCTGTTTTCGCCATGTTTAATCCCATCTTGGTTAGGGCTGCCTGAATAAATTCCTGTACTGTTATAATTTGAATCAGATATAACAGGGATAGAATGGCAAAGAGAAATACCGGCAGCACCAAGGCCGCTTCCACTGTCAGAGATGCCTTAACTTCACGCTTTTCTTTTATATCCTCATAATTGCTTCCATACCTCATATTTCCTTGATCACCAATTCCTTTGCATGCACCGCAGCCGCCGGTACCGGCAGCCCGATCTATTCCCCGGCCCATTCCTGCTGCCGGAAATTGCAATCCGGGCTTCGTGTATTCTATAATGGACTGGGATGTCCGTTCTTTCTTGTTTGGCAAATGATTTCCTGGAGAGAGATTTATTATTTTTTGTTTTATTTTTGGGGGGTTGATTATAATGCCCTGAGGCATGAAAAGAAGAACGGACATCCCAGTCCATCATAGAAAAGATTAATAGCTGCAGCTTGCTTTTTCAAAGAAAGTATAACCTGTTATCTCTTTATTAAGATATCGTGAAACCATGGGAAGAGCAAGGAAACGGGACGCGATACTATATTTGGCCTCCGCTTCCAGGCCAAACAGACAATCCCGCATATGGAAGCTTTCTTCATAACGTAGATTTAGATTTTCCTGAATTAGATCCATAGACCGATAGATTATCTCTTCTCCTCCTTTTAGCATTAAATATCCTCTCAGGTAATCCTCATAGGATAGGGATAATCGTCCTGTTTCCGTGTAGGCTGCCGCCTTTGTCTTTAGATAGCTGTGACTGATCAAGAAAATTTCCGGCAGTTTCAGGGTCAGCCTCTCCTTTAATACAGGCACTTCCTTGCCCTGGAGCAGAGCACAGACATCCGCCAGTGCCTCCGCAAAGGACCATACCAGTAATAGGATTGCCTGAGTAATATGAATCAGCATGGGCATTCCCGTAAAACCTACCATTGCCGTCGCAGCCAGCTTTGCCTCATCGCAGCCGGCCCGGTCTCCAAGTAAGGTGACAAAATCCAGCATCATGCGAAAAAAGATGATTTTGAGAAGAACCGCCGTTAAATTCTCACGGTCGGACTGCTCTCCAATTAAAAGGTATTCCATCTCATAATTTAAAGCAGAAGGTTTTTCTGTATGCCGGAGATTCTGCTCCGGCCGGTAACAGGTAAAATGCTCCCTCAAATATTCCCGGAACAGCAGATGCTTTGCCAATCCGTCCAAGCTTTCGCCTATCAATTCCTCTGTTCTGGCCTCATTTCCGAAGCCATCAAAAAGCCCTTCCATCTCTTTTCCCAAGGCTCCTTCTATTGCTGCCCTAAAAAACCCGTTAATCATGGATTCAAAATCCTGATTCTCTGTCTGTAACGCAGCTTCCGCGGAAGGCAGCTGCAATCCGGTCAATTTCTTCTCCGAGATTTTATCCGCTTCGATCACCAGGCCTGTGATCCCATTCTTAATTTGCCCGAAGACCTGTTCCGCGGGATTTTCCCTGCCGGACTGATCCAGGGTCAGGGTACTGTAGTCCAGACACAGGCTTTTAATATCATAATCCTTCAAACCGTCCAGCAGGATATCTGCCTCGTAAATTGCCCCGGAATAATCCTCCCGTGTCAGGCACCCCAGCATTTGATCGGCAGTATCTCTTGCCTGGGTAAGACAATCGTAATTCTTCTCCAGGACCGGCCCCATTTCTGAAATTCCTTTCCGCCCTTCCTGCTGAGAAATATAATGCTGCATTTCTTCCAGGCTTTTCTGAAGACTCTCATAGAATGCCGTATCAAGGCTGCTTCCCTCTGCCGCAAGGCGCTCTTCAAAGGATCTCATCAGTGCAGAGCCCCGCTCTATGACGGGTTGAATGCCGTTTATCTCCTCCTGTGCTTCCCTGATAATGGGGTGAATGGACCCGGCAAGGCGTTTTATATTATTAAGCCTGTCCTTTACAGAGGATATTCGTTCCTGTTTCTCTTGCCTTAGCTCTCCCTCCCTTCCATACAGACGGCTAAGCTGCTCTTCTATGGCAGTTACTCTGTCCTGAAGATGCTGCGGGTTGTTCTGATCCGGCGCATCCATCTCCCCCGGATCAGTCTCTTTGTCCTCCTCCTTCTCCAAGGTCTTTTGTACGGCCAGCTGTGCCTTGGCTTCCTCCAGGGCTTCTGAAGCTCCATCGATCTCATCGCTGATATGGATCATTTCCTCTTGATTTGAAATAAGCTCAGCTAATTCCTGCTTGATCTGTCCGCCGATATCCGGAGCGCTCACATAGCGTTCCTTCACTGCTTCAAACACGGCATGGTGGTTAATGGCTGCACTTGCCATGGACACGGTCTCCGGACAGAGCATTTTTACAAAGCTTTCCTCTGTCTGCAGTCTGCCGTTTCGATCCAGTTTGATTCCTGTTTTTGACGTCTTAACCCCATCCAGAAGCTTCATCAGTTTGAGAATGCTTTTATCAGCCTTTGCCAGCTCCTGTTCCGCAGCCAGTTTTTCTTTATAGATGACGCTGACCTTCTTTGGTGTCTCAAGCAAGGACAGCTTATCCAAAAGCAGAGCAATGCCGTCCGCTACCTCCTTATACTTCATGTATTCAACTGCTTCCTTTAGAAAAAGCCCGCCTTGATAATCCATTAGTCCGGTCAGAGTTCCTACGGACAGGGAGTCGATGCTGATGCCGTAGAGCTCCAGCCCTTTTTCTCCTTCTTTCTTTAATCCCAGGTTTGGATCAAGGGTATAGGACATGTATTCCTTTAATTTCTCTGCAATCCCCTCCTCCTTGCCGCTGCCATCTGCCGCACCGCAATGATATCCAAAAATATGATATTCTTCCCACAGCGGCCGGTAGTATTCTGCACAAATCGAATCCATTGCCGTGGTCATGGCCCGACTGGCAAAAACTTTAGCCGTACTGACTCGCGCACCTTCGATGATTGTGAGAACAAAAGAGAGGATAAGAATTAAAATCAGCGCAAGATATACTGTAATGGAACCCTTTAAAAGATCTTTTTGTTTTCTGATTCTTAACCCTCCCTTACTTAGTCAATAACAACTTTTTCAGATATCCCAGCCGTATCTGCCTTGATTGATTCAAAGGCCGCTGCGATGATATCTCCGATTTGCTGCCGGAAGATCAATACCAGCCCGATTATGATGACCAATATCAGAATAATTTCAATTACTCCGATGCCGTCCAGCTGTATTTTTGCTATATTGGAACCCATCTTCTTAATTTTGTGCTTCATCCTTATTCTTTTACCCGGATATACGGGTAACTCTCCTTATTTTAATTTATTAGGGCAGCCTTTAGATTTGAAAAGACAAAAATGCCGGAACCAGTATTATAATAAATACCAGAATTAACATTAGCATCATAGGAGCCAGAAGCTTCGTCCCTGCCTCCTCCCCCAGCCTTTTGGCCGTCTCCTTTCTCTCTCCAAAGGCTTCCAGGGCTTCCTGCCGAAGCTGCTCGGTAAACCCCTTATTTCCTTTTTTCAAATTCTGGGATACCAGAGAACTGAATTTGATATAGGGAAGCAGGCCAATTCTTCTTCCATATTGCTCATAGGCTGTTCCCTCCGAAATTCCCAGCTTAAGCTCATGAGCCGTAACCAGCATTTCCTCATAGGCATAGCGCTTCTTTGTCCCCCGATTGCAGCCTTTGCCGGAATAATCCTGCGAGATCTTATACCACGCCTGCCTCGCTGTCATCCCAGCGTTCACCAGCAAGGTGAATTTATTAATAATCTCCGGATAATCCATCAGCAGCTGCTCCCGGCGGCGTTTCATCTGTTCCTGCAGCTCCCGGTCTCCCGCAATCCAGGCCGCAGCCGCAAGAAGAAGCCCCAGAAAGAACACGGTCATCCCGGTATTGTCCTTCTCTTCACTCCAACGCAGGTTATAGGGATCCATTCGGTCCGGCAGCTTAAGCTCATGTTCTTCTGCTGTCCTCTCCTCTGCCTGAGCTATCTCCTGCACCAGCTTCTTGTCCACTTCTTCCTCTTCACTGACTTGCTTCGGCATGATTTCAAAGGACACGGTAAAGCTGGTTCTCCTCTCTCCATAAATTAATATTACCGTGACTCCCGTATGGATGCTCTGTTGCAGTTCTCCGTTGTTTACCGTACCGTCGCTTTGAATCAACCGGATATTCTCCGGCTCCCATTTTACCTTGATCCCGGTACCCGGAATTTGCTCACAAAAATAAAGGTTCTCATACACGGCTTCTGAACTGCTGTTTTTTCCAACAACCTTTTTTCTGAGGTATGCTTCCGCCTCCCGAAAATGCTCCTCCAGCTCCTCCTCCGTATATCTGCGCTCCGGAATTCGAAGGGTAAGACTGCGGGAGCTTATTGGATGGCTTCCCTCTCCCGGCTCCTCCTCTGTCCCCTCCTTGTTCCTTTCTTCTGTAAAGTCTACCGTAAGTTCCACTTCCCTGGTTCCCTGTCCCTGCTCCGGTCGAAGCAGATATCCGCCTTCCCTGAGATACCTCCCGTCCTTTGCACTGATCTGTCCAAGAATGGACAGGATACAAAAAGCCGGAAGAATAATCAGCATCATTGCCACCTTCCCGCACCAATACAGTCTCTGCAGCTGTTCCGGCTTTGAAGTGACCTTCAGAGCCCGGATGGAGTTATGAATTTCCTCCTTTTTCTGCAGCCTCCGGTCAAGACCCGTTGAGGATAAGATGAAATCCGCCAGGGGATACAGCGCGTACAGCTTATGCTCCTTCTTATCCGCCTGCCGGAGCCATTCCCTGGGTCTTCGCAGGGAATATACATAAAAGATTGCCAGTAAGGTCAGAATTATTATATTGATGATAATCAATCTCTTTGCTCCTCTCATAAACTCTTAATGAATCATTTTCTCTGTCCGGCATTTCTACACCTCAATGGCGGTAATTTTATCAATAACCAGATATGCTCCAAGATACCCTGCAAGAACGCCTGTCATAAGAATGATTCCTAATACATTATGATACAGGGGATCCAGAAAGCCGGGAGACCCTACCGACAGGTAGATGAGAATTAACAGGGGGATTCCCTTCATGATATTCGCTTCCAGGCGCTTTGCCGTAATCAGGGTAATAATCTCCCGTTTTACCTCGATTTTATCACTGATGATATCCCCGGTCAGCTTGATGATATGAAGAAGATCCCCTCCGGTACGCTTTGCTGTGCCAAAAACCTCGGCAAAGCTTTGGATATCCTCCACACCGCTTCTGGCTGCAAAATCCTCCAGAGCTTTTTCCACTGTCGTGTTTGTACGAATCTGATTTGTCATGTACTTAAACTCCTGTATGATCATGGCATCTCCGGGGTAGATAAGAGTCAAATCCTTGCCCGCCTCCTCCAATGCGTTTTCCGAGGAATATCCCGCTTCCAAAGCGGCTGCCAGCGCCAGGATTCCATCACGGAATTCCAGATTAAGCTTCCATTTTCGCTCCTCTCTTAAACGTTTTTGCGTTTTCTTGAGATAAAAGCAAACCAGAGGAAGCAACAGAAGAATGCCGGGGATGCTTCTGTAAAACAGATATCCAATAAAGACTGCTCCGCAGCATCCCTGCAAAAGATATCTTCCTTTTTCTCTGATGTTGAATACGTAGCTGTTATAATCCTTCATATATACCCCTGTCTTTTTTTCAAATTTCTCCTATGCCGGCTCTCTTTAGCTTGTCAAGAGAGCTTAATTCATTTTTTTGTACCAGGCCTCCTGTTACTCTTCCCCTGACCTCTCCGGTTTCTATAAATTCGTAGATGGGATTCAGCAGGATCTCACCGTTCGGGCATCCTAAGACCTCCGTAATCTCCAGCAATCTCCGGGAGCGGTCTCGCAGCCTTCCCAGGTGAACAATAATATCAATCGCTGAAGCAATCTGCTTGCGAACTGCCAGCAGGGGAATCTCTGTGCCCATCAGCACCAGGGTTTCCAGCCGGCTCAGCATATCTGCCGGCGAGTTGGCGTGTCCCGTGGACAGGGAGCCGTCATGTCCCGTGTTCAAAGCCTGGAGCATATCAATTGCCGCCGTATCCCGCACCTCTCCCACAATAATTCTGTCCGGCCTCATTCGAAGGCTGGCCTTGATTAAGTCCCTGATGGTAATCTCATTGGTACCCTCGGTATTGGAATTGCGCACTTCCAGTCTGACCAGATTAGGGATATGACGTATCTGGAGCTCGGCGGAATCCTCGATTGTTATGATGCGTTCTGATGGGGGAATGTAATTGGACAGGATATTGAGAAATGTGGTCTTACCGGAACCGGTGCCACCGCTGATAAAGATATTATAACCGGCAATGACAAGCTGCTTTAAGAAATCGGCTGCCTCTGCGGTAATGGCTTCCAGCTGGATCAAGCGCTCCATGGTGATGGGCTGGCTCGGAAATTTTCTGATGGTAATAATGGGGCCTTCTAATGCCACCGGCGGCAGAACCACATTGACACGGGACCCGTCGGCCAGCCGGGCATCTACAATGGGGGATGCTTCATTAATCATCCGGTTTGAATGGGATACCATCTGCTGCACCACATCTTCCAGCTTTCGCACCGATTCAAACTGACGGCTGCTGGGATGAATTCTCCCGCCAATTTCAATAAAGATGTGATCCGGGCCATTGACCATGATTTCAGTGATTGCCGGATCCTCAATCAGTTCCTGAAGGATATCCAGTCTGCGGATTGAGTTAAAGATATCCTTCCGCAATCTCTGCTTCTCCTGGATGCTGATATATTCCTCCTTACTGTGGTCAATAAGAGTGCGGTCAATGGTCTCCAGTAATTCCTCGTCGCCCACTTCCCGATTCAGATCGATGGACTCGATGACTTGCTGGCGGAGTCCTTCCCTTGTGTGCCTCATCGGTGTCCTCCGCCTGGCCCAAGCTGTTCTGCCGCCTGCTGCCAGGCGGAGCAGCCGCTCAGCTCCTGCAGGCTGCGATACTGTATTTCTTCGTAATCCGGCTTCCTGTAATCCGGCGGCCGGAGAACATATCGGAAGCTGTCCTGACACGGATCGGTACCGATACACTCCAACTGCCTTCCCCATTCATGGAGACGGCCAGACTCACCGGGACCTGCCGCACTGACATCATTTAATATATAGCTCCGGTCACTCCGCTTCATCAGCTCAATACCGCTCTCATGATAATATCCAAGATAAAATATCACCGCCTGATATTCCATACTTTTTCGCAGCCCCTCCATCCATCTTTGAATATCATCTCTGCTCAGAGATTGCAGGTCAAATCCGTGGGAAGCCTCTGTCAGATAGAATATCCCTCCTCCATAGTTAAGAAGCTCTTTCATTTTCAGCATATAATTTGGATTTCCTTTCAAATAGTAAATAAATTCGCTCAGCCCCTCCCTTCTCCGTTCCAGAAAAGAAAAATTTACAACGGGCAGCAGCTCCAGCGGGAAAAACAGCACCTTCTTCTGTCTGGAAAGCTGAAAGGCCATGGACCAGGCAAATAACTTGTCCCAAGCGGATGCTTCCGGTGAAAACACCGTGTAAATTATTGCGGAACGCTCCCCTTCTTCCCCCAGAGCGTTCTCCTGCCTTTGAAAATATCCTCCCAGAAGCTGATTCATAATACCCTGAGCGGATTGATATTTATAGATACCCTCCTCCCTGCTTTCTGTCAAACGGCAGCAATACCTTACCTTTTCCTGCAGGCCCTCACTAAGGGCCTCCTGCGAACCAAGAAGCAAAATCTCAATTCGGTTGGACAGCAGATACTCCTCCAGCTTCTCCTTCTTTGTGAACACCCTAAGATCATGACCAAACTCTTTTTTATGATTGAAATATTCCAGGAATCTGCCTGCATAGACGGAATCCGAATCAAAGAGCGCAATCTTTATCAAGGCATCTATCGCCACCTTTCCTGCTTTGTTTTGTATAAAAGGAGCCCTGTGTATTGTGGGAAATAATAAGAATTTAACTTCTGAAATTACTGAAACTGCTTTGATAATATAAGTTATAAGAATGACTGTATCCAAATCGTGTAGCACGATTACAGGAACACGCATTTTGTTCCTGTAATATAAGATTTGTCTTGTAAGGGTCTGACTGTTCTCACAGCCCCATATTACAATATGCGGCATTTCCTGTCAACCTTAAAGCCTGCTATCGAAATATTTTTGTAATAATCATACAAATTTTTCAATATAATCTGCTTTTTTTCACAATCCGCCTCTTATTCTCTTTGAAGTTCTCTGTTGAGAAAAAACTAAATAAATAGCAAAATATGACAGCAGGGAATGGAGAAATTAGCATGAGTACCCAATCCATGACACACCCTCCTCCTATTATATTTCCAGATAAATTACTAACCTGTTATTGCCTGATACAATCCCTCTGATTTTTTATCACAGAAAAAAACTCTGCATAAAACACAGAGTTAGATTGTGCTAACTATAAGTTTATCATATCTTTCTGAAAAAACAACACCCTATCATGGAATTACCCGTAATAGAAGGACAGCCCATAAAGCAGCAAAAATCCCGGCAGTCCCAGCAGACCGTTGGTCAGCACTGTAATTCCATTGACCCCCACATTCAGCGAATACCCCTGTATGCTCAGGGCCAGATTCAGCAAGTAGATCCCCGCTGTACCAAAGCAGGCGCGGAGTGCAAAATCCACCAGCAGATCCGGTCTCCGCCGGATGATGCAGGCGCCGATAAAGATAACACACGCGAAAATAATCACAATAAATATATAGCCATTCATGCCCTTCTGCTCCTTTTTCTTGTCCCTTAATTGCTTTTCCTAATACATTTATATACATCTTAAACCATTTTATGTTAATTAATAGAATAATAGGCAGCATTTTTGTCCATACTATAAGCAAAATATAAATAGGGATGGTGAAGCAATGCCACTATTTAGAAAAAAGAGACGGCCATCAAAAGAGAACCTTTTGCTGCTGAATGAGATTAACCGGACCAAAATTGCGTTGGAAGCCGCATACTCCAACTTTGAGAATGTCATAGATCCCGACCTGATAGACAGCTGTATCTATGAAATGAACGCAATTCAGAACCGATATCATTTCCTGCTGAAACAGGCAAAAGCTACAGAGCAAAGATATTGCTGACTTATAGAGATACCAGTCTGAAGGGAATATTACAAAAGGGTATGGAGGAAGGCGTGGGTTCGCAAAAACCCGGCTTTGCTCCATACCCTTTTGCAGCGGCTGGAGCAACCAAGTTTGCCCGACTGGTCAAATGTCTTCTCGCAGACAACCGGAGGAACGAACTGGGGCAAGTCACCAAAGACGAAGATCTGCGTGAGCAGCTATACGATCAGTACAACCGCTTTGTCCCCGATACTGAAATTCAGCGAGAGATTGAAGATTACCACCAGCCGCCCATCCTAAAACCTTTTCTCAAGTACGCAGCGACCGTTTTTCAAATTCTCAAATGCTTACCTCTTTGAAAACTTTTGATTGTCAAACACCACAGGTCATACTATGATATAAGATATCCATACCAATATAAGCCCAAATAAGAAGCATGTGGAGGTTCCTGTGAAGAATCATATTACGATCAAAAACGCAAGAATACATAATCTCAAGGGCATTGATGTCACTATTCCAAAGCATAAGCTTACGGTGATCACCGGCGTTTCGGGAAGCGGCAAATCAAGCCTTGCCTTTGACACCCTCTATGAGGAGGGGAAGCGCCGTTATCTGATGTTTTCCGGCACCCAGTTCATGGTTGACAGCGTATCAAGCTTTGACAGCATTACCGGGCTTTCCCCCACCGTAGCCGTGGAACAGCGCATTATCCGACAGTCCAATCCCCGAAGCACCGTGGGCACCCGTATTAAAATCAGCACTCTTCTGGCGGCTCTGTTTGCAAATTACGGCGTACGGGAGGCAGCCTATGACGATGGTCTTCCTCTGGATATCTCCATGTTTCAGAAGAATTCTCCAAAGGGAATGTGTGTAAAATGTCTGGGGAACGGCCAGATCTTCAAGGTGGAGGAGAACGCAGTTTTCCCTGACAGCAATCTCATGCTCTGCGAGCTGTTCGGCGGGGAAGCGAGGCATCTTCAGCATGTCCTCAGGAAATTTCAGCGTGCCTCCGGGATAACGCCGGATACACGCTTAAAGATTCTGACCCAGGAGCAGCTTCTCCTGTTCAAATACGGCGGAAATAATTTCGACGGCCTTATCCCTTGGCTGATTAATGCTTTTCGCTGGAGCATCGGCAAGCATAACTGGATTTCCCAGCTCACCTGTGTAAAACAGGTTCCCTGTCCGAAATGCGGCGGGACAGGCATAGGCGAACAGGCCTCCCACACAACTGTCTGCGGGAAAACCATCACAGAACTGGAAAGCTTATATATCAGTGACTTACTTGCACTTTTGAAGAGTGACACAAATGCAGGGAATCCGCTGCTGACAGAAATTATTACAAAGCTTTCCTGTATGGTGGATGTGGGGCTGCATCATCTGGCCCTGTCCCGGCCCGTTCCCACTCTTTCCGGCGGTGAGATTCAACGGCTGTTTCTGGCCTCGTATCTGATTGCGGAAATGGATTCTATTATCTTTGTCTTTGATGAGCCAACCATCGGCCTTCATGAGGTGGAGAAGGAAAATCTGGTCCGCATTATCCGTAATCTTGTCAATGCGGGAAATACCGTAATTGCAGTCGAGCATGACGAGAATTTCATGCGCGAGGCGGATTATATTGTGGATCTCGGCCCCGATGCAGGTATCCTTGGGGGGATTAAGATTTATGAGGGCGGTTATGAAGAATTTCTGCATTGCGAAGAATCCAGGACTTCGCCCTACCTTTTACAGAAAAGCGGTTTTGCCGTCAAGCACAGCTACCGGATGCCTGACCGGGAGAAGGTTCTGACCCTCTCCAACTGCAATCTGCACAATCTTAAGGATGTTGCCGTAACTATCCCTTTGGGGGTTATGGTGGGGGTTGCAGGGGTTTCAGGAAGCGGGAAATCAAGCCTGATCTCCGATACCCTTGTCCCCAAGTTAAAAGAGCTATTAAAGGCCAGATGTGTGGCAGAGAAGGATACCGAAGAGGTTTCCGATGCCACGCTGACCGGCACCCAGCATATCCGGCACTGTTATGTGATTGACCAGCGCCCCATCGGCAGGAGCAGAACCTCCTGCCCCGCTACCTACACCGGTATTTTTGACCGTGTCCGTGTCCTTTTCGCCGAAGCCGGACAGTCCAAGCAACAAGCTTGCACCCCTGGACTTTTCTCCGTCAACAGCGAGGGCGGCTGCCCCAAATGCAAGGGTGACGGGGTTGTTCATTATCATGTCGGCTTTGGTAATTTTATTGATGTGGACTGTGAGGAGTGCGGGGGAAGCGGCTATATCCCCGAAGCCATGGAAATTCTTCTGGACGGGAAAAACATTCGTGAGATTCTTGAAATGAGCGTTGATGAAGCGAAGGATTTTTTTGCCGAAAAGGACAAGAGCATTTTCAGTATGCTGAATATTTTACAGCGTGTGGGAATGGGCTATATCAAGCTTGGACAAGCCACTCCCACTATTTCAGGCGGAGAAAGCCAGCGCATCAAGCTGGCAAAGGAATTATCCAAGGGTAAAAATGCAAAGGGCGCCTTATATATTCTGGACGAGCCTACCACAGGACTCTCCTTTTATGACAGCGAACGGCTTCTAAAACTAATGAACGAGCTGGTTGACCGAGGGAACAGCATCATTGTAACCGAGCATGATCCCTATGTACTATCCAACTGTGACTATCTCATCGAGCTGGGCAGGGGCGGCGGCAGCGATGGCGGAAACCTCATTGCCCAGGGTACCCCCTCGGAGCTGAAAAGCAGCCCCGACTCCATCATAGGCAGGTATTTGAAATGAACAAAGCTGATTTAAACAGTGCAATTGACGATTATATCCGCGGGAAACATTACCGGCAGATCAACAGCCTGCTGCTGTGGCAGGATGGGGAAATCCTGGCCAGACGGTATTACAACGGCTTTACCGAGAGCAACAGAAATGTCATTAAATCCGTTGCCAAAAGCATTATGTCCATCTGTGCGGGAATCGCTCTTGACCAGGGCTTGATCCAAAGCCTTGATGAACCGATATGCCGGTATCTTCCTCCGTTTAACCAGGGCCGTGATCCCCTTCACCGGGCAATTACCCTCCGGCATCTTCTCACCATGTCCTCCGGAATTTATTTTAACGGCGGGGTGCATTATCATTGCCCCATGCTTACACAGATGCGCCGCAGTGATGACTGGATCTCCCATATCTCGGACTGCGCCGTGACCGACCTGCCCGGAACAAAATATAATTATAAGGAATGGGATGTCCTCCTGCTTGCCGGGCTGTTGAACCGTGCCTGCGGGGATATGTATGATTTTCTGGATCAGAATTTGTATCAACCCCTGGGAATTGAAAGCAAACGCTGGTATCAAAGTCCCTGCGGCGTGTACTACAGCGTTGCCGGGGGTGACGAGGGCACTCAAGAAAGCCTTGCTAACCTGACAGCAGCAGACATGCAAAAGATTGGACAGCTGTTTTTAGAAAAAGGGTATTACAATGGAAAGCCCATTGTTTCTGAGGAGTATATTGCCCGGGCCGTTGCTCCGTCAAAATGCAATCCCGGCTACGGCTTTCTCTGGTGGCTGGGCGAAGGCTGGTACGGCTGCCGGGGCTTCGGCGGGCAGAATATTACCGTATTCCCGGAGAAAAATACTATCTTTGTCATGCAGGCGACCCCAACTTCAAGGGGTATGGGGTATGATGACGTTCTCTGGAAATGCCTCGATTTTATAAAGCGTTAAGAATTACCCGAATAGATCGAACGAATAGAAGCAGGCCTGGAGTTATTATAGCTGTAACCCCAGGCCTTTTATTCGTGTCTTCCAAACACCGCATTTTCCTTTATGCTCTCTTATTTTACAATATTCCTGCCCCCCCCATGGATTCATCCGATCAAACCAATTTATCAGATTTACGCCATAAATCCCCGGTTCTTATCATTGGGATCCACATAGGTCTCATTGAGATAGCCTTTCCCATAGGTCAGACCCGCATAAAGCTGCTGTGTATTGCGCATTACCGGGCCGCTTTGATCCGCCCTGCTTACGCCTTCAAAGCCGACCAGAAGTGTCTTTAATACCTGCTCCGCGCTATCCAGCGGCTCCGGTTCCTTCCGGACGATTGCCGTAACAATTTCTTTATTCACATACAGATACAGGCTGAGCAGTTCATAGGATATCGCATAGCTGTAATTTAACGTAGCCTGAAGCTCTGTCACATATTTCCGGGCCAGCTTCAGCTCCTTATCAAAGACCGCCATATCTCCCTGCTCATATGCCTCCCTTGCTTCCTTCAGCTCTGTCAGAGTCATCTCATAGAGGATCACCGTCAGTTCGCTCCTGGATGCCTGGGTTACCCGTGTGGTAAAGGCTTTTACTGCTTCTTTTTTCAAATGCTGCTACCTCCTGTCACTTCCTCCGCCTCTTCCCGGCAGCAGATATCCCTTACTGCTGCAGCAGGGACAGAATGTTCTGCGGCCTCTGATTGGATTGCGCCAGCATGGAGGTTCCCGCCTGGGCCAGTACGTTCTTCTGCGTATAATTTGCCATCTCTTCCGCCATATCCACATCTGAAATCCGGGACAGGGATTCTGTCAAATTCTCTGAAGTGGTATCCAGGTTCGCAATGGAGTGCTCCAAACGGTTCTGATAAGCACCCAGCTTGGAACGAATTGCGGATATGGTATTAATTGCGGTGTCCAGTAAGCCTATCGCTTCCTGGGCTCCTGCTGCCGTACCCATATTCAACTTGTCAATTCCGAGGGTCTCCGGTGAGACTTTCGGAATTCTCACAGACATAATCTGTCCTTCATTGGCACCGATCTGCAGATCCATTGGACCGGCATCCAGCACAGATACAACCGGATCAATTATATTGGTAGAATTCGTAACAGGATCAGCAGGATCGGGCGTCGCATCTGTATTATTGGGAATTTCAGCATCATCAAAGGTTGTTTTAACCGCTCTGTATCCCACCTGGAATACCATTTTAAAATTACTGCGGTCTGATATAGTGATCTTGTCTCCATCTGCAGATACTGTGGCAGTATTGTTAAATTCGCTGGTTTTGACCGGACCGCCGGCTGTATCAATTACAACCTCCGCCTTGGCATCCACACCGCTTGCCTTGGCTCCGCCGGTTGTGAGTCCAAGTAATTTACACAAATCCGGGTTATCACAGTATACCTCCATCTTCTGCTTGGAACCATATTCACGGGATACGAAAACCAATTGGGTATCATCCTTTAATACAACCGGATTATATCCTGCATTTTCTGCTATTCCTCTAGGAGGAGTTGCATCCAGATTTATATCAACTGCACCCGTTGCATCTGCAAACACATTAATTCCAACCTTGCTGCAGGTATCCCGAATCTTCTGGAAGACATCGTCCAAGGTATCCCCTGTCTTAATCTCCACAGTTTCGCCATTGATATTGATCTTTCCCGCTAACGCAGCCGGTACTTTATCATTGCTGTCCAGCCCTGAGTCATCCACTTTTGCCCCGACCAATACCGCCTGCCTTGCATCCTGTGTTATTTGTATCTTATAAGGACCAACTCCTACCGTGTCAGATAAAGAAATCAAATTCACATTACTGTTATCGGAGAAGGACTTCTGGTCAATACTTCCATCCAGCAACGGCATGGTATTAAATTCCGTATCCCTTCCGATTCTGGCTATCTCCGCATTCAGCTGATCCACCTCTGCCTGAATCGCAGCCCGGTCCTCCGCAGTATAGGTGCCGTTTGCCGACTGAACCGACAGCTCTCTCATTCTCTGAAGCATGGTTTCTACTTCCACCAGTGCTCCTTCCGCTGTCTGAATTACAGAGATTCCGTCCGCCGCATTCCTGGAGCCTTGATCCAGACCGGCAATCTGCGTTTTCATCTTTTCCGAAATCGCGAGGCCTGCGGAATCATCCGCAGCGCTGTTGATCCGATATCCGGAGGATAACCTCTCCAAGCTTTTGTCAAGCAGACGATTGGTTCTTCCCAGCTGGTTATTTGCTTTTAAGGCTGAAATATTATGGTTGATTCTCATAAACTGTCACCTGTTTCCTTTCGTAACGGCAGCCATCCTCCTCCCTGCAATGATGGTTCCCAGAATTATATTTTTTTTATTCCAGCCACCTCCCTGTGGCCGAATATTTCTTTTTCAATACTTAACGGCTTTCCCCGTTATTCTCCGCCAGGCTCACGGTTTTCACCAATGCCCTGGCCATGCGGTACAGGATCCGTTCTGTCTCATTGCCGGGCAGAACACCAGGTTCCCCCTGCTCCGGATTCTGATAAGCATAATTATCCCTGTCCCAATCATTGAAGCCAAAATCCAGCTGCTTCAGATCCACACCGCTTTCCGCCGCCGCCTGCATCAGCTCCGCCGCATTATCTCGAAGCCTGTCCAGACCCTCCCTGCTGTTGCAGGTAATGAAGCCTTTCACGGTCCGGCTCTTCAGCGAGAACTCCGCTTTGACGTCACCCAGCGCCTCCGACTGCAGGGTGGCCGAGACCCGGCCGGATTCCTGTGAACCCCGGAGAATGGTTAAATTCATATTTGTAATTCCCTTTGCCGTCTCAACCGGTATCTGATAAAACTCCCGGGATGCCAGCTTACGCAGGAAGGTGGTCTGCTGACCCAGCATCTTCAGCTCTGCAAGCCTGCTGCTGTCGATAACCTCTCCGGAGCATGCCTTTTCCAGCATGGTCCTGGCCTGCCCCTCCAGCTTCTCAAACGCCTCATTGACAGAGGATTTATCGATTAATGTATCGGACAATTCCTGCGTTTCCTTAAGCTCCTGGTCCGAATTTCCCTCCTCTTCCTCCTGCTGCTGCTTTACTATACGCAGAGCGGGAGGCAGTCCGTTGCTTAGGAGGCGGCTGGCCAGCATGATATTCTGGATGGTGCTCTCCATCTGGTAGTCATTTAAAAATTTCAAAGCCTGCTCCGCATTCCGGCTTAAATCTCTTATCTGCTGCACCGTATTGGTGTGAAGCTCCTGATGGGCGGTATCGTTATTTCTATCCTGCAATTGCTCCAGCAGCCTTTCCAGGGAAAGATCCCGGATGCTTCCCCAAAGTCTGCCGCCTTCTTCCGGCAGCAAGGCATCCTGCTGTTTTTCCTGCTGCAGCTGGGATAATTTCTGAGGGGTGATTTCCTCCGTAATCTGTTTCAGAAGCCTTTCCTGATACTGTACCTGCTCCGCAGTTTTTGCTTCCTCCGCCAGCACGCCAAATCCATCATCCACTGCGGCATTCACGCTGCCCTTTCTTCTGGTCTGCAGTGCTGTCAAAAGATTTGCCAGGGTAACCTCCCTGTCTGCTCGGACTACTGCTCCCAAGGCCGCTCCATCCGATTTTTCAATCTGATATAATAACCGGTATACACCGATATATTCCCTTCGTTCCTCGGGAGTAATCCCATCCTTCTTCTCCAGGCGGTGAAGGTAGTTGCTGAACTTATCCTCCGAGGTGATCCCCTGCTCCTCCTTCATCTTCCCGATCATCGTATTCAGTTGATCAATGGGAAGCTTCATGGGATCGATGCCCTCCTTGATCATCCTTACCGTCACTGCCGGATGGAGGTTTTGAAGCAATGACTCCACTTCTTTATCATAGACCTTCACCTGTTCTATGGTTTCCTGGTTTATTTCCATTTGATTATAGCCCAGAATTCTGGCTGCTCTCTGGTTCGCCCGGGTATTCTCTATCCCCAGCTCCGACAGCAGCGAATTCACGTTGGCAAAGGCCTTCTGAATGGAATCCCCATACTCTGCACTGGGTACTGTCATCAGAGGCTCGTAGGCGGTTCCTGCCTTCTCAAAAGCAGCCTGAAGCTTTACTCCTTCCGAGAGAAGCCCCGGTATAGTCTGGCTTCTTCTGTCTGCCAGCGTGCTTCCCAATACCGCACTGGGAATATGGCGCAGCCGTTCCATGCCGGCTGTAGTATTTTTTAGTATCTCAACGGCCTCCGGTGTGCTCCCGGCTCCCGCTTCCCTCAGCAGGGACTGATAATAGCTGTCCTCCTGCCGGCGAAGCTCCTCCACGATCTTCTCCAGACGCTCGGTTTCAATGGATATCCCTTTCTTCTCCAGCCTCTGTGCAGCTTCCAGGGTCATTCTCAGGCGGATCTCCTCCAACTGCCGCTGCGCCTTCACTTCTTCGTATTCCTGGAGGGAAGCTCCCGGAAGCTCTGCTTCTTCGTACTCCTGCCGGAGGGAGGTTCCCTGCTCCTCGCTTCTCTTCCTTGAATTAATTCTCTCGGCCTGGATCTCCGTCAGCTTCTTAATGGTAAGCTCCTGTCCTTCCCGGACCGCGCGGCTCACCGCTTCGCTGCTGATACTGTTTACATCCTCTACCACCTTCTGCAGACGGGCTGTATCCGGAACTGCCAGGCTTGCATCCTCCGGCGCTGTTCCGCTCTTCATACCCTCTGCCATGCGGTCCATCAAATAATTCTTATCCGCCTGCTCCTTAATTCCCTCCAGCTCCTTCTTATAAGCAAAGGTCCGTGAGGTGAGAGGAAGCTCATTTTCAATCAGCCACCTGGCATCTGACAGATTCTTCTTATCTGCCTCATAGCCCGCATTTTCAATGATTGTCCTGGCCTGGCTCTCCAGCTGGCTCCATTCCGGGCCGGTCAGCTCCCGCTTCTGCTCCCGCCCCCCGGCGCCGCCGCTATAATATGCCTTATAAATATTCTTTACCGTAGGCTCCGCATCCGCGGCAATGAGATACTTCATCGTCTTCTCATCCATCATGCCAACAGTATTGCCCAGATCCAAAGCCTTATTAATACGCTGGACATTCTGCGCTGTCACCGGGAGATTCTCCGCCCTGAGTCTGGCTGCAATCTCGATTTCCGTCCATCCGTTCTCTATTCTGTCCAGGGTGGACCCCATACCGTCTCCCCCCGACTTAATCCGGTTGATTGCCCCGTACAATCCATCCACCGTCATGCTTCCTGCCGGAAAGCCTCCGCGTTCCAGCTGTTCACAGTCCTGTTCCGTGAATCTGGAGCCGATGTCTTCCAGCCTGCCAAGAGAATCCCGGACTGCCCTGTCCTTCCCTGACTGTCTGGCCTCCTGCTCTTTTCTTGCCCTGGCCTCTTCCCAGTCCTTATCCGTGATACCTACCTCGGTCTTAATAATCCGGCGCGCTTCTCCCCGGGACCGCTCCACCTGACGAAGCTCCAACTCCGGCGGCGGAACCTTCACCACCTCGAAGCTTCTCTTCTCTCCGGGGACCGCATCCGGAAGCATCTCCAGGGGAAAGTTCAGCTGCTGCCCCCCCAAATCCATTGTCACTCTTCCATCTACCGCAAGAATTGTGCCGTCAATCCGCTGGCCTCTGGTCAGCTTCTCCAGAAAGCCTCTATTATAATCTGCAGCAAGGGGAGAATTTGACTTCTTTTCTGATACTTCTCCTCTCTCTGTCCCCAATCGCAGTGTATAGTTCATTCTTATGTCCCCCTTTCATCTATATATTCTATTTCTCTCAACCTTACCTCCATCTTTCGCAAAGCCGTTCTTTTTTCCAAAGGGAACCCGCTCTTTCCCTTTTGCATCTATAGCTGTATTTCGGAAGATAAAGCATAAAACTTAATGCTTTTCTTCAGCTTTGCTTCTTACCGGCCATACTTTTGAATAAATATAAACTAACACAAGATCCCAGGGTGAATTACAATCCCATCCTACAGGAGGCCCTTTATGAATAAAATGCTTTATAAACGGATTTTTTCCCTGTTTCTTATTCTGATTCTCAGTTTAGGGTGTATCGGCTGCCACCGCCAGGTCAGCCCGCAAAATCAACAGAACGAATTTGATACCTTTCTGGAGGAACTGTTTATCCAGAAGGTCCAGTCTGACAGCCTTTCCCTCAACTATTCCCTGGCCCGGCCCGAACGCTACGGTATCACCATGGCGGAGGCTACCTTCGGGGAGTTCAGCGCCAAAAGCATGAACCGGGAACAGACACTCTTGGAAAACCAGCTCAGCCGCCTGCTGTCCTATGATTACCCTTCGCTGTCCGAGGACCAGCAGCTCACCTATGATATTCTCAAGAACTATCTCCAGAACGATCTCGCTCTGGGGGATTATAATTATTATTATGAATGTCTGGGCCCTACCACCGGCATTCAGGCCCAGCTCCCCATCCTGTTGGCGGAATATGGCTTCTACGACAAAGATGATATTGATGAATACCTCCGACTGCTTCCCCGGGTCTATGACTATTTCGGGGAAATCATCCGCTTCCAGCGGGAGAAGTCAAAGGCAGGGCTTTTTATGAGCGATGCGGTGGCCAAACAGGTTATCGCCCAGGGAGAAGCCTTTATCGCCGATGCGGAGAATAACTTCCTGATCACCTGCTTCAATGACAGAGTCTCCGGATACTCCAATCTGTCCCAGGAGGAAATCTCCTCCTACCAGGCCGCCAACACAGAGATCGTCCTCAGCAGTGTCATCCCTGCCTATCAGATGCTGGTGGATGCCCTGCGGGAGCTTCTCGGAACCGGCACCAACAATGCGGGCCTCTTCTATTATCCTGAGGGAAAAGATTACTATGCCTGCCTTGCCCGGCGTAAAACCGGTTCAGGCAAAAGCATGGAGGAAATGACAACGCTCCTGGAAGCCGCCATGGCGAAAGGGGTTCGGGATATCACCTCCCTTACCCTGTCCGATCCGGATATCCTCGGTAAATACATAGCCTTCCGTTCCTACCCCATCACCGCTCCCGAGGAGATTCTGCTGGATCTGAAAGCCGACAGCCAGGAGGACTTCCCCGCTGCTCCGGAGGTTAATTGCAGGATCAAATATGTCCCGGATTCCCTGGCTGACTATCTGAGCCCTGCTATGTATCTGGTGCCGCCCATGGACAATTACAGAAACAACGATATCTATATTAATGGCAGCGACGAAGAGACCCTGTCCCTGATCTACCCCACCGTAGCCCATGAGGGCTATCCGGGCCATATGTACCAATGCGTCTATTTCCGCAGCCTGAATCCCGCTCCCATCCGAAATGTTATGAACTTTACAGGCTATGACGAGGGCTGGGCCACCTATGTGGAGATGTATTCCTACAAGTATGCGGGAATTGATCCGAATCTGGCCCGCTTCCTCCAGGCCAATAATGCGGTAATCCTGTGCCTGTATGCCCGGACAGATATTGGTATTCATTATGAGGGCTGGAATAAGAAGACCGCCATGGCTTATATCATGAACTATATCGCCGATGCCAAAATTGCCGGGGCCATCTATGACACCCTGCTGGAGGAACCCGCTGTTTACCTTCCTTATGCTGTCGGTTATCTGGAGCTTGAGGAATTGCGGGGCAAAGCGGAGCATACCCTGGGTAAAAAGTTTGTTGCTAAAGATTTTCATCAGTTCCTGCTGGAAATTGGCCCCGCTCCTTTTGAAATCATTGAGGACCGCATGGTCTCCTGGATGAAGAGCCGGTAGAGGTTACACCCCTGCCTTCCAATTATCTTTGATGAAAAATGATTCTCTTGCTGCTGAATCTAAAAATGCGCTTTGAAATGGCGGTTAAGCCAGATCAAAGCGCATTTCATAAAACAAATTTCTTATCTTTCCGCCGGTGCTGTTTTCACAGCAACACGTTTTTCATCCTTAATATAACTCTTCTGAATGCCGGTATACTGCATCCCATTATAGCGGGCCGTATACTATGCGTTCAGTCTGCTCTCCAGAGCTTCCAGCTGAGCATGGAGTTCCTTCGGAAGCTCCTCGCCAAACTTGGCATAGTGCTCCTTAATGGATGCAACCTCATTCAGCCACTCTTCCTTATCTACCTTAAGCAGCTCTGCAACATCGGCATCGCTTACACCCTGAAGTCCGGTCAGATCCAGAGCATCCGCTGCAGGCATGTAGCCGATGGGGGTCTTAACAGCCTTGCCGTCGCCCTCGGTTCTCTCAAAGATCCACTTCAGAACTCGGCTGTTCTCGCCGAAGCCGGGCCATAACCATCTGCCGTCCTGATCCTTACGGAACCAGTTCACATAGAAGATCTTAGGCAGCTTATCCTCGCTGGATCTCTCACCGATGTTCAGCCAGTGCTGTAAATAATCACATACATTATAGCCGAAGAAAGGAAGCATTGCAAAAGGATCACGGCGAACCTGTCCGATGTTCTTGGAGATTGCCGCAGCAGTGATCTCGGAGCCCATGATGGAGCCCAGGAACACACCATGCTTCCAGTCGAAGCTCTCATGTACCAACGGGATCGTCTTCGGACGGCGTCCGCCGATCAGGATCGCTGAAATCGGAACTCCTGCAGGGTCCTCCCAGTCAGATGCGATGGAGGGACACTGATAGGCGGGAGCGGTAAAGCGGGCATTGGGATGAGCAGCCAGCTCCTTGGAATCCGGAGTCCAGTCATTGCCCTTCCAGTCAATGAGATGATCGGGTGCGGGTGTTCCGATGCCTTCCCACCATACATCTCCGTCATCCGTAAGAGCCACATTGGTAAAGATCGTGTTCTTCTCTATGCTGTGCATTGCGTTAGGATTGGAATCAAGGGAGGTTCCGGGAGCCACGCCAAAGAAACCAGCCTCAGGATTGATGGCATACAGGCGTCCGTCTTCTCCGAACTTCATCCATGCGATATCATCGCCCACTGTCTCCACCTTCCAGCCGGGAACGGTAGGAACCAGCATGGCCAGGTTTGTCTTGCCGCAGGCGCTGGGGAATGCAGCCGCAACATACTTCACCTTTCCTTCAGGATTGGTGAGCTTCAGGATTAACATATGCTCTGCCAGCCATCCCTCGTCACGTGCCAGCACGGATGCAATTCGAAGCGCAAAGCACTTCTTGCCTAAGAGAGCGTTGCCGCCGTAACCGGAGCCGTAGGACCAAATCAGTCTCTCCTCCGGGAAATGGCTGATATATTTCTTCTCAATGGGTGCGCAAGGCCAGCTGGAATCCGCCTGTCCTTCTTCCAAGGGCGCACCGACAGAATGTAAGCAGGGAACAAATTCACCGTCTGCACCAAGAACCTCTAACACCTTGGAGCCGATACGGGTCATGATGCGCATATTAACAACTACATAAGCGCTATCGGTTAATTCAATACCGATCTTGGAAATAGGTGAGCCGATGGGTCCCATGGAATAAGGAATCACATACATGGTTCTGCCCTTCATGCAGCCCTTATAAAGACCCTTCATGGTGGTCTTCAATTCCTCCGGATCAATCCAGTTATTGGTAGCGCCGGCTTCCTTCTTTGTCTTGGAAGCGATAAAGGTTCTGTCCTCTACACGCGCTACGTCGGAAGCATCACTCCGGAATAAATAGCATCCGGGACGTTTCTTCTCGTTTAATTTGATTGCCATACCGCTGTCAACCATCATCTGAAGCAAACGCTGATTCTCTTCCTCTGATCCGTCACACCAGTAAATCTCATCCGGCTGGCACAGATCGGCCATTTCCTTAACCCATTCCAATAGCTTCTTGTTTTCTGTCATATTGATCTCATCTCCTTTTTATATTTTGCCCCTTTGTTTCACCTATAGATTGAGATAAATAGGAGCGTACTATTGTTACCTTTTTATTGAGCATACCTCTATGTATGGATCAAGATGTCAAATGCACCCAGCTTAATCATACATAATAATACAAGTATACTAGCTATTATAATTAAAAAAAGAAAAAAATGCTATAGTAATAATGAATTTTTTAAAATTTTTATTTTTTTATCTAAAATCAAATCATTTTATCAATAAATTCCATGCTTCACCGTGAGCACCCTGTCATATAAATCCCTGGTATCCTTAAAAATGACATGGCTGACATTGATCACAGTGATATCCTTCAGTCCAAGGATGGTCTTCTCAATCTCTCTGGCTCGTTCCATATCCAAGGACGCGAAGGCTTCATCCATGAACAGGATACTGGCCTTGCTGAGGAGGGCTCTCGCTATTACGAGCCTGGAGCGTTCTCCTCCGGAGATATTCTTACCATTATCATAGATAATAGAATCCATCCCCTTCTCCAGTCCCTTCACAAAGTCGGTAAGTCCGGCTGCTTCCACCGCTGCCGCAATCTCCTCGTCGGAATACTCCTTATACAGGGTGAGATTATTTTTCACCGTATCCTCGAAGATAAAGACCTGCTGCTCAATATTCGCCACCAGCTTATAATAAGAGTCCCTGGTCACATCCTTCAAATCATGCCCGTCAATCAATATCTTGCCCAAAATAGGATTAAAATACTTTCGAAACAGCCTGAGTAAAGTGGATTTCCCGCCTCCGCTGGGGCCGACGATCAGATATTTCCCGTTCTTACGGACGGTCAGGTTAATATCCTTCAGGATTAACTGTTCCCCGTCTTCATAAGCGAACCCTACTTCCTTGAATTCAATGGCATCCCTAAACTCCGGCAATTCTACCGTTTCCACATAGGTGTCCGAATTCTCCAGGGTCTTCTCCATCTTCCGGATCAAATCCCCGGTGGTGAAAATCTTCGGCAAGGCCTCGCTGAGCTCATATAGGGGCCACATCATTTTCTGAATGCTGTTCACCACAAGGAGCAATCCTCCCGCAGTTACCTTGCCCAGGATCACCATATAGCCCAGAACACAGATCACGCCATAGATTGAAGTACTGGTGATAAAATTCTCAGAAGCAAAGACAAAGGTTAACAAACGTTCAATCACATAGCCCTTGTGCTGAATGGCCTCGCTTTTCTCATAATAATCCTTTGTCACCTTCTCCTGAAGGCCATAGTTCTTCACAATATGGAAAGCGGACAGAATCTCCTTGATATAGGAGGTATATCCGTCAAACATGTCACTCCGTTCCTTATAAGCCTTCTTAGACGGTCTTGCGGTCAGGAAGGATACACATAAATTCACTGCAATAATAAGGAGCGCCAGCAGAATCATCCTCGGGTCTACGGTAGACAGCAGCCAGATTCCCACGCCGAACTTTACAATTCCGTTTCCTACGGTATGGACCCCTTCCATAAGATTCGTCTCCAGGGTATTAAAATCATTGGTCATGGAGGAAAGGTATTTTGCATTGTTCTCCTTCTGGAACTCCGCAATATTCTTCCCGAACACCTTCTGCATATAATATTTCTTCAGGATCACCGAGGATTGCTTCTTATAGTAATTTTTCGCCATAGCGCTTAAGATCCCCAGAGGCACCAGCGCCGCTGCCATCAGCAGAAGAGGCGGCGCCTCGCGCGCCACCTGGGTCATATCACTTTTCAGGGCGTAATCCAGCAATGCCATCATCCGGATGGTTACAATACCATCCATCACAGAATAGGCAGCGGCGGCAAGCATTGCCAGAAGCAGATAGGGTGTTGCCTTATAATATTTTCTTAGCATGTGATCACCTCATTAAAGTAATCCCTGGCAGAGAATTTATGTATCTCTCCGTTCTTCACCTCAAGGACATAATCGTAATTCTCTGTTATCCCCTCATAATAACGGTGACTGATGGCAATAACCGTATTATCCAGCTCCAGGAATACCTTCTCTATCTCCCTGCCCAGCTCTTCATTCAAGCTGGAGGTTCCCTCATCCACAAATAGAATTTCCGCATTCTTGGCAATGGCCCTGGCGATGGAGATTCTTTGCCTCTGACCGCCGGAGAGATTCTTGCCGTTCTCCGTCAAACGCTCCTCCATACCGCCCTTCCGTTCATCAATGATAGAATCCAACCCGCAGACCTTCACCGCATGGTTGATCTGCTCTGCGGGAATGTCCTGGTAGAGGGCAATATTGTTCTTGATGGTATCCTCAAAGAGGAACACATCCTGATAGATGAAAGCAACCTTCTGGTTAAAGGACTTCTCACTGATTTCATGGTAATCCGTACCGTCTGCCGTGATGGTTCCTTCATAATCATCATAGACCATGGCAAGGAGATTTAATAATGTGGTCTTCCCTGCTCCGCTGACTCCCTTGATCAGATATTTCTTCCCCTTCTCAATCACAAAGGAAGCATCCTGGAAAACCGGTTTCTTATCATAAAAAAAATTCACATGTTCCGCCTTGATCTCACGGTCAAAGCAGAACGGCACCGCTCCCGTACCGATCCTCCCTTGCGTCTCCTCCGGCTTAGCAATCTTATTATAGATACTAACGGAGGCCTTGATCTGGTTCGTAAGGGTAAATGCATCTACCCCGAAAAATCCGATCTGGCTGCAAAGCTGAAATAAGACACCTGCCAGCCCAAGTCCTATGGCTCCCTGTATCCGGTACCCAAGGTAAACCATTACAAAAACAGAGGATACAAAGCAGAAGGTGTAGATCGTATTACGCTGAAGCTCACTGAATACATTAGCCGCATATTTTTTTCTCTCCATACGGTTGATGGTGCGCATACTCTTTTTCAGGAACTTGTCCTCAATATGATTTAATTTTAATATCTCAAGTCCGTTAAAGGTATTGGACATATCCGTGGTGAATTCCTCACTCACCGCCGATACCTCCAGCTCCAGCGCCTCGGTTTTCTTCGTGAATATCCTTGCAAGCAGATACAGCAGTCCGATGAATAAAAGCATGGCAGCGGCCAGCCTGATATCCAGAATGATCAGGATAATCAGGGATATGCTTACCATCGCAACATCAATCAGAAAATTAAGCAGACTCAGAAAGAATCTTCTTTCAAAGTTATTCACATCATTGATCAAATTCGAGATATACACTTCCTTTGACTTCTGGGAATACTGCTTAAAGGGCATATGGATGATCTTATCAAAGGCCATCTTCCGCACATCCAGTATGGTATCCCTCATATATGCGATACGCATCATTCTGGAGATTATGAAGTTGAGGGGCGAGTAGATCACAAAGGCCACCGTCACAATAATAACCAGCCGGTAGGCTTCCACCGTGCCCTTCTCTATGGCATTCAATACCATAGCAAATAAGATCATTTGAACAAAATGATCGATAACAAACATAAAGGTCGCAATCAGATAGTTGATGAACTTCCCCTTACGCTTTAACAATAACTCTTTCATAAATCCTCCGTCCCACCTGTATGAAATATCACCTATCTGTCGCGTCGGCCGCCATATTCGCAGAACAGGGCATTGCGCAGCCTGTAGGTTATGGGCATCATACCGGCATCCGTCCTCTGGGTCATGAAAATAATGCTCAACCCGTCCGCCGGGCTGTTGCAGAAGCAGGTTCCCAGCCAGCCATCCCAGCCGTATTCCCCCTTGGAGCCTATCACATAGGCCTGCTGCTCATCCACCATAATACGCATCAGATTGCCATAGCTGTATCCGCGTGCACCCGGTCCCCAAAGGGCAAATGCCTTCTGCCCCTCCTCATGCAGGCGGCTGGAGGTATAATACTGATGCATCTTGGGAGAAAGAATCTGTTTCCCCTCATGGCTTCCGCCGTGGATCAGCATGGCGGCAAATTTCCCATAATCATCCGCTGTCGATACCAGCCCCGCTCCTCCGGCTTCAAAGGCAGGCTTCCGGTCCATCTTATTGATAATTCCCAGATGGTTGCCCTGATATTCCGTCAAACCGCCCTTTCCATCCCGTTGATACACCTGCACCAGCCGGTGCCTTTGATTCTCAGGGACATAAAAGCCGGTATCCTTCATTCCCAGAGGCGCAAAAAGCTCCTCTTCCAGAAACGCTCCGAACCGTTTGCCGGAAGCTGCCTCGATCACTGCGCCCAGGACATCCGCAGAGGTACCGTAGCACCAGGAGGAACCCGGCTGGAAATGAAGCGCTCCCTTGCCAATCAGATTCATTGCCTCCACCGTGCTTATGGGTGCACTTCCCAGCAATTCCCGGTCAATGAGCTCAAAAACCGCCGCGGTATCCCTTCCCGCCCTGCTGGAGGCATCGGGATATACCAGCCCCGAGGTCATGGAAAGCAGATCGGCGACCAACATCTCCCGCGCCGCGGGAACCAGCTCATCCCCCTGTGCAACCTTTTGATTCTGAAATCCCGGAAGATATTTTCCCACCGGATCCAGCAGCTCCAGCTTTCCCTGCTGAACCAAAAGCAGCGCGGCACAGGCCGTCACCGGCTTGGTCATGGAATAAAGGCGGAAGATACTGTCCCTTTGGATGGGAAGCTGCTTCTCCTGATCCGCATAGCCTTCCTCCGTATACAGAAGCTCCTCTCCGTCCCGGAGCACAAGCAGGCTTCCTCCCGCAATTTCCCTATGGTCTACGGCTTCCTTCAACAAACTTTTTATTTTCTCCAGTCCAGCCATCTTATTCTCTCCTATCTTAAATAATTGATGCTTTTCCCTCATATGAAGCCGGGCACTCCCCGGCATTCACAAAAGGCCGTTACAAAATGGATTTATCCTGCTATATACATGGGGTTTTCTTTCAATGCACCACGATATGACAGATAAAATTTGTTCTGCAACGGCCTCCCTCTTCTATGAATCGGCTTTTTGTTTATCAGATCTCAGTGCTGAAAGCTACCGGCTTCTCGTTTACGGAGCTCAGCACCGAAAGCTACCATCTTCTCGTTTACCGGAGCTCAACGTCGGAAGCCACCGGTTTCTTGTTACCGAATCTCAGCACCGGAAGCTACCGGCTTCTCAGGAACCATGAGCGCCAGGTTCCCCTCCGCGTCTTCGGCACATAGCAGCATTCCTTCCGACAGCATGCCAGCCAGAGTCACCGGCTTTAAATTCACAATAACCATGACCTTTTTGCCCACCATCTCCTCGGGAGAATAGTAAGCCTTGATGCCGGACACAATCTGCTTCACCTGGGAACCGATCTTTACCTGGGAGCACAGCAGCTTCTTTGATTTTTTTACCTCTTCACAGGCGATAATCTCTCCCACCTGGAACTGCAGTTTAGCGAAATCATCATAGGTAATCTCTGCCTTTTCCTCTGTCTTCTGCTCTGCTGCCGCTTCTCCCGCCGCAGCCACAGCTTCACTCTTTTTATCTTCTGCTGAATTTAATCCCTGCATTTCTTCCACTTTAGCCATAACCTCCTTCAAATCTAATCTTGCAAACAATATCTCCGGTGTCCGGGTCACTTTGGTGCCTGACACGTATAAACCATATTGCCCCAATTCCTCTATTGTGCGGGGCTTTGCATTAAGCTGCGCGAGAATCTTCTCCGCAGTCTCCGGCATAAATGCTTCCAGCAAGCCGGTTCCGATACAGATGCTTTCCACCAGATGGTACAGCACCGTTTCAAGGCGGGCCTTTTTCTCCTCGTCCTTCGCCAGCACCCAGGGCATGGTCTCGTCAATATATTTATTGCAGCGCTTAAACAGGGTAAAGATCTCACTGATGGCGTCCGCCACGCGAAGCTTCTCCATCCTGGCGGCAACCTTTCCCGAGGTCTCCAGCGCCAACGCCTTCAGCTCCTCATCCACCGGCTCATATACTCCGCCGTCCCTTACAATGCCGTCAAAATACTTATTGGACATGGATATGGTGCGGTTCACCAGGTTCCCCAGAGTATTGGCCAGGTCGGAATTGATCCGCTCCACCAGAAGCTCCCAGGAAATAACGCCGTCATTGTCAAAGGGCATCTCATGAAGTACAAAATATCTTACCGCATCCACTCCGAACAGCTTCGATAAATCATCCGCATATAGGACATTTCCTTTGGATTTACTCATCTTATCTGCCGCGCTTCCCTGCATCAGCCAGGGATGGCCGAATACCTGCTTCGGAAGGGGTACCTCCAGCGCCATGAGAATGATCGGCCAATAGATGGTATGGAAGCGGATGATATCCTTTCCGATGAGATGCAGATCCGCAGGCCAATACTTCTTAAACTGCTCCGTGCCGGCGCCGTCCGCGTCATAGCCAATGCCCGTGATATAGTTGCTCAGCGCATCCAGCCATACATAGACCACATGCCGGTCGTCAAAGTCTACGGGAATCCCCCATCGGAAGGAGGTACGGGATACGCACAGATCCTGCAGGCCGGGAAGGAGGAAATTGTTCATCATCTCATTCTTTCTGGATTCCGGCTGGATGAATTCCGGATGGGTGTTGATATGCTCAATCAGGCGGTCCGCATATTTGCTCAGCTTCAGGAAATACGCTTCCTCCCTGGCAGGCTGTACCTCCCGTCCGCAGTCGGGGCATTTGCCGTCCACCAGCTGGGAAGAGGTAAAGAAGGATTCACAGGGGGTACAATACATTCCTTCATAGTATCCCTTATAGATATCTCCTTTTTCATACAGCTTCTTAAAGATCTTCTGTATCTGCTTCTCATGGTCCGCATCTGTGGTGCGGATGAATTTGTCATAGGAGCAGTTCATCAGATCCCAGATATCCCTGATCTGCCCTGCAATCCCGTCTACAAACTCCTTCGGGGAGATTCCGGCCTCCGCCGCCTTAAGCTCGATCTTCTGTCCATGCTCATCCGTTCCGGTCTGGAAAAACACATCATATCCCTCCAGCCGTTTAAAACGGGCGATACTATCCGCCAATATGATCTCGTAGGTATTGCCGATATGGGGCTTCCCGGAGGTATAGGCGATTGCCGTAGTAATGTAATAAGGTTTTTTACTCATTTTGCATCAATCCTTTCCATTTCTGTAATTTGCTCCGCTCGTCACGGGCAGCTGACTGCTATTCCTGACCAAGGTGCTAAAACACACCGTTCTGTTTTTACAAAAACAAAAACCCCCATCCTTAAATTTCCTTTAAAGACGAGAGCCTCTCCCGTGGTACCACTTTAATTCGCCCCTATCTCGCAACAAGGGCCTCATTTGCTGCAGCTTCTGCAGCCCGGCATCATAACGGTTGCCTCCGTCGCAGCCTAAGATTGCTCCTCGGTGCGCAGCTCCAAGACCATCTTCCACAGCTTCTGCAGGCCGCATGGCAAAGCATGCCGCCGGACCTTCCGGTCCCTCCCCCTTTCTCAGCAATTACAGGGTTCTCTGTCAAGTGTTCGTCTGTGTACTCTTCTTTTCGTAGCCTTTTTCTATATCCTTCCGCATTTCCTTAGGACGAAGTATACCATGCGTGCCAGGTTTTGTCAAAGCATTTCCCTCTCGCCTTTCACGTATGATTTTTAATGTATTCATCGATACTGTCGATAATATACAGCGGGCTTGTCATATGCAAACCGTCCCAACACCGGATGATAAAGTCCACTGCACCTGTCTTGCGCAAATAGTTATAGGCTTCCTGTCCGCTTATACCTTTTTCGTCCTTATACAATTCTACACAGGATGCCAGGAACCATACTTCACCTTTTTGCTTTGTCATATTTGTTCCTCCGGGAAAGTTATTTTACCTGTGGCCAGTTCTTCCTCCAGCAGGTCATACAGGAGAGGATATCCAAATCGCCATACTTTTGTCTTTTCATCCTCCAAAAGCTTATATAACTGCGAGTTATACAGCAGATCGGATGCTTCCGGAAGGCTTAACCCCCGGTTTTCCATCAGTAAGTTTACGATCCCCGGCGTTATCATTGCAATAATAGAGGAAATGCTCTTATCCATTTACACCGCCCCCTTTTATCTCATATGCTCTCACAAAGTGAAGCATGGACAAGGCTTTCTCGCTTTTTAAGCAGACCTGGTCAACAAGTTTGCTTGTCTTTAATGTGATGAGCGCAGCTTCCTCATTAATAAATCCACCCAAAAATGCTTGAATGGTAGGCATGACCATATCGTTTGCTACCGCTCCTATAACAATATCATAAATGTCGCCTTGATAGGATTTCAGTCTGTTATCGGTAACAAAACGAAGCCACTCTGCATCTGCACTCTCAAACCTGCGAACCGCAGATGTTTTCTCTGCCGACTCCATATCAAAATCATAAACACTGACCGTAGCAAGGCCGCTTTTCCTGCGGTTTACAATGATTTCTGAAAACCTGGCCGCTTGTGCCTGGCTGGTCGTCAAGTAAAAGCCTGCACCAAAGTCAAGCCCACGTGTTTGCTCTATCAGTCTCGGTACCTCAACTGCCAAATTGCTTCCGTGATATAACAGCATACTCCCACCTCATTCAACTTTAATTAACAGTATAACACATTTTAACATTTTTTCAATAAGTCATGAATTTTGAAGTCAAGTGAGTAGTACTTTTTCCCTTATTACGAAAGCCTTATTATCTTATCCTGCCTCCGGTATTGATTGGGTGTCATACCGTAGCGTTTCCTAAATACTCTGTAAAAATAACTGATATCCGTATACCCCACCTCCAGCATAATATCCTCCACGCTGTTATTGGTATCCCGCAGCATGACGGCTGCCTTCTTTATCCTGAATTCCCTCAGAAGGTGCGTCAGGGAATATCCGGTTTCCTGCTTGATATACCGGCACAGGTATCCTTCGCTCTGATGAAACTGCCGGGCCAGGGAGGACAAAGTTACCGTATTATAGTTCTCCCGTATAAACTGGATGATCATGGGAAACCGGTCTTTTCTCAGGGGGGTGTCCTGAATGGAGGTCATCCGGTCCTGATATCGATATAATGCATAAGCAAGAAATGCCATAACATAGCTGACCAGGAGAAAGTTTCCCCCCTGCCTGGGATGCTCGATCTCTTCAAACATATCCAGAATAAATCTGTCCAGGCACTCATCCGTATCACATTGGAACCAGATAATACTGTTATCATCCTTACCGTACAGCACCTTCCAGAAGAAACCGGAGAGCTTTTCGGATTCCATCAGCAGGGAATAAAATGCTTTTTCAAAGGTACTGGCCCTTAAAAATATATTAATAACCACATCCTCGTCATGGTAGGAAAAGACGGACTGCTCCAGATCGGGGGGAACCACAACAAAATTCCCCGCCTTCAGCTCAATTCTTCTGTCCCTCCCGGTATTCAGCAGAAAGCTCCCGTTTAACACATACATGATCTTGATAAAGTTCAAATGATGCCAAAAGGGAGAACAGTATCTGGCATTCAGCAAAAGGCTGACATCTCTGTCCGCTTCCAGGAAAAAAATACTTTCCTTCAGCTCATCCCCCATCAGTGTCGGTTCCTTCTCCGGAATTACAATCCGCTGTGCATCCGTTTTTCGGTAAACTGCTTTAAACTCCTGCCAGTTCCGATAAACTTCACCTGTTTTTTCATAAAAATAAGCGTCCGGGTTATTATAAAATAAATCCCGGTAGATTTGTTCCGGTTCATTCAGCGTTAAAAAATGCTGCTTTCTTTTCTGACAGTCCATTGATCCTCCGGCTCTTATTCTTAGAATTAATAGTATCCGCTCTATTAGAAATGATATGCATAAGTCTGAATGATATATATGGGTACTTGGACGAAGGCAATTTACACCTGTCACTCCCGGCGTTTTCTTATCTGAACCGCCATATACTGCCTGCCCGGCAGCTCAATCCGGAATCTTCCTTTGTATATCCCCCTGTCTTCCAGGGTCATATTCCAGGTATCCAGCACCCTGACCTCATATTCCGTCGTCTCATCAAAATAAAAATCCCGGAAAGACGGTCTCATAAAGCTATAGTAATACAGATAGTAGCTTCCCCGGCAGGTCATCTCCTGGGGTACGGCACAGATTTCATCCCAACCGGATCTTTCGTAAGGCGCCAGCCCGATTCCCGGTGTCTGCTCCATAATATCCAGAAGAAACCGGAACCGTTTGTGGCTTTCTCCGTGAAGCTGTCCTCCATGGGACCACCAGAGGATATCCTCCTCATGGCAATAGGTCTCGCCATGTCCTGCATAACCGCCTCTGCAGGCTGCTTCCCAGAATCTCCGAACCATCTCCTCGCCCGTAATATTCCCCCATCCATGCTGAATATTTCCCTCATAAGCGATTTCATCCAATACCACGGGCTTTTTATACCGGCTCCGCCATTCATTCACCATTTCAGAAGTCTTATAGATATCCTGCCGCTGAATACTTAAGCTGCACCACCAGCAGATACAAGGGTATCATTCCTCCATTAAAAAGCATGGTGATAAATAACCTGTTCCATCCCCAGCAGGAGCCGCTGCCTGTTTCGTCGGCCCGGTCATGTCACCATCGGACGGATTGGTTCCTTTTGATGTACAGCCGGTCAATACTGCTGCCATCATACTAATAATTACCAAGAACATAATTCCTTTTTTGCTCACCATAATAAATCCTCCCTTTTGTTAAAACATCGCCTTCTTAAAGGTATTGCCTGGTTTTCCGTGTATTCAGCATACGCTTTTTTTGACCTGTAATCACTGGCTGAGTATTGGTTTATTTTTACCTGAATTGTAATAGAAACAGGCCAATCTGCCTTGTACTCAGATTGGCCTGTTTCTATTGATAAATTTTCGAGGTCTGCCTTAATCAGATAAAGTTATTTCGCACCCGTCAAGTCCTGTGGCGACGATACAATATTTTTTTGCTGATGTCAGATTTGTAAATGTTCCTGTTTTCTGATCCGCGCTAATCTGCATTACCATAATGTCATTCATGCCATCGGTATCGTACAAGGTTATATGCGCGTTCTCACTAAAAGCACTGCCAGATACAGAAACGGATATCTTTTCAGAGTTCGTAGATAGCCCATAACTGGATATTTTATATGCATCAGCCATCAGCTTGCCGCTGTTGGTTAAATCATAAAAAGACTGTGGCTGTTGATCAATAATGAACAATTTATAAGCGTCATACCATTCCTGCCCCGAACCGGCCGTCTTGGGGGTGAAGACGCTGTCACCGCCCAATATATCACGGCAGGCATAAGCCATAATCCAACCGCGCAGCCCATATTGACCGCCTTTCTCGAATTGGGCAAACATATATTGCAGGGCGTTGTCACCCAAAGCCACAATTTCATCGTATTCCGTCTGATGAGCAGTGATATAAGTATAGATATTTGAAGCATATGCCGGATTCTCTGCTATAATATCAAGATTGCCTTCGATGGTTTCAATAAAATCAAAATCCTCGTTTGGCATAATAACACCCGCTAATATATCGTAATTCTCTGAAGGAATAACAAACATATCGATTATGGCCTGCATTTCTTCTTTTGTAAAATCGAGGGTATGCTTTACACGCACTGTCATGTAGTCTTGCCGATATTCCTCAAGAGCCGTATTTAATCCTTCTATGCTATCAAAAACCCTGCCATCGGCAGTCTCTGAAAAAGTATCTGTTACCTCTTTGTTAAACAGGGTATAGCGAGTATCCCCGTTTTCATCTTTCCAGACTTGAATAGTGACTTTATCGGTGGCGGGTTTCGAGACATACCGCGCCTCTTTGTCAGCGAATAACGGAACATTTGCAGACTGAAAAATCAGCGTGTTATCGTCAGCAACTGTAAATCTTGCAATTACACTGCCATTCTTTACCCCGAAAGCAGCTTCTAATTCTTTTGATTCAATATCCGCATAGATCACCAGTTCATCCTCCTCAAAAGAATAACTGCACTTTGGCAGCATATAACTGCTGATTGGCGGCACTGCAAGCCATGCCGTTCCGTCATCATATAGATTCACAGACAGCAGTCGTTGCATTCTCTGCTTTTCTGTGGGATTTTCCAAAGAATATGCTTTCATCGGTGCTTCCTTTGGAATAGACCAGTCAAGGGTCTCTTGTTTCGGAGCGTTTTTATCAATGGTAAAGTCTGCCCATACCATATGTTTGCCCGTATCCCAAACCTCCGTAACAATTCGGTAATTACCTTCATCAAGTTTTTCCGTAAACATCTCAGGCTCCAGGCTGTAATCAAAGCTCATCCCATTTTCAATCTGAAATGCAATATCTCTAAAACCGAAGCCATCGGCAAAAGGAATCACTTTCCATACATGCCCAACCTGCTTTACAAGGGTAAACGCCTCGCCGCAGGTCAACCCCGCCACATTCTGATTGTTCATAAGCTGAGCCAAAATCATAATATATTCCGGGTTATACGGCGTATCATTGCACTGGAAAAATACACGGTTATAATTTTCATCCGGGAAATGGTAGGTTTCCCCTTTTACCGGATTTATTGCATCACTCCCTCGATTGACCGCAAATCCGACACTTAATACAGCTGCCAACGCCACAGCCGCGGCGATGACCACCCGTGATGGTTTCTTGAAGTTCAGCACATTCTTGATCCGCTCTTTCACACCTCCCTCACCAAAAGCAAGAGGACTGCCGCTGACGGTACGTTTCGTTGCCAATGATAAAAGCAGCCGTGAGTAATCTTTTTTCGTTTCGCCGCCCATTTCTCTCAATACACGCTCGTCACAGGACATTTCCATATCAACACCCATCAGCAGAAACGCCGCCCAAACCAACGGATTAAACCAATGCAGACACAGAATAAAATATGCGGCAAATTTTATAATATGGTCATGCCGCCGGATATGCGTCTGTTCATGCAGGATAATATAGCTTCTTTCCCGCTCGGACAAGCCAACCGGCAAATAAATCCCCGGCTTGAAAATACCAAGGACAAAAGGCGAGCTTATGTTTTCTGCTTCATAGATATTGGCTCCGAGGCTGACCGCCGCCCTCATTTTTCCTTTCAGAACAGCGAAAGATACTATGCCGTAACCAAGCATTATAAAAGCGCAGATAAGCCAAATAAAGGCACCGGCTGCTGTCCATATCTGCAGCGGATTTACACTTGCCGCTGGCGCGGCGGGCGGAAGAATACTGCTGACAGAGTTATTCACAAAAGATATGCCGCTATCAATACGCGGTATGGGCTGCATAGCGATATCCGGCGGTATAACCTGGGCTTGGAAGGGGATCAGGCTGAACATACTCTCAATTGAGAGCGGAAATACAAGCCGGAAGCCTGCCACAGCCCATAAGCAATAGGAGATTATTTTCGGCGCTTTTTTCAGCGGCAGCCGTGCAAAGCATATGGCCGCGATAACAAATGCCCCTGTCAGGCTCATATTTAAAATTGTGAGGAAGAATTTATCCATGATTGCCGCCCTCCTCATGCTCTTCTATCAGACGTTTTAATTCTGCCGCCTGTTCCGGCGTCAGCTTCCTGCCGCTGATAAAGGAAGTGATGAATTTCGGCAGCGATCCGCCGAAGGTCTCCTCCACATAATGGCGGCTTTGGCGGGCTATTTGCTCGTCACGGGTAAGCACAACCGATACCTTTGTATTTTCATTTTTGAATACGCCCTTCTCGCAGAGCTTCTTCAGCACCGTGTAAGTTGTTGACTTTTTCCAATCCATCTCCCGCTCCGCGAGTACCACCAGATCGGGTGAGGTTAGCGGCGCCTCCCTCCAAATCAAAGCCGCAAGTTTTTCTTCCGCGGCAGTGAGTGCTATATTCTTAGCCATGGCATTCCCTCCAATCTAAACGTATTAGACTGGTTACAGTCTATCACATTTAGACTGGGGTTTCAATAGATTTCTCCTCTGATTCTGAATAATATGCACCGTGCCGGCAAAAGCATTCACCCCTGTTGTTTTATCCGCTTTGGGGGACGGGATAATCCCAATATGGATTTTATATTCCCTTCATGCTATAATAAAATCCTGCTTTATGATTTACTGCCAAAAGAAAGAATATTAAATGTTTACGCATTACAAAATATATCGCTGCCGTCCGGTTTCATCCGGGCAGGGCAATCCATGGAGGCTCATATGAAAGATATCCCAAGGTTAATACACCCCGGCCGTAAGGCCCCTCGCATTACAATCCAGCTTACAATCCTGATCATGCTGTGCATTTTCCTTGCCGGCTGCCGGAAACCGGAAGTAAATCCCGGCGGCGATTCTGATCCGGCTCAAAAGTCTACACCGGCAGCTTCCTCTTCTCCTTCCGAAGCCCTCGCACCTTCCGAGGCCCCTTACGGAGAGGCATCTCCCTCGGATATGCCCTCCGATCCGCCGGAGGACTTCTCTTACATTGACGAGACCGGAACCGATCTGATCACACGGATTCGCCCTCCCAAGGGCTTTGAACGCGTTCCCTCCTCCGACGGCGAATTAGCCGCTTTTTTGCGAACGCTTCCCCTAAAAAGCGCAGAAAGTCAGCTCCTTCTTTACGATGGCCGGACGAAAGGAAATCAGCAGAATCATGCCGCCCTGTTCCAGCTCAGTCTGGGTGACCGGGACTTGCAGCAATGCGCAGATTCCATAATCCGTGTTTATGCCGAATACTATTGGTCTATCGGGGAGTACGGCAAAATCGCCTTTCATCTCACCAGCGGCTTTTATATGGAGTACACAAAATGGCGGGACGGTTACCGCATCCGGGTGGACGGCAACAAGGTCAGCTGGGTGAAGAAAGCAGAATATGATGATTCCTATGAAGAATTTCTGGATTACCTGACTATGGTCTTTGCTTATGCCGGAACCCTTTCCCTGGCCTCCGAATGCGATCCGATCGGTCTGGACGAACTGCTGCCGGGAGATATGTTCCTCAAAGGCGGTTCACCGGGACATTGTATCTTAGTTGTGGATATGGCTGCCGATGCAGCGGGAAATAAATGCTATCTCTTAGCCCAGGGCTACATGCCTGCCCAGGACTTTCATGTAATTAAGAATCCTCTTCACCCCCAAGATCCCTGGTATTATGCCTCTGAGCTTAGTTATCCCTTAGTCACTCCTGACTGGCAGTTTCAAGAGGGCTCCGCTGCCAAGTGGGGGGACTTCTCCCTGACGGGAGGCCAAAGCAGCGCTTCTGCCTCGGAGATTCAAAGCCTTCCGGCCTGGTCTCAAACAGGAACCTCACCAGAGCTTCCTGTTTCCGCGGATGCCCAAATATTCGCGGATTCCATCGCACCCACAACTTCCAATGCCTCGGAAGATACCAGATCATCCCTTACCCTGCTGGCGGTAGGGGATAATTTGATTCATATTGAAGTCGTGAAAAGCGGGAAGCAGGCTGACGGAAGCTACAATTACGATCATCTGTATTCCAATCTGAAGGAGGAAATCTCCGCTGCCGATCTTGCCGTTGTCAACCAGGAGACCATTCTCGGCGGAGAGGATTTTCGCTACTCCGGCTATCCCAATTTCAACTCCCCTGCACAGATCGGGGATGCCCTCATAAACGCCGGCTTTGACATCGTGCTCCATGCTACCAACCACACCATGGACATGGGATTAAAGGGCGTAGAGAACACCCTGGCCTATTGGAGGTCCCATCCTGAGATTACGGTACTGGGCATTAACGAATCCGAAGAAGCCAGCCGCCAGATTCCCATTATTGAAAAGAATGGCATTAAGCTGGCCATGCTTAATTACACCTATGGTTTGAACGGCTACAGTATGCCGAAGAACAAGCCCTATCTGGTCAATATCCTGAATAAAAAGAAAATGGCAAAGGATCTGGAACAGGCCGAAGCTCTGGCTGACTTTACCATCGTATTCCCCCACTGGGGTTCAGAATATGTTTATTCTCCCACCTCCATGCAAAGGGAGCTCACCGAATTTTACTATGAGCATGGTGTGGATCTGGTGATCGGAGCCCATCCCCATGTAATCGAACCGGTGGAATGGTTTGAAACCGACGGGTCCCACCGGATGCTGGTTTACTACTCTCTCGGCAACTTTATGTCCTATCAGAAAGAAGCGCCCCGAATGCTGGGCGCTATGGCAAAGGTCACGATTACCAAGGATGGAACCGGCACATATATCAGTGATTCCAGCGTTACTCCTATCGTAACCCATTATGAAAACGGACCTGCGGATTACCACTACGCCATATACAAGCTGGAAGACTATACCCCGGAGTTGGCCCTTGTTCACGGTGTATCCGGCATCGCAAAAAACGGAGCCATGGACTATCAGACCATTCTGGGTCTGGCCAAAAAGGTTCTCAGCCCCTGGATCCCCTAAAAACAAATAAGGTTGGCCGAAAAGGTATGCCATCAAAGACATACGTTTCAGCCAACCTTATTCTATAACATCCTCTACCCTTTTGCTTCCCCAGCTTCTTCCTCTGGATAATACCTTCTCCAGTACTAACCTTTTCAAGAATAGCAAATATTAGTGAAAATGTCAACTCTTTTTTAATATTTTCACAACTTCCCTGTCATAGTGCACTAATCACCTCGCTTAAAACAAGGTTTTTGTCTCCGTTTTTCGCCATGTTTTGCATTAAACACTACATATAGTTATAAATTTTTGGCACATACAACAAATAGACCCGTCCCACAGGAACCTCTTGCTATCCGGGAAATGCCTTTTATCCCTGATATCCCTTGGGATATTTGCTCTGCCAGCGGTAGGAATCCTCGCACATCCTGTGAATTCCCTTCTCCGCCTTCCAGCCAAGCTCCTCCCACGCCTTCGTGGGGTCCGCATAGGATGCCGCAATATCTCCCGGTCTCCTGGATTCAATCACATAGGGCAGCTCCCTGCCGCAGGCTTTTTCATAATTATGAATAATCTCCAGCACACTGTAGCCGACGCCGGTTCCCAGGTTATAAGTGACCAGCCCGGGGTTCTTCTCCAGCTTCTCAATCGCCTTAATATGCCCTAATGCCAGATCCACTACATGGATGTAGTCTCTGACACCGGTTCCGTCCGGGGTATCGTAGTCATTGCCGAAGACATGGATCTTCTCCAGCTCTCCAATGGCGACCTTCGCCACATAGGGCACTAGGTTGTTGGGAATTCCATTGGGGTCCTCTCCGATTTCCCCGCTTTCATGAGCTCCGATGGGATTAAAGTAACGCAGGATCGCAATATTCCAGGAAGCGTCGGACTTATAAAGATCCCGGAGCATATCCTCGATCATCAGCTTGGTACGCCCGTAGGGATTAGTTGCAGACAGGGGCATATCCTCTGTCACCGGCACCTTCTCCGGATCGCCGTATACGGTAGCGGAGGAGGAAAACACCAGATTCTTCACGCCAAATTCCTGCATCACCTCAAGGAGGGTGATGGTCCCGCTCAGGTTATTCCTGAAGTACTGGAGCGGTATCCTGCAGGATTCCCCCACCGCCTTCAGTCCGGCAAAATGAATAACGGAATCAATCTTTTCCTTTTCAAAGATTTCTCTAAGCTTCTCTTTATCCAGAATATCCGCCTCGTAAAAGGATATCTTTGCCCCGGTCAAACGCTCCACCCTGCGTACGGATTCCGTACTGGAATTGCTCAGGTTGTCTACCCCCACCACATCATAGCCGGAATTCAGCAGCTCCAGATTGGTATGGCTGGCAATGTATCCGGCTCCTCCTGTCACTAATATCTTCATATCGAGCGTCTCCTTTTCTTTACTTGTTTTATAATATTCTATCCCATTCCCTTGTTTTTGCAACTGTTTTTTATCCACGTGTCTTTTTGTTGCTGCAAAATCTCCATAATTACTTGCATTCCTATATAAAATCATTTATCCTAACTATAGGAAATGACATAAAACAGCGTCCTTTGGCAGGGACAAGACATGCAGGAATGCGAAAGACAAGGGAAGCAAGGGTATGGTGATTGACTTTGGACAAGCAGTTGTTTTTACAAGTCTGTGACGAGGTAATCGGACAGCGCCAGGGAATGAACGGAATCGGCACTCTGGGAGAGAAAACCGTTCATTCGGTATTAAAATCCTATCTTTCCCCGGATTTTCTGAATCACGAAATAAGGGTCGGCGGTTTTGTTGCGGATATCTGTACCGGAAATGAGATTCTGGAGATACAGACCCGTAACTTTGACAAGCTGCGGAGAAAGCTTTCTGTTTTTCTGGAGCTTTTCCCCGTAACCATTGTCTATCCTATCCCCGGTACCAAATGGATTCGATGGATTAATCCACAGACCGGTGAGATTAGTCCACGCCGGAAATCCCCCAGAACCGGCTCCCCTTATTCTATTTTCCCGGAGCTGTATAAGATCAAGCAGCACCTGGTGCATCCCAATCTGCGGTTGAAAATCATTATTATGGATCTGGAGGAATACCGTTTCCTGGATGGCTGGAGCCAGGATAAGAAAAAGGGATCTACCCGGAGTGACCGCATTCCCACGGAGCTGGTGGACGAGATCTCCATCGGAGGCCTCTGTGATTACCAGCTCTTAATACCGGAGACCTTGGAGGAGGAATTTACCGCCAGAGATTATAAAACGGCCTCCCGCCTGCCCCTTGGGCACTCCCAGACAGCCCTTCATGTCCTGAATTATGTGGGGGCTGTGGAGCGGGTCGGCAAGAAAGGCCGGGCCTATCTTTACCGGCGCATCCCTCCCCCGGCTGCTTCAGAAACCCGGTAAGACAGCGTACGGTTCCCTGTTCACGGAACAGGCACCATCGCTTCTATAAAGAACACAATCTAGCAAATAATATGATCGGAGGAAATCATTATGAGTGAGCTTCAGGATACGAACATGGAGGAAACAAAAGAATTAAACGCACCCATCCCGGAGGAGGTTCCTGCCGCCGAGCCCGAGCCGATTCCGTCCATGGATGATTTTAAAGAAGAAATCTCCCGTTCCTTTAAGAAAATACAGGAGGGGGATATTCTGAAAGGTACTGTAATCGGGATCTCCGAGACCGAAGTGATCCTTGATCTGGGCTATTATACCGAAGGCATCATCAAGCTGGAGGAACTGAGCAATGATCCCAGCTTCTCCATCAAAGCGGATGTTACTCTGGGCGAAGAAATCTCCGCAACGGTTCTTCGGGAGGACGACGGACACGGCAATATTTTATTATCCCGCAAGCAGGCGGACGATATCCTGGCATGGGACCAGCTTAAGGAAGCCATGGATAACCGTAAAGTCTTCAAGGTCAAGATTGCCCAGGCTGTAAAGTCAGGTGTTACCGCATATCTTCTCGGCGTGCGTGCCTTCATCCCCGCCTCCCATCTGGCATTAACCTACGTGGAGAAGCCGGAAGAATGGGTGGGCAGGGAGCTTGATGTTATTGTAATCACCGCCTCCGCCGAAGACAAGAAGCTGGTGCTTTCCGCCAGGGAAGTAGCCCGTGACCTGGAGAAAAAGGACAGAACCAGCAAAATCTCCCGTCTCCAGGCTGGAATCGTCACCACCGGCGTGGTGGAAAAGATCGCCCCTTACGGCGCTTTTGTCAATATCGGGGAAGGTCTGACGGGCCTGCTGCATATTTCCCAGATCTGCGGAAGGAGAATCAAATCTCCCAGTGAAGTGATCAAGGAAGGCGAGACCGTCACCGTAAAGATTCTGGAAGTGAAGGACGGCAAGATCAGCCTGAGCATGAAGGCGGTAGAAGAAGCGGAGGAAGTACTGGAATCCGCCGAAGAAGTTCCTTCCACCTACTCCACCGGAGAAGAAGCAACTACCGGCCTGGCCGCACTGTTAAAAAATATTAAGCTGTAACAGCATAAAAAAGCCTAAAACAAAAGGATACCGGAGGTATCAAAGATCATAATGTATCTTTGATACCTCCGGTATCCTTAATGAATCATATAACCATAACCCCTTAATATGGCAGCAGCTCCAAAATATACAGAATAAGAAAAGCAATTCCGCTGACACTGATCAGATTAAATACAAATAAAAACCAGAGAAGCGTCTGATTCTTCCTCAGCTTCCCCTCCAGCCTCTCAACCTGTCCGGTCAGCTCTGCCTGGCTCTGGGTATGGCTCTGTTTCTGAAGCTCGATCAAAAGCTCTGAAATACGATTCACCACATTCCTGTCCAATCCCTCCAGCTGCTCCCCGGCATACGCCTGATTCACCTTAATCAGCTCCAGTTCAGACAATACTCTTCCCACCGCATCCTTACTGAGCTCATTCATCAGCGCGATTTCCTTCTCCCCCTGCTCCTTCAGATAGGTGAGATCCAGGGCCGCCTGGATATTCATAGGGGACTGCTCTGACGCTATTCGTGTTCCCGCTTTGCTGCCGGAATACTCCGACAGCCATTTCTTATAGATCTCCAGGGTATCCTGGTATTCTGCCAGCCTTCGCTCATACGCCGCCGTAACCTCCTGGAGCTCCTCTCGTTTCTTTCCCCCAGCATCCTTTGGACTGGGTAAACTAAATGGTAAGTTCATTCTATCTCTCCTTCGTTATACCCGGAAGCCAAACAAAAATCGCTTCCTCTCCCGTTTCTCAGCGGATTCCTCTGCCATCTCCTTCGCTTCAACAGCCTGTCCTTCTTCTTCCTCAATCACCATTCCGAAGGATTCCGCCACCACCGATTTATAGGAGGTGATCAGCTCCTCCTGATAGGTTCCTATCTGCTCCTTACTAAATCGCTTGATCTCTTCATTCAGGGACAGCATCTTCTGATCCAGATATGCTACGATCTCAGAGCACTCCCTCAATTCCTTTTGGATATGTTCCGGCGCATTCCCCTCAAATTTGTAATAGATCTTATGTTCCAGACTCGCCCAGAAATCCATCGCTATGGTTCTGATCTGAATCTCAACTTTTGTCTCCACGGTGCGGTCCGTCAGAAATACGGGAATGGAGATAATCATATGGTAACTGGTGTAGCCATTCTCCTTGGGGCAGGTAATATAATCCTTCACCTTCAGCACCTTGATATCCTCCTGCCTGGAGATCAAGTCCGCGATCCGGTAAATATCGGAAGTAAAAGAGCAGATAATACGAATTCCGGCAACATCGTTGACATACTTGATGATGTTCTCAACCGACAGCTCCTTCTGATTATGGCGAAGCTTTTTCGCAATACTCTGAGGTGTCTTTATTCTAGATGTAATATGCTCAATCGGATTATACTGATGAGCCAATTTAAATTCATTATTCAAAATTTCAAGCCTTGTATTTACCTGCTTCAGTGCTGCATCGTACAACAGCAGCGCAGCACTCCACTCCTCCGCCTCATCATAAAACATGGGGAGATCCATTTCATCACAACCTTTGTATTATATAGTCTGTCTAATATTACACTCTTTTTTGTTCATATTTTGTTCATTTTTATTATAATTCTTATTGTATCACAGAATTGTGAACAATTCTTTAAGATTCCAAAAGCTTAATGAAAAATTAATTATTTTGACATACATGGGGAAAGCCCATGTTGATCTGTTACAGAGAAATTACAAATGTTAAAACTTTATAAAAAATGTATTGACAATTCATACAATTCATGCTTATAATAATTGCAGACTATAAAAGAAAGTGAGGTAAAGCAAATGATCAGTAACATGAAATTTAGAACAGCGATATTAAATAACAATTTCATATGCAGTTCGTTATGTGATATTACCTCACGCATTCAAGAAGAATAGCTGTGATTCTGTATCTCTCCCCGCCCCTGCTGCCAGCGGAGGAAAAGAAAAAGAATTCGTTAAATTTTTGATTATTTGCCGTGGTATTATCATACCGCGGCTTTTTTGCATTTTCTGGAATATGTCTGTATTATAAAATTGACCTGATTACAAGATTGACCTAAGATGGCGTATAGCGCTGGTATTATGTTTTTTTGAAGACATGGAACGAGCCTGTCTTTTGGTTGGGAACGGAGGAGTTATGAAAAAGATTTCAAGTTATATTTTAAGGTACTGGTATGCTTATATTTTTGCGATTTTATGCATTATCATAGCAGTATCTCTCGACATGCTGTCACCGCAGGTAACAAAGCGGATTATAGATGATGTAATCGTAGGCAGGGAGCTGGGGCTTTTGCCGAGGCTGCTTCTGCTGATCCTCATCATCGGTGTAGGAAGATGTATCTTCCAATATGTAAAGGAATTGGTCTTTGACCTGGTAAGCTCAAAAATCACAGTGAATATCCGGAGGGACTTATTTAATCATATCCAGAGTCTGTCCCTGAACTTCTTTGATAAGAATAACACCGGAGAACTGATGTCCAGGGTAAAGGATGATGTTGACCGTATCTGGGCTGCCGTAGGCTTTGTCAGTATGCTGATCATTGAAGTGGTCATACATACCTGCATCGTATTATACTGCATGTATCATCTAAGCCCCGGGCTGACGTTAATTCCCACCCTTATTCTGCCCGTAGTGGCCTGCCTCGCCTTCCTCATGGAAAAGAAGCTGGGCAATATTTATGAAGCCATCAGTGAGGAGAATGCCAAGCTGAATACCGTGGCGCAGGAGAACCTTGCAGGTGTACGTACGGTAAAGGCTTTTGCAAGGGAGAAGCATGAGATTACCAAGTTTCTCTCCCATAACAAACGTTACTATGATCTGAATATGCGGCAATCCAAGGTGTTCATTAAGCTGTATCCCTATTTTCAGTTTATCACCAAGCTGCTGCCGGTGCTTATTATCCTGTTCGGCGGCTACCAGGTGATCGAAGGGGAGATTACTCTGGGTACCCTGGGGGCCTTTGCTGAGTATTCCACCAATATTGTATGGCCTATGGAAATGCTTGGCTGGTTATCCAATGACTTTGCCGCCGCTGTTGCATCGGTTAAGAGAATTAAGAAAATCTATGCAGAGAAGCCCATGATCAGGGAAGCGGAAACTCCGGTCGTTCTGGAAAAGGTAAAGGGCTCTGTCTGTTTTGATCAGGTCTCCTTTTCCCTTGCGGAGAAAAACATCCTGTCCGATATCAGCTTTGACCTGGCAGCGGGCAAAACCATCGGAATTATGGGCGCTACAGGAACAGGCAAGAGCTCCATTATCAACCTGCTCCAGCGTTTTTACGATACGACACAGGGCAGGATCTTCCTGGACGGCGTAGATATCCGGGAACTGACCCTGCATCAGCTTCGCCAGAGTATCTCTCTGGTTATGCAGGATGTCTTCCTCTTCTCTGACACCATCAGTGAGAATGTGAAGCTGGGCAAGCGGAATCTGGTATGCGACAAGGCCGTTGCGGAGGCTGCAGCCAACGCCCAGGCAAGCGAATTTATCGAGCGCATGGAAGAACAATATGAAACCATCGTGGGTGAACGCGGCGTCGGGCTCTCCGGCGGGCAAAAGCAGCGAATCAGCATTGCCAGAGCCCTTGCTAAAAAGGCCCCGATTCTGGTGCTGGATGACTCCACCTCCGCCCTCGATATGGAAACCGAGCTTATGATACAGCGGTCCCTGTCCCAGATTGAGGCTACCAAGATCATCATCGCCCACCGTATCTCCGCGGTACGCAACGCGGATGAGATCATTATTCTGGACGGCGGCAGAATTGCGGAACGCGGTACCCATGACAGCCTGTTACAAAATAAAAGCTATTACTATAACACATATATGGCGCAGTACGGAGATTATCTGGAACCCCCGGAAGGCTCTGATTCTGTGTCCGACGAAAGGAAGGTGGCTACATGTCAATAAATGCCATCAAAGAAGATGAATACTTACAAAGTGTCAGCAAAAAGGTCACCCTGACCCGGCTGTTCCGTTATATGCTGGCTTATAAAGGACCGATTACTGCGGTTATCCTGATTATGCTTTCAACCGTAACCATATCCATTGTGAATCCCCTTATTATCGACCGGGCTATTGATGTCCATATCGCAGGAAAGGATGTAAAGGGTCTGCTTAAGCTCAGCATCTTTGCTCTCACACTGAATGTGACCTTTGTCGGCCTGGTAAAGCTTCGGATGTATCTTATGGCAAAGATCTCTAACAATGTTCTGCTTACCATCCGCCAGGAGCTTTACACCCATATCCAGAAGCTGAGCTTCAGTTTCTTCGACAGCCGGCCTACGGGTAAGATTCTTGCAAGAATCATCGGTGATGTCAACTCGCTGAAGGATGTGCTGTCCAACAGTGTTACCACACTGATTCCGGACTTTGTTACCCTTGTGGCCGTAGTGGTTATCATGGTGATTATTAACTGGAAGCTGGCGGTGGCCTCCCTGGTCTCCCTTCCCATTATGGCCCTGGGTCTATGGTATATCCAGACCCGTTCCCATAAAAGATGGCAGATTCACAGAAAGAAGAGCTCCAATCTCAATGCCTTTATTCATGAAGATCTTTCCGGAATGAGGATTATTCAGAGCTTTACTGCAGAGGAGGAGACGGAAGAAGCCTTTGAACAGCTGCTGAAGGAGCACCGGGATTCCTTTATCAATGCTATTGTCTTAAACGATGCCTTTGGTTCTGTCATCGACTTCAGCTGGGGTCTTGGCACCATCGCCATGTATTTCGTGGCAGTAAGGGTAATGGGCATTGACGGGGGAAATGTGGGTACCTTGATTGCATTTTCCATGTATATTAATATGTTCTGGCGCCCCATTATGAACCTGAGCAATTTCTACAACCAGCTGATCACCAATATCAGCGGAGCGGAACGGATCTTTGACATTATGGACACCAGGCCGGAGATCGCCGATTCCCTGAATGTAGCTGAACTGCCGGAGATCCAGGGTGAAGTGGAATTCGATCATGTATCCTTTGCGTATGACGCTGACACTCAGGTCTTAAATGATGTAAGCTTCCGGATCAAGCCCGGTGAGACCATTGCTCTGGTAGGTCCCACCGGTGCCGGAAAGACCACCATCGTCAATCTTATCAGCCGCTTTTATGATATTCAGAAAGGCAATATCTACATCGACGGCTACAATATTAAGGATGTATCCATTGAAAGCTTAAGAAAACAGATGGGCATCATGACTCAGGATAATTTCCTGTTCTCCGGCACGATTGCGGATAATATCCGCTACGGCAAGCTGGATGCAACGGATGAGGAGATTATTGCCGCCGCCAAGGCAGTGAATGCCCACGACTTCATTATGAATATGGAGAAGGGCTATGAAACTGAGCTGAAGGAGCGGGGCGCAGGGTTATCCATTGGTCAGCGACAGCTGCTGGCCTTTGCAAGAACCATGGTATCCATGCCTAAGATTCTTATTCTGGATGAAGCTACCTCAAGCATTGACACCCATACGGAACTGTTGGTGCAGCAGGGAATTGAGGCCCTGCTGAAGGGAAGAACCTCCTTTGTCATTGCACACCGGTTATCCACGATCCGCAAAGCAGACCGTATCTTTGTCATTGATGACGGGGGTATTCAAGAAGAAGGAACCTCGGATGAACTGCTGTCCATGAAGGGGCAATATTATAATTTGTATATGGCTCAGTTTAAGAATTTGTCACTGTAATAAAAGATTCATATTGAAATAGGATTGTGCCCGTACCGGGCACACATAAAACAAGGCCTTCCATGACAGAATATGCATGGGAGGCCTTGTTTTGCAAAAGTCAGGATTCTCTTTTTCTCACTATCGTATATGTTATTATATAGGCCGCTGCTCCAAGAGCTGCGATGGCAAGAATTATCCCTCCTATATGGACTTTTCCCTCTTCTTCGGGCAGCCGGACATCTTCCTCCGATGCAAAAGCCTCCTGCGAGACCTCCGTTTCTGAGCCAGCCCGTCTGCTCCGCCCCATCATGGTGTATATTGACCATGGCGTACATGTCGTTATTAATTAGTTACATGAAAGAAGCTGAGCTTCTCCGTGCCGGAAAGCTCAGCTTTTTTATAAATAACATTTTCAGGAAATCGTACGCAGTATATTTCATACTGCGTCGTCCCAATTATTTATAAATCTACAAAATTTATTATACATCGACAGCAAACGTATTGTCAAATATACATTGGAATCCATAAATTACCGTGTTGAAAATATATCCAGGAAATTATTTAATAGATAAGTGCGGATATTTACCTGCTTTTAAGAAATTCGCCGTCAAAAAACACGTCAGAATTATAAGACTATCACAGCAAAGGAGTTTAACAATGGCACGAAGAGGAGAAAACATCTATAAACGCAAGGACGGACGCTGGGAAGGACGAATCCTGGGACAGGACAGAAAATATCAATATATTTATGCCAGATCATACACCGTTATCAAGCAAAAGATGAGAAATTACCAGGAGCTTGCAAAAACCGCTCCTAAGAAGAAACTGGAATGGACAGGCAATGCCGCCGGACTATTTGAAGCCTGGCTGGAGGGAGATGTTCTGCAGCGGGTAAGACCCTCCACCTTTGAAAATTACTATCGCTGCGTGCATAAATATGTAATCCCTTTTTACAGGCAGTATGGGAAGAAGGAGATTACAGAGGATTCCGTTCTTCTTTTTTTGAAAGAGATACGAGAAAATGCTTCCATTGCAGAATCCTCGCAAAGAAAAATACTCACAATATTTAAGATAGCCTTAAAAGAAATTCTAAAAGGAAGACCCGATTCCCATTCTATTATTACAGCTGTTAAATTGCCTCGTATTGAGTCTTCCGCTATAAATGTCTTTACAATGAAGGAACAACGGCTCATCGAGTATGCAGCCATCACTTCGGAGGATAAAAGGGCTTTTGGAATACTTTTTTGCTTTTATACCGGAATACGTCTCGGAGAGCTCTGCGCGCTAAGGTGGAACGATATTGATCTGGAGGCGGGAACCGTATCGATTACCCGTACCTTGTCCCGCGTAAGGGATCTAGAAAATAAAGACAGGAAAACCGCGCTGCATTTCGGTTCGCCTAAGAGCCGCAAATCACTCCGAACCATTCCGCTGCCTGCCTTTTTACTAAGTCTATTAAAAGAAAAAAGATCCCTTGTACCGAATGAAACCTGCTACCTGCTGTCGGGTAAACCGATTCCCCTGGATCCGCGCAGCTTCCAGAAACTATTTAAAAGGGTTCTGAAAGCTGCCGGATTGCCGGATCGAAAATTTCATACCATCCGACACACCTTTGCAACCCGCGCCCTTGAAATGGGAGTTGATATTAAGACGCTCAGTGAGATCCTTGGTCACTCCAATGTCTCTGTTACGCTGAATGTATATGCCCATTCTCTCATGGAACATAAGAAAACGGCCATAGAGAAGTTTAATCACATGTATCTCCAAAACATGGGTCTTACTTCTTTCGCCGTCACTTCTGCCGTCACAGCCGCATCCGGAGTGCGGTAATTCCACGGGGTTCACGTTATATGACGCAGTATGAAATATACTGCGACTCTAGCACAAGCTTCTTTTTACTCTTGGTATCTCCAATCCGGCTTATTTTATTCCATGAAAGAGCAACTGACATCTGCCGGATGATCGGAAGATACTCCTTATTCAGAACCTGGGCAAATGAGGGAGCCATAACAGGTATCTTTTTTTAGGAGGAACGTACAAATGAAACGTCAGGATTCATCAAATCTTGAAAGTCTCACCTTTTGGGAGGGTGAGCAACTGCCGGGAACTCCGGTCAGAAACACCTACGGTGAAAGGGGACTCACAGAATGTTTAAGAAAATGAAATTGGCAGCAAAGCTCGCTACAATTATTGCAATCGTATTAATCATTATTTTTACGGGTCTGGTAGCTGCCTCCGCCACCCTTTCCGGCCGCGCCATAGACACTGCGGTTTACGGAGAGCTGGAAGAGAATTCGAGATATAACGGACTTCAGATCCAACAGATTTTTGATAATGCAGGTTCTGCCGCCAGGATCATACAATCCTATCTGGAAAAGGCTTATCGCTTATCCGAAGAGGTCCCTGAGACAATGATTCTTCCCACCTCTCCGGAAGTGACTGCCTTATACCAGAGTGTACTTTATCACCAGACACTGGCACCTCTGAACTATGATGTGGAGAAGTTTATGACGGAGGTAGCCAGAAATATTGTCCTAAATAACGAGGATATCCAGGGTATCGGAGTTATGTTCGAGCCTTTCAAATACCAGGAGGATATAAGAAGCTATTCCTTCTACATTGATTCCTCTACCGTGGAAAAGGACCCGGAGCCCTTTGCGGAGTATGAGGAATATTCCTCCGAACTGTACTATAAGACTGCCGCAGAATCAAAGAAGGCCATGGTAACCGATCCCTTTGATTACAACGGCATTATGATGGTGACCTATGCCAATCCGATTGTTTATAAAAATGACCTGCAGGGCGTTGTTATGGCAGATATTAATATTGGCCATTTTAATAAAGTAGAAGCTGCCAGCAACCGGTATGCTTCTATGTATGCCGCTGTCTATAACAGCCAGGGTACAATTATATACGACAGCTCTAACGCCGAAAACACAGGAAAAGGCATGGTGACTTCCATTCCCAGAGAAGCCGATCGGAACGCTATTCTGTCAAATATGGCTGCCGGTAAAGGATTTGATATAGAGATCACCGATAAAAGCGGACAGAAGACGGTCCAATTTTTCCAGCCGATTACGGTAGGAAGTGAAACCTGGTGGTCCCTGACCGCTGTCAGAGCCTCCGATATAACGCAAGCGGTTGCTACCACCAGTATCTGGCTGGCGGTAATCTGTATCGGCGCCTTATTGCTCTTGATTTTCATCGTAATATTTGTACTTCGGGGCATGCTTCGTCCCATGCAGGAGGTTGTCAATGCTGCAGAGAGTATTTCCAGGGGCATGCTGGACGTAACGATCAACCATAAATCAGGGGATGAAATCGGAATTCTATCGGATGCTTTCCGGAATATGTCCGCCATTCTAAAGGAAATTGTATATGATGTCCGTTATCTGCTGGGAGAAATGTCCGAGGGTAATTTTAATATCAGAACCAACACGGAAGACAGCTATATAGGAGATTTTAAAGAATTCCTGGTATCCATGCGCAAGCTTCATGATAAGCTGAGCCACACTCTGATCCAGATTAACCAATCGGCTGACCAGGTCTCCATGGGTTCGGATCAGGTCTCTGACGGTGCGCTGGCCCTGTCCCAGGGAGCCACGGAACAGGCAGCGGCTATGGAGGAGCTGGCAGCTACAGTGGAAGAGCTTTCCCGGCAGGTGGATCATAATGCCTCCAGTTCGAGGGATGCCATAAAAATTGCTTCCCAAACCGGAGAACGGATGAGCCAGAGCAACCAGCAGATGCAGGAAATGCTTGCGGCTATGGATGAGATCAGTGCTTCCTCCAAAGAGATTAAAATCATTATGAAGACCATTGAGGATATTGCATTCCAGACAAATATTCTTGCTCTCAACGCCGCAGTGGAAGCGGCACGTGCGGGAAGTGCCGGCAAGGGCTTTGCCGTTGTAGCCGAAGAGGTCAGAAATCTGGCCAGCAAATCCTCCGAATCCTCCGGAAATACGGCTATTCTCATAGAGCGTTCCCTGCGCGCGGTAGAAAACGGGATAAAGATTGCGGACGAAACTGCTGCCGCATTGCTATCTACCGTACAAGGCTCCAAAGAGGTCATCAACACGATTGAAAAAATTTCTCAAGCCTCTATCGAGCAGGCATCCGCTATCAAGCAGGTGAGTGAAGGCTTTGAACAGATCTCCGCCGTTGTTCAGACGAATTCGGCTACCGCAGAGGAATCAGCGGCCGCCAGTGAAGAATTATCCGGCCAGGCGCGGATACTGAAGGATCTGGTATCTCAATTTAAGTACAGGGATGATTCCCGGCAGGAAGCCGCAGACATCGATCTGCCTTTGACAATGCAGAATAAATATTTATCCCTGCCTCCCTTCCGGTAACCCCGTCCCTTGTCAGAGCTCCTTATCCGGTTTTTTAAAATTGATATGAATACCTCTTAGAATTAAAGCAAGGATATCTCCGGTGCCCGAAGGCACCGGAGATATCCTTGCTCTTTTTTGTATATGCACAGCCGGACCGCGCGTTCTCCGCGCTTATCATAGCTGTTCCCATCTATTGCAGCATAGCCAGGTTATGAAATACCTGCCGCACATGCCTTATATCATCCACCTCTCTGGAATAATATACCCGGTTGGTCAAAAGAATCGCATAGCTGTTATTCTCCGAATCAATCCAGATGGAGGTCCCGGTATATCCGGTATGTCCAAAGCTGCTTTCTGAAAAATATTCTCCTGCCGTATTGTCCGGAGTATTCTTCACACACCAGCCCAGGCCCCGGTTTTCATTCAGCCCCTTCGTGTAATTCCTTGTCATCATATCCAGGGTTCTCTTGTGAAGAAGCAGGGGACTGCCCTCCCGGCCCGGTGCCGACAAGGCCTCGGCAAAACGGCACATGTCCGTAATGTTAGAGAAAATGCCCGCATTTCCGCTCACGCCCCCCATATGAAAAGCGTTTTCATCATGCACTTCGCCGGTTAAAAGCCTGTCCCGCCATTGGCAGTACTGGGTGGGCATAATATTCTCATAGCCGCTTTGGCGGGGGCAGTACATGGTATGCCCCATTCCAAGGGGCTTGCACACGGACTGATCAATCAGCCGGTCCAGGGATAGGCCCGTTACCTCCTCCAGAATCCGGCCCAGAACAATAAAGCCCAGGCAGGAATACTCGACACCGCCGCTTTGTCTCGGGGGCAGATTCCTGATTGCTTCCATGGCCCCTTCCCGGTCACTGCTGACCCGGTATAACAGAATATGGGCAGGAAGAATACTGGTGTGGGTCAGCAGCTCAAACATGGTGATCTTCCCGGTGGGATACCCCTTCCATGATGTCAGGTACCTTTCCACCTGATCTGTCAATGCAATCCTGCCCTCTTCCATAAGCCGCAGAAAGGCAAGGCTCACAAACAGCTTTGTACAAGAGGCCATATCAAACAGCGTATCCCTGTTTACAGGTATCTCCGTTTCCGCTAAAGTTCCTATGCTGTTTACAGCAAAGACCTCTTCCCCTCTTTTCATTGCATAGGCGGCACCGGTAAACACTCTTTTTTGAATGCTTTCCCTTAAAAAACTCTCTATCTTACCAGTCATGAAGCCACGCCCTATCTTCTTTTCTTTTCTTTGATAATATCATTGGTCTTTTTCAGGTACTTCTTAATTACATCATAATCAGCGCTGGCAACGCAGGAGAACAGGATATCGACAATTGTCAGCATGGCAATTCTGGACCCCATAGCTCCGCTTCGGATCATAATCTCCGGCGTTGACATACTTAAAACGATATCTGCCTTTTCCGCCAGAATGCTTTTGGAGTATCTGGTAATTGCAATTACTTTTGCCTTCTGCTTTTTGGCAATTTCCAGGATATCAACAATCTCCTGGGTGTTGCCGGAATTTGATACCAGAATCGCCACATCCTCGCGGGTGAGCAGCGTGGCCATGGCATATTGCTGATGGCTGTCTTCCCAAGTAAAACAATTCATATTAATGCGAAGAAATTTATGTACCGCATCCATGCATACCAGGCTGGAGGCTCCTATTCCAAAGAAGCAGATCCTTCTTGCTTTTTGAATCACCTTTACCGCCGCTGTTACCTCACTGGTATTTAAAACACTGATGGTATCCTCAATCGATTGTATATTTCTTTTTGCAATCTTTCGGATGATTACCGGAAAATCATCTCCTGGCTGGAGATCCGTATAAGGCTTCTCTTCCGTATTTTCATCATCAATATTCATTACCAGCGAGGAGGTCACGCTGATGATAAATTCCCGATAGCCTGTGAAGCCCACGGTTTTGCAAAACCTTAAAACAGAGGCCTCACTGGTACCGCTGAGGGTTGACAGGGTCTTGATTGACATCTTCGGAACCTCTCTCTGGTACTCTAAGATACAGTCAGCAACCTTCTGTTCCACAGGGGTAAGGCTGTCCTTCATCTCCCTGATTTTAATTAAAATATTGTGATCTCCTATCGTCATACATTTCTCCACTTAATAATATATTATTGATGCATCTTATTTAACGAAATAGATCAAATCATCTTTAATCAGCTTAGCAAGAATTGTATTAATATTGCCATAGTAGTAGTAATTTTTCTGCACCGCATTCAACTCAGCGTCCGCCATGCTTAACTTCGGATCATAGATACGGAAGGGCGCCGCTTTCTCGATTACAGGGATGTACGCGCTCAAATCATTGGCAAGAACCATGAATTCCTCTGTAAGCTCCTTGGTTTTTTCCGCATCGTCCGTGTTAAACAGCTGATTTAACATTTCAGTTACATTATATTCCTTACCGCTTGTCGGTGCAAGCATAATTATATCCTGTCCCGGCTCAACCTTCGGCCAGCCCGCTCTGACATTGGTGAATAAGCTGCTATAGGTTTCCCAGGGATGCGCGTAGGAGTCGGCGCCGGCAAGGAACACACAGGAAATCATCTTTTCATCCGATTTTGTAAAATCATTCCAAACACCGAATTCCATAGGCTTAAAGTCAATATTAAAGCCAAAGTCCGTAAGCATGGTGCTCATTGCCTCTGCTGTCATCATGAAGGAGGGCCAGCTGTTGATGGTGGCAATGGAAATTACCGGAGCTTCCCCCTTATCATCCAGCCATTTGCCATTCTCTTTGGTCCAGCCGATGCTTAAGAGCATTTCCTCTGCCCTTGCCGGATCATAGCCATAGTCCGTCAGTGTATCCATAAAGCCTTCATGTGTATAGGTGCCCTGCAGGGAAGGTAATAAGGGGCTGTTTTTCGTATCGCCCATGAAGCTTCCCGGCTCTGCGATGGTGATCAGCGCGCTTCTGTCCGTAGCAAGAGAAATCGCTTTCCTCACCTCGGGGATATCCAGAGGATAATTGTTCACATTGATGGTGTAGCCAATGCTGGACATCTCGGGAATATAAATCTTTCTCATGGTGTCGGCATATTTCTTGTCTATCTGAGCGGACATATCCACATTCAGGCCGCCGTTTTCAACAGTATATTCCCCTGCCAGAATAGCCGTGGCAAATGCCTGGGAGTCACCGGGGCGCAGGCCGCGGATATTGGTGATTAACGGTGTTTTTCTATAGTGTTCATTGACCGTAAATAAGATCTCGGAGCTGTTGTGATTACCGATAACATATTGTCCCGAGAAAATAGCTTCATCGGGAGCCGGTTTGTAAGCTAAGAATTCTTCATTAGCTGCTGCCAGCTTACTGGTACCTTCTTCTGTAAAGATATATTTATTGGTTTCCGCATCAAAGCTTCTGTTATTTTCAGCGATATCCTTATATTTTTCAGCAAATCCTCCATACACCTCATTGGGGGTCATAATGGGCTGATACAGGGATACATTTAATATCAGCTGGCTTTCTGTGCAGTAGGTGATGCGAACGGTCAGCTCATCCACCTTTTCAATGGAATCAACATAGGACCACATGGTATTTCTGCCGACGCCGCAGTATAGCTGGGTTAAAAGATCCTCCGCATCCAGCGCGGAACCGTCACTCCATTTTAAGCCCGGTAAAAGCTTCATGGTTAAAACCTTATTGGAGAAATCATAGCTTTCCAACAGGGAGGTTTTAAAGGTTCTCTCCGGGAACGGTGTATAATAGGCAAGGTAATCATATACAAAGGGATACAGGGACCAGTTAATTCCTGCCGCATCGTAAGGATTTCCGTTAAAAGCCGGAGAGGAATCCACATCAATCAGTGTGGTCAGCATCTTTGTGTTATCCGCTTCCCCTTCCACTACCATGGACAGATCATTTTCCACGCCCGGTAATATGGCGCCGGAATCAATGGGATTGGTATCCTTATTTCCCTGATCGGTATTTCCCTTGTCCGTATCTTCTTTATTTACGTTATCGTTTCCGCCGTCTGGTTTTTTGCTGCAGCCGGCCAGGGCCGACATTGTCATTGCAATACATAATGTTATGACTATCATTCTTTTTAACGTGAGTTTCATTTCATATCCTCCTCATAATTTGAATACCGCTAGAAGCTTGTCCGGATGATCTTTTTTGATTCCTCATCCACCGTAAACGCCTGTGCATATTTCTTTCTCGCCAGGTGTCCCCTTACCGCCATCAGATGGCTGTAGTAATCCATAAACTTGAAATCCTTGCTGTTGACCGTAAACCAATGGGTCTGAATCGCCTTTTTCCAGAGCTCAAAGCCCTCCTCTGTCACCTCAACATACACATAGGGCACGAACTCCGTTGCATCCTCCCAATTCTCAGCATAATAAGGCCCGCCTGCAAAATGATGCGGAAGCTCTCTCTCAATTCCCGGCAGTCCTGCAAAAAACTGGGCATCCTTCACAATCCTGTGGGTCAGCATATGATCCTTATGCATGCTGTACTTCCAATGGGTCAGAAGGACATTGGGCTTATACTTTCTGATCAGGTCGCAGAGAGCAAAGCGCACCTCATCATTATCCGGCAATTCACCGTCGGCATAATCAAATACAATTGCCTCTCCTCCAAGCATGGATGCAAATTCATTGGCCTCCCGGATCTTTTGTTCCCGGTATTCCGCTACCGTCATATGCGGCGGATTCCCCCTCTCTCCTCCGGTCAATGCCACGGTAATAATTTTGTGTCCCTGAAGAGCCATGGATGCGAGAACCCCTCCGCTTGTCAGCTCCGCGTCACCGATATGGCCTCCGATGGCCATAATCACTTTCTTATCCTCCATTTCTTTCACCTCCTTGATTTCTCTCCTTTTATTTATATAAATGATAAAGCTTGCCTGTTAAGAATCTCATTCTCTTTACTCCTTATTGGCGGTCTTTTTTAAAAACAGCAGCCCCGTGAAAAAAACAAAGGCGTTGATCCCAACCACCATAGCATATATTACATTTGTACTGGGGTTGTTTCCGGTGAGTAAAAACGCGAATAAGCTGAAAATCAGCAGAGCACCGGAACAGACGGTGATAAACTTCACAAAATGGACCACATCCTCCATGCTGATATCTACCTTTTTTCGTCTGCTTTCCTCTTTATCTCCTCTGCGTAATGACATGCCACCATTCCTCCATTCACTTCCCTTAACTTCGGTTCCTCCGTCTCACATTGCTCCCTCCAGTAAGGACACCTTGGATGGAACTTACAGCCGCCGGGCAGATTCAAGAGATCCGGCATATCCAGGGATCGCAGCGGGAGCTTTCCCGCATATTCCGCCCTCAGGGATGGATCGGCCTCCGGCACGGCTGCTACCAGGGCTTGAAAATACGGATGCATCGGGTTCGATATCGCCTCCTGGATCTTGTTGCTCTCAATCAGCCTTCCCAGATACATGACCATGATCTTTCCGTGTGCGGCGATATATCTGGCAGTTCCCAGATCATGCGTTATATATAGGAAGGAGATCCTGTATTTCTGATTCATCCTTGCCATCAGGTTCAGCAGGGAGATTCTCAGAGATACATCCACCATGGAGACCGGTTCGTCCGCCACAATTAATTTCGGCTTAACGGATAACGCCCTGGCAAGCAGAATTCTCTGCCTCTGCCCTCCGGAAAGCTGGTGGGGATATTTCTCCAGGAACATCTCCGGCGGATTTAAGCCCACCTCATTAAAATATTCAAATAATATCTGTATTGCCTCCGTATGATTCTTCGCCAGCTTATGCCGCAGCAGGGGCAGGGTCAACGACTGTGCGATGGTTTTATTGGGGTTGAGCGCCGCATAGGAATCCTGGTGGACCATCTGGATCCCTAACCGGTATTCCTCGAATTCTCTGGAGGAGAGCTTCCGGATATTCTTTCCGTTAAATAATACCTCTCCCCTGGCCGGCTTATAGATATCCGTGATCACCTTGCCCAATGTCGTCTTGCCGCATCCGCTCTCTCCCACAACCGCTACGATTTCACCCTCATCGATACTCAGGTTCATCCCAACCAGGGCATTTACTTTTCCCTTATGCTTCCCCTTGGCTGTAAAACACACATCAACATCTTTTAGTTCAATCATTGGCATTTTTCTTTCACCTTCTTCCAAGCAGGGCATAATGTGAGCTGCTCATTTTCAATTTCCAGCATCTCCTTTATGAGGATCTCCTCGGATCTGCAGAGGCCGTCGCCGCATAAAAAGCATCTTGGCCCGAATCTGCAGCCTTTGGGAAGCTCCAGAAGATTCGGAGGATATCCCGGAATCGCTTTCCGGCTTGTGATATCATCCCGCAGGGAGGGCACCGCATTCATCAGCCCATAGGTATAGGGATGGGCCGGTTTTTTAAATACATCCTCCACCTTCCCATACTCCACCATCTGCCCGCAATACATGACGCCGATCCGGTCTACCACGGAGCCGATGATGGACACATCATGGGTCATAAAAATCATGGTTATTCCGGTTTCCTCATGTATCTTCCTCAAAATGTCTATAATATACCACTGGGTGATAACATCCAGTGCCGTTGTCGGCTCATCCAGGATAATAATGTCCGGTTCTAACAGCAGACTTAAAGCAATAATGGTTCTCTGCTTCATCCCGCCGGAGAGCTGATGGGGATAGCTGTCCAGGATTCGTTCTTCCAGGCGGACCTGCCGGAGAAGTGTGGCTGCTCTCTCCAGTATCTGTTTTTTGGACATCTTTTTATTCTCATTATGTGCCATTGCCGTTTCAATAAAATGATCCTTTATCCTTAAGGTAGGATTGAGCACATTCTGGGCTGCCTGGAATACGGTTGTAATGTTCGTCCACCGAAGTCTGGAATATTCCTGGTCAGAAAGCTTTAGCAGATCCACGGTACTTCCGTCTTTTCTATGATACAGGATCTCACCGCCGGCAATTCTACCCGGCGGGCTTATGGTTTTCAGAATACCGGATGCCAGCGTCGATTTACCGCTGCCGCTCTCTCCGATAATCCCGATAATATCGCCCCTGTAAAAATTAATGGATACCTCGTCGCAGGCACGAAGCTTTCCGCGGTTGGTTTTAAAATCAATGCATAAATTTTTTATCTCTAAGATTGGATCCATTCCTTACCTCCTCAGACTCTTAACCGTGGATTAAGCGCTTCATCAAGACCCGACGCGAACAAAAAGCATCCCAGCTGAAAGAAGACAATTCCCAGTACCGGAGCCAGAAAATATACAATTGTTCCCGACCCCATCAAGGCTCCCGTGGCGGTCAGGGACAGCTGAATCATCATTCCCCAGTGGTTGCCCTGGAACGGAACCAAGCCTAAATACATCAACCCGACGCTGGCCATAATGGCATCCTTCATAATGACGATAAAGCTGACCGCGATATAGGAAATAATGTTGGGAATAATATCATTCAGTATAATATCAATATTTCTTAAGCCAAGGATCCGGCTTGCTTCAATGAATTCCTTATGCTTAATGGTCAGAACCTGGGCACGGATTGCCTTCGCCAGACCTGCCCAGGACCAGAGGCTGAGCAACAGTCCAAACATGAATTCATTATTAATCCGGATGATCATGGATAAAATCATCGTTACCGGAAAGCTGGGTATGGTAATCACCACATTGGCCAGCATCATTAACACAGCATCCACCTTGCCGCCGAATAATCCTGCTATGATGCCTACCGTACAGGCAATGCAGATGGATATGACTCCGGCCCAAAAGGCAACCAGCAAAACATCACGCGAGCCCAGGATCAGCTGCACCAGGGTATCCTTGCCCGAATAGTCGGTCCCCAGCAGGTGCTCCCAGGAGGGAGGCTTCAGACGCTGCAGATAATCCGCCTTTGGGGCTTGTAAAAAAACCGGTCCGAAGATGGATATCCCCAGAAATACTAAAAGGATAATAAATCCGATCCTCGACATCTTATTGTTCCAGATCGTACTGAAAAACCCTTTCACACCGCCGGTGTTTTTCAGTTTGTAAACATTCTCTGCTTTCTTCATTTCGTTCCCCCCATGGATCAGCTTTCCCTCAGTCTCGGATTTAAGTATTTGTAGAGGAATTCTGCAATCAGACTGGATACTACAACCATCAGGATAATGACAAAGAACATACCCTGCATTAATGTATAATCGCGCTTGGCAATGGCATTATTTAAGAAATATCCCACTCCCGGATATAAGAACAGATTTTCAATCAGGGGTGAGCCGCCGAACAGCAGGCCAAAGCTGATTGCAAGATTCGTTATCATCGGGAGTATTGCATTCTTACTGAGATAGCTTAATAATATCCTTCTGTTGGAGAGTCCTCTCACCTGTGCATATACAATGTAATCTTCGCCCAAGATACTTAAGGAGTTGGCCTTCATGGATAAAATCCAACCAGAAACCGTTGTCAGGAAGAAGGCCATAACCGGAAGCACCGCATGCCTTAATACATCCTGTATAAAGGGCCAATTAAATCCTACGGTTACGGAGGTGCTGTACGCTCCCCTGGCAGGGAGCCATCGAAGGGTGACGGAAAACAAAAAAACAAGCAGATATGCGACCACATAGTTAGGTATTGCTCCAAGTATGGATTGATAAATAATTAAAATGTAATTCAGAAATTTCTTTCTCTTCCACGCAATGAAGATCCCCAGGAGAATGCCGACTGAAAACGATAAGAAAAGAGACAGGGATGCAACCAGGAGCGTCCAGGGCAATGCGTCTTTAATAATGCTGACAACACTTTTTTTGTAAGCAAGGCTGTTGCCCAGATCCCCTGTGACAATCCCCTTCGAATAATCCACAAAACGCTGCACCAGGGGCTTGTCCGGATCATAGTTCAATATCGCCTTAGCCCGTTCGTATGCTATATCATACTGTATGCTTTCTTTTTTCATAATCTCAGTCGCCATGATATCCACCGGATCTCCCGGCATGTTCTGTATTACTAAGAACATTACGACCAGCGATATCAGAATTGTTAGTATTGCAATCATTACTTTCTTAAGCATTCTCTCACACCTTCCAGAATTCAATATCTTATGTTGATATTGTATAACTTTTGAAACAATATGTCAATTGTTTTATTTGTTTTGAAATATACTTTCACATTATACTTTTATAAATGTGGTTAATATAACCATTCTTCCTTAGCTAAGGCAATGTTTTTTCGTCCGGATGAACAACCGCTTTCTTATCTGTCTTACACCGCTTTCTTCAGCGCTGGAATTGGGGCAGATAATCCCTGTGGGCCTCCAGCAATTCATCCATAACCTCGATTGCATGCCTTTGGGAACCAACCAGCGGGTTGATCATCATAGCCAGCAGAGCCTTGTCGTAGCTACCGGTTACCGCCGCTTCGCAGGCGGCAATTTCAAAGGATTTAATCTGCTGGAGCAATCCATTTACCGCTTTGGGCAATTTTCCTGACGATATGGGAACCGGACCGTTCTTTGTAATAATACAGCTTATTTCCGAGACCTCCTCATACTCCAGATTGGCCAGCGCTCCGCGGTTTACCGTATTCACAACCTGGATATCTCTGGTATCATTATAAATGGAACAGATCAGATTACAGGCGGCATCGCTGTAATAGGAACCGCCTCTTTTCTCCAGCTCCTTGGGCTTTTCCTTTAATTCCGGATTCTTATATAATTCAAATAACTCATCCTCAATCTTCTTAACCTTTTCCGCCCGGGTTCCGTTCTGTTTATAATTCTCAATAGCTTCCTCCAGATATTCCTTCGCCATGTAATAATACCGGTGGTAGGAACAGGGAATTACACCAAGCTCTTTCATAAAGCCGATATACCATTCCGTACCCTTAATATTGCTGACCGTCTGGCTGCCCCATTGATTCATAACCTCATCCATACGGTTTACACCGTCTGTAAATACCCCGGTAACAAATACCATATGATTCAGCCCTGCAAAGGTCACAAAGACTTCCTCCATGGGCCTTCCCAGGATTCTAGCAATGGCTTTATGCATATCAATGGGTAAGTTACACAGGCCGATTACCTTTTTTCTGTTGGAATATCGATTGATTGCCTCAGTAACCATGCCTGCCGGATTCGTAAAATTAATCAGCCATGCATCCTTGCATAATTCATCCATATCCCTGCAGATATCCAGAAGCACAGGGATTGTCCGAAGCCCCTTAAACAAACCCCCGGCTCCGTTGGTCTCCTGCCCCAGCATACCATGGCTGAGGGGAATTCTCTCATCCTTAATTCTTGCATCCAGCAATCCGACCCGCAGCTGTGTTGTGACAAAATCGGCATCCTTAAGAGCTTCCCTGCGGTCCAGGGTAGTATAAATCTGCATGGGGACTCCTGCCTTCTCTGCCATACGTCTTGCGAGACTGCCTACAATCTCTAATTTATGCTTTCCTTCTTCAATGTCCGCCAGCCATAATTCCCTCACCGGCAGCTTATCATAACGTTTGATAAAGCCCTCCACCAATTCCGGCGTATAGCTGGAGCCGCCGCCGATGGTTGCAATTTTAATTCCTTCCTTCATCCTTAACCCTCCCTTTGCATCAAAAACTGAAGAAGCGCGCCTATTTTACCGGCATGATTGCCCAAGGAGCCGGCTTCTATTTTCGTATATTTTTCCAAAGGATGATAAATATCATATATCCTGCTTCTCAGATCCCTTATGAAGTCTTCCCGGATGCTGACCGCCCCGCCGATGATTACCTTCTCCGGGTCCAGGCATACTGCCGCGTTGCCGATTGCAATTGCCAGATCCTCCAGCCAGTCCTCATATAGTTCCCTGATGATCCGCTGGTCCAGATGATCGAAGATATAAACCCCGTCCACCTTTTGGCCCAAAGCCTCCGACACTCTTTTGACAAGCGCGGAGGTTGCCGCTGCCGCCCTGTAGTCCCCCTTGCCGTCCCTTGTTTTCCTTCCAATCAGGGACAGCCCGAACTCACCCGCCTTAAAGCTTCCGCCCCGGAGCAATTCCCTGTTATGTATAATTGCCCCTCCAATTCCGGTTCCAATGGTAACCATGCAGAAATCCCTGCAGTCCCTGCCGCTTCCAAGATGTAATTCCGCCAGGGCCGCGCAGTTACTGTCATTTTCAACTGCCGTGGGGTATCCGGTCCGCTCATAAAGGGTTTCCTTTAAATTATATTTGGTAAAATTAGCGCCGACGCTATAATCCGTATTCAACCCCGTATCGGGATTGATAAAGCCTCCCATGCTGATTGCAATTCCTTCGATGGGCTCCCTGTTTTCCTCAACAATCCTCAGCAGCTGCTTTAGGAATTGCTCCGGTTCCTTTTGTGTGGGAACCGATTGCTGATCCTCTTCGTGGAAATCCTCCCCCATAACACTGTATTTGATAAAGGTGCCGCCGATATCCATGGTCAAATATTTTTTCAAGATAATAATCTCCTTTACGAATACAAATGATATGGTTCCTTGCGGGAGGAAAATCCGGCGGCCTCCTCTGACCACTCCGCATAGACTTCTTCCGCCTTAAAATCATGGGTCCGTATATAGTCGCTTCCTGTATTATAATCAATCATGGGCTTTCCGGAAGGAGTATAGGCATCGAGATACCTGAACTTCCCGTCCGACATACCTTTGATCTGTTCCAGAAGATGAAGTCCGTTTTTAACCGGCCGGAAGGCCTTCCTGTCGGTAACGTGCAGCTGGACTCCTCTGCAGAGCTCCTTCTCATGCTTGGAAAAGCATGGGGTAAAATAAACCGGCCTGTATACCGCTCCCTCCAGCTTCAATCCGTTCATGCGGTCTGCCAGCCGGTCCGCATCCAGCCAGGGCGCTCCCACGAATTCAAAGGGCTTTGTCGTTCCCCTTCCCTCCGATATATTGGTGCCTTCAAAGATACAGGTGCCGTTATAAACAAATGCGGTATCCACAGAAGGCATATTGGGTGAGGGCGGTATCCACAGCAGCCCGGTATCCTCATAATACATACCCCTTTTCCATCCCTCCATGGAAATCACCTGCAGGTCACATTGGATCTGAAACTCCTCATTAAAGAACCGGGCGGTTTCTCCCATGGTGAGTCCATAACGGTGGGGAATCGGATGGAGTCCCACAAAAGAGGTATATCCTTCCCTAATCAGATTTCCTTCCACCGTGTCCCCTCCCAGCGGATTGGGCCGGTCAAAAACCACAAAGGATTTGCCATACTGGGCGCAGCCCTGCATACAGTAGGACATGGTGTATAAATAGGTATACAGCCTCGAACCGACATCCTGAATATCAATGGCCAACAGGTCAATGTCCTCCAGCATTTCACGGGTCGGCCTTTTACTCTTTCCGTACAGCGTGGTAACGGGAAGCCCGGATCTTTCATCCGTGTAGTCACTGACCGCCACCCCTGCCTGGATATCCCCCCGCACTCCATGCTCCGGGGAATACAAGCGGACTAAATTCACCTTGTCCCGTAAAATATCTATGGTGCTGTTCAGCCTCCCGTCCAATCCCGTAGGATTCGTAATTAATCCCACCCTTTTTCCCTCAAATAGCTTCATCCATCGCTCTAAATTATCTATTCCCAGCTTTATTCTTTCCACCTTGCTTCCTCCTGTCATATCGAGGCCAGAGCGATACGAACCGCTCCGTAAGCCGCATTATTGAGGGGCTTCTGAACCACTACCTGCGGGTAGGACTGATTCATCTGCTTTGTAAATTCTTCTAATATTTCTTTGTTTTTTAATAAGACGCTGCCTGACACGGCCAGATGGATTTCTCCATCCATCCTTCTGATAATGGGAGCCGTCAGCTCCAGCAGATTAGAGGCGCATTTTTTGATAATCCCGCCGGCAGCCCGGTCACCGGCTTCCTGTGCTTTTTCTATCAGCACGGATAGCCCTGCGATCTCTTTTTTATTCCGGTCCGGGTGATATACATAGCGGATCAGCTCTTCTATGGTATTGATATTAAGGTAATCAAATACCAACTCCGTCAGGATGGTGGGCTCCAATCTCCCATCCCGGGCGCGGACAACCGCAGAAAGAATATCTCTTCCAATGGCATAGGCACTTCCCTCATCGTCAATGAGATGGCCGTACCCTCCTGTACGGTAGGTATTTCCTTCCGGGTCCTTCCCATAGCAAATGGAGCCGGTTCCGACAATTAATATCATTCCGTAAGGCTGCTCCAGGGCTCCGGCAAAGGCTGTTTCCATATCACCCACAACAACAGCCGGGCATCGGTAGCCGGCTAGCCTTACCTGGGCCAGTATCTGCTCCCGGACAAGGGGATTGCTGATACCGGCGGCCCCGATACAGATGGCCGAGCAGGCCTCCTTTGAAAATCCATTCTCCGTCAGGGTTTGAAAAAGCTCCTGCAGGTTGGAATCAATCCGGTCTTTTCTGCCGCTGTTGTAGTTAATCCCTCCGCCCTGTGAGCAAAACAGCAGATTTTTGTTCCGATCTGCTGCCAGCACCTCTGTCTTCGTTCCGCCGCCATCCATGCCGATTACATATCCTGTCATACTCGTATCCTCCTGATGCATCCGTCACCGGTCACTCCTGAATCTAGCGCAGTCTCACCGGAAGTATGCCGGCTGCATCCGCCTGTTTACTTAATACCTTTATTAATCCGTCAAAAACCACCGTGTTATACTCATAAGCCGCAATCTTATGTATTTTTTTCTCCAGCAGGGCCAGGTCGGTGGGATTGCGCAGGGTCACAGCAACCAGGGTCTGATCCCCGCGGCTGATTTCATTGGCCAGTTCTATCTGCCCGGGATTCAAATGACCGTTGTACAGACCGTAAACAACCTTTGAATAGTTTCTTACCTCCCTCAATATTCTCATCACATCTTCCTTAGAGGGATTTAACGGAACCTCAAGAAAATCCCCGCCCATCTGTCCGGCCATGTATTCGGCAAAGAGAACCCGCTTATCCACCGGAGAACTTACTATGGTGGACCGGTAGGCATAGCTTCCGATAAACAGGGTATCCTTCGTTATCTCAGGCAGCTCTCCCTCCGATACCTTCGTTATTCCGGCCAGGGCCATCTCCCGAATGGCTCTCTTATGTTCTTCACAGCCGATTTTCTCCAGGTTCTCTGCGGCAGAATCCACCTGGAATTCTTTTTTGTATTTCAGTATGTTTTCCACTGCCGCATCGATGAGTTCCATGGGAAGCTCACCCGAAAGCACCGCCTCCTCAAGTCTGCGCATTGATTCCCGGACCACCTCCGGCGTATGGGAAATACAGAGCATCTGGGCTCCGGCTTTCACCGCCTCCACCGCGGCATATGCCGTCCCATAATGATCCTTGATGGCTCCCATTTCCAGGCAGTCTGTTATGATGATGCCCTGAAAGCCTAATTTTTCTCTTAAAAGACCGGTTAAAATCGTCTTGGACAGGGTGGCCGGAACATTCTGGCTTTCCAGCCTGGGAAATAGGATGTGGGTGGTCATGACACAGGGAACCCCTTCGTCAATGGCTCTTATAAAGGGAATCAGCTCTTCTTTCATCAGGCTGTCCATTTCCTTGTCGATTACCGGAAGCCCCAGGTGGGAATCCACCGCCGTATCCCCATGGCCGGGAAAATGCTTAACGGTCGCCATAACTCCGGCATCCAGCAAGCCCCTTTGCATGTTTAAGCCAAACTTCTCCACCATATGGGGATCACTGGAATAGGAACGCACCCCGATAACCGGGTTGTTGGGATTGGAGTTGATATCCATAACCGGAGCAAAATCCACATTGATACCAAAGGCCTTCAGCTCCGTCCCGGTGATCAACCCTGCCTGGTAGGCATACTCCTTCTTTCCTGCGGCGCCGATCAGCATTGCCCCCGGGACATTGCTTGCTTCCTTCGGCATCCGGGTCACCACGCCGCCCTCCTGGTCAGCCGCTATAAACGCCGGATATCCGGTGCTTTTCTCAATTCGTTGATGTAAATCCATGCAGAGCCTTCTAAGCTGCGGTACGGACTCCTGATTATAGGAAAACAGGATAATATTTGCTATTTTCTCTTTTTTAATCAGTTCCTCCAGCTCAGGAGTGACCTCTGCAGCCGCAAAGCCTGTCATAATCATCTGACCTATTTTTTCTCTAAGCGTCATTTCCTTCATGTTCTTTCCCTCTGTTTCAAAATCACCTGTTATTGGATTGCTTACAGCATTTTTCTCATTACTGTAAATTCCTGTACGGTTTCAAAGCCTGCCTTATGATAGATATTGCCTGCCGGATTATCGATTCCGGTATACAGGGACATATACTCCGCCCCTACCCTTCTCTCCTCTTCGCACAGCTTAAAGAATAATACCGTTCCAAGACTATGGCCTTCATGCTCCTTTACTACTCCTATTCCGGTAAAGTATCCCCGTCCGCTCTTTTGGCGGATCATCGGGCCTGCAAAGCCGACTACCCTGTTATTATGCGCCGCAACCAATACCGGTACGCCCGTACGGGTGCATTGTGAAATTTCCTTTTCCCAGAGAGGATTCTGCAGCTTCTGAAGCATCTCCTCCACACCGTAATGCCTGTTCGGATCAAAAAGCGCCACCTCATAGCCCTCTGCGGCAGCCCTCGCTTCCTTTTCCAGAATCGCCTCCGGTATGGTGAAGCCCTCCAGCTTCAAATACATGGCACATTCCGTTGCTCTTTCCTGGTATCCGGCCTCCTGCAGCTCCTTATGCAGTCTGCTGTTTTTGAACACACCCGGAGCGTTGTTATGCTCGTGATGATCGGTTCCCTTTATATACCACGGAAGCATCATGGGATTGAAGAACAGCACCTCCGACTGTATCTTGCCTGCATCCGCGAAGCTCTTCTCCAGGGTATCCAGCAGCGCCTTGTAGTTTTCCGCCGTCTCATATGCCTCCCCCAGCAATACACAGGTAAGGTATCCGCTGGTTTTCCCTAACGGGAGGTCGTCTCCGGTACATCCGCAGGCAAACCCCACCACACGATTGTCCTCATGCATAACAAAGGTATGGTTTTCCTTAAAATATGGATTTTCGGCAAATATCTCCTGGAATGAGGCCGAATCCATTTCTTTATAACCGATCTTTACCGCTGCCGTGTTCCATAAAGCGATAACCCCTTCCTGATCCTGAACTTTAAATGTACTTATCATTTCCCCAGCTCCTTTTTATATTGATATTTTTCCCATTACAACCGGCTTTCCGGCCCCCGTCACCGAAGGCACGTTATTGCATCTGCCTGCCAGAGTGCAGTCAGCCAGCAGCGCAAACGCAACCGCCTCCTTCGCGTCGCTGCTAAAGCCCAGGTCCTCCTGGACAGAGACCTCTGTTCCGAAGGTCTCCATTCTCTTATGTATCATGGATACTAATGTTTTATTATAGCTTCCTCCTCCGCCAATCACCAATTGGTCCGCCGGATGATGGGGCAGGATATATCTCCGGTAAGAATCCGCTATGGACCATGCAGTAAAATCCGTCGCCGTTGCAATAACATCCTCCATGGCAATATCCCACTGCATTGCTTTTTGATAAATCTCCGAGATATAGCTGCTCCCGAACATTTCCCTTCCCGTTGACTTAGGGGGCTTTTCCTGAAAATAGCTGTGGCCGCATAATTCCTCTAAGAGCCTTTGGTTCACCTTGCCCCGCGCGGCAATCCTTCCGCCCTCGTCCATATGGCTTTGATTCCTTGTATAGATGGACACCAGGCCGTCAATCACCATATTTCCCGGTCCCGTATCAAAGGCAGAAACCTGGTCAATGGAACAGTCCTTCGGAAGAACCGTAATATTTCCTATGCCGCCGAGGTTTTGCAACAAAACCGTTTTTTCCTTCTTCCGGTAAAGCAGGAACTCGGTGAATGGAACCAGGGGCGCCCCTTGACCTCCGGCGGCAATATCCGCTGTTCTAAAATCAGATACACAGGGAATTCCGGTCCGGTTGGCGATAACCGCTCCTTCTCCGATCTGGACGGTATAGCGAACGGCATATCCGTCCTCCTCCCTGACCTGCGGATGATGGTATATGGTCTGTCCGTGAGATCCGATCAGATCAATATCACAAATTCTGAGCCCCGCCTTTGTTACTACGGAATAGACTGCATCCGCATACAGCTCCCCCAGAAGCGCATTGAGATAGCCAACCTTATCCACCGTTGCTTTCTGTGTATCAAAAAGCTCAAATATCTTTTGCTTTACCTGCCGGGGAAAGGGCTTGTTTTCAAATGCGCAGAGGCGGATATTCCCGTCATATACATCACCGCTTATTTCCACCAGCGCCGCGTCAATCCCGTCCACAGAGGTGCCTGACATGAGTCCTATCACTCTTCTTACCGCTTTTTTACCGATTTCTTCAAACATAGGCTATCCCTTTACTTTACTTAAGGCCTGCTTCAGGTAACCGTTATTATCCTGCAATATTCTCGCCGCCTCCTCGGACGGACAGCCGGATAAAATCATCATGATTGCCAGCTTCGAATTGTAGTTCGATTTCTCCAGAACTTCCTTTGCGGCAGCATCCTCCACTCCCGTAACCGCCTTGACAATTCGGGTGGCCCGGTCAACTAGTTTGATATTGGATGCGTTGAGATCCACCATCATATTGCCATATACCTTACCAAGCTTTATCATCGTGGCGGTAGTCAGCATATTTAAAACCATCTTTTGTGCCGTGCCTGCCTTCATTCTGGTGGAACCCACCACAACCTCGGGGCCTGTTACCGGCGCTATGCATACATCACAGAATGACTCCAGCTTCGTATGTTTATTATTCACAACACCAATCGTAATCGCACCCATTTCCTTCGCCTGCTTTAAAGCTCCGATTACATAAGCAGCACCTCCGCTGGCTGTAATTCCTACGGCAATATCCCCTTTTACAATCCCGCATTCCAGCGCCTTATTTCTCCCATCTTCTTCGATATCCTCGCTGCCTTCCACCGCGGTTCTGAGCGCGATATCGCCGCCGGCAATATATGCCTGGATTAAAGACGGATCGGTTCCATAGGTAGGAGGGCATTCCGAGGCATCCAAAACACCCAGCCGCCCCGAGGTCCCCGCGCCAAAATAAATCATCTTCCCCCCGCTGCTTAAAGCTGCGGTGATCCGATCAACGGCCCTGGCAATTTGTGAGATCTCTTCCTTCACAGCTGCCGCCACTCTGCTGTCTTCTTTATTGATCAATTCTAAAATCTGTGTTGTGGAGAGCTCGTCGATCTCTTTCGTTCCCTGATTTACCTGTTCTGTTACTAAATTCATCAAATACTCATTCATACGATTCCAAATTCCCATCCTTATTTTCGGTGTTACACTGTTGTCATTAGTTGCTTTTTATTAAAATCCTTCTGTTTATGTCTGTATTCTATACAATCTGACGAAGGATGTCAACAGTTTTTTAAAAGTTTATTTCATTTAAACTTATTTTTTTGCAATATAATTTCATCCAATGTGTACACTTTTTGTTAAAAACAGCAAAAAATGTATTTCAAATACCTTTTTGGCTTACCCTCGGGTATTTGAAATACACTTTTTTATTTTCTTTCCGTTAAGATATTCTTTTCTATACTAATCTCGTCCATTTTCTTCGGGATAAACCCTTCGAAGCTTGTGGTTCATATTCTCCGCCACTTTCTTCTCCCTGTTGAAGGTTGCGGCAGTGATACTAATATAAACACCTGCAATTAAGAGTATCATGGTTATGACCTGGGATATCCGCCTATAATTCACCCATTCCCACAGGAAAGCACAGCCCAGCACCACAGCATTGATATACATATAGTTTATAATAAGGCGCAGCTTCATCTGTTTTTTACTCAGCTCCTTCCTGGAGTGAAAAATCAGCCCTCCGCCGGCAGCAATGGCGGAAGAAATAATCACCTGCCAGATTATCTCGACCGTAAAATACAGCTTTGGCAGAAATATGGTCATAAAGACAGCGGTACACAGAACGCTTCCTGACAAAACATAGAAAAAGGTGTGAATTATACTCTTTAATGTCTTCATCTCTGCTCCTCCTACATTCCCAGCTTCTTCTTCAGCTCCGGTACATACTGCCGGGATATCACCACCGTCTCACCGTTGAAAAGCAAGGCTTCAAAACGCCCGGAATAAGCCGGGCTGATGCTCTTGATCTTGGCCGCGTTCAGAATGACGGACTTGGAGGCACGGAAAAATCCCATATTCCGAAACTCCTCCTCTATTTCGTACAACCTCATCTTCGTTTCATACACATTCTGCTTACAGTAGAGAAACACCTTATTATCCACGCCTTCAAAATAGTATATATTGGCCGGGTCGATCATGGTGATGGCTCCCTCCTTCATTCCCGCCAGCTTCTTCTGCCCCTGGCGCAGCTCTCCCACCAGCTTCTGAACCGACTCATTCCATTCCCTGCATCGGATAATAATCTGATCCTCCTCGCCCGGACCGCACTCCTCAATAATAATCCTCATAGAAATCCCCATCATCCTTTTATCTGCTCATGACATTTCTCTTTCTCTGCAATACCCCTGCAATGCTTATAAAAATTATACCACTAATCAGGAGAAATGCCATCTGAAAAGTTGTGGACAGAACCTTACCTCCTGAGACAACCGTAATCCCCATATACTCCTTATACCCGCTGATCAACTCCTCCGGACAGCCTGCAAAGGTCTTCTCCAGAATCGCGCCGGTGAAAACCCTTCTCATGATGGAGCAGCCGTGAAGCAGGGGAAGGCATTTCAGAATCGTCTGCACCTTCTCCGGGAGCATCCCCATGGGGAGATATATCCCCGCCAGAAAGCCCACCAGGGTTCCGATGATGGTGCTCAGCCCTCCGAAGGCGCTTTGGCTGTGAACAAAATTAGCAATCAAAAAAACCATGCTTGCCGAGGTAAATACATTGAGCAGGATATGGAGAAAGGCTTCCCCCAGAGCTGCTGCCGGCAGGAGACCTCCTCCGCTGAGGACGATATATGCCTCTCCGACGGTTAGGGTGAGGGTACACATAATAACCCCCATGATAATGGCTGCAAGCACATAACTGAGTACGAATACCCCTCTGTTTACCGGAGTCACATAGAAGCTGGAGAGCTTTTTATGCGCTTCATCCTCAACCATAATCCCCACCATGGACAGGGTTATGGTAATGGAATTAACCATCACAATACCCGCCAGGGTTGACAGTACTACCAGCTGCTCTGCATTGACCCGGTCTGCGTCAATATTGCGTTCTCCCCCGAATCTCTGCAATAAATCCACTACATTGTCCGCATTCATCTTTCCCAGAAATACCACCATGAGACCTATAATGATCAGCATGGACAGCAGGGAGTAGAATATATTGGATCGGTCCCTGGAATAAACCAGGATATTACGCTTTATCAATCGGAACATCAGCATGCTCTCCCGCCTCCTTATAAGCTTCTGCCTGTTAAATTTAAAAATACATCATCCATGGTGCCCTGAACTAATTCAAAGGACTTCACGCTGCTCTTCACCCGGTTAAGAAGCTCCAGACCCGACATGGAATCCGATATGGTAACCCGGATATAATTGCTCCCCTGCAGGAAGGAATGTCCTTCCTCCCTCAACCGCTCCAGAAGCTCACTCTCATCTGCGGGCACCAGCTTCAGGATATCCTGGGCGTACTGCTGCTTCAGTTCGGAGGGGGTTCCGTCCGCGATCAGCTTCCCGGCTTCCATAATGGAGATATAATTTGCCTTTGCCGCCTCCTCCATGTAGTGGGTGGTAAGAAATACCGTCATGCCCTCTTCCCTTCTCAGCCGTTCAATGCACTCCCATACATTCTGCCTGGTCTGGGGATCCAGCCCGGTGGTGGGCTCATCCAGGAATAATATTTCCGGGCCATTCATCAGAGCCTTGGCAATTTCACAGCGCCTTCTCTGCCCGCCGGACAGCTTCCGGTACTGGCGGTTTTGCAGCTCTTTGATATCCAGAACCTCACAGACATAATCCAGATTCCTGCGGATTGCTTCCCTCCGGGGATCGTATAAGGATGCCCGGGTCATAAGATTTTCCTTAACGGTGAGCCGGTCATCCAGGGTATTATCCTGAAACACCACACCGATTTTGCTGCGGATCTTCCTGTCCTCCCTTCCAAGGCGGCAGCCGCAGAGAAGCACCTCCCCTTCTTCCGGACTTAACAGGGTGCACAGCATATTAATGGTCGTGGATTTTCCTGCGCCGTTCACTCCCAGAAAGCCATACAGCTCGCCCCTTTTTACCCGGAAGCTGATATCATCCACCGCCCTCACTTCTTTAAAATACTTCTTCAGGTGCTTTACCTGAATAATATCCTCCATATCTACATCCCCCTTCCCTTAATCCCTCTCCTTTTATAGCCTTCCTCATTTATAGATCAGCTGCATGCCGTTATTATCTGATATATTGCCGGATAATGCAATATCTGCACCGGTAAGATACAATATCCGGCGGTAAAATACCAATATTCCGCTTAAGGGGAAGCCATGATGCTTCGCCAAGGAAAGTCCTAATTCTCATACCTAACATGGTACAAACAACAAGTAGCCATATTGGTATGATCCCTCATATTCAGCGTTTCGCCGAATGAAGGAATATGTCAGGAACAGGACTGTTAAAGCAAGCCTATGATGTATTAAAAACGTAAACTATTTGTAAAAAATTTTAAAATATAAATCTAATTATTCCTCAGAAAAATACGGAAGGATTACAAGTTTATAATGGCGATTCAAGTGATAGTAAAAATAATAACATCGAAGAGTTTGTACGAGCAGTTCTATTAAATTTAAATATCTCTAAAAGTAATGAGCCGGAATTTAACAATTATTGCTTATGGCAAAAATTTACTCATCATGGAAATACCTTGATTATCTTATATTTTCCCAATAGTGATAAAGTGTTTTTTATTGAAAAACTGGTATGAATTATCCTGTACTGGTGAAAAACAGAAACACTTATAGAAGAGGAGGTCGGCAGCGACACTCCATTCATGGATATTGCAAAAAAAGGAGCTGGCCGGGCTTTTTTTGAATACATTTTTAGGGGTGAACTTTCCGCATTCCATATTTACAACATTACGTAGTATATTTAGAAAAAGAACAACTGCCCACAAGGTGGTTGACCGTTAAATGGATAGGAAAACCACCCCCTCAACTGCCAAGTATCAGGGTGGTTTTTTTATATATGTGTTTACATACTAAATGAGAGCACCATGTCCCATCGAGCACTTTCTTATTTGCAGTATATTCTTTTGCTTCTAATGGAATTTTAATATAGACGTATTGAAAAAAATAACCATAACCGATACAATAATAGAAGATATTATCTGTGCAGGATTTTTCACACGGAGAGGCACTGGGAAGGCCCTCGCCGCATTGAGGGGTAGATGGAGGTTAGAATGGCGAAGATATTAGTGGTTGAGGATGAGATTAAGATAGGACGATTTCTGGAGCTGGAGCTGAAGCATGAGGGCTATGAGGTGGTGCTGGCAGCAGACGGACGGAGCGGCCTGGAGAAGGCTCTGAAGGAAAATGTGGATCTGGTGATCTTGGATATTATGCTGCCGGGCCTCAATGGGATTGAGGTGTGCCGCAGAATCCGGCTGGAGTCCCAGGTTCCCATTATTATGCTTACTGCAAAGGATGATGTGACGGACAAGGTTGCCGGACTGGATACGGGTGCGGATGATTATATGACGAAGCCCTTTGCCATTGAGGAGTTGCTGGCCAGAATCCGTGTGGCGCTGAACCGGAAGAGGCAGTCCCGGGAATCGAAGGAAGATCTTCTGAAGATCGGAAAGGTGACGCTGAATCTCTTGAGCCATAGCGCATATTATGATCAGGAGGAGCTGGTATTGACGAAGAAGGAATATGAGCTTCTGGAATATCTGATGCGCAATAAGAATATTGCCTTAACCAGAGAACAGCTGCTGAATAATGTATGGGATTATGAATACTTTGGTGATACCAATGTGGTCGATGTATACATCCGCTATCTCAGACAGAAGATTGATGAGAAATACGGAATCCATCTGATTTCCACGGTTCGGGGCGTGGGCTATATTATTAAGGGTTGATACTATGAGCAGAACTTTTTTAGAAGCGTTACGGACCTTTTTGCAAAGGACGATTCTGCCTTTGCGCAGAAAACGGGAGGAGTGGCTGAGTAATTTTCGTTTATCCATTACCTTTCGTATCTCATTGGCATATTTAAAGTTATTATTAACGCATGGTATCTTACTTTTCGTAGGTTTCTTTCTTGTTTTTATTTCCGCGGAAAAGAGTGGCTTTGAAGAGAAGGCCAAGGAGATTATCAAGCTTGTGGAAACCGGAGGAGAGGAGGCATTGACGAATCCCTACCGGGAGGAGGGGCTCACCATAAGGGTGGAGACCTCCGGGAGAGTGCTGTATGATGATATCGCCCATGAAGAGAGGGACGGTATGGAATTCCTGTTTGACGTTCATATTGACCTGAACAGCTTAGAGGATGCTGTGATCGTAAAGGAAGACAAGAACTTTTCTGTCAACGGCAGGGATTATACAGCCAACTTCCAGTATAATCTCTCCAGGAGCTATGAGCGGTATGCCTCCATGACCTGGAAGCTGGTGCTCCTGTACCTTATCGTTACGGCCATGATTATCCGTAAGGGAAGGGGAAGTGACATCAAGCTTCTGGATCCCATCCGGGAGATGTCTGCTATAGCCAACCGCCTGACCGTCAACAATCTCCACAGCGAGCGGCTGAATGTGGAGGGGACGAAGAACGAGCTGAAGGATCTGGCCAATGTAATTAACGCTATGCTGGATCGGATTGAAACCTCCTACGAGAGCCAGAAGCAGTTTGTATCCGATGCCTCCCATGAGCTTCGAACCCCCATCGCTGTGATTCAGGGATATATTAATATGCTTAACCGCTGGGGAAGCTCCAATGAGGAGGTTCTGCAGGAATCCATAGAGGCAATTCAGAACGAGGCCAGATCTATGCAGGATCTGGTGGAAAAGCTCCTGTATCTGTCTCGGCATGATAAGAAGACATTAAAATTAATCAAAAAGCGGTTTAACATACGTCCTCTCATTGAGGACATGGTGAAGGAAACCAGGCTGGTTGCTGGCAACCGGATTATCAGCAATCCGGTTATGGAGGATGTTGTCGTATACGGCGATAAGCAGGCCTTGAAGCAGGCCCTTCGTATTTTTATAGACAATGCGGTGAAATATACAAAGGAAGAAGGAGAGATTACGATTCTCTGCCAGAAGGTCAACGGGGACTGTGTTATTACTGTGTCAGACACCGGAATTGGAATGACCCGAAAGGATATTGATCATATCTTCAACCGATTTTACCGTTCCGACCATGTGAGGAACCAGAATATCAGCGGCCACGGTCTGGGGCTTTCCCTAGCGAAGATTATTATTCTGGCCCATACGGGCAAGATTAAGGTGCGTTCCCAATTTAAGAAGGGTTCCAGCTTCATTATAACCATTCCAAAGAGAAGATTTTAAGTAGAATATCAATTACAATACTTTCTGTAATGTAACGGAAGTGAAACAGAACAATATACCTATAAAATCAAAAATCCCCCTGCTATACATGTTCTGTTTTAACAGAATTCATGCATGTTACAGGGGGATTATCCTCAAGATATTTCCTCTTACTTACAATACGCTTTTTACAGCCTTCACCACATTTTCTGTTGTAAAGCCAAATTTCTTAAACAGGGTTCCTGCCGGTGCGGAGGCGCCGAAGCCCTTCATGGTAACTGTGGTTCCGTCCAGGCCCACATACTTGCCCCAACCGAAGTCAATCGCGGCTTCCACTGCCACTCTGGCCCTAACCTTTGACGGAAGAACGCTCTGCTTATACTCTTCGGATTGTGCCTCGTATATCTCCATGGAAGGAATACTTACCACTCTTACATCGATGCCTTCCTTTGCAAGCTCTTCCTGGGCCTTAATTCCCAATTCAACCTCGGAACCGCTTGCCATAATAATGGCATCCGGAACCTCCTTCATGGAATTGGATACAATATAGCCGCCCTTTAAGGCTTCCTTGGAGGAACCAGCCAGCTGAGGAAGATTCTGACGTGTCAGCACCAATGCCGTAGGGGTATTGCAGGAGGTTACCGCATAATACCAGGCGGCGATACACTCCGTCGCATCCGCCGGACGGTATACCGTGAAGTTGGGCATGGCACGAAGCATGGCCAGCTGCTCGATAGGCTCATGGGTCGGGCCATCCTCGCCGACGCCGATGCTGTCATGAGTAAACACATAGGTCAAAGGAAGTCCCATTAAGGCGGAAAGCCTTGCCATGGGCTTCACATAATCACTGAATACAAAGAAGGTGGATACATAGGCTCTCAACCCGCCGTGAAGAGCCAGGCCGTTGCCAATCGCCGCCATCGCCAGCTCACGCACACCAAAGTGAAGGTTGCGGCCTGCGTAATTCTCCTTTGAAAAGTCACCCATATCATTCAGATAAGTCTTGGTAGAGGGCGCAAGATCCGCGGCACCGCCGATGAGGTTGGGAAGATGATTCTTCAGGCGGTTCAGCACCTGACCGGATAGATTTCTCGTTGCCTCCGGCTTATCTGCAAATGCCCAGAATTCTTCATTATCAATAAGACCCTTTGCCAGCTGTGTATCATGATACTGATCCCATAATGCCTTCTGCTCCGGAAATGCCTTGCAGTAATCAACAAATAACTGATTCCAGGCTTCCTCCGCCTTCCCGCCTTCCGCGGCAAGGGCTTTATAATTCTCATAAACCTCCTCAGGAACAAAGAACGCTTCCTGGCTCGGCCATTCTAATTTCTCTTTTAATGCCGTAACATTATCTGCGCCAAGGGGTTCGCCATGGGCGCTGGCCATTCCTTCTCTGGGACTGCCATGACCGATCTTCGTCTTTACGGTGATCATGGAAGGTCTGGATAAGTCTTCCTTGGCAGCCTTAATTGCAGCCCCAATCTCCGCCAGATCATTGCCATCCTCAACCACCAGGGTCTGGAAGCCATATGCTTCAAAACGCTTCTTCACATCCTCAGTAAAAGCGATATCCGTGCTTCCTTCGATGGAAATCTGATTGCTGTCATACAGAACAATTAATTTGCCCAGTCCGAGAGTGCCTGCCAGAGACATTGCCTCGGAGGTAATTCCCTCCATCATGCAGCCGTCGCCGCCCAGGACATAGGTATAGTGATCCACCACCGGATAGCCTTCCTTATTGAATACCGCCGCCAGATGAGCCTCGCCCATTGCCATGCCCACTGCCATAGCCATTCCGGCACCAAGAGGGCCTGTGGTCGCTTCAACGCCAACCGTATGACCGTACTCCGGATGTCCGGGAGTCAGGGAGCCATCCTGACGGAACTGTGCCAGGTCTTCTTTTGTCAGGCCGTAGCCGAATAAATGCAATAAAGAGTATAACAGCATGGAGCCATGACCGCCGGACAGGATGAAACGGTCCCTGTTCGCCCATTGCGGGTTGGACGGATTATGCTTCATGTGCTTCGCCCATAATTCATAGGCCATGGCCGCCGCTCCCAGCGGTAAGCCCGGATGTCCCGAATTTGCCTTCTGCACACCGTCAGCAGATAGGATTCTGATGGCGTTGACTGACCTTGTATCAATGTTGCTCATTGTAGATCCTCCTTATAATCAATCTATAGATAGAGCCTATTCTCCGAAAACCGCCCTGTAATCCTGCTTGAACTTCTCAATTCCGGCATCCGTCAGGGGATGCTTTGCACACTGGGCGATTACGCTATAGGGAACCGTGGCGATATCCGCACCGGCCAGAGCACATTCTGTAATATGCACCGTGCTGCGGATGCTGGCGGCGATAATCTCTGTCTTGATATCATAGATTTCAAATATTTCGGAAATAGTTCTGACTAAGTCGACGCCCGGTGTTGAGATGTCATCCAGACGGCCTACGAAGGGAGATACATAGGTAGCGCCTGCTCTGGCTGCCAGTAATGCCTGATTTGCTGAGAAGATCAGAGTTACATTGGTCTTAATTCCTTCGGAAGCAAGAACCTTGGTTGCCTTTAATCCTTCCAGTGTCATAGGAATCTTAACTACCATGTTCCGATGAATCTTGGCAATCTCTCTTCCTTCCTTAATCATATCCTCCGCCTTTTCCGTGGTTGCTTTCACTTCGCCGCTGATGGGGCCGTCAACAATGCTTGTAATTTCCTTAATTACCTCCGCAAAGTCTCTTCCTTCCTTTGCAATTAAGGACGGATTGGTTGTTACTCCGCAGATGACACCCAGATCATTCGCTTTTCTGATTTCTTCTACATTCGCCGTATCGAGAAACAGTTTCATAAAATATACCTCCCAAAAGATGTAACAGCGTCCGCCGATCCTGATCCGAAAGCACCGGAAGGAGAATCGACCCCCGCTTGTCCAAAGTGTGCATAATAAGCTTACTATACAATAATTCTATTTTCAATGCAATTGGCAATATATACACACATTATTTGAAAAAAACCAAATTTCTATCCACTTAGTCAATCTCCGAAATACGGAAATAACTGACTTCAAACTGCTCTGCGGGCATGGGCCTTGCAAAATAATAACCCTGTATAATATCACACCCTACTTTGCATAAAAACTCAACCTGTTCCTTTGTTTCAATACACTCCGCAACCACCTTCATATGCAGATCCTTCGCCATGGTAATGGTGTTGCGTATGACACAAAGCCCCCGCTCCACCTCCTCGGTAATGCGGAACAATTCGCCGTCCAGCTTCACCGTATCCAGAGGCAGATCCTTCAACGAGTTCAGTGAGGAATAGCCTGCGCCAAAATCATCCATGGACACCAAAAAGCCGTATTCCTTCAAACGGATCACCGTATTGATCAACATCTGCTTGTTCTGCAAAAAGGCGCTCTCCGTCAACTCCAATTCAATCAGATTGCGGGGAATTCCATAGCTGTCCACAATCTCCGCTATAATCTCTGCCAGATGGGCATTGGCAAAATGCAGCCTGGATATATTCACAGACACCGGAACCGGATCATATCCCTTATCCAGCCAATCCGCCAGCAGTTCACACACCTTCTTCAGCATATAATAATCCAGTTCAATAATAAATCCGTTCTTTTCAAAAAGCGGAATAAAATTGCTGGGAGAGATGGGTACGCCGCCCTCGTTGTGCCAGCGCACCAGCGCTTCGGCACCATAGATCGTCTCTTCCCTGGCCAGATATTTGGGCTGAAGATATACATGGAATTCTTCATTTTTCAGAGCATCGTTCATGGATTTCTCAATTTCCTCTTCCGACAGCAGCCTCTCCCGATCCGCATCATCAAAGAAGGAAATCATGCTCTCCGAGCTTCCCTTGATATTGTTCTTTGCAATCTGTGCAAATTCACCCATCCGGTCAATGGAATCCTTGCGCTCCGTAACCTGGTATATACCGTAGAAAACTCTTACCATCTCGGTGTAGCGGAGCCGGTGAATACGGTCATTTAATTCCATAATTCTTAATTTCAGTTCCTCTTTATCGGAAAAAGCCATGAGAATATAAAACTGGTCCGCCGCATACCGGGTAAAGGGCTCTCTGGGCCGAATCCATTTTTTAATCACATTGTAGATATCCTTTAATACCTCGTCACCCTTATGATAGCCGTAAGCGTCATTGATAACCTTAAAGCGGTTAATATCAAAATTAACCAGAGCATAATTATTCTTATAGAATTGCTTGCTGTTCAGCACCTTGCTCATCTTGATCCGGAATTTATACCAATTGTCCCCGCCGGTCACCGGATCCAGATACAGGGCCCGCACCACCTTCCGGTCGGAACTCTTCTGATTGATGATCATTACCAGGAACATGAACAGGGTGGCGGCAATCAGCAGCCATATCATATTAGTCAGCTGCAAAAGCTCCCTGGCAAAGCCCTTCATGGTAAATCTTCCTCCCGCCAGTACAGACCAGCCATTGTCGCCAAGAGGAGCCTGTGTCCAGATCAAAACTGTGGGACGATAGATTTTTCTTTCCTGATAAAGGGACTGCAGATTGTCATCCAGCGTGTCTCGGACAATTTCTTCAAATGTCCTGTTTTCAGACATCATGGCGTCGTAATTAAAGTTCCGAATATCAGATCCCTTCACATATCCAACCAGGTTCTTCTCCTGATTGACCAGGTAAATGGCATGTCCCTCCTCCATCTGGGAGGCAAAGACTTCCTCGCTTAACTCCGCGCTCCTTTGGATGCCGATCAATCCTACACTGATACCGTCCCTGATAACCGGGACTGTGTACAGCAGCACCGGAATCTGATCCTTTGTATAGCCGGAAGAGATCTGCATCTCTTCCTCACCCTGCATGGCGCCCACAAAATACGCCTCTTCCGACAGGTCGATTGCCTCTCCCCGGGAGTCCCATCCCTTACCATCAGAACCGGCCACCACGATGTCCATATATTCCAGATCCGTATCAATCAGAGGTAATAATCTTTCCAGGGTGTTTTCATCCGGATCCTGTCCGTTGGCAAGATAACATGCGGATATATGCAGGATCTTAGCGGTATGTTCCATTTCCTTCTGAATAAGCGCTGCCGTATTCTCAGCCATATGAAAATATGATTCGGACTGCAGCTTATAGCTGTATCCCATCATCTGTGATATATGAAACAGGCCTATGGTAAAGGATACCACCATGCCGAAAATAGCAAATATAATAAGAGGGATCGTCCTGTTCTTAGGCAAAGCAAACCTCATGATAGTTCTCCTCGCAGGTATATTATAGTCATTATAATCTTTTGTAATTATGTCTTTTATTTGTGAAAATAGTCTTTATAAAATCGCTTTTTGTGAAGTCATTTCTATAAAACATTGTTTTTTACAAAGAAACCTACAAAGTCTATCATACACTATTTTATATGAGGTTGTCAAAATTAATATCGCTTTTAGATCAAGAAATTTGTATGTTATTTGAATTAATTTATCCTTCCCTTCTAAAATAGGATTGAAAAGAGAATACATGTATAATATGATAATTATTAGGGATTTGAAAACATTACAGCCTATTTCATCCATATATAAAATATGGTTTGCTTACCGAATAAGATTGGAGAATCTGATGATTTATTTAAAAAGCTTTACATTTCCCAATGCCGAGGCAGAATTCAACTTTTTTATGAGCGTTCAAAGAACCTGCTATGATTCCTTTTATCCCTTCCAGATTTTATCAAAGAATGAGCTGGACCGGCTGGATTTTGATACCGTGACCATATTATATGGAGGAAACGGTTCGGGAAAATCCACCGCCCTCAATGTCATTGCAGAAAAGGCCAGGCTTCGCCGAGATTCTGTTTATAATAAATCTAATTTTTTCCCGGATTATGTAGAGATGTGCGGCATGAATATGGAGGAAGAAATTACGAGCAGCAGCCGCATCATTACCAGTGATGATGTGTTTGATTATATGCTGAACATCCGTAACCTGAATGAAGGAATTGACCTGAAGCGGGAGGAGCTGTTTGATGAATACCTGGATGCAAAATATTCTCACTTTCAGCTGAAATCAATGGCGGATTATGACCAGCTGAAAAAAGTGAATAACTCCAGACGGAAAACCCAGTCCCGCTTTGTGCGGGGAGAATTGATGGATAATGTCCGGGAATATTCCAATGGCGAGAGTGCCTTTCTTTATTTCACGGAAAAGATCCAGGAAAACGGGCTTTATTTATTGGACGAGCCGGAGAATAGTCTTTCTCCAAAACGTCAGGCGGAATTATTAAGCTTTCTTGAAGAGTCAGCCCGATTTTTTGGGTGCCAATTTATTATTTCCACTCACTCACCGTTCCTTCTCTCCATGAGGGGAGCCAGAATATATAATCTGGATAAAAATCCGGCCCGGATCGAACGCTGGACTGATTTAGAGAATGTTCGTTCTTATTATGATTTTATTAAAATGCATGAAAGGGAGTTTCTATAAAAAAGCTTGCTTTGTAGAAATTTCCTGCTAAACTGAAACTATGAAGGGCGCCTTTCATAAAAAATCATCCTGGAGGTTATTTATGAAAGATTCACAGCAGTACTACAAAGAACCAGGTTTCTTTACTGATTGTTAAAGATTTTTTGATCTGTCACTAAACTGATCTCTTAGTCTGTCAGAGTACTGCTCCTGATTCTGTCATTAGATTTTAGGATAGTTGGGGCAGTGTTCCTGCCCCAAGCTTTTATCGGATAGCAAAACGTATTGCAATAGCATCCAATGCCAGCCTCCGGTTTTCTCCATCCAAGTGACACATCAGAGAAAAAGGAGAAAAATCATAATCGCTATACCCGTTGTATAGGTTGAAACCCAGGCGGATCAAGGCTTTACATCCAGACGAAAAATCCTCTTCCCGGCTTGACAGACAGTCCAGGATATGGTGTTTCTTAAAGTTATAAATGGATGATTGGATCTCTTCCGGTACAGATCCCGGTTGCCGGAGATAACGAAGAACAAAGCCTTCCGCTCGTTATCGTCAGGGTGGGTACCGTCTTCCTTCAGAAGCTGGGAATACCATTCTTTATGGGATGGAAGGATAAATGTGGGTGAACCCATAATCACATCCCTCCCTTCAGCATTTCATGGTCAACCACATACCTTACCATATGCTCATCGATCAGCCTCTTATTCTGCTGTGAGGCATACATCAGGCTCTTCTCGGCAATCCGGTTGATACTGCGGGGAATCCCGGTGAATTCCTTATGGACTTCATCATAAGCTTTGTCGGTAAAGATATCTTCCCTTCCGGCAGCATAGGTCAAGTGGGAGCGTATATACCGCTCCGTCTCAGACCTGTCTAGATGGGGAAGGACACAGTTGATGTCAATCCGCTGTCTCACGGCAG